>SFIR01000037.1 GCA_004556165.1 Clostridiales bacterium | reverse complement strand
ACGGCCGCTGACGCGCTTCTGGCCCTTTCTCATCAATACATCGTTTGGAAGTGCATCACAGTAGAAAAACTCTTTCCACTGGTCTGCCAGCGTGCCTCCGAGTGCTCCGATTCCTGCTTTAATAAGTCCCATTGTGTTGCTCCTTTCAGCTGTTTGTCCATTAGTTATGGTTTGTTTAAGACAATATGTGTTTATATAATGTATTCATTGAAATACGTCGAGGTTATTATATCATACCGATTTTTACTCTGCAAGCATATTTCGAGCATTCTCGCGCCGATTCGCTATTTGGTATTCCTTGGTATCTGGATTTTATATTCCGGGCGTGTTATAATTGGATAAATCACCGTGACACGGTCTCCTAAATCAGATTTATATGAGGAAGCAACAACCATGCCGCTGAGCATAATCCGAAATGATATAACAAAAATGAAAGTCGATGCCATTGTCAACGCAGCAAATCCGTCCCTTCTCGGCGGAGGCGGAGTTGACGGCGCAATCCACCGTGCAGCAGGCCCCGGGCTGCTCCGCGAATGCCGTACTCTCGGCGGCTGCAGGACGGGTCAGGCTGTTATCACGGGTGGGTATAAGCTTCACTGCAAATACATCATCCACACCGTAGGCCCGGTCTGGCAGGGCGGTGAGCACGGTGAAAAGGAACTGCTCGCCTCCTGCTACCGGAATTCATTGCAGCTTGCATTTGAGCATTCCTGCGAGAGCATTGCATTTCCCCTGATATCCTCCGGAGTGTATGGTTATCCCAAGGCAAGCGCACTCAATGTGGCTGTAAGCACCATCGGCGAATTTTTGGCGGATCATGATATGTCCGTCCATATAGTTATCTTCGACAAAAGCTCCTATGAGATAGGTTCGAAGCTTTACAGCGATATAGCCGCATACATTGATGACCGCTATGCGGATGAAAATGCCGTGCCGCGTTCATTCAGCATAACAAGGGCGGCGGAAGCGGCACCAACTCCTCTTCGCTTTCAAAAAGCTTCAAAAGCAAAGCAGAAGCTGCATGCGGACGAATGCAGCATGCCTGCGCCGATCATATCGAATCAGGCCTCGCTTGCCGATGCGCTGAAGCAGATCGACGAGAGCTTTTCGGAGATGCTGCTTAGGAAGATAGACGAAAAGGGTATGACCGACGCGGAGTGCTACAAGAAAGCGAATATCGACCGCAAGCTGTTCTCAAAGATACGCAGTGACAGGCTGTACAAGCCGAGCAAGCCCACGGCGATAGCATTTGCTATCGCGCTTGAGCTCTCCCTTCCCGAAACCGAAGATATGCTCAAAAAAGCAGGCTTTGCGCTCAGTCACTCCAACAAATTCGATATCATCATCGAATACTTCATCTCGATCGGCAACTATAATATCTACGAAATAAATGAGGCTCTGTTCGCATTCGATCAGAGCCTGCTGGGAGTATGACAGCTTCATGATTATTCGGCGGAGGGTGAAGAAATGCTCTCCGTCTTTTTTAGTTCTCGGATTATCGCATGATTTATAAAAACTGCCGCGATGAGCGATACGGTATCGACTATCGGCTGTACCCACATGCAGCCGTAGAGTGGTACGAGCGAGTCCATCAGGAAATATAAAGGAATATCTATAACGCCCTTTCTCAGCACGGATACGATGAGCGAAGCCTTAGCTTTACCCATGGCCTGGAATTTAACGATCAGAGGATAGCAGACCGACATGCAGGGCATAGCCAACACCATTCGCCTTAAAAACGATGCCGCATAATCGACTGTCTTTGCATTTTCGATAAAAAGCCTTGCTAAATCCGGCGCAAATATCTCGTAAACCATGACGCACAGCACCGCAAAGCCGAGCGAAATCATGCTGCCGAACCTGAATGCCCGTTCCGTGCGTTCGAGATTGCCGGCAGCATAGTTATAGCCGATCAGCGGAAGCAGACCGTTGGCGATTCCGATGGAGAAGAACAGCGGAAGCTGATCGAGCTTTTTGGTTATTCCGACCGCAGCGACCGCCTCGCCGCCGTACTGCGAAACGAAATTCATCTGCGCGGAAACGGCAACTACCGTCAATGCATACTGTATCGCCGACGGGAAGCCTATGCCGAGTACATCCTTTGCGTGCTCGGTCGCAGCAAGGCCCTTTATGCTGAGATTTATCACGCTCGTCCTGCGGTTTTTCACCATGTACACTATGAAATATGCAAGGCCGCAGAAATTCGATATTGCCGTTGCTGCTCCTGCGCCGGCCGCACCCATATTGAAGCCCCAAGGCAGAATGAAGATCGGGTCCAATACTATATTGATAATGCAGCCTATCGTTACGCCTATGCTTGCAGCCGCAGCACTGCCCTCCGAGCGCACAAGATTTGCAAGCACATTAGTCAGTACCGTCGGTATCGCACCGATAATCAGCGTGTAAAACGCATAGCCCCTCGCAAATTCGATATACTCATCCTTTGCGCCGCAGAGCCTCAGTATCGGATCGCGCATCACCGTTACTATAACGGAAAATACAGCCGCGCTTATAAGTGCATACCAAAATGAAAACGCAGACGCTTTCTTGGCTTCCTGAGCCCTCTCTTTGCCGAGCAGCCTTGAAATGACGCTTGCACCGCCCACGCCGAAGAGATTGCTTATCGCAGTAAGCATCAGAAATGCCGCCGTGGCAACAGTTACCGCGGCGGTCTGGTTTGGGTCATCGAGCCTTCCGACAAAATAGGTATCGGCAAGGTTATAGATAAGCGCAGTCATCTGGCTTGCGATTGCAGGCAGTATCTGCCTCAAAACCGCAGACCTTACGGGCATTTTCGCAAAGATCTCGCTTCTGTCAAGCTTTGCGTGCGGCATATAATCTCCTATCGAAAAAGCGTTATTTATAAAGATACCTGCTCAGTACGTCATCCGAGGCGGAGGTGAGCTTCTTAACGCGCTCCGCCGCTTTTTCTTTCGTATCCGCCTTTGCTCCGACATACAGCTTCAGCTTTGGCTCCGTTCCACTCGGGCGCACGATTACCCAAGCATCGCCAAACAGATTATACCTCAGCACATTTGATGACGGGAAATTGAGTTTTTCCGTTTCTCCGCTGCTTATATAGAGCTTAGTCCCTTCCCAAATATCCTCATAACTCAGGACAGCCTCATCTGCAACAGTGGGGAGCGGATGCTTTCTCAGCTGTTCCATGGTATCCGCTATGGCTTCCATGCCGGCTTTGCCCGATAATGTATAGGACTTAGTCGTTTCGATATAGAAACCATACTCCGCATAGATGTCGTTCAGCACATCATACAGGGTCTTACCCTCAGTTGAATAATACACCGCTGCTTCGGCAGCGAGCATAGCTGCGCAAATCGCATCCTTATCATGTGAATAGCCCCCTGCCAGGAAGCCGTAGCTCTCCTCGAAGCCGAAGATGAATTTGAACTCACCGGTCGCTTCGGCAAGATCTATCTGTTCTGCGATGAAGCGGAAGCCCGTCAGTACATGTCGCATGGTCACGCCGTAACTGCGGCAAATGGCATCGGCAAGCGAAGTGCTGACAAGGGATTTGACAACAAGCCCGTTACTCGGCAGAGTCCCCAGCTCCTTCATCGTTGAAAGCAGGTATTTTATTAGAATGCAGCCTATCTGGTTGCCGGTAAGCGTCCTAAAGCTCCCGTTATCCATGCGTACATCTATACCGAGGCGATCGGAATCCGGATCGGTAGCGAGTATCAGGTCAGCTCCGACTTCATCGGCAAGCTTCGAAGCAAGCGTAAATGCATCCGGGTCCTCGGGGTTCGGCGCTTTTACAGTCGGGAATGAGCCGTTCGGCTGCTCCTGCTCCGGAACGGTGTATAGCCTTTTAATGCCGATGCGGTGAAGAACATTGGTGACGGGTACGAATCCGCTGCCGTGAAGCGGAGTATAGACGACGGCAATATCGCCGCCATGTTCCTTCACAAGCTCGGGCCTGAGCATCAGGCTCATCGTCTTTTTATAGTAGACCTCATCGACATCTTCACCGATCATTTCCACCAAACCGCTGTTGACGGCATATGAAAGCGAAACCGTTTCCGTATCAAAATAATCGCTTGCGCGTATGCAGGAGAGTATCTCATCCGCCTGTTTGGGCGCAACCTGACCGCCGTGGTGCCAATAGACCTTGTAGCCGTTGTACTCGGGGGGATTATGGCTTGCTGTAATCACGACGCCTGCCATGCAGTTCTTTTCGCGGATGGTGAATGAAAGCTGCGGCACGCTGTGAAGCGTGGAATAGAGGTAGCATTTGATGCCGTAGGCGGCAAGTGTGCAGGCGGTTTCTTCCGCAAACTCCTTCGAATAATGTCTTGAGTCATATGCAACTGCAACGCCCTTTGTCTTTGCGCTTTTGAAGTTTAGGAGGTATTTCGCAAGACCCGCGCTCGCTCTTCTGACAACATAGATATTCATGCGGTTTGTGCCTGCGCCGATTATTCCGCGAAGGCCTGCCGTACCGAATTCAAGCTCGGTATAGAAGCGTTCCTCTATCTCCTTGGCATCGTTCCCGATGCTCCTCAGCTCACTATTCGTTTTTTCATCTTCCGCAGTGCATGCAAGCCAACGGGAATACTCGTTTATGTAATCTTTCATTGCTTTTTCTCCTGTTATTCGCTGAAATTCGGCACAAGCGACCCATGGAGCCACGGATCGCCTTAAGTAATTCTATTCTGATTTCGGTTTGGAATATGCCCCGTATGCGCCGTAGCCGTACTTGCCGTAGCTGTACTTATCGAAGCTGTACTTGCCGTAGCTGTACTTGCCGTACTTGCCGTAATTCGTACTGCTGCTGGAATTGTTGAGAACATAACCTATGAAGCGCAGATTCGGGGAACTCAGGTTGTTCATACCGTCAATAATACGGCTCTTTCGGGTGTAATCCTGACATACGACATAGATTGCGCAATCGGCAATGCCGACCATGGATTGAGCATCCGCCATCAGCGCGCTTGGCGGAGAATCCAGAATAACATAGTCATACTCACCGCGAAGCCGCTCAACGAGCTTCCGCATATTCTCGCTTTTAAGAAGATCCGCAGCAAAATTGCTGTTCCTAATGCCGTTTATGACATCGAGATACTCATTCTTATGACCGATTATCTCATCATATTCCGCTTCATGCAGAAGATAATCCACTAAGCCCTTATCTGCAAGATCTCTGAAGCCGCCGATTACGGAAGGTTTCCTTATATCACAGTCAACGAGCACTACATGCTTACCCTTTTCAGCAAGCGCAAGAGCGATGTTGACCGAGATAGTGGTCTTTCCTTCGCCCGGTATGGACGAAGCGATGAGAAGCACCTTTTCACCATGCTCCTGCATGGATTTTTCGGTTCTTGACCTTATAAGGCGTATCGAATCGACAAAATTCTTTGATGCCTTTTCATTCGCAATTGATGTAAATTCCTTCCTCTTGCCGTGCTTTACGGAGCGTTCAAAGGGAACGCTTCCGACGCAGCGGAGATTGAACACGGATTTGAGATCGTTTGTGTTTCTAATGGTCTTCCTTGTGACGGCAACAAGAAGTGCGATCACGAGGCATACCGCAAGCGCTGCGGCGCAGCCGATTTTTATTGATGAACCGTAGCTGATTGTGTTGTCCGGTTCCTTAGGAAGCTCGGGCTCATGCAGAAGCAGCAGCTCGGTATTGCCAACAACAAATCTTGCGACCTCAGGATACACCTTTATCACCGATTTCAGCACGAGATACGCGCTATCCGGGTCCGATGCAGTAGTTTTAATAGTAAATAACGCCGTGCTTCCCTCAACGTATGCCGAAATGCTTGCAGGAAGAGCCTTAACTCCCATATCCTCGCAGACCATATTGCTGAGGATACCGCTTGTCAGTATCGAGGGAAAGGTAACGGAAAGCTGTGACGCAGTTCCCTGCGAATAATAATCGCTCCCGTTGCCGCTGATGCCGAGGACATTGACGGTGAAGGTGGCCTGAGCAGTGTACCTCGGGCTGTAATCCTTCTTTGCTTTTAAGCAAAGCGCTGCGCTGAATACTGCTGCCAGAATAAGGAGCAGCCAAAGATTTGCGATGAAGCTTCGGAAGGTATCCTTGCATATCTCAATAAGGTCTATCTTTCCGGCTTTTTCTGTTCCGCTGCTTATATCATTATGCGTCCCGTACGATGATGAAGAGCGAGACCCGGAGTGTTCAGAACCCGATGATGAAGTACGTTCCCTGCTGCGATCATCTGCCATCAGTGCTTCACCTCCTCATGCGAATTCGCCTTATCAGCGGAGCTTTCGGCCGAGCGGCTATATTCATAGCCGTAATCGTAACCGCCGTTGTCGTAATAATGGTTTCCTTTTCTCGAACCGTACGAATATCCCCTGCCGTAGCCGTAGCCATAACCGCCGACGGCTCCGACAGCAGTATTGAACAGGCCTATACGCTCGATATTATTGAGTACGCCGCCGAGAACCGATACTCCGCTCGTTTCAAGATTCTCTATGGCATCGTTGATCATCTTTGCCGATGCAAGATTCTGCCTTATCACAACGATCGCAGCATCTGCATACTCCGCAAGGCTTTCCGGATCGCTCGAATATGCCATTGGAGAGCTATCCATGATGATATAGTCAAAATACTCCCTTGCCTCCGTCATAAATACCTGCATACTCAGCGAGGTTATCGCCTCGGATGAATTGGGATTCAGATTTCTGCAGATGAGAAGGCTGAGATTATCAACGCCTTCAAGCTTCGGAAGGGTCGGTATCGGCTTCGGTTCAAGGAGATATTCACAGAAATCATATTCGACAGGTATCTTTACGCCGAGTCTCTTTTCAAGGCAGGGATCGAGGAGATCGCCTTCCAGCAGCAGAACCTTGCTTCCGCTCATTGCGAGCATAAGCGCAAGGTTTGCAGCAATCGTTGTTTTGCCCTCATCATCCAGAACGCTGCTTACCATCAGCACCTTGTGATTTCCCTTTTTCATCAGGTACTCGACCTTTGTCTTGAACAGGCGGAAGGTCTCGCAGTACCCGAAGCTCGTCGTCGGAGAATTGACGAGAAGATTCTTTTTGCCGTGCTTGACAACGGAACGAAGTGTGCGCTTTGTTTTTTCGTGTTCAAAGGCTGCAAGCTTATCACAGTCTATCCTGTTCGTGAGATCCTGCTCGTTCTTTACTCTATCGTTGATGCAGGAAAATGCAACTATCATAACGGCTATGCCAAGTGCGGTGAGGAGCGAATACTTTTTTATCTTTGCGTTCCTGTTCATACCGTAAGCCGCAGCACGCGGTACGGTCGGGTTTTGCAAAAGGTCCATATTGGCGCTTGCGATCACGGTATCGGAAACGATATGGTGGTTCTCGATTATTGCATTGATTACTCGGAATGTCAGCTCCGGAGATGACGATGTTACTTGCAGCGAAAGAATGTTTGTATTCGGAAGCAGCGTCGATGTCACAGTCCCCGAGAACGAATCTATATTCAGACTTTCGCAAACCTTTTCCATCAGTACATCGCTGTCAAGGATATACTTGAATGACTCTGCAAGATTGCTCGCAGTATTCAGGTTTGAAAAAACGGTACTTGAAACCGTGCCTTTGGTCGTAACGACAAAGGTCGCGCTTGAAGTGTACTTCTCTTCATAGGTCTCGGTAACGACCACATACGAAATCATCGCAGCGATCAAAGCACCGATCAGTATCAGCCACCAGTTTCTGACAAGATCGAATATTGCCGTTTCGGCATCGAACGATACCCTTTTCCCGGTACTTCCCGTTTTGTTGTTAGGTGTAAATTTCGGCATTAACTTCTCCAAATACTAATTCGCTTTATTCATCGTCCGGCAGCACAATCACGAGCATTGATGTCGTCCCCTCATAGGCATCCTGAAATACGGAATAGACCGTAATCCTGTACAGTCCCGCTGTTGATGAATCGAAATCACCGAAGTCCACTCCGATATTCTCCAGCCCATACTCTTCCGGCGTGTATTCCCTGCCCTGAAGAGTGACGCTCGTTACATAGTCCTTCGGATTCACAAGCTCGCCTCGGGATATATAGACAAGATAGGTCGAAAGCTCTATATCCGGCATCATGCGCTGTTCGGTATACGTCCTGTCGCTCACAACGATCTCGGTCCTCAGCGAAGCGACATCCCCGAGGCTGTTAGTGACCCTGAATTCGACATTATGCCTTCCTATCGAGGTGATATAATCATTCTCATCAAGAAGGGTCATGCTGATTTTTCCGGTAATATCCCCGTCTATGCAGTCGTATGCCTTGATGTAGTCGAGCGGTCGAATTATTGATGTATAGCTGAATTCCAGGTCTCCGGTGAGGACGAAGCGAGGCGAAACATAGTCCGTATAGTAGAGCGTTCGCGTAGCGGTCACGACATTGTTATGTGAATCGATCACGGCATAGGTTATTATGCTCTTGCCCGTATCAATGAACCTTGATACGCTTTCGACGATCACACGGCTGCTGAGATCGCCGTCCTCCGCGTCCATTGCGGAAACGCCTACGAGCAGATCTTCATCCGTCGCATTCACGCTCACATGCAGTTCATCCGAAGCAAGGCTTATCACGGGCGGAATATCCCTGCTGTTCACCCTATCGTACAGCAGGTACAGAAAGAATACCACCGCTGTTATCATCAGCAGCGAAAGCGATATAATAAGCCATTTCCGTCTGTTTCGTTTCATCTGTGATTCTCCGGACATTCCTTCACGGAAAACATCTCTGTGCTTTACGATGCTGACCGAGGGAATGTGTATGCATTTTTATACATTTTTATTCTAACACAAAATACTGCACTTGTCCACTGTTAATATAAGGACTAACGAATATTTCGGACATTAAGAGGGGCTGTTGCAAATGCAAGTTAATTGCAGGCAACAGCCTCTTTCCCTACGCGAAATATGCTTATTTGAGTGAGGAGTTTTGCTTAATACAGTGAGAT
>SFIR01000014.1 GCA_004556165.1 Clostridiales bacterium | reverse complement strand
CGCTGCACGAAGTGCAAGCAAACGGCGGCTTGAGCGGAGAGTCCCACCACCGGCACCAAACCCCAAAGGCGCCTTTATGGTGCTTTTGGGGTTTGGTATGTAAATGAGAGGACTCGAAGCCGGGAGCACAAAACGCTCCGGTGGAGGATTCGTTCATATCCTGTCTTCAAGCGATGGCGAAAAATTTGGGATAGCAGCTTAAAAGATACAAGGGAGAGCCACCCTGACGCAGCGCAGGAACGCAGATTCTCCGTAAAGCAATTTCCTTCTTCAAACCGTGAGCGTTCATATCCCTTCCGCCTCGGCTCTTATGGCAAAAAACTCCTGAAATGAGGGTGCCTCATCTTCTATTGTTTCTTTCATACTTATAAGACGCCTTTTGCCTACACGGCGGTCCAATACCGCCATTATTCGCACTAACATGTTATCGCTTTCCAAGCTCAGCTCAATGCTCTGGTTATCAAAGATATTAAACGCTTCATAAAAGCAGCGTTGGTCAAAAACTCCCAACCGAACAGCCACATCATCCATGAATGCCATCTCTTCCTGCATCCGCTTTTGATATTTTTCATCTTTTGGAAACAGGGATGCTTTTGCCCAGTTGTTGTAATATCCGCCGGATATTATTTCTTTTCCATCAAGTAGAATAGCTGCCCTTCCTTCATGATCCGGACATTTGCTGTAGCTTGTCGCGAAGTACTGAATATGACCCTTTAAGCTATCTGCCAAATACTCACTTTCAAGTTTCTTCCTTATTCCACTCCATCTTAACATATAATTATCATCTCCATAATTCGATAAATCGGAATTTGCTTTTTTCCACAATACGCCATCTTATGGCACTGGCCACAATATACATATCCGATGGTTCATGAATTGTATTGAAGCAAAAGACGGACATCAAAGAAACTATATCCTCCTGCATTTTAACATCATGCCGGTTATCCGTTTTTTCACCTCCGCAAATTCCTATCCATCCGCTCATTTCACAAATCAAATTATATCCCAAAAAATTCAAAAAATCTACCGTCCGCATGAAAGGAGCCCGACGATTTCGGAAATCTTCGGGCTTTCATTTTTGTATTCGGATTTCGGCTTTTCGGGCTTGAATATTTTACTTTTTACAAATACCCTGTCATAGCGGAGGGCTCTTCAACGCCTTTTTCTTCCGAATCAAGCCAGGAACAGCTTCGTCTTCTTATATACATCACCGCTGCCGAGCGTCAGAATGATGTCGCCCGGCTTTGCTTCTTCTCTGAGAAAAGCCGCGATAGCTTCAAAGGTCGGGATATAGCGCGCATTATTCGTTTCTTTATTTATGCCTGCAACCATATCGCGTGCATGAACGCTGCCGTCATCCGTTTCCCTTCCGGGGTAGATATCGGGAACGAGCACGAGATCGGCTCCGCGGAAGCAGTCAACATGCTCCGTAAACAGGGTGCGCGCACGGGTATAGCTGTTGCACTGGAAGACAACAACGAGCTTATTATGCGGTGTCCTCATGCCACAGTCGATTGCGGCGCGTATCTCGGCAGGATGGTGCGCATAGTCATGGAAAACCTTCACTCCGTCCTTCTCGCCGTAGAATTCAAACCTGCGCTGCACCGAGCGGAAGGTTGCGAGCGCGGAAGCGATGTTTTTGAACTTCGCTCCGTGCGCAAGAGCGGTCGCAGAAGCGGCAACTGCATTGAGCATATTGTGCCTTCCGGGAACGTGAAGGCTGATCCTGCCCACAGCCTCTCCGCAGTGCATGAGATCAAAGCTCGCACAGCCGAGAGCATCATATTCAATATTCTCGGGATAGTAATCGGGGCCATAGCCCGTTTCAAGGCCGTAGGTAATGGTATTGCCGCCGAATTCCTTTGCGAGCTTACGGACATTTTCATCATCCGAGCAGGCGATGAAAAGACCGTTCTCCGGCATACGCTCAAGGAATTTCCTGAACGCATTTACGATATTATCAAAGGTTTTAAAATAATCAAGGTGGTCGTTATCAATATTGTTTATAAGCACGACCGTGGGGTGCAGCGTCAGAAAGCTCTCCACATACTCACATGCTTCGGTAATGAAAAGGTCATGCGAGCCGATGCGTACTCCGCCGTGCAGGAAATCTACCATGCCGCCGACATGCACCGTCGCATCAAGGCCTCCGAACTCGCTTATCAGCGCGAGCATACTTGTTATCGTCGTCTTGCCGTGGCAGCCTGCAATGCCGATGACCTCTTTATAATCCCTGCTTATCATGCCGAGAGCAACGCTGCGCTCGATCTCGGGTATGCCAAGCTCCCTCGCGCGCATGCGCTCGGGGTTATCCTCCTTTATCGCTGCGGAATACACGACATAATCGCAGTCATGAACATTGTCTTTGCTCTGACCTATCATTACGGGTATCCCGATCTCATTCAGTCTTTCCGTAAACGGCGAGGTGGTCTTATCCGAGCCCTCGACAATGCAGCCCTTGCTCCTCAATATCTGCGCAAGCCCGTTCATCGAGCAGCCGCCGATACCGATAAAGTGTATTCTATCGTTAGCTTTAAAAATATCGTTCATAAAGCACCTTCTATTGATAGTGCGAAGTTAATTCACACATTGTATTATACTCTGCAAAACTTTTATTGGCAACCGTCCGCAAAATATTTAATTATCCTGCCGATTTTTGTTTCTTTGCCGGAAGCTGCGCGAGGATGCAGGCGGTAAACATGATTATACAGCCGCAAACCTCACGGGCGGACAGCATCTGCTTTAATATTATCATTCCGGCCAAAGCGCTTACGACCGACTCAAGGCTCATGATGAGCGAAGCCGCCGTAGGGTTGAGATGCTTCTGCCCCACAATCTGGAGCGTATACGCAACGCCGCATGCCAGCACGCCGGCATACAGAAGCGAGGAGTACGCGCCGAGAATATTATTGATATTCGGCTTCTCAAAGATGAGCATACAGATGCCGCTGAGGGCGGAGGCGACCGCAAACTGCGCTGCGCTTAGGGTCGTACCGCTGATATCCGGGGCGAATTTCGCAATGAGGATTATATGTATTGCAAAGAAAACCGCACATGCGAGGTACAGCAGATCCGATACTTCAAACGCGGCTTCCTTTTTCACACAGAGAAAGTAAAGCCCGGCGAGCGAAATAATTGCGGCGACCCAGACGGTCGGGCTTGCCTTCTGCTTGAAAAGCATACCTATCATGGGTACAAGGATTATGTAGAGCGAGGTGATAAAGCCGGCTTTGCCAACAGAATCCCCGAGCGCGATGCCGTGCTGCTGAAAGCTCGAAGCCGCGAACAGCATTGTACCGCAAAGAAGGCTTGCTGAAAGCAGTCCGGACTTCTTCTGCGGCTGCTCGGATATTTGAGCTCTTTCCCTTTTCCGTTTTCCGGCGTCGATAAATACGAACGGCAGCAGCACTATGCTGCCAATCGCAAATCTTATAAAATTGAAGGTGAACGGCTCAATAAGCGCCATTGCATCGCTCTGCGCAACGAATGTCACGCCCCAGATTACCGCAGCAAGCAGCAAAAGAAGGGAATGCAACAGTTTTTTCATTTGCAAAAAGCCCTTTGAAAATCTATTTACCTGCGTATTATAATGTAGAAGCCTATAAAAAGCAATTAAATTTTTGTATATTAACAAATCTGCCTTATTTGGCGCAAATAATGCAAAAACCGATACGGACTTATTGACAATATCGAAAGCCGATGTTATAATACGCCGGCTTTTGAGATGAAAGCCAAAATATCCGTAAAGGAGATAAGTTTAGATATGAAAAAAATAACCGCATACATTCTTATGCTTTGTCTTGTTTTCACCTGTGCTTTTGCGCTCACCGCATGCAAGGGCAATGATGTGAACGAGACCCCGAAGCCCAGCGAAGCGCCTACCGATGAGCCCACGAATGAACCAGATGACGAGCCCACCGAAGCACCTACCGATGAGCCCGATACCGACCCGACGGCGGAGCTTTTTGCGCAGGCAGCGCATACCGGTTATGAACTCGGTTATGATTCTCCCCTTGAAATTGATTTCGACGGCGACGGAATCACCGATACCATACTCGTTACAAGCGAAACCGAGCCCGAAAGCGGTGATTTCACAGTGTACGTTACCGTAACTCTCGGCTGTGACAGCGAGAATCCCTATGTCTATGAGAGCGCTATTTCCTACTTTGCGAAGGTTCTTCTCGTTGACAGCAACCCCGAGGACGGCAGGCTTGAGGTCGTTATCGCCACAACCTTTGACAGCGACGATTCCTGCATCGACGTTCTCCGCGCGAACGGCGGCAAGGTCGAGAGTCTGAACGAATGGTGCTGTTTTCAGAGCTATGAAGACGGCGTCATGAGCGTTCTCATCCGCACCGACATCATGGGTACCAACTCATATTGCGCCTCCGCCGTTATCGGCGATAGCGGCATTACCGTGCTGCCCGATGAATACGAGCTCGTCGGACACCTCGACTGCGAGGTCATCGACAGCATAGATGTTCTTGTCTACGATGAGGAGAGCGAAACTTTCTGCATCACCCGTACTCTTGAGGTCGGCGAGACCGTATATGCCTATGCGACCGACGCCGCGAGCTATGTGCTTCTTGTACTGGGGGACGGCAGCCTCGCACGCCTTGATTTTGAGTTGGATGAAGAAATCTGCATCCCCGTCATTAACGGCAGGTATCAGCACGAGTACTTCACCATTCCCTATGCTGACTGATCGGAATAATCCGAAAGCTGCATCGAGCATCTCAGCTTGGTGCAGCTTCTTTATATATGTTTATTAGGTTTTTTCTTTCTCAGAACTGCGGATATGCGACATCGAAGGAACTGAACACTTTATCGGCAAATCCCTCCGCATCCTGAATGCTCGTATTCGCTCCGAAGCCGAGCGCAAGCGCATACGAAAAGCCGTCTGAAAGCATTACCATTATTCTCCATTCGACGGCGTCCTCAGCCGTACCGCTGCCGAATGTTACGATGATGCAGTAAGCGTCCGGATGGCTCGCCGGGGGCATGGCATCCTCAAATAACATATCGGAAGCACTCATATAGCTGCCCGTCATCTCGGCCGCCTCGGCTGCACAGCGGATTGCATAGGCAAGCTCATCCTCCTGCGCCGGGTTCATATCGCAGACCTTTTCATAGGTGATAACGGTTAGCATGCCGGAATCGGACGAATACGAATTCAAAAAATGAGTTTTGCTTTCATCAGCGCTTTCGCTCACAGATTCAAGCTCACCGTAAGCTTCAAACGGACTGCGGTCGAACACGATGCCGCCGATAGGATTGCTTCCTCCGATAGGGAACGGAGTAGGAATGATACCGTCCGTCGGAGCAGCCGTGACCTCGGGCTCCGGCGTTATCTTATGCGAATTATCCCCCGGAGCTTCGGTTGGGTCGGTATCCTTTCCCCCGCCTGCACAGCCGAAGAGCGCGAAGCAGAAAAAAGATATTAGCATAAAAGCAATAATTCGTTTCATATCGGTTCCTCCCATTTTGTTTTCATTGCATTTTAGCACGGCATAGGCATTATTTCAACAGCTCCTCCCGTCAATTCATTATCGGGCTGAAGCCGGCAGCAGTAATATATGTTAGTTCCGGCTTGACAAGTCATTGTCAAAATGTTACAGTAACCGCAATAATCGACATTTTTTATATAAAGAGGGTAGTTTGATGAAAAAGTTTGTTAAATTCGCTTCACTCCTGCTCATAGCAGCAATGCTTCTTTCCGTTTTAGCATGCGGAGATACCGGGAATAAGCCCACTGAGGCGCCCACATCCGAACCCACGGAAGCTCCCACGGAAAAACCCACGCCGGAGCCCACGGAGGAACCCACGCCGGAACCCACGCCGGATCCTGCGGCTGAGCTTTTGGGGAAATGGGAATTTGAGCTTGAATGGTTCGCTGAAGCCAGCGAAGCATTTGCAGAGGGTCTCGGCTGCGATTCCATTTACACCGCGGAGCCCGACGATGCCGAGCTGCTCTGTTATCTTGAATTTTTTGATGACAATACCTGCAAATTATCCTATGATTTGGATTCCATGTCAACGGTTTATTTCGCTCTGTTTGACATTTACATGGAGCCGTTCTGCGAGTATATGTATTCCCTGCTGCTTTCAGACCCATCCTATGGCTTTTCTGACAGGGAGAGTGTTGATGCGGCCCTTGCCGATATGGACATGACCATGAGCGAATATGTGGACTATATTATAAGCAATATGCCTCTTGAAGATATCGTTATTATGGGCGGATTTGATCCCGATGATTTGGAAATCGGCATGAAATATAAGATGGAGGGCAATAAGCTCTGGATTGAAGAGGGCAGTATTGCTTCCAATTCCATCAACTATGCCGTAATCAGTCTTTCGGGCGATACCATTACCGTTACCGAGCTTCACGGCTCCACCCCGTTCGGCAGCTTCACCGAAAGCGACGATATCTGCCCCATTATCCTGACAAGGGTGCAGCAGAGTCAGCCCGTCTGATACAATAACGCATTATCCGAAAAGCTCGGCGCAAGCCGAGCTTTTTCCTTAAAAAGCTTGCCTCGTTTCTATTATCCTGCTTGTATTATTTTTCCGATTGGACTATAATAGTATTGTAATAAAGTGATTCGACACCCATGGAGCCCTGCTTCATGGGCTGTTCGGGTCTGTGGACGGAGAAAAAGATGATAAAAACCATTGAGCTTAAGGATATGAATACCTCATATTGGAGCGGCGGCACCACGACCGAAATTTTCATCATGCCCGAGGGCGCAAGCTATAAGGACCGCGATTTTCTTTTCAGAATCAGCACGGCAAGGGTGGAAAAGCCGGAATCCGATTTCACGCTGCTACCCGATTACAACCGCATTATCGCTTCGCTTGAGGGCAGCATGTCCCTAACAGACGTTTGCAGCGGAAAAGCCGTGTGCATCCTGCCTCTTAAAACCGTTTATTCCTTTGACGGCGGAGCGGATACGCATTGCGTCGGCTGTGCAAGGGATCTCAATCTCATGCTCAGGAAGGGCCGTGCCGATGGGAAAGCGGAGTTTGCAAGCGAAGGCACAGCCCTGCATTTTTCGCTTGGCAGGAATGAATTTGCCGTTGTTTTTCTCACGAAAACGCAAAAAGCCGTTATCATGAACGACGGTGAATTCGATTTTGCCGCTCCCGAGCTTTCAGCAGTATTTACGGTTGAAATATCCTAATGACAGAATACGAACCGCTCTATTCAATACTTTCGGGCTCCGAGGATTATGTCAGGCTCAAGGACAGCCTTGCTTCATCCGAAGGCCCCGTAAGCGTCTTTGGGCTCGGCGAATCCGAGAGGACGCATATTTCCTGCGCGCTTCATGCTTCGCTCGGCGGCACAATGCTATATATTGCCCCGAGCGCACAATCCGCAGTCCGCTGCTATGAGGCTATCTCCGTTTATCATCCCTCCGCGCTTTACTTCCCTGCCCGTGAGGTTCCGTTGAACGCACACACCTATGTGCAGTCGCAGGACCTGACGGCGCGGCGCATGAAGGTCATAGCAAAGCTCGTTTCCGGCGAACCCTGTATCATAGTTGCGCCCATAGATGCGCTGATGCAGCGCATGGTCATGCCGGAGGTCATCACGGAATTCTGCTGCTCGGTGCGCATCGGCATGACAATCGCGCCTGCTTCGCTTCTAAAGCGTTTTATCGACGCAGGCTATGAGCGCGTCGAGGTCTGCGAGGGCCGCGGACAGGTCTGCCTGCGAGGCGGCTGTATCGACATCTTCCCCATCACCGCAATAAATCCCGTCCGCATCGAGTTTTTCGATGACGATGTGGACACGATGCGCGAATTCGACCCCGTTTCACAGCGTTCAATAGAGAATATTTCTTCCGTTGCCGTACCCCCTGCGACCGAAATACCGCTGACGCGTGAGATGCGTCAGAGGGGTATTTCCGCTCTCCGCAGCAAACCGAAGTACGAGCTTGAAGTTGAAACTCTCCGCTCCGGCGGTACGCCGAATAATGCGCTTTCGCTCGTATCCATCTTCTGCCGTGAGGAGATCTCGCTTATCGACTACCTTCCCAAGGATGCCGTTATCATAATGGAAGAGCCTTCAAGGGTCGAGGAAAGCGCCAAATTCACCTATTCGCGATTCATGGATGAGCTTTCCGATGTGCTGCGCTCCGGTGAAGGGCACGAAATGCAGGCAGGGCTCATACATACGACAAGCTACACCTTCGCAAGGCTCGATACCCCCCGTACCGCCATGCTCTTTGCGCTCACAAGGAGCTATCCGCTCATAAGGCCGAAAGCGACCGTCAAGATTGAATCGAGGCAGATACCCAAATACCTGTTAGGCATATCGAGCATGGATGAAGCCCTGCGAGACGATATTGCTTTATGGAAGCAAAAGGGTTATTCCGTGCTTATGTATGCCGGCGAGCATGCCGAAAGGCTCTATGAGATGCTTGCCGAGCTCAATATCGAAGCCCCGGTGATACCGAAGCTTGAGCGCGAAATCGTCCCCCGTGAGGTCGCTGTCATCGGCGAAAGCCTGCCGATGGGCTTTGAGTACCCCGAGCTCCGGCTCGCAGTCGTATCCGAGCACGAGCTTTTCGGCACTGAATACCGCGCTAAGCCCAGGGCAAAGTCAAAGAAAAAGCCGCAGCTTGAGCTTATGGAACTGAAGCCCGGGGATGCCGTCGTCCATGAGGTGCACGGTATCGGCAGGTTCACCGGGGTTAAGACCCTCACCACGCTCGGCACAACCAAGGATTATATCGAGCTTCTCTATCAGGGCGGCGACAAAATCTATATCCCGACCGACCAGCTCGACAGGGTACAGAAATACATCGGCGGTGACGAGGAAAAGCTGAAGCTCTCCAAGCTCGGCTCGACCGAATGGCAAAAGACCGTCAACCGCACCCGTGAGAGCGTTAAGCAGCTTGCCTTCGACCTTGTGAAGCTCTACGGAGAACGCAGCCGCATTCGGGGCTATGCCTTTTCCCCTGATACCGATTGGCAGCAGAGGCTTGAACTGAGCTTCCCCTACCAAGAGACCCCCGATCAGCTGACGAGCATCGAGGAGATAAAGCGCGACATGGAATCCGACAGAATCATGGACCGCCTTCTTTGCGGCGATGTCGGCTACGGCAAGACCGAGGTCGCGCTCCGAGCTGCGTTCAAATGTGCAATGGACGGCAAGCAATGCGCCTTTCTCGTTCCGACCACGATCCTTGCACAGCAGCATTACAATACCCTTACCTCGCGTTTCTCCGGTTTTCCCGTCCGCGTGGAGATACTCTCACGCTTCAAGACCCCTGCTGAACGCAAAAAGATCAAGGATGAACTGAAAAAAGGCGATATAGATGTCATCGTCGGTACTCACAGCCTGCTTGCGAAGGATGTCGCATTCCACGACCTCGGGCTTCTAATCATTGATGAGGAACAGCGTTTCGGAGTGAACCATAAGGAGCAGATCAAGGAGCTGAAACGCAGTGTCGATGTGCTGACGCTCTCCGCCACGCCCATACCTCGCACGCTCCATATGAGCATGAGCGGCATTCGGGATATGAGCGTTATAGATACTCCGCCCGAAGCGCGTTATCCGGTGCAGACCTATGTAACCGAATATTCCGACGCTCTCATCCGTGAGGCGATACTCAAGGAGATCGCCCGCGGCGGACAGGTCTATTTCGTCTATAACAATGTCAAAACCATGGATATCTTCGAAGAAAGGCTCGCCGCTCTCGTGCCAGAAGCAAGCATACGCTATGCCCACGGCCAGATGAGCGAGCACCAGCTTGAGAATACCATGCTTGACTTCCTCGAAGGCAAATTCGACGTCCTTATATGCAGTACCATCATCGAGAGCGGCCTCGACATACAGAATGCGAACACCCTAATCGTCTATGATGCGGATAACTTCGGCCTTGCACAGCTATACCAGCTTCGCGGCAGGGTCGGGCGCGGCGCACGGCTCGGTTATGCGTATTTCACCTTTGCAGCCAACAAGGTGCTCACCGAGGTTGCCGATAAAAGGTTAAGCGCAATAAAGGAATTTACCCAGTTCGGCGCAGGCTTCCGCATTGCGATGCGCGATCTTGAGATACGCGGCGCAGGCGATGTTCTCGGCGCTGAACAGCATGGGCATATGGCCGCTGTCGGCTATGAGATGTACTGCAAGCTCATAAATGCTGCTGTCAAGGAGGCACGGGGCGAGGAGGTTAAGCCCGAAATAGATACCGTTATGGAGGTCCCCATCGACGCCTTCATCCCGAAAACCTATATCACCCGTGCGGAATCGCGCATGCAGATGTACCGCCGTATCGCAGCTATCTCCGACCTCGATTCTCTGCGCGATGTGCAGGATGAATTCATCGACCGCTTCGGCGATATTCCTAAGCCCGTACAGAATCTAATGGATATTTCGCTGATGAAGGCGCGCGCCGCTTCAATCGGTATTCTTTCCGTCACTGTCAAGCAGGACGAAGCCCGTTTCGTATTCGGCAGCAGCACCAATATTGATGTCGGCAAGCTCTTTTCAAACCTCACGAAGCTTGAAGGCGCCTCCTTCCTCGCAGGCGAAAACACCACGCTCGTCATAAAGCGCAGGCACAAAGCCCCCGAGGAAATGTTCAATGAATCAAAATCGGTCATTGAAATACTCATGAGCTTCTCCGAAGACGGAAATAATTATATATGATAATCCGTGCTCTCGGCATTGCAAAAAAAGCATGTTAATGGTATAATAACTGTGTATTGAACTGTGATGCATTCTTGGAAATCTATTAAGGAGGATGGACGAATGAAGAAGTTTATTTCCGTTATTTTAGCAGTTATCATTATGCTTTCATTTGCCAGCGTGCATGCTGCGGCCGATGAGGGCTCCGTTCGTGACAGTGCTCCTAAGAGCGATTCGGTTGCCGTCATTTCGGATGAGAATGAAGCCGACTCTTCGCATAAGATTGTTACCGAGCCCGGCGAAGATGATATTGATGAGGATGCTGCTCTTTCCTATTCCGATGATGTCCCTTCGACCGGTGATCAGAATAAATATATCATCGGTGTTATCGTCATCGCCGCTGCGCTGATCCTCGTCGTCATTGTTATCGTAAGGAAAAAGCATGAATGAGCTCTTATCGGTGAAATACAGTAATCGGTATTGATTATGATGCGTATCCGCCCGGCTGCCGCCGAGCGGATGTTTTTTGAAAAAAGCTCAATCATATACTTATTTTTCTTGTAATTTTCGCTTGCATGCCGTAGCAAATAATGTTATAATGACAAATGCAGTTAAATTATCAGGACGGATCCTACCCCGAAACGGAGTCATAATGAGCTGTCCTGCGCACGGAAAGGATTTTATTTTATGGAAACTCTTAGTATGATCATCAACATCGTTATGCTCGTTGTTGCCGTCCTGCTTGTTGTTGTAGTACTCTGCCAGGATGCAAAGAGCTCCGGTCTCGGCAGTGCTTTCGGTAATGATACCACCGCTTTCGGCCAGAGCCGCAGCCGCAAGGCCAGCAAGGAAGCCAAGCTTCAGAAGCTCACCGTTATCTTCGCAATCATCCTCGGCGTTCTCGCTTTGGCGCTTCTTATCATCGGTTAATCAGCTGACCGAATACTTATTCAGCTCTATTGCAATATGCCGATAAAGACGGGAGTCAAGCTCCTCAGTGAAAATCGAAAGGCAAGGCATGAATACTTCATCGAAGATACCTATGAGTGCGGTATCGCTCTTATCGGTACCGAGGTGAAGAGTATTCGTATGGGTAAAGTCAATATCAAGGACTCCTATGCCAAGGTTAAGGACGGAGAGATCTTCGTCGTCGGCATGCATGTAAGCCCCTATGAAAAGGGCAATATCTTCAATCGTGACCCGTTTCGCGAAAGAAAGCTGCTTCTTCACAAGCGTGAGATTCGGAAACTGGGTGCTCTCTCGCAGGCTGACGGCTATAGCCTTATCCCGACCAAGCTGTACCTGAAGGACGGCAAGGTGAAGCTGGAGCTTGCCGTTGCGAAGGGCAAAAAGCTCTATGATAAGCGCCACGATATTGCGGAGCGAGACGCAAAGCGCGCTATGGACAGGCGCAGCAGCAATATGTCCGATTAAAAACCGAATATCTTTTATTTTAGCGCGATGCTCATATTGGGCATCGCGTTTTTTGCTGCATACTTATCCCCATGCTTACAATTTACAGCGGTTGTTCACGGCAAATAATCTCTTATTAAGAGATATACTAAAATTATTTTCTCTTAACTATTGATTTTATGGTATCAACTGTGTTATAATATTTGCAGATGGAAATTGCGTCGGCCACCGCTCTTTCCGTCGTACTCCAAAGCATATCGGAGCTGATCGAAAAGAGCTTTCCCAATGAAATCGGATTTGGGAAAGTTTTTCTTCATCTTGGGGAGTTCTCGATACGAGCTAAGGGAGTAAATAAAATCTGCCGACCCCGGGCGGCAGTAATACCCGGGGAGAAAGGACGCCGGTTTTCCGGTCATATCAGATGAAAAATAACCGCAAAACAAAGATGCCAAAGAATGAGCAGAATGAAGAAAAAACCCGTAATACCGGTAAAAATTCAGCAGAAGCGGAATGCACCGCAATGAATGCCGCACCTATCGGTATAAGCACTGATGCCGCTGACAGCGAATTTGATTCCGAGCAGTCCGACGAGAATAAAGGAACAAAAGAGGCCTACGAGAACGATTACGAGCAGGCGGCCATGCTGCTCGGGCGCGAGATGCTTGACCGCATCGGCATGCCCGAGGGCATAAACCCCATCGCAGTCGTCATCGCACTGCTTGACGGTATGGATTCGGATGCAGAAAACGGCAATATCTCCGAAAAGGAGAATTATTCTCTCGACAGGGGTCAAATTTCGACCGAGCCTGCGGCAAATTCCGATCGTCTTCCCATGCCGATGCGCGGAAGCATCGGAAAAGCGCAGGAGACGGACTACTCCGAAATGAGCCGTGAGGAATTCATGAAGCTGCGCAAGCAGCTGCAAAAAGCCAATATGGACGGACGCAGAGTCAGGATATAAACACCAAATGATAAAGAAAGGAAAGAAATATGCCTAATACCAATATCAATACCACCATCAATACCACGGGAAATACAAAGTTCCCCTCAAAATACTATGACCGCCAGCTCCTCGAGAGCGCAAAGACAAGATTTGTTCATGCACAGTTCGGCCAGAAAAGACCCATCCCCCGCAACAACGGCAAGTACGTCAACTTCCGCCGCTGGAATCTCTTTGACCCCAAAGTCGCTATGACAGGTCTTACCGAAGGCATTACTCCCGACGGTCAGACCCTCTCCCAGACCGAAGTTGAAGCGGAGGTCAAGCAGTACGGCGCATATGTCGAGGTCAGCGATCTGCTCGATCTCACCGCATACGATGCCGTTATCAACGATTCCGCAGAGCTTCTCGGCGAACAGCTCGGTACGGTTGTCGAATGGGTAACCCGTGACGCCATGTGCAGCGGCAGCAATGTTCAGTACGCCGGCGGCAAAGCATCAAGAGCCGCGCTCACCTCTTCGGACAAGCTCACCACCGAGGAAATCAGGAAGGCAGTCCGTACCCTCAAAAAGAACAAGGCGCGCCCCTTCTGCGAGGACGGCAGAAAGCCCCATTACATCTGTATCTGTTCCCCCGAGGCGACCTATGACCTCCAGAACGATGAGATGTGGAGGAATGTTTCCACCTACGGCAACTCCGAGGCCATTTACAGCGGTGAAATCGGAAGGCTCTTCGGCGTCGTATTCGTTGAGAGCACCGAAGCCAAGATCTTCACTCAGAGCGTGCGCAACAGCGTAAGCGCTTCAACTACCAACTCCAAGACCTTCGTGCTTGCAAATACTCCCACTCAGGAGGAGATCGAATATCTCTCCACTCCCGGGAACACCATCATGATAGGTTCTGATGAATACACCCTTGCAGCAAGCAATCCCTACAATTCCGCCACCCGAACCGTAACCCTTACAGAGAGCGTAAGCCTTACGGAAGGTGCCGTGGTATGGTCCCCCGATGTTGCTTCCGCCGATGCGGATGGCAGCGGTATCGGCAGAAACGTCCATTGCTCGCTCGTCTTCGGCAAGGATGCCTACGGCGTTATCGACGTTGAAGGCAAGGGCGCCGTTCAGCTCATTGTCAAGCCCCACGGCAGCTCCGGCACTGCGGACCCCCTTGACCAGCGCGCCACCATCGGTGCAAAGGTTACAGCATATACCTGTGCCATTCTGAATGATCTCTGGCTCGTCAGGATCGAGCATACCGTTTCCTGAACCAAACGAAAAGGATCGGGGTAATATTAAGCCCCGATCCCGGAAAGGAGAATACTATGGCAGCAGGTTTTATAAACAGACAGCGAAGCTATAAGCGAAGTATCGAGGATAAAAACTCATCGCTTATCAGAAAAGCGCAAAGCGGAAATGCATTTTCGGCTGCGGCATACAATCCAGGCGGCGGTAACGGAAGCATGGCAGGCAGTTCGTCCGTTTCAAACAGGCCCGTTCTCGAGCGCGGCAGCGATGAAAGCGGCCCGGCGGTGCCGTCCGTGCCGTCGGTACCATCTGAGCCTTCAGCCCCTTCCTCAAACGGCAGCGGCGGTTCGGGGAACGGCGGCAATTATGCATCCCTCATAGAAACTCTGAACAGGTACGGCATTTCCTTCGATCTTCCCTCCCTCAGCAGCCTGTATTCGCAGCTCTCTGCATTCCTGAGGCCGTCCGTAGATGCGGCGATAGAGGATCGCAGAAGCTACGGTGATTATACGCTCGCCGAGCTGGATGCCGATGCATACTCACGCGGAATGGGCGGTTCGACATATCTTTCAAGCATGAAAATGCGCGAATACGATTCCATTGCCCGAGATGTCGCCAAGTTGGAATCAAACTATGATTCCAAGATCGCTGAATACATGTACAATGCCCAAAAGACCCTGAACGAAATGAAGCTGAAATTGGCGGAATTGCAGCTCAGCCATGATTTCGATATGGAAAAGCTTGAAAAGCAGCATCAAAATGCTATTGAGCAGCTCAGGTATCGCAGCGAGCTTGCTTCCCAGCAGGAGGGCGGCAATACCGATTATGAGGACGAATTCAATCAGGTCTATGATGAGTACTATGCATACATGCTCGCGCTCACACCCGATGAGCGAAACAGCTTCCTCACTTCGAATAAGAAATTCTGGAAGAACCTTCGCGAAAGCGCAAAATCCGCTCTCGGCGCGAAGGGCTACCATCAGCTGATCGCGGAGCTCTTCTATTCCGGCGATCGCTGAAATCACAGTATAGTTTTATGAAAGGAGAATATGGATGAAAAACGCCATTGATTTTGTCCGCTTCGCGCTCTCGCATGCAAAGCGCGAAAGCATCCCTCTCGGTGCGGAGCTTCCTCTCGATATTGAAGAATGCGGCACCGAGCCCTGGGAATACCTGTTCGGTACGACCGGAGTCGTTGTAACTCAGGAGCTTCTTGATAGGAGATTTGACAGCTTCTATAAGAAAAAGGGTTGGAATCGCACGAGCTACGATATCGCAACCACAAATTGGGCAGCAAAGCATGTCAAGGTCTGTGACTGCCAGGGTCTGCTCGATTATTATCTCGGCACCGATGTGAATTCCAATTACTGTTACAGCGCATGGTGCACCGAAAAAGGCAGCATCGACGATGTAGAGCGCGGCTACCGGCTCGGCGAAGCGGTTTTCTACCGCAACCCCGACGGAAGAATGAGCCATATCGGCTGGATCTGCGGTTTTCTCGGAGGTGAACCCCTCGTCGTCGAAGCCCGAGGGCTCCGCTACGGCGTGGTCGTGACAAAGCTCAGCGAAAGGCCGTGGACGCACCGCGGACTTGTGACCCGTCAGCTCATCTACGATGAGAACTGCTATGATGAACAGATCGTACTTGCCATCACCAAGCCCATGCTCCAGGGTGCGGCTATCCGCAATCTTCAGGCGGCGCTGAATGCACTCGGCTACTACTGCGGTACCGTAGACGGCAAATGCGGCAAGCTCACCATGAGCGGCGTGCATGAATTCGTCGAAGCGCACCTGACGGCGGATATAGGCTCGGCCGAGGATGCTGTCTGAAATCAGTTATCTTTCATTTCAGGCTGCCTGCTCTCGTGCTTTCCGACCGCAATTATGCTGAATACTGCGGCGAGCAGCACGAGCACCACGCCTATGCCCTTAAGAAGCCCCAAAGTTTCACCGAATACTATCATGCTCGTGAGCGTTGCAAAGGCAGGTTCAAGGGTATTGAGTGCTGAGGATGTGGTCGAGCCCACGAGCTTGATGCCGATAAGAAGAAGCTGCAAGCCCACGGTATAACCGAGCAGTGCTTCAAAGAAGAGTATCAGCCACATGAACCAATCCGAAGGCAGGCACAGCCTTCCCGTTATAAGCCCGACTATGAGGCAGACGACGCAGGCAGCTCCCGTGATATAGGTATTGGAAACGGGGGTATCGAGGCTGCTGTATGAGGCATTGCGGCCCGCAAGGAAGTAGGTCGCATATGTCATGCCGGAGAGCAGGGCAAGGACTATGCCGATTGGCTTTATATCGCCCTTGAAGCCTGCCTCGCTCATGAGCACTATCCCGATGAGTGCTGCAGAGAGCGAGCATATCTTCATTACCGTGGGTTTTTCTCGGAAGAAAAGAAGCGAAGCGAGCAGCACGAATACCGGATAGGTAAAATGCAGCACTATCGTCATGCCCGCAGGGATATAGTTATACGCAAAGGAAATGAGCAGGCAGGTCAGCGCGAACGCTCCTCCTCCCATCACAACGAGCTGCCATGCCTGCTTAAACTGCACCTTCGGGCTTTTTCTTGCGATCAGGCAGTTGATGAGTGACAGAATGCAAGCTATCCCCATGCTGAATGCGACAACGCTCTCATTCGGGAGCTTTCTTGCTTCATTGGCCTGCATCAGCGGAAGTGCGTTCTCGCCGAAGAATCTGATAACAAAATCCGCAGGAAGGCCGCCGTTCAGGGCTGCGTTTGACAGGATGGGCGTTATCCCATAGCACATCGAGGCAAGCACGACCGCAAGGATGCCCAATAAGGTTTTGCGTTTCATAAAAGGTATCTCCGTATAAACTGTCCGCGCGTATACCGAACGGACTTCCCTATATTACACCCAAATTCTACAATAATCAAGATTCATTTCGGGCGGTACATCCCGTGCCGAAGGAAAGGAAATAACATGAAAACCGAGATCATTACCCTATCGCCCACCCCCGACAACAGAGCATGGGAGGGCTGTATAAATTCAGTTAATTACCGTATCGAGCGCGGAGTACCGGTGGAGGTGCCGGCGAGCATTGCAAATCTTATCCGCGCTTCGGAAGCGGAAAAACGGCTCAGCGCGAAGCGGCTCAGCGCGTTCACGACCGCTCAGGGTATGAAGCTGTAAGGAGGAAACCGGATGACTCTTAACGATATTATTTCATCCGCTCTCGCCCAGCTCGACCGCACAACGGACAGCGCGGGCCTTGCGAACTACCGTGAAAGGCTCACGCGCTATGCCAACGAAGCGCAGAACGAGCTTGCCGCGGCTTCCGGCTTTTTCCGCACGGATGAGCTTGCGGTCAATGAAGGTATTGCGGATCTTTCGCAGCTTCCGCGCTCCTGCATCAAAGTGACCCGTGTCAGGCAGCAGGGACATTCCGTGCCGTTCAGCATCGGGGATACGAGCAATTCCATTCTGCTTCCCTACTGCGCCCCGGCGGTGATCACCTATCGCTGCGTACCCGCTCCGCTCGTAAAGGGTACGGATGAAAGCGAACTCGATCCCTGCCTTCACGGGCTTATCGTCAGCTATCTTGTCGGACGGGAGCGCATGGGCGGCGATGTCACCACGCAGTCGGGCGGAAATATCTATCTTTCGATGTTTGAAAATGCCAAGGCCCGGCTTCGGAAGCACCGCGGCGGCACGGACTCATACCGATTTGAGAACAGATACTGAGGTGATTTGAATGGCACTCAAGACCTATAAGATACAAAGCTTTTTCGGCATTGATCAGAGTTCGGACGAGAACAATATCTCCCCATCCTGTTCCCCGTATGCCGTCAATATGTCCACCGACGGCGGCAGGCTGTCGGTGGCAAAGGGGTACGAAAAATACATTGCCGATCCCGTTCCCGGAAGTGACCGAATTCGCTATATGACCTGCTTCAGAAGCGCAAATGATGACTGCCTGCCCGTAGTCGCGGCAGGTGATAATTACTACTGCTATTCAGGCGGTCAGTGGAACCTCATCCACACCATCGTGAACCCTGCAAACACGCTGTACTTCGAATCCGAGATGCTGAAGATAGGCGATACCGATTACCTTGTCATCTCGGACGGCAGGAATCAGCTCATCAAATTCGATGGTGAGACCGTAACGAGCTTCGGTTCGGCGGAGCACTGCTCCGATGTTCCCGTTTCGTACCTTGCGATGTACCGAAACAGGCTCTTTTCCGCAGGCGATAGAAGAAACCCGAACAGGCTGTATTATTCTGTCCTGCCTGGCGGCGGACGCACCCTTGAGGACTGGGGACCCGTTGCTGCCTCCCCCTCGGTCGAGGGCGGGCATGTGGAGGTCGGCTCCGTCGGCGGCGACCCTATTATCGCCCTGCATGCAACCTCAAACCAGCTTCTCATCTTCAAAAAGCACAGCGTTTACAGGCTCATCGGGGACAGGCCCTCCAATTTCACCATTGAGAAGATAGATACCAATTACCAGAGCACCCAGCATAAGGTCATAGCTTCCTACGGCGATACGGTATTCTTTCTCACCGCCGATGGGCTTTACTACTATAACGGCGTCAATGCTCGTCCGAACCCCGATCACAGCATGATACGCAATATCATGAAGGATGCAAAGCTCTCATCCTCGCATCTTGTGATAATAAAGGATAAGCTGTATTTCAGCCTGAAGTGCAGCGGCGTAGATAAGCTCGTCGTTTACGACCTTACCGAGCATAAATACATGCTGCACGACGGCTTCCCGATAACATGGATAATGGATATCGCAGGCGAGCTTATGATTGTGAATACGAACCGCTATATTTACAGGTTCGGCGTGGGCACGAGCTATGACGGAGTTCCCATAGAGGCTCACTGGAGCACGCCGCTCACCGATCTCGGGAGCAAGGCAGAAATAAAGGCGCTGCGTTCGCTCATGCTCCGCGGCAGCGGCGGAACGGTAAAGGTTACGGCAAGCATAGGAAAACGCACCCTAAACTATTTCTACCGGCTCCCGAAATCGCGAAGTGAAGTAGTCGAGCTTCCGCTTTCCGATGAGGGCCGCTGCTTCAGCCTTACGCTTTCAAACAGCGGCGGCAGCAGCTTTGAGCTCGAAGGAGGCATTGAAATACTGTTTTCTTCGCGCATGCGCACGGTCTGACGGAGGTGGTATTATGGAAATGCGGGCGCTTTATTATATTGCGCTGCCGACCGGACGCAGCGGAAACATGAACGAAATCGACTACGAAGCCGATGTCAAAGCCAATGAAAACTGTCTCAATCAGAATTTTACCCTTATCGCCGATAAGCTGTATGAGCTTGAAACGCTGCTGAACGCGCTCATTGAGGCATCCTCCGGCACGGCTGCCGAGTAAATTCTTCTTCATGCAAATATCTTCCTAAAATAAACGGAGGGCTGCAAAAAACAGTCCTCCGCCTTTTAGTTATTTAGCCTATCAGTTCAGCCCCAAATCTCCTCCGCCGTATGCGTTATCGAGAATTTCGCTGCCGATGCTGTTGATATCTCCGATAATGATGGTGCAGGTCCTTGTTTCGCCGGCGCGGATGTATTCAAGCTCCACGCTGTCGCCGACCGAATGCGAGCGTATTATCGTGATGAATTGCTCGGTACTCGTAAGCACCACGCCGTCAGCCTTGGTGATTATATCGTCAGCATACAGTCCTGCCTTATGGCCCGGGCCGTCCTTTATGACGCAGTAGACGAGGATGCCCTCGTGTACACCGTACTGCTCCGCCATTGCAGGCGTGATAGTTATGACCGTAACGCCGATGCCGGGGCTTTCCGCATTGCCGTTTTTAATGATGGAATCGGCAATCTGCATAGCCTTATTTATCGGGATAGCAAAACCGAGGCCGTCTGCCGCAATGAGTTCATCATCATCACCGTAGCCTGCGGTAGTGATCTTCGCGGAATTGATGCCGATGACCTCGCCGTTCATGTTGAACAGGGGGCCGCCGCTGTTGCCGGGATTTATAGCGGCATCAATCTGGATATACTCATTCATAATGCTGTCGATGCTCACCGTACGCTCAAGCGCACTGATAATTCCGAAGGTTGCGGAAAAATTCAGCTCCTCGCCCGTCGGATGCCCGATCGCAAGCACGAATTCGCCAACCTTCAGGTTATCGGAATTGCCGATGGTGAGCGCATTGTAACCGCTGCCGTCCTTGGTGCGGATGACCGCAACATCATTGGTCTTATCGGTTCCGATGACAGAGGCTTCAGCTACGGTACCGTCATAAAGCTCAACCGTGAGCGATACAGCGTCCTCAACGACATGTGCATTTGTGAGGATATAGCCGTCTGCCGAAATGAAGAAGCCCGAGCCCTCGCTCTGGAGGTGGAATTCATTTATGCGGTCGCTGTCGTAATTACGGATGAGCACCACGCCCGTGACGCATGCCGAATAGATATCCGAAAGGGGCAGCACTGCTCCCGTACCGCCTATATCCGTATTGCCGGGTTCTGGCGTTACGAGCGGAGGCGCGGTCGGAGTGAGCTCGGGGTTATCGGAGTCAGTCGGCGCACCCGAGGGCTCTTCCGTTTCCTTAGGCGGCCTTGTATGCCCGTAATCCGGGTTTTCCCCCTGAATGCCCGCAACAAGACCGGGGATATCCGCAAACCTTGCAAAGAGTATGCCCGAAGCTATGAGCGCGCCTATAAGAAGGAACACCAGAGCCGTAATTACGAGCACGCCTGCGGAATTCTTGTGCTTGTGGATAATAACGGTCTCCTCGCGAAGGATTCCGTCCTTTAACTGCTGATTCGTGCTGACCTTGTCGTCACTCCTGAGGTATTTTTCCTCAAGACCTCGCTGGCATTCGTCCCAGCTCTCCGGATCTATTCTTTCCGGGGTTGAACTGTTTTCGTTCATAGTCATTCTCCTGATATAATATTTAATGTTTATTCCTGTTTATCTGCGCCGTATTCAGCGTAAAGCTGAAGCGTGTGGAATTCTCATCGCTCTCCGCCCATATCTCGCCGCCATGCTCCCTGATTATCAGGCTTGCTATCGAAAGCCCGAGGCCGGTTCCGCTTTGCTTAGTCCTCGTCCTCGCCTTTTCGCCCTTGTAGAAGCGTTCGAAGATATGAGGAAGATCCTCTTTTGCGATCGGGGTGCCGTTGTTGCTGACGGTCGATACGGCCTTTCTGCCCTGATCGGTGAGCTCTATCTTCAATCCGAGCTTGCCGCCCTCATCGGGAAGGAACCTCACCGCATTATCAATAAGATTCCTTATCACCTCTGCTATCCTTCCGGTATCGCCGTGAACGAGCACGCCTTCATCGGGGAAATCGACATCGACATCCGCGTGCTTATCAGTGATCCTTCTTTCAAAGCTGAGAAGCGTGCTTCCAATCAGCTCGGTCAGATCAAAATCCGTCATATCCATCAAAGCATTGCCCGACTCTATGCTTGAAATATCCAATAAATCATTGACTATCTTAGTCATATGATCGGATTCGTCAAGCAGGAGCGAAAGGTATTTCGGATACTCCTCCTCGGGTATCACGCCATCGTGCATGGCTTCGAGAAAGCCGTGTATTCCGGCGAGCGGCGAGCGCAGCTCATGCGATACATTCGCTACGAAATCACGCCTCATCCTCTCGGTATCGGCGATAACATCCGCCATGGAATTGAAGCTCTCGGAGAGCTTTCCGACCTCATCGCGGCTTTTAATGCTGCTTCTTGCATCATAATTTCCGCCTGCGAATTCGGTGACCGCAGCATTGATCTTAACTATCGGCCTTGTTATCCTTCCTGCTATTATAAATGCAATCGTTCCTGCAATCAAGAGCGCAATCAGCACAGCGGCAAAAATGTCGAAATAAAGCGTTTTCAGCGTTGCATATATGCCCGTCATATCATAGTGTATCAGCATTACGCCTATAACTAAGCCGTCACCGGACTGAATAAGCCTCGATACTGTCAATGATCTGTTTTCGGAAATACCCGAAAAGATATCGAAATAATACCCGTAAATATCGTTCGATTTCAATATATTTTCAGCAAATGCGCCGACATCCGCAAGCGGCACGATTCGCCAAACCTCCGCGCACTGCTGATCTATGATATCCGCATTCATTACCGGGTCGTCGCGGAATATGAGCTGCAAAGCGGCTCCGTACTGCCTTGAAGCCGTCAAAAGCTTTTCCTTTGCGGAGGAATAATTGCGCGTATCGAGGTATTCGGTGCATACGATACCGTTTATGTAATTGCTTTCACGGGTCAGCTCCTGCTTTATATCGCTGATATAATGCGAACGCACTATGTACGCAGCGGACAGCCCGAGCTGCGTTATTATTAGAAGCGTAAATGCTATCGTTATGACAAGTATTTTCGAAAAAATGGTCTTAAACACTATTCCTGATACTCAAGCAGATACCCAACGCCCCAGACGCTCACTATCTTCCATGCATTGTCCTCACCGAGGCGTTCGCGTATGCGGCGGATATGCACATCCACCGTTCTTCCGTCGCCGTAATAATCATGGCCCCATACCGCATCGAGGATATCCCCCCTCGAAACAACATGGTTCATATGCGTGGCGAGGTAATAAAGAAGCTCCGTTTCCTTCGGGGTCATATCGACCTTATTCCCGTTCTTTTTGACCATGCCGTTATCAAGGTCTATCGAAAGATCGGCGAATTCTATCGGCTTCCTGCCCTCTCCGCCGTCATTTCCCTTTGAGCGTCTTAATACGGCTCGCACCCTTGCTATCAGCTCCTTTGAATCGAAGGGCTTCACGATATAATCGTCCGCTCCGTGATCGAGGCCGTGTATCCTGTCATCAACCCTGCCGAGCGCGGTCAGCATGATAACGGGTACATCGGAGAATTTGCGGAGCGTTTCAAGCACCTTCCAGCCGTCCATGCCCGGGAGCATGACGTCAAGAAGCACGAGATCCGGATGCGTTTCATCGAAAACGCTGACCACGCGCGCGCCCGACTTGCAGGTGACGACATCATAGCCCTTGCTGCGCAGATACAGCGTCAGAATTTTCAGAATGTTTTCATCATCATCGACTACGAGTATGCGTTCGGTATCCATAGGCTCTCCTGTTTTCGGTTCTTTCATCATTCGTCCGCTTCGGCAGCGCGCACCCTTATACCGTGCTTTATGAGCATCGCCGCGGTTACGCCGTTGCCCTCGATCCTTTTGCCCGAAAACGTACCGTCATAAATGATGCCCACGCCGCAGGATGGGCTCCTCGACTTCAGAACGCATTCGGTTATGCCGTTCTCCTTCAGCAGAATAACGGTCTTTTCCGCCCCGAGGACAAATTCATGCGTTACATCCCTGCCGTCATTCGCTGCGACGATGGCTTGTCCGTCGATAACATCAAAGCCGTCACCGCCGCGGATCTCGCAAGGATTCCTCGGTACCGTCAGGCCGCCGAGGCATTCGGGGCAGATGGGAAGCGCCTCGCCCCTTTCAAACAGCTCTTTCAATTCCTTATTCGGCTGCGCCTTGCCGTCATAGCGGCAGCAGATTCCGAGCAAGCATGCTGATACTGCTATCATTATATCAAAAGCCTCCGCAAAGTTATTAAATTATTATGAAGTTCCGCATATCCGGGCTATATTTACGGCATGCGCTTGTGAAAAATCCGGGTATGCGTGCTATCGCATGAATCGTTCATGACCGCCCCGATGCATCCAAAATCCGAATGGTATTCATTTCAGAGACATCAAGCTTATTATTTCAATGTCACGACCGTGACGCCGTAATCGCCCTCGCCGTAATTGCCGTTTCTGAAGGATTTGCATCTCGGATGGTGCTTTAAGTAATCCTGTATGCCCGTGCGCAGTGCGCCCGTGCCCTTGCCATGGATGATATTGACCTCGGTAAGCCCATTCTGAAATGCTGAATACAGGTATTTATCGACAACGGGCTTGGCTTCATCTACGAGCATGCCCCTTATATCAAGCTCCATGCCGACGGTATTGGCAGGGTTATACTCCACCTTCACGCCCGCCTTTTGGTCGTTATCCTCGCTCGCAAGGCGGATATCGTCAAGGCGCACATTCATCTTTATGATGCCTAACTGCACGCTGACCTCGCCGTTTTTATTGGGCTTTGAGAGTACCGTACCGCTCTTATCGAGGCTCAGAACCTTTACCGTCTGCCCGGGAAATACGTTCTTCGGCGCTTTGCCGTCGCCCGTCCTCAGCATCGGAAGATCCTCGGTAAGCTCGCCCTCGGATGCTCGCAGGCTGTCGCGCTGCTGCTGGATAATCCTATCCGCTGCACGCTGATCAATGGTCTTTATCGCCCTGATTTCGACTATAAGCTGCTCCATCTGCCGCTTGGTATCCGCAACAATCTTTCTTGCCTCCTCGCGCGCTTTGAGCTTCAGCTCCTGCTTTTCCTTTTCGAGCTTATCCTTTTCCGCCTGAAGCTCATTTTTCAGTCTCTCTGTCTCCTGCCTGTCCTTTTCCGCCTGTTCCATCTCCTCCTCTGCGCGGAGTCTCTTTTTCTCCGCATCGGAAATGACGGCTTCAAAATCCGTATCCTCCTTCTTTAGGTAGACCTTGGCGCTGTCGATGATGCTCTCGCTGAGCCCGAGGCGCTTGCTTATCTCAAAGGCATTGGATTTGCCTGGGATACCGATAAAGAGCCTGTATGTCGGGCAAAGCTTATCCACATCGAATTCCATCGAAGCATTCTCCATGCCTTCGGTGGTGAGCGCGAATGCCTTTATCTCGCTGTAATGGGTCGTTGCGGCGGTAAAGCAGCCGCGTGAATGAAGCTCCGAAAGTATGCTCATTGCGAGCGCAGCACCCTCCACGGGGTCGGTGCCTGCGCCGAGTTCATCTATGAGCACGAGCGAGCGGTCATCGGCAGAATCGAGTATGCCGACGATATTTTTCATATGGCTTGAGAAGGTTGAGAGGGATTGCTCGATGCTCTGCTCATCGCCTATATCTGCAAATACGCTTTCAAATACCGCCAATTCCGTGCCGACATTCGCAGGCACGAACATGCCGGACTGCGCCATCAGGGTAAAAAGACCTATTGTCTTCAGTGTAACGGTCTTGCCGCCCGTATTCGGGCCCGTGATGATGAGCGTTGTAAAATCGGAGCCGAGGCGCACATCAATCGGCACTATTCTGAAGCTCGGTATGAGCGGATGCCTGCCCTTGACGATTTTTATTCTGCCCTCGGCATTCAGCTTCGGACGGACGGCTTTCATCTCCTTTGAAAGCTTTGCCTTTGCAAAGATAAGGTCTATCCTTCCGAGGGTCAATATGTCGGTATAAATATCATTCGCCGAGGGCTTTATCATTGCGGTGAGCTCGGTCAGTATCCTTTCGACCTCCGCCTGCTCCTCCATGAGCAGCTTTTTGAATTCGTTGCCGAGCTCGACGACTGCGGTGGGCTCGATAAACAGCGTCTGGCCGCTGCCGGACTGATCGTGGATGAGTCCCGGGATATTCTGCCTGTACTCCTGCTTGACGGGTACGACAAACCTTCCGTTGCGGATGGTGATTATCGGGTCCTGCAGGTATTTTGACATCGTTGACGAGCGAATGATGCTGTTTAGCTTTTCTCTCACACGTTCGTTCGCAATCCGCTTGCTGCGGCGTATCCTTGCAAGTGCGGGTGAAGCTCCGTCAAAAAGCTCATCCTCGCTCAAAACACACCTCGTTATTTCGTCCTCAAGATATTTATGTGAGATGAGCCCCGAAGCGATATTTGCAAGCCCCATGGGTGTGCTGTCGTCATCGGGTTTTGTCGCGGAAGCGAGCGATTCACGGCAGACCCTGATGGCTTTAAGGCATTTGCCGATATTAAGAAGCTCCTCGCAATTCAGGAATAAAGCCGCGTTCATGCGCTTCAGGCAGGAGCGCATGTCGGGGAAATCATCAACGGGCGAATATCCCGTGCGGAGAAAGCAGCTCTCCGCCTCGGCGGTAAGTTCGAGCTCGGAATTCACTTCGTCAAGCTCGGTCATGGGTCTAAGCTCCTCCGCAAGCTCACGGCTGACGCAGCAGCCGCAGTGGAGCTTGAGCTTATCGAGTATTTTATCGTATTCGAGGGTTCTCTGAACTTTATCGGTTATCATTTTCTTTCCTCATTATCGTTATTTCAATCAACTTTTCTGTTCCAATGCCCCCTTGTGGAATCGGGAAGCTGCATGACTTCCTTTCCTGCAAGCGCATCGTACAGAGCATTCATTCTTTCGCTTATACTCATTTCCTTTTCGCCGATGAAGCTAAGCGAATAACCTCCGGGCTCCGGAATTTTCCTTATAATATCTATCAAATCCGTTATTTTGCAGTTCAGCATCCGAACCAAGCAGTGATCCGAAAATCTCGTATTGACAAGTGGAAAGCTCCTTCCCTCCTCATCCGTCACGGCTCCTGCCTCGCCCTTGCAGAGCCTGCATCCCCCGTGCTCCTTGACGGGGCAATGGAGGAGCTGCATCACGGGGACTCTTCCGTGTACGCCCGGAAGAAGCATGCTTCCGCAGGAGGCACTCAGCTCCGCGTACTGAGGAGCGGACAGCTCCGGCGACGGGAGCACATAGCCGAAGCCGTTATTTTCAAGCTCCCGAACCGTTTCGGCGTTCAGCGCATTAAGCCCTATGCCTGCAATAAATATCGGTTCAGCCTTGCTTTTCAAAGCATTCATCAGCGCCGTCTGCCCGATATTATTCAGCTCCGCACCGTCAAAAACACCGCTTTCGAGATAGGCTTCCGCGGAGGCGATATTCTCATTCGTGATAAGGATATTCGGGAGAATCAGAACAAGCTTATTATCATCGCGCCCGATCCTCCCGAAAGAAGCAAGCTCCTCGGAGCTAAAGAATACGGGGCTTATTCCGACGATATCCGCGCCGGAAGCAAAGGCCTCATTTGCCTGCTCGGGAGTGCGCACACGGGCATAGATCACGCTTTTTCGGTGCTTTTCGCGGCAGGTAAACGCCTGTTTGATGTAAGCAAAGCGGGGTTTTAGGTTCCTGACATGGAGCGAATCCATGAGTTTTTCGCATGCTTTGCGCCTCAGGGCATTTATATCTGCGGCGGAGAGATAGCAGTCGGCTTTCATATCCACGCGGCAGCTATTGAGCACAAAGGGCGTATCGCCCAATTTCGAAAGCCTGTCGATATAGCCCTGCTCGGTCTGCGGCTTCTGCGCCTTCTGCACCTCCGCGCCTCGGACGGCGACGGTATTTCCTTTGCACTGCGCGGTCAGCTTTGCTTCACTTCCTGCCGCAAGCTCCAGCTCAAAGGATATGGGAGTTTTTCTGTTTTCGTTTTTAACGCTGTTTTCGGCAAGGCGGACGAGCTCGCGGCCGGGCTTGCTGCTCGCCTCGCGGTCGGTACGCACGGAATCGCCGTAGAGATGTGAGGTGCTGAATGAGCCCCTGTTGAACAGCTCAAAAAGCTCCCCCCGCATTTTTTCAATCCCCCTCGCATCGGCGCCGTCAAGCGCCGCGCGGTAGCACCTTGTGACGGTTGCGACGTATTCGGGCTTTTTCATCCTGCCTTCGATTTTTACGCAGGAAACCCCTGCTTTTTTCAGCTTATCCAATTCCGAAAGCATGCAGATGTCGTTTGGAGAAAGGCAGTAATCGTGCCTGCCGGGTCTTCCCGAAACGGAAGCGCGCTTGCGGCAGGGCTGAGCGCAGGTGCCTCGGTTGCCGCTGCGTTCGCCTGCCATGGAGGAATACAGGCAGCTTCCCGAAAAGCTCATGCAGAGTGCGCCGTGGGCAAAGGTCTCTATCTCGATACCGCCGTTTTTCGCAAGGTATTCAATCATATCGAGGCTGACCTCACGGGCAAGCACGGCACGGGTAATGCCTGTTCTTTTACAGTATTGGAGCCCGCCGAGATCATGGATGCCCATTTGAGTGCTGGCATGGAGCGTAAGCTCCGGGAGGTATCTGCGCAGGAGCGAAGCAAGCCCGAGATCCTGAACGAGCACGGCATCGGCACCGATGCGGTACAGCTCGGCGGCGAAATCGAGGGCGGACGGAATTTCACGCTCGAATAAAAGCGTGTTAAGAGTTATATAGCAGCGCACGCCGCGCTCATGGCAGTAGTCCACGGCACGGGTCAGCTCGTCACCTTCAAAATTATCGGCGTACCGCCTTGCATTGAAGCTTCCTCCGCCGAAATACACGGCGTCGGCTCCGTTCTGAACGGCACTTATGAGGCAGTCCATACTGCCTGCCGGGGAAAGCAGTTCCAATTATCCGTCTCCCTTTCGTAAAATTCGGATATTTTCCGACTATAAAAAACTCACCGCATGCCGAAACAAGCCTGCGGTGAGGGCAAAAAACTGTGTCTATACCGCAGGTTATACGCCAACGGGTTCCTTTTCGCTGCTGCGAGAAGCGGCCTTGCTTCCCTGCGGCGCGACCTTGGGCATATCGCGAAGCATCGCTATCCTGCTGTCAAGCTGATCATAGGTCTTTTTAAGCTCCATGCACTCATCGGCAAGATTGAACATAGCAAGCAATGTGCAGCGATTGAGGCTCATATTCGGATATTTGCGCCTGATATCATCAATGCGCGAATTCACAAGAGCTTCAAGCTGCCTGACATATTCATCGCTTCCGTTCCCGACGATGGGGAATTCCTGTCCTGCGAGACATACTTTGGTTTTGATTTTATCCATAGCACACCACCCATAGATTTCTATAATATCATTATACCCCAAATATAGTGTCTATGCAAGCGTTGTTTCCGACTTTTTTCGATAAATCGGGAGGTTTTTCCCGTCAGCTTTCAGCCGAAAAAAGGCTCCTAATGACGGTATCGAGGGTATCGAGGCAGATGAGTGCGCAGCGGTCTATCTCACGGGCAAACTCCTCCGCGCCTCCGTCCATTGCATCGGACACCGCCTTTATAAGCAGGCAGGGTACTCCGTTCCTGTTTACTGTCAGAACTATGCCGGCTGCTTCCATCTCGCAGATATCGGCATTGAATTCGGTATGCAATGCGCGTTTTGCTTCGTTGGATCCGATGAATTTATCCCCCGATGCGCAGACGACCTTTTTAAGCATCGGGTTCACTCTGACAGCTTCGGAAAGAAGCCTTTCATCGGTCGGGATATAGATTGAATCGTAGCCGCTATATTGGCATTTCGGGCAGCCCCTGAAATCCGAGGCATCGAAATCATAGTGAACAACGCTTTCGACCACGCAGAGCTTTGCAACCTTCATTTCGGGAGTGAGCCCCCCTACGACGCCGAAATTCACAATCATATCGGCGTGAAATTCGCTTATCAGAAGCTGCGCGGCGGCTGCCGAGGCGATCTCGCCTGCGCCGGAATTCACAATGATAAGCCTGCGGTCGGGTTCGTCTATCGAGTGAATATCAAAGGCCCTATGGGGTATTTTTACGAGTTTTTCTCCGTATTTGCGGATGACGGCATCAAGCTCTACGGCAACTATCATGCCGACGATGGTTTTTGTTGACATGGTGTACTCCTTATTTCGAAGATTACGGGGATTTGCAGCGGGCAGGCTCTTGATATGAAAGCAAAGCCTTCCCTTTATCGCAAGCAGCCTTCGGCTCTCCCGCAGGGGAGCCTACAAAATATGGGACGCATCGGATTTAAATTTGGATGCGTCCCTTTTACTTTACTTTTTTCTGCTCTTTTTGCGTTTTATGCCGATACCTGCATTGGTTTCTCCCATGGTTTCGGCAAACTGCTCAAAGGCCTCACGCTGGGAATCGGTCAGGCGCTTTGGGATTTCAACGGTACAGTTGACCAGAAGATCGCCCTTGGTGCTGCCGTTCAGGCGCTGGATGCCCTGACCGCGCAGGCGGAAGGTCGTGCCGCTCTGGGTACCCTCGGGAATTTTATACTTAACATCGCCCGAGAGCGTGGGGACGGTGACTTCGCCGCCGAGGACTGCTACGGTCATGGGGATGGTGTAGTTGAGATACAGATCGTATCCTTCGCGGATGAACTGCTTATGGTTCCTGACGCTGACCGTCACAAGAAGATCGCCGTCGGGACCGCCGTTATAGCCCATGCCGCCCTTGCCGCCGAGACGGAGGGTTTGTCCGTCATCTATACCTGCGGGGATATTGACTGTCACGGTCTTTGCAACCATGACCCTGCCCTTACCTTTACAGCGTTCGCAGGGCTTTTCTATAATCTTGCCCGTTCCGCCGCAGGCATCGCAGGTACGGGTGCTCTGCACCGTACCGAAAAAGCTGTTCTGCTGAACACGGACAGTACCCGTGCCCTTACAGGTGGGGCAGGTCTTCGCTTCACTGCCTGCCGCCGCACCCGTGCCGCTGCACGCGCCGCAGACCTCTTCGCGCCTGTACTGGATTTCCTTCTTGCAGCCGAATGCAGCTTCCTCAAAGGATATGGTGATGCGGTACTGAAGGTCGCTGCCGCCCATGGGGGCATCGGGGCGCGAGGATGAGCTTCTGCCGAAGCCGCCGCCGAACATGGAATTCAGAATATCGTCAAAGCCTGTGAAGCTTCCCGTAAAGCCGCTTCCGCTGAAGCCGCTGAAACCGCCGCCTCCGAAGCCTGCATTGGGGTCGAAAGCCGCATGACCGAACTGGTCGTATTTAGAGCGCTTATCCTTATCGGAAAGCACCTCGTATGCTTCATTTACCTCCTTGAACTTCTCCTCGGCTTCCTTATTGCCTGGGTTGAGATCCGGGTGGTATTTTTTGGCAAGCTTTCTGTAAGCCTGCTTTATTTCATCGTCACTCGCCGTCTTAGATACGCCGAGCACGTCATAATAATCTCTTTTATCGGTTGCTGCCAAGATAACGCCCCCTCTTTGTTTTTATTCATTATGCCGGGGTGTGAAAGGCTTTGAGGCTGTATCGGAGCAAAGCTTTGCCGCTTCGGCTTTCACTCCTGCCGCCTTTCAACAGGCAAGAAAAGGCTTGCCCTCCTAAAGCCGCCTCCCCCGAAGGGGAGGCAGATTCTGTAATGCGGTCTTTTGAGTAATCAAGTCGCTTTTACGTTAAGCAGCTTTATTATCATTCCTGATACAGTCCCAAAGCTGAACGAGTTCACTTTGATCGTTTAATTATTTATTATCGTCAACGACCTCATAGTCCGCATCGACTACGCCGTCATCATCCTTCTTTGCGCCGGCATTGCCGCCCATGTCGCCGGGATTGAAGCCGCCGCCCGGATTGCCGCCGTTCTGTGCCGCCTCCTGCTGATAGACCCTGCCGAAGACATCATAGGATACCTCGGTGAGCTTCTCCGTTGCAGCCTTTATAGCTGCGGTATCGGTGCCGTTAAGAGCGGATTTGAGGTTCTCGACCTCCGCATTTATCTTTGCCTTGTCAGCTTCGGAGATCTTATCGCCCATATCCTTAACGGTCTTTTCGGTCTGGTAAACGAGGCTGTCCGCCTGGTTACGGGTCTCGACCTCTTCCTTACGCTTCTTATCCTCGTTTGCGAAGCGCTCTGCCTCCTGAACAGCCTTGTTAATCTCGTCCTCGCTGAGGTTGGTGGAAGCGGTAATGGTGATATTCTGCTCATTGCCGGTGCCGAGGTCCTTAGCGCTTACATGGACTATGCCGTTAGCGTCGATATTGAAGGTGACTTCGATCTGAGGAATGCCCCTGGGCGCAGGTGCAATACCGGTGAGCTGGAACCTGCCGAGGGTCTTGTTATACTGTGCGAACTCCCTCTCGCCCTGAAGCACATGGATTTCAACGCTGGTCTGGCCGTCGGCCGCAGTGGAGAAGATCTGGCTCTTCTTGGTGGGGATGGTGGTATTGCGCTCGATGAGCTTGGTGAATACTCCGCCGAGGGTCTCGATACCGAGGCTGAGGGGAGTTACATCGAGGAGCAGGATATCCTTGACTTCGCCGCCGAGGACGCCGCCCTGAATTGCTGCACCGATGGCAACGCATTCATCGGGGTTGATGCCCTTGAAGGGCTCCTTGCCGGTTATCTGCTTTACGAGCTCCTGTACGGCGGGTACACGGCTGGAACCGCCGACGAGAATGACCTTATCTATCTGGGAATTCTTGAGGCCTGCATCGCTCATTGCCTGCTGTACGCATACCCTTGTCTTATCAAGGAGATCTGCGATAAGCTCATTGAACTTTGCCCTTGTGATATTCATATCGAGATGGACGGGGCCATTGGAATCCATGGTGATGAAGGGCAGGTTGATATTTGCGCTCGCCATGCCGGAAAGCTCAATCTTTGCCTTTTCGGCTGCTTCCTTGAGCCTCTGCTTTGCCATACGGTCATTGCGCAGGTCGATACCGTGGGACTTCTTGAATTCATCCGCGATATAATTCATGATCCTCTCATCGAAATCATCGCCGCCGAGACGGTTATTGCCTGCGGTCGCAAGAACTTCGAATACGCCGTCGCCGATCTCAAGGATGGATACATCGAAGGTACCGCCGCCGAGGTCGTAGATGAGAATCTTCTGGTTGGTTTCCTTATCCATACCGTATGCAAGAGCTGCTGCGGTGGGTTCATTGATGATACGGAGGACGTTAAGGCCTGCAATCTTGCCTGCATCCTTGGTCGCCTGACGCTGGCTGTCGCTGAAATATGCAGGAACGGTGATGACTGCATCGGTCACGGGCTCGCCGAGATATGCTTCCGCATCCTGCTTCAGCTTCTGAAGAATCATTGCGGAGATCTCCTGAGGAGTATAGCTCTTGCCCTCGATAGTGCGGCGGTGGTCGGTGCCCATCTCACGCTTGATAGAGGATACGGTGTTGTCGGGGTTGGTTATAGCCTGACGCTTTGCAACCTGACCGACCATGCGCTCGCTGCCCTTGAATGCAACAACGGAAGGGGTCGTGCGGGAGCCTTCGGGATTGGGGATGACGACGGGTTCACCGCCCTCAAGCACTGCAACACAGGAATTGGTAGTACCAAGGTCAATACCGATAATCTTTGACATAATATTTTACCTCCAAATAACTATTAGCTTCATTATAAACTTTAATCTTACTGTTCTTACGAACCTTTATGCTTTAACTTTTACCATGGTGTGGCGGATTATTTTGCCTTTCACCGTATAACCCTTCTGAAGCACGGCGGTTATCGTGCCGCTTTCGCCCTCGCCTTCATCATCGCGTATAACCGCTTCATGATAATTCGGGTCGAACATGCCTTCCGAGTTTATCTCCTCCAAGCCTGCCTTTTTAAGGCTTTCAAGGAGCTGCTTGCGTATCTGTTCAATGCCCTTTGCAAAGGGGCTTCCGTCGCTCGTTGCCATAGCTCTTTCAAAATTATCAAGAACCGGCAGCAGAGCCTTAATCGTTTCCCTCACCCCGTCATCATAGCTTTCGGTGCGAAGGCTTGCATTGCGTTTGCGGTAGTTGTTGAACTCCGCCTGTATCCTCTGAGCATCGAGTATGGCAGAATCCATGCTCTTTTTCATCTCTGCGATCTCCTCGCGAGCCTGCTCAAATTCCTTCCTGGTCAGGGTCACGCTTTCTTCCGTTTCCCCTGCCGCATCCTCCTCGATTATGGCATCCTTGACCTCTTCGGTATCGGGCATTTCCTTATCGGGGGCTTTCTTTTCTTTTTCCTTTGCCATACCTATCTATCCTTATCCATTTCACTCAGCACATTGCTGAGGCTCTCGCTCATACACTTGAGCACCGCGACGACCTTGCCGTAATCCATTCTTGTGGGGCCTATAACGCCCATGGAGCCGACCGTTTCATTGCCGATGCTGTAATTGACGCTGACTATCGAGCAATCGCGAAGCTCGGGATTATCATTCTCATTGCCTATCCTGACCGTAAGCTCAACGCCGTCATCGGTCTTGATGACCTTCTTGAGGTAATCGCCCGATTCAAGCTCATGAAGCAGGGATTTTGCACGGTTCGCATCCGCATACTCGGGATAATCGAGCATATTCGATGCTCCGACGACCTCCACATCCTGCTTCTCGATATTCTCGCCGATGCCCGAAAGCATCTTTGCGATCGTATCGGCCTGCTCGCCGACCTCCTGCTGGAGAAGGGGCAGAAGAGTCTTGGTTATATCGTCCAGCCTGTAACCTGCGCAGCGCTCGTTCATAAGCGATGCGAGCTGCTCAAGCTCCCTTTGGCCAATTCCCTTCGGGACTTCCAGCATGGTATTCATCGCTCCGCCGGAATTGGTGACGATAACCGCAAGCGCGCTGCCCTCCGTCACCGGTATGAGGCTTATATGCTTGAGCCTCGCCCGCTTCATCTGAGGGGTGAGCACGACTGATGTGTAATTCGTGATGCCCGAGAGCATCCTCGCAGTCTGCTTTATGACCTCGCCGACCTCATTAACCTTTGTATTCAGATGATTCCTGATGTATTCGGCTTCATCATCGGTAAGCTTGGCGCTGTCCATAATATTATTGACGTACAGCCTGTATGCCCGCTCATTGGGTATCCTGCCTGCGCTCGTATGCGGCTGCTCAAGGAAGCCGAGCTCGGTTAGATCGCTCATCTCATTGCGTATCGTCGCCGGGGAAAGCTCGATATCGTTCCTCTTCGAAAGAGTACGGGAACCGACCGGCGTGGCTGTCAGGATATAGTCATCAACGATCGCTTCAAGTATCCTCATCTTGCGCACATCCAATAACTGTGTCATCTTTCTCGGTTCCTTTCTTTAGGTTTTTGTTAGCACTCAACGCCATCGAGTGCTAACAGTATGTATAATACTCTCGCTGAGTATTATTGTCAAGCATTTTTTCGCAAATATTAAAAATATATTTTTCTGTGCGTTTTGCGCCGGATTTGACAATAAAAGGATAAGGAATTATAATTCAGAGTGCGGAAAGGCTTTCCGAAAATTTTCTTTGCGAGGCGGATAATGATAATACGCGGAATACAAAAGGTCACCCTGCTCGACTACCCGGGCAAGGTCGCATGCACTCTCTTCACTGGGGGCTGCAATTTCCGCTGCCCGTTCTGCCAGAATTCCGAGCTTGTGCTCTGCCCCAAGGCTGTTGACGAAATCCCGATGAGTGATATTTTTGCGTACCTTAATAAGCGCAAAGGGCTGCTTGACGGAGTGTGCATCACGGGCGGCGAGCCCCTGCTTGAAGGCGATATCGAGGCCTTCATGCGGGAGGTTCGTTCGCTCGGGTATCTTATCAAGCTCGATACCAACGGCTATCTTCCCGATAAGCTTGAGCATCTCATAAGCTGCAAGCTGCTCGATTATGTCGCAATGGATATTAAGAGCTGCCGCGAGAATTACGCGCTCGTCGCAGGGCTTCCGGGGCTCGACATCAGCCGCATTGAGAAAAGCATTGAACTGCTGAAAAAGAGCGATATCCCCCACGAATTCCGCACGACCGTGGTGCATGAGCTGCATACCGCAGAGGATATGCGCAAAATCGGGCTTTGGCTCGCAGGCGAGGAGAGGTATTATATCCAGAAATTTGCCGATTCGGGTGAGATACTCTGCCCCGGGCTGTCAGCCCCGACCGACGAAGAGTTAGCTTCCTTCCTTGAAGCGGTAAAGCCTTACATTCCTTCCGTCTCCCTTCGCGGGGTCTGACGCCGAAAGCCTGTGCAGGAAATCCGCAGGCTGTTTGTTTCATATAAACTAACATTCCCATTTTTCGCTTAGATTCAAAAATATATTTTGGTTTTTTGCTTTCAATTCCGCCTTTGTGTCCCCATTTGTGTACAATTTAGCAGAGATATGTGTTATGATATAGATGCGTAGGTGTGTCCCCACATATTATTACGAAGCGCAATACTGCAAACCGGAGGTGCTTTATGTCTCTTGACGACATAATTAACGCCATAGTCAGCGGACTGAAGGAATTCAGATTTCAGGATCTGCTTGATATCCTCATCATAACGGTGATAGTTTACAAGATTATCGAATGGTCGGTGAACACCAAAGCCTTCCAGCTTCTGAAGGGTCTGGCGGTGCTTCTTATCGTCATGCTTCTGAGCACCATATTCGATCTGTACACGACCAGCTATCTTCTCAATACGCTGCTCGTTTCAGGTATCGTTGTGCTTGCCGTTATCTTCCAGCCGGAGCTCAGACGGGGACTTGCGCATATCGGCAGAATCAAATTCAATTTTATGTTTAAGGACAAGGCTGTTGACAGCGGAGTCGTAAAAGAGATAGTCAATGCGCTTATCGAGCTTTCGAAGCGCAAGGTCGGCGCGCTTATCGTTATCGAGAGGGAAACAAGGCTTGATGAATACCTCCCCACGGGGACTCCCGTCGATGCTCAGGTCACGAGCGCACTCATACAGAATATTTTTGAACCCAACACCCCTCTTCACGACGGCGCCGTTATCATGCGCGAAGGCAGGATCCACTATGCCGCATGCGTGCTTCCGCTGTTTGAGGACCCCAATATTTCAAGGGAGCTCGGCACGCGTCACCGCGCCGCGCTGGGTATTTCCCAGGTTTCCGACAGCCTTACCCTCGTCGTATCCGAGGAGACCGGCGTAATATCATATGCCGAGAACGGCTCCCTCGTCCGCTACGTTGACAGGATAGCTCTTACCGAGCTCCTTGAGACCGTATTCAGCCCTTCCGATGATTCCAAGCCCCTGGCATTCCTTACAAAGAGGTTCACAAAAGATGAAAAAAAGAATCAGTAAACAGGAAAACCAAGCGGAAAACTCCGTTTTTGATAAGATAAAGCTGAAGCTTAC
>SFIR01000013.1 GCA_004556165.1 Clostridiales bacterium | reverse complement strand
TTTCTGCGAAAATGGCAGTTCTTGCCCTCGGGCAAGAACTGGCGATTGCCGGGCAGCATTCTTTTTGAAGAGTGGACATTTAAAGTTGCAATTCACAATTTCTCCGAAAAACAGCTGAAAAACTTGATTTTAGTTTTCTGAAGCGTTATAATCGTAAACTGAAAAGGTACCGGCTTCCAAGCGTTGTCGGGAATCACAGTGGGGCAAGCTGCCCCGGGAAAGGAAACTATTGTGGAAAGAACACTGATTCGTGATATCAGAACCAAGGCAGGCGAGGTCGCCAAGGTTCAGGGCTTTGTCGAGAATTTCCGTGACGGCAAGAGCATGGCTTTTATCGTTGTCAAGGATATAACGGGCAAGCTTCAGATAACGGTTGAAAAAGAAAAATGCCCCGAGCTTCTTGATGAGCTTGCGAAGATCACTCCCGACAGCGTCATAACCGTCATCGGCCCTGTTTGCGAGAATGAATATGTAAAGATGGGCGGCATCGAGCTTCTGCCCACTGAGCTTATAGTTGAATCCGTTGCCGATGCGCTCCCCATCGTCCGCAAGGATATACCTGCGACCAAGAAAAAACAGGCGGTCGAGCGTTCCGCTATCGACCAAAGGCTCAACTACCGCTGGATCGACCTTCGCACCGATGAAAACCAGCTTCTCTTTAAGGTACAGTCCTGCCTTATCAATGCAATGAGGCAGTGCCTCCTCAATAAGGATTTCATCGAGATCCATACCCCGAAGCTCATCGGCGCAGCCAGCGAGAGCGGAGCGGACGTTTTCGAGGTCGAGTATTTCGGCAGGAAAGCCTATCTTGCGCAGAGCCCCCAGTTCTATAAGCAGATGGCGATGGCAAGCGGTTTCGAACGAATCTTCGAGGTCGCTCCCGTATTCCGTGCGGAGAAATCCTTTACCAGCAAGCATACCACCGAGTTCACCGGTTTCGACCTTGAGATGAGCTATATTGATTCCTACCGCGACGTCATGCAGACAGAAGCGGAGATATTGACCTATGCTCTCGGCGTGGTCAAGGAGAAGTTCGGCGAACAGATAAAGGAAGCTTTCGGCATCGAGGTCATCGTACCCACAATGCCCTTCCCGGTCATCAAGCTTGATGATCTTTATAACGAGCTCGAAAAGGAATACGGCTATATACCTGCGCCCGAAGAGCGCGGAGACCTCACCACCGAAGCCGAAAAGCTCAGCTTCGACTGGGTCATGAAGCATTATAACCATGAATTCCTGTTCATCACCGATTATTCCGCAGAGAAGCGTGCCTTCTACCATATGCGCGATGATAACGGCATCCCACAGGGCTATGACCTCATATGGCGCGGAGTTGAGATTACCACCGGCGCACAGCGTGAACACCGTTATGACAGGCTCAAAAAGCAGGCTGACGAAAAGGGACTCGGCGAAGACGTTAAATTCTATCTTGAGTTCTTCAAATACGGCTGTCCTCCCCACGGCGGCTTCGGTCTCGGCGTTGACCGTCTGACCATGCTGCTGCTCGGTCTTAATATTAAGGAAGCAATGTTCCTCTTCAGAAGCCCGGACAGGCTCAACCCGTAATCGAATAAATTCCCTTTACCTAAAAACAATACCGACCGAGGGTTTTCCCGGTCGGTATTTGTATTTTGAAGGCTTATTCCATCAGCTGAGCTCAAACATTCCGGTATAGAGGTCGTAGTATCTGCCCTTCTGATGAATCAGGTCGTCGTGGTCGCCGCGCTCAATGATTTTGCCGTGTTCAAGCACCATGATAGCATTTGAATTGCGTACGGTCGAGAGCCTGTGAGCGATGACAAATACCGTTCTGCCCTCCATCAGGCTGTCCATACCGCGTTCGATGAGAAGCTCGGTACGGGTATCAATGGAGCTCGTCGCTTCATCAAGGATGAGTACGATCGGGTCGCTGACCGCCGCGCGTGCAATCGCAATAAGCTGACGCTGCCCCTGCGAAAGGTTCGCGCCGTCGGATTCGAGCATGGTATCGTAGCCCTCGGGAAGATGCGAGATGAAGTAGTGCGCGTTTGCAATCTTTGCAGCTTCGATGCAGTCATCGTCGCTCGCATCAAGCCTGCCGTAACGGATATTCTCCATGACAGTACCCGTGAAAAGGTGCGTATCCTGAAGCACCATGCCGAGCGTACCCCTGAGGTCACGCTTTTTGATGCGGCGCACATCTATGCCGTCATAGGTTATCTCGCCCGAGTCCACATCGTAGAAACGATTGATAAGATTGGTGATAGTGGTCTTGCCCGCGCCGGTCGAACCCACAAAGGCGATCTTCTGCCCGCTCTTTGCATAGAGCGATACATCATGAAGCACGGTCTTTTTGCCGTCGTAGCTGAAATCCACATTATGAAGCTCAACCTTGCCGACGAGAGGAATATCGGTGAAGCTTCCGTCTTTGCAGGGGACTCGCCAGAACTTTTCTCCGTTCTCACCTTCAACGAGGATGACATCGCCGTCATCAAGCTCGGGTTCAACGTCCATGAGCTTGAATACCCTCTCGGAGCCTGCGAGCGCCAGCAGTACGAAGTTGAATTGCTGCGAGATCTGCGAGATCCTGTCCGCAAACTGCCTGATGTAGCCAAGGAAGGCAATAAGCACGCTGCCCGTGGTTACAAGCCCGAGTACGCCGAGGGTACAGGTGATGGCGTAGAAGATATGGGAGAGGTTATTCATGATAGGGCCGATGATGTTTGAATAGGTATTCGCCCTTGTTGCCGCACCGCATAGCTCCTCGTTGAGCTCATCAAATGTATTGATGCATGCTTCCTCATGGTTGAATGCCTTTACAACCTTCTGACCTGCCATCATTTCCTCGATATAACCGTTAACCGCTGCGACCGCCTTCTGCTGACGGCTGAAGTTTCGGCTGGATTTCTTGCCGATGATCTTGACGGTATAGAAGACGAGGAAGCCGAGTACGATGACGATAAGGAACAGCTTTCTTGACAGAATCAGCATCATTGTAACGACGCCGACTATCGAAGTGCAGGAGATTATGAGCTGGGTTATGCTGCCCGAAAGCATCTCGCGGATAGCGTCAATATCGTTGGTGTAGTAGCTCATAAGTTCGCCGTGGGTATGGGTATCGAAGAATTTGATGGGCAGAGCCTGCATCTTATTGAACATATCCTTGCGAAGCTCGCAGAGAACACGGTTTGAACAGATGAGCATGAGGTAGTTGAGAAAATAGTTTGTGATGACTGCGGTGAAGTACATCGCTGCCATACCGATGATCAGTGCGAGGTATTTCGCAAGCTTGGCATCGGGAAGTATGTCGCTCTGCTCAAGCACCGCAACAAGGGGCTTCATCATGTACGATGCACCGATAGTTGCCGCGCTGTAAACTAAAATCGTGAGGACTGCAACGATGAACATCCATCTGCAGTGCTTATAATATGAGAATATGCGTCCAAGGGTCTTAATGGGGTTATCCGGCCTGCGCTTACCCTTGAAGTCTGCCGTAATCTCTCTCTGATTGGGCATCAGCGGACACCTCCTTCCTTATTTGCGCTGCTCTTATTCTGCGAACGATAGACCTCCTGATAGATCTCGCTGCGCTTCATAAGCTCCTCATGCGTACCGATATCCGAAACCGTACCCTTATCGAGCACGATTATCCTGTCGGCATCCTGAATTGAGGAGATGCGCTGTGCGATTATGAGCTTTGTCGTACCCTTGAGGCTTTCGCGGAAGGCACGGCGTATGCTCTCGTCGGTCTTGGAATCGACTGCCGAGGTGGAGTCATCGAGTATGAGCACCTTGGGCTTTTTGAGAAGGGCGCGCGCAATGCAGAGCCTCTGCTTCTGACCGCCTGATACGTTGACGCCGCCCTGACCGAGGTCGGTATCATAGCCCTTGGGAAAGCTCATGATGAAATCATGCGCGCATGCAAGGCGGCATGCTTCCTCAATCTCGGCATCGCTCGCATTCGGGTCGCCCCAGCGGAGGTTATCGCGGATAGTGCCGGAGAAGAGCATGTTTTTCTGAAGCACCATTGATACGCTCTCGCGCAGCTCGTACAGGGAATAGTCCTTGACATTGCGCCCGGCGAGCAGGACTTCGCCGTGGAGCACATCATAAAATCTCGGTATGAGCTGCACAAATGAGGATTTGCCTTCGCCCGTGCCGCCGACAATACCGATGGTCTCGCCCGAGCGGATATGGAGGCTTATGTCATGAAGATTGAGATTATCTTCGCTGTTCGTGTAGCTGAAATCAACGTTTCTGAATTCGATATCGCCGTTTTCAACCTTCAGATCGTTCTCCGGTCCGATTATATCTATCTCTTCATCGAGGACTTCGTTTATCCTGCCGACGGAAGCACGGGTCATGGTGAGCATGGTGAATACCATGCCGATCATGCCGAGGGAGCTGACGACCTGATTGGTATAGGAGAGCAGGCTGACGAGCTCGCCCTTCTGGAGCGAACCGTAAATGACCTGCTTACCTCCGAGAAGCAAAAGAATAATCGCGCATGTCCACATTATGCCCATCTGAATGGGGCCGATGAGCGTGAACAGACGTGAAGCAAAGACTTGCGCCTTTTCAACCTCGTTTGCAGCCGCGGCGAATTTCTCTTTTTCGTAATCCTCTCTGACGAAGGCCTTGACAACGCGTACTCCCGTCAGATTTTCCTGAACGGAAGCATTGAGCTTATCGTATTTTTTCAGCGCCGCCGTGAAACGGGGACGGCCTATTTTGCCGATAACGATGAGTATCGCAAGAAGTATCGGTACGGCAACAATAAAAATGACGGAGAGCTGTGCATTGATGCGAAGCGCCATGACGGCGGCAAGTATCATCATGACGGGCGAACGCACAAACATTCTTATTGCCGTCTGATAGAGGTTTTGAAGGTTATTGACATCGGCAGTAGAACGCATGACGAGCGAGGGAGTCGAGAAACGGTCGGTATTCCTGAAGGAGAACGACTGTATCTTTTCAAATATGAGCTTGCGAAGGTTCTTTGCAAAGCCCATGCCTGCGACCGCCGCTGTCCTCGCTGCGAGCATGCCGAATGCGAGCGAGCAAAGTGCGGCAACGATCATTATTCCGCCGACGACGATAACAAATCTCTTCTGATCCGCTATGAGCTCGGGAGAAAAGAATTCCTTGAGCAGAAAGTCATCCGCACGATAAAGACCGCCATCGACAATGGCAGCCATAAGCATCGGTATCAGAACTTCCAGCAGGACTTCGAAGACTATAAACAGCGGAGTGAGAAATGTCGGGATAAGATAGCCCTTTGCGCATGGGAGTATCCGCTTGAACCCCATGTTCTTATGCTGATTTGCGTCTTTTTCCATTTTACCTTTCCTGATTTCGTCAAATTCATATCATTAGTGCGATAATTATACCACGCAATAACGGATTTGCAAAGGCATGAGAAAATAGATTATCTGCAATATCGCGGCAAAAAAATATCTTCTCCGCAACATCAAAAACGCTCGGCGCCCCATTTTGGCGAGCATACGGAGGCGCGGACGCCGAAACGCCCTGTCACCGGTCCGTCTCCTGAAAAGAACGGCGGCGCAGGCGAGCTCAGCACGGCATTATAAACCTAAAGCCATGGGGAAGCCCATGCTCCCATGGCTATTTGATTTTCGGGATTTCTTCCGGTTATTCCTCGGCTGAAGAGGAGTATTCAACGCCGTTCACAAGGAAGGTTACCTCATCAACTGCACCGTATTCCTGCACGGTAAGGAGTACCGTTTCCTTTGCAAGCTCCAACAGCCCCGGCGTGTCGCCGACGGATGCGAAATCGCTTGAAAGATTCAGCATAAGGATACCGTTATCAATAACTGCGCCGAGCACCATTGTCCCCTCCGGGAAACAGTTTACAAGGTTCGGAAGCTCCGTACCGCTCACAAGATTTGACATGAGGGCATAGAGGTCTGCATCGCCCGAGATATACCTTGTGATGGGGATTGCAAGGCTGCCTGCGCTGTTCGGGAAGTAGAGTGTGACCGCCTCGGCATTGCCGGAGGTCGCAATATCGCTGTCCTCGACGTTGAGCCTGACCTCTCCCTGCTGCACGGGCAGGGGATTGCCGTTCGGGGTCGTGCCGGCTTGACCGTTCATAAGGATGGTAACATCGTCAATACTTCCAAATCTCGTCAGCGTGTTGATTATTGCCGTGAACATCCTTTGCTCCTCCTCTGCCGACGCCAAACGGGTTATGCCTGCGAGGTTGACGGTAGCATGCCCGTCGCGGATATTGAGCTCTATGGTCGTACCGTCCGGGATGACGCCGACGATACCGCGCTGCTGGAATTCGAGGCGGTTTGAATCGTTCTTTATGAGCTTATTTAGGCATGCCCTTGCAATGCCCTCCTCCCAGGGGATCGCCAGCGTAACGGGCAGAAGGTAGCCTTCATCCGAGCTGAAATAGATAGTAGCCATACAGGTTCTGCCGCCGGGCGATGGGGATTCCGTGACGATGGGAGCGGGACTGCCCGTGGGGTTAGCGGTGCACGCTCCATCGGTACCGACCGGCTCGGGGCTATCCGTATTGCCGTTGCCGCAGCCGTAAATAAACAGGATAAGGAACAGCATCAGAAATGCCAATACGCTCATCGCACTTGTTTTATTGTATTTTTTCATCTTTCCCTCCAAAGCTTTTATCGATAAATCTTATGTCGATATCGCTTGGTTATTACGGATTCGGGGAAAGAAAAGGAAAAACGCCCGGGATTAGCCGAGCGCTTAGAATGGATATGCTTTTTACCTTGCAATACTCCTCGTATTTCTCTCAAGCCATGCCTTAGCTCGCTCGCTTAGGTGGGGAGCGACGGTCTCATAGACATGCTTATGGTAGTTATTCAGCCAGAATATCTCGCTGTCGGTCATAAGGGAGAGGTCGAGGCAGGAAGTATCTATGGGGACAACGGTAAAGGTGTCGAAACGATAGAACTGCGCATACTCGGTCTTTACATCCTTGCGGACGACGACGGTATTCTCGGTACGGATTCCGTGCGAACCTTCTGTATAGACGCCGGGCTCGATGGTGACGACCATGCCGGGCTTGAGCGCGACGGTGCTGCGGAAGCCGTGAGGGCCCTCGTGGACGTTGAGCAGATAGCCGACGCCGTGACCGGTGCCGCAGCGGTAGTCGATGCCGAGCTGCCATACGGGATTACGGGCAAGGATATCGAGCTCCCTGCCGCAGATTCCCTCTTTGAATTTTACGGAGGAAAGAGCGATAACTCCCTTGAGCACGAGCGTAAAATCCCTGCGCTCCTCATCGGAAATCTCACCCACTGCAATGGTTCGGGTGGTATCGGTTGTGCCGGTCAGGTACTGTCCGCCGCTGTCATTGAGCAGGAGATGCGCCTTTTCGATGACCCTTGCATTCTCGGGAGTGGGGGAGTAGTGCATCATGGCGGCATTGTCGCGGTAGGCGATAATTGCGGTGAAGCTGTCGCCCTTAAAGCCGGGCTGCGCGGCACGGAAGGAGTGGAGCTTTTCGGAGAGCTGCCATTCTGTATAGCTGCGTCCGTTCTTCATCTCCTCTTCAAGCCAAGCGTAGAACTCTGCTTCGGCGATTCCGTCATACAGGTAGGCGCGGAAGGTGTTTTCAACCTCGATATCGTTTTTGCATGCCTTCATAAGGGGAATGGGGTCAAGCTTGTTGACGACCTTGAGGTTAGCATTCTCGCTTGCTGCTTCAAAGAGCGCGAAGTTCGCTTCGGTCTCGTCGCAGATAACGGTCTCGGCAGTATCAATAGCTTTGAGGTCATCGAATATGGCTTCATAGCTGCGCAGCTCAATGCCGTTTACAAGAAGCTCGGAACGGACTTCCTCGGGTACTCTGCTGCCGTCGGTATAGAGGATGGCGGTATTCTGACTCAGGAAGGCATATGAGATGACGACGGGATTGCAGATTACATCGTTTGCACGGATATTGAAGAGCCATGCGATATTGTCAAGCCTGCTGATGATAAGGGAATCCGCACCGAGCGCCCGTATCTCCTTGCGCACCTCAGCGAGCTTATCGGCTGCTGACTTTCCGGAATATTCCGTGCCGAGGCAGTAGACCGGGGTGTATTCCTCAGCGGGACGATTATCCCATATATCATTAGCGTAATCGGCATCGGTCTTTATGGTGAAATGCTTTTCGCTCCAGGCTTCCTTCAGGGATTTAACAAAGCCTGCGGAATAGAGCTTTGCATTTATTCCGATAACGGAGCCTTCGGGAAGGTTGTCACGAAGGTAATTCTTGATGCCGGGGGTTTCGGGTTCGCTTGCGCGGAACAGAACGGATTCGCTGCCTGCCAGCTCGTTCGCAGCCTGGATGTAGTAACGGCCGTCCGTCCAAAGGCCTGCGATATCACGGGTGATGACGAAGGTGCCTGCTTCGCCGGTGAAACCGGATACGAAGGTGACCGTACCCCAATGCGAGGAGAAGTATTCGCTCATATGGGGGTCTGCGCCGGGAATGATGATAGCGTCCACGTTGTCACGCGCCATGAGCGCGCGGATCGCTGCAATTTTTTCGTTTGCTGTCATTGTGTTGCTCTCCATATTTTATTTTTTTAAGATCTTTACCGCTATGCGGCGGCACCATGGCTATTATATCACAGGTTCTGAGCAAAGGAATACAATTTTTTCTGCAAAAATGCTAAAAATAATTGAAATAGGGTATTGCATATTGCTATTATCTATGTTAAAATGCACGGGTCAATTAAATATGCCTTATCAAGAGTGGCAGAGGGAACGGCCCGATGAAGCCACGGCAACCTGCAATAAGGATGAAATATTCCGAGGCAAGGTGCTAATTCCGGCGGCAGAGCTGAAATTGAGCTTTACCGGAAGATGAGAGCGTGAGGATATAAATATTTTGCGGCGCTCTTTCCGGGCGCCGTTCTTATTTGCGGCGGTGACCCGGAGCAAGGCTTTGATAGTTTATTTTACAGAAGGAAGAAAAATGGAAAAGACCAAAAGACTGTTCACCTCCGAATCCGTCACGGAGGGACACCCCGACAAGGTGTGCGATAATATCGCTGATGCCGTCCTCGATGAGATGCTGAAAAACGACCCGAATTCACGCGTTGCCTGCGAATGCTGCGCGGCCACGGGCATGGTAATGGTAATGGGCGAGGTTACGACCAACTGCTATATCGACATTCCGAGGCTCGTGCGCGATGTAGTCCTTAATATCGGCTACGATAAACCCGAGTACGGCTTCGACGGCCATACACTTGCGGTCATCAGCGCCATCAACGGTCAGTCGCCTGATATAGCAATGGGCGTTGATAAGAGCCTTGAAGCGAAACAGGGCGATACCGACCCCTACGATACAGGCGCCGGCGATCAGGGCATGATGTTCGGCTATGCCTGCGATGAGACCCCCGAGTGCATGCCGCTTCCGATAAGCCTTGCGCATAAGCTTGCAAAAAGGCTTACCGAAGTCAGAAAAACAGGCATTCTCCCGTACCTCCGCCCCGACGGCAAGAGCCAGGTCACTGCCGAGTATGACGGGGAAAACCGCCCGGTACGCATAGATACCGTCGTCATCTCGGCGCAGCATGACCCCGATGTCGATATGGAAGCTCTCCGCTCCGACATAATCGAAAACGTCATCAAACCCGTGATCCCCGCCGATCTCATGGACGAAAGCACCAGGATTTTCGTCAACCCCACCGGACGCTTCGTCATCGGCGGACCGCAGGGCGATTCCGGTCTCACCGGCAGGAAGATAATCGTCGATACCTACGGCGGCTACGGCAGGCACGGCGGCGGCAGCTTCTCCGGCAAGGACCCCACCAAGGTGGACCGTTCCGCAGCGTATGCGGCAAGGTATGTCGCGAAGAATATCGTGGCTCAGGGCTACGCAAAGCGCTGCGAGCTTCAGCTTGCCTACGCTATCGGCGTTGCAAAGCCCGTATCCGTGCGTGTTGATACCTTCGGCACGGGCATGATGAGCGATGCGGAACTTGAAAGCATGATTGAGCGCAGCTTTGATTTCCGTCCTGCTGCGATAATAGAGCGTCTGGGGCTTCGCAGGCCCATCTACCGCAATACCGCTGCCTACGGCCATTTCGGTAAGGAAGACTGCGATTTCCCGTGGGAACGCAGGGATTTGATATTTGTAAGCAAATAATGAGTAAACAGAAACACGGTGAGCAAAAACGCTCGCCGTGTTTTAACTTTATGCAACAATTCAGCAGACCGCTCCGCGCAGGAAAGCCTCTATTCCTTTTAGGACTTCCTCAGAGTTGGTCTCATTGTGCATCTCGTGCCGGCCGCCCTCGTAGAGCTGCATAACGACATGCGTGTGTCCGGAGGAAATCAGCCTGTCGGCAACCTCGCGCACGCCCTTTCCCATATTCCCGACCGGGTCATGGTCGCCGGAAAAGATATAGATGGGGACATTCGGAACCTTCTTTGCCCAGTCCTTGCGGCTGACCTCGTCAAGCCCGTCAAAGAGATCTCGGTAGCCCGCACAGCGGAAGGAGAAGCCGCAGAGCGGATCGGCAATATATTCGTCCACGACCTTTTCATCACGGCTCAGCCAGTCGAAATTCGTCCTGCGGTTCTTAACGCTCGTGACAAAGCCGCCCATGGCAAGCTTATTCAGAAGCTCACTGTGCCCGAATCCGCCGTGACGGCGAAGCTCCGCTTTGACGAGAGCCTTACCGATGCCGATTGCAGGATTATGCCCCGCAGTGCCGGAGAAGATGAATGCATCGAACTCACCCGGATAACGGCTTGCGCAGGCTCTTGCCATGAAGCTGCCCATGGAATGACCGTAGAGGATATGCTTTTTTTCGGGGTAGCGCGCTTTAAGCTGCTTATGAAGCTCAAAGGTATCAAGGATTATCTTGTTCCAGCCGTCCTCTGCGGCAAAATAACCAGTGTGATCCGTATCGACAAGGGATTCGCCGTGACCTGCGTGGTCTTCACCGGAGAAAACATAGCCGAGCCCGTTCAGGTATTTGGCTACATGGTCGAACCGCTTAACGTATTCGCTCATGCCGTGAACGAATTGTATGACGCCCCTGATCTCGCTCTCCGGGCAATCCGGGAGCCATGTGTGTGCTGCGATATTGCCTTCGCCCGTATGCGAAGGGAAATGGGTAGTGATGCATTCCGACATATTTTTACGACGGCCTGAATATAGGCTCCCTTCTGATATATAGGTTATTGTCCCAAGCAGGACATAACCGGAATGATGACGAGCGAGAGAATGAAAAGACCGGCAAGTATGATGCAGAGTATTCTGGCGCCGGCTCTTGAATTTTTCTTCATGGCGCGTTCTCCTACTTATCAAAGATTAAGAATACGATGAGCGAGGCAGCGACAAAAAGTACTGCAAGGATAAGAAAAAAGATGTGAAGCGCGTATGCGGAGTATGTGCGCCTCGGTTTTTTCTTTCCGTTGATGATGCACATATTCGTTATCTCGCAGATAACAGAGTATATCCAGCGCAGGTTTATCATCAGCCAGCCGAGGAAAAACAGCAGGCGGGGAATCCCGATGCCGGACAGTCCGGTGGTGAAGATGCTATCGTTCGAGAAAAATACCGCAAGCATTATTGCTGTACCGACGAGCGCGAGCACTCCCTGAAGCGTAACGGAACGCTTGACGGCGCTTATTGCGGATTCCGTATCATATGACGGAGCCTTTGCGTTAGGAACGGAGCTGACAAAATAATTGCAGCTCACTCCGTCGTTCATGACATATTCATAGCCCTGCGCATGGATGCTCCTGACAAATGAAAGATAATCCGGGCTTCCGACATCATGGCGGATAACAACGGCACGCTGCTTTTCCGGTTTGACCTTTTTAAAGCGTATAAGCCTTGCAGTCACGGATTTGATACCGTAACCCTTTTCAGCCATTTTCTCGATTTTGCGCTGCTCGGCTTCGGCTATACAACAGCCGGAGGGCCTGAAAAAGAAATTCATTCTTGTCTCTCCGAATATTTGATAGCTTAAATATAGCATAAAATAATCAGGAAAACAATACGCATCTTTGATATACTGACGAAACAAAAATAAAATGGAAAAGAACTGGGAAAAAGCTCGGGAAGCAAAAAAACACAGAAAAGAAAGGAAAAACGGCACCAAATGTGTCGGGTTTTGACATTGATGATTTTATGCTCTTTCAATAATTGACCAGTATAGCGGACAAATTGCTAAAGCTTAATCTGGTATATTGAGTATCACAAAATTGCTGTATATGCGAGCATTGCATAAATATCTCTATATGCAATGTATCATATACAGTAAAATTTAAGGAGGAAACAAAAAATGAAGAGATTCATCGCTCTGTTCGTTGTCATCGTAATGGCACTCAGCATGGTCGTTGCCTGCGGTCCCACCGAAGAACCCACTCCCGACCCCAATGCAGCAGAGACCCCCGATCCCAATGGCGATGAGAACCCCACCGATACTCCCGTGTCCACTCCGGACCCCACCATCGTTAGACCCACCGAATACGTTCCCGGCGATGACGGTGAGATCTATGAAGCAGTTCTCGGCGAGTATGAAGCATATTGCAATGCCGCAAAGGAAGCTGCAACCATTGATGAGCGCTTTGTCCTTTTCGCAAAGGCAGAGGCTTATCTCCTTGAGTCCGCAGTTATGATCCCCACCACCACTCAGGGCGGTGCATATACCATTTCCCGCGTTGCATACAGGACTATTCCTTATGTACAGTGGGGCAATGATGATGACCGTCTCAAGGGTCTCATCATCTCCGATGAATTCATCACCAAGGAGGAGCGCGAAGAGCTGAAGGCTATGTGGGAAAAGGCAGTTGCAGGCGAAGGCACCTATGATCCCGCCGCATACCTCACCGGCAAGGGCCATACCATCAACCCCAACTACACCCTCACTTTCTCCACCGCTCCCGTAACCCTCGACTGGCTGAACACCTCTTCCCAGTCCGATACCGAGATCACCGTAAACTGTGTTGACGGTCTTGTTGAATACAACAACCTCGGCCAGATGGTTCCCTGCCTCGCAGAGTCCTGGGATATCTCCGATGATGGCCTCACCTATACCTTCCACATCCGTCAGGGTGTTTATTGGTACACCGCAGAAGGCACACAGTATGCAGAAGTAACCGCTAACGATTTCGTTGCAGGTTTCCGTCACATGCTGGATGCAAAGGCAGGTCTTGAATGGCTCATCGACGGTGTCGTTGCCGGCGGTACCGCATACTATGATGAAGGCGGAAGCTGGGACGAAGTCGGTTATAAGGCAGCCGATAAGTACACCCTCGTTGTAACCCTCGAGAAGCCCACCTCCTACTTCCTCACCATGCTCACCTACTCCTGCTTCCTTCCCATCTGCGAGAGCTTCTATGAGTCCCGCGGCGGTGTATTCGGCGTAGAGGAGTATGCAGAAGCATCTGCTGATACCAATACCTATACCTTCGGTAAATCCGAGGATGTCTCTTCCCAGGTTTACTGCGGACCCTTCCTTATCAGGAAGCTCCAGAAGGATTCCGAGATCTATCTCGTAAAGAATCAGAACTACTGGAATCCCGATACCGTTAAGCTCGACTCCATCAAGTGGGTCTACGACAACAACGAGAACCCCGATGCATACTATGATGATGTTATCAGGGGCGTTTACGCAGGTATCACTCTCAGCGCATCCACCGGTACCCTTGACAGGGCAAAGGCAGACGGTCTCTTCGACCTCTACTCCTATGTCTCCGATACCACTTCCACCACCTATTTCGGCGGTCTCCATCTGAATCGTTCCACCTTCGCTCTCAGCAGCGGCACAGTCGCTTCTCCCAAGACCGAAGATCAGAAGATCGATACCCATATCGCTCTGATGAATAAGAACTTCCGTAAGGCTCTGCAGTATGCTTTCGATAAGGCTACCTACAATGCAGTAACCCGCGGTGAAGATCTTGCATGCACCAACCTCCGCAATATGTATACTCATCCCGAGTTCGTACAGCTTTCCGCAGATACCACCGATGAAGACGGCCATGTCTTCCCCGCAGGTACCTTCTACGGCGACATCGTACAGTACTATTGCAATAAGATGGGTCTCCACATCGACGTACATGACGGTGTAAACGGCTGGTTCAATCCCGAGATCGCAAGGCAGTGCCTTGAGAATGCAAAGATCGAGCTGGGCGACAATGTAAACTGGCCCATCCAGATTGACGTTGTTTACTACTCCGGTGCTGCTGCATCCACCGCACAGGCTCAGGCTTATAAGACCGTTATCGAAGAGAACCTCGGTGCTGAGAACGTTATCGTAAACCTCATTGAGGCGACCACTTCCGAAGATTTCTATGCATGCGGCTATCGTGCCGCCGATGGCGCTGCAGGCAACTTCGATATGTTCTACGGTTCCGGCTGGGGTCCCGACTACGGCGATCCTTCCACCTACCTTGACACCTTCCTCGGCTACGGACAGGGCTACATGACCAAGGTCATCGGTCTGTTCTAATGCTTGGTAAGTTCACCAAATAATATTATGGCGCATAGAACGGGCACCCCCGTTCTATGCGTTCATCTCTTTTATCACTTTCATTGATTCCTCGCATGGGAAGCTAAACGGCAATGAGGCTTCCCATGCGAAGAAAGCCGATAGACACACCAACTAAACCAATTATTTCAGACTTAAACGGTCTTCCGGCGGGAACCTGTCATAATCCCGGCTGTCCGGTAAAGGTTCCGCCAACAATTATTGAGAGAGAGGACGAATTCGGCAAGAGCCGAGTTTGCGGTTACGATTTATGAAAAAATACATGCTTAAGCGTATACTGTTCTCGATCTTTTCGCTTCTTGTTGTCGTTATGGTTGTAATGTTCCTTGTATACACCTGTATCCATAGGGATGTTATCTTCCAGACGGATGATATGTGGAATAAAAAATCCAATAACGAACGCACAATTTACGAGTATAACCAGTACCAGAAGTATGGGTATTGTACCTATGTTGATTATGCTATGTTCGTTAAAAACAAGTATGTTGAAAAGGTCGGCGAGGGTTACGATAAGGACGACGGCTATAAAGCGGACATCCAGGCAATTCAGGATCCCGAGACCTACATGGAAAATGAAACCGTTAAGGAATTCTATGAGGAGTATAGCAGCAAGAGCGGGTGCGAAGTTAAATACTATGAGCCCGTCAGGTACAATAACGGCAGGCTGCAGAAGGGCGGTAAAGCATACCTGATCGCAGTTACCGAGCGCAATGTTTTCTTCCGCCTGTGGGACTACATTAAGAATTTCTTCTCTGTTGAAACCACCGATATGGTTCAGGATGAAGAACTGACCGATCGCTATGTCAGGTTCGAAAAGGACCCGTATTCCGGACTGTTTGCGATAGTCGGCTCGGGTACACATCATAAATATTTGCTCTATTTTGACGGCAGGTTCCCGTTCATCCACCAGAATTGGATTCATATTAACCTCGGCACATCCTACACGACCTACCGCGACCAGGAGATTACAACCGTTATCAATAATCCGACGGGCGATATTAAAGCAACGCTCCAGCAGTATCCGACGATGATAGGGACGGATCAATACGAGGAGACGGCTATTGATTTCCATTCGCTCACATATAATACCGGCACCCTCAGCGAAGATGAGCTTGCTAAGTTCCCGGATAAATACACGGTCTATTCCTATAATCGCGGCGGGCTTTCTATCATTGAAAATTCGTTTGTTATCGGTTTGATTGCAACAATCCTTCAATACATAATTGGTCTGCCTCTCGGCATCCTGATTGCCCGCAAGAAGGACGGCCTTGCCGATAAGATAGGTAATGCTTACATTATTTTCATTATGTCGGTTCCCTCGCTCGCATACATCTTCATGTTTGCAGCTCTCATGACCAAGGCGTTCGGTTTGCCGTATAAGTTTGCAAATGCAGAGGTCAAGTGGATGGCATATATCCTTCCGACGATTTCGCTTGCACTCCCCTCAATCGGCAGCACGATGAAGTGGATGAGGCGTTATATGATAGACCAGATGAACTCGGATTACGTCAAGTTTGCCCGTGCCGAGGGCCTGTCCGAGCGTGAGATATACCGCATCCATATTTCAAGAAATGCTTTGATCCCTCTGGTACACGGCATACCCGGCAACATTATCCTATGTCTGACGGGTGCAATTATCACCGAGCGTGTATACAGCGTTCCCGGCGTCGGCAACCTTCTGACAACGGCGCTGAATGCGCATGACAACGGCGTAATCGTTGCATGTACCGTATTCTACACTTCACTATCCATTCTCTCCATCATCCTTGGCGACGTACTGCTCGCTAAGTATGACCCGAGAATCAGTCTCTCAGACGAAGGAGGCGGCGGAAGATAATGAATAATGAAATTATTAAAGAAAATGAAACTGTGAATGAAGATTCTCTGTTCCGAATCGTCGGAAACGATGCTGTTGCATCCGAGAAGATCATTGCACCGCGCTATTCCTACAGCCGTTCGGTTCTTCGTGTGTTCTTCAGGAAGAAGTCCAATTATTTCCTTATTTCACTCTTCCTGATTGTAATGCTCACCGCGTTCATTATTCCCTCATTCTGTCACTATGACGAATATGAGAATGTTACGGACGCATCCTCCTTCAACCTCAGCCCTGCTGCCGCCATTGCGAAATACGGCTTCAGCTTCAAATACCTGTTGGGTACGGGCTCGACCGGCAACTCCATTTCCTACGGTATCTTTGCTTCGGCAAGGACATCGCTGTCCCTCGCAATCATCTGCGCAGCGATCAATATGACCGTCGGTATTATCGTCGGTGCGATTTGGGGCTATTCAAAGAAGTTTGACCAGATAATGATCGTCATTTACAATATAATTGCAAATGTGCCGTATCTGCTGCTCATATCCGTTCTCGTCTACATAATCGGTTCGGGCTTCTGGCCATTCGTATTTGCTCTTACGATAACGGGCTGGCTGAGTATTGCGTACTTCTTCAGAACACAGGTTATGATCATCCGTGACCGCGAGTACTCCCTCGCATCCAAGTGCCTGGGTACCCCGATCAACAGGATTGTGACGAAGAACCTTCTTCCCTTCCTGGTATCCGTTATAGTTACTATCCTTGCAACGGAGCTGCCGTCCTATATATCTTCGGAAGTTTTCCTGACCTATATCGGTATCGGCCTAAGTGCAAACATTCCTTCACTCGGACGTATGATCTCGGTAGCTCAGACCGCCTTCATGACCTATCCGTGGACGTTCTGGCCTCCGGTTTCCATCTCCGCGATCATTACCATCGTGTTGTACCTCTTGGGTCAGAACCTTGCGGACGCTACCGACCCGAGAACTCATATGTAATCAGGGGGTGAGATAATGGAAAAGACTAATGAAAAGAAAGTACTCCTTTCACTCCGCAATGTTGAGGTCAAATTCAATGTCCGCGGCAGGATACTCACAGCTATCCGAAATGTATCCCTTGACGTATACGAGAATGAATCTCTCGCTATCGTAGGCGAATCCGGCTCGGGTAAATCCGTTCTCACCAAGACCTTTGCAGGTATGCTTGAGAACAACGGCTTTATTTCAAACGGCACCATCATTCTTTCCGATGATGAGATCTCCGAGACCGATGTCGTGGTGACCCACTCAAAAAGGAGAAAGCTCAGCATGTACCAAAAGATGCTGAACCGGTATTCCGTGCTGGAGCGCGGCGCAAAGGAGAAAAATGAGATAATCGAAAAGAAAAACGCGATAAAGGCTGCCTGCACTGTCAACGAAGAGGAGGCTGCCGAGTATTCAGTCAAGATAAAGAAACTGACCGATACCATTGTTGATAGGAACAACTACATGCAGACTCTTGATTCAAAGAATCCCGAGGACGCAGCCGAGATCGCCAAGCTCAAAGCCCTTATTGAAAGCCTGACCGCCGAACGCAAGACCGTACAGGATGCGGAAGCAAATCTTGAGAAGAAGCATAAAGCTGAATACATGTCGGATTCCGCACGGGTGGCTGCCGATAAGGAGGAGATAAAAAGGCTTGAGGCGCTTCGCAAAACCAAGATAAATACTCCGGATAATCCCGAAAACCCCTATGGCCTCAAATCCGAAGTCATTGAGCGCAACACAAAGATTGCAAATGAAATTCTTCTTTCCATCGCAAGGTATCCGCTCAAGCAGAGGATAAAGTTCATCTTCAAGCTCAGAAAGGCATTCAGGAGCGCAATGGAGCTCGGCATGGATCTCAACAACCCCGAGGTTCTGAACAACCTCTTCAATGTTGCTACCTTCCGCGTTGAGTATCGTTCCTATGATGAGGAAACCTCGACCCTGCACGGCTACGCAATCGTGGACTGCTCAAAGATTAAGTACACCGAGGACTGGCAGAAGATTCGCGGACGCAGAATCGCAACCGTTTTCCAGGATCCCATGACCTCACTCAACCCCGTAATCACGATCGGTAAGCAGATCATGACAGTTATCCTCAAGCATCAGAAGTGCTCGAATGAGGAAGCCAAGAAGCGTACCCTCGACATCATGGCGAAGGTCGGCATACCCGATCCGGAGAAGCGCTTTGACGATTATCCGTTTGAGTATTCCGGCGGCATGCGCCAACGTATCGTTATCGCGATTGCATTGAGCTGTCAGCCCAAGATCCTCATCTGCGATGAACCAACCACCGCTCTCGACGTTACCATTCAGGCTCAGATCATCCGCCTTATCAAAGATCTCCAGCATGATCTCGGCTTCACCACGGTATACATCACCCACGACCTCGGCGTTGTTGCAAACGTTGCGGAGCGTGTCGCGGTGCTTTACGCAGGCCAGATCGTAGAGATAGGTACGGTTGAGGAGATATTCTATGATCCCCGTCACCCGTACACCTGGGCTCTGCTCTCTTCACTGCCCCAGCTCAGCGAAAAAGGAACGGACCTGTTCTCAATCCCCGGTACACCGCCCTCCCTGTATAATAAGATCAAGGGCGATGCGTTTGCGCCGAGAAACATGTATGCTATGGCTATCGACCTTGAGAAGGAACCCCCGATGTTTCAGGTCAGCGAAACGCATTTTGCAAAGACATGGCTGCTTGACCCGAGGGCGCCTAAGGTTGAGATACCGTCCAATATCCGGAATCTGCATGAGAAAATGCTTAAATCCAATGTGGAATTTGATGCCTAAGGAGATAACATATGGAACAGAACAATAAAGAAGTTGTATTGTCAATTCAAAATCTCGATGTTGTCTTTGGTAAGGGCAAAAAAGCATTCAAGGCAGTGGATAATGTCAGCTTTGACATCTACAAAGGGGAGACCCTGTCACTTGTAGGTGAATCCGGCTCAGGCAAGACGACCATCGGCCGCGCAATAGTCAGAATCAACCCCTGCAGTGCCGGCGCAATCTACTATAAGGGCAAAAAAATCTCCGGTAAGCTGTCAAGGAAGGATGATCGCGAAGTTATCAGGAAAATACAGATGATCTTCCAAGACCCTGCGGCTTCACTGAATGAGCGTGCCACCATTGAATACATAATCTCCGAAGGCCTTTATAACTTCCATCTCTACAAGGATGAGAAGGACAGAATGGCCAAGATCGAAAAGGTCACAAAGGATGTCGGCTTGCTCCCGGAGCACCTGACAAGGTATCCCCACGAGTTTTCCGGCGGACAGCGTCAGCGAGTCGGTCTCGCCCGTTCCATTGTAATGGAACCTGAATTCATCATTGCCGACGAGCCAATCTCTGCTCTCGATGTTTCCATCCGCGCACAGGTTCTGAACCTCCTGAAGAAATTCCAGGTGGAAAAGGGTCTGACTTACCTGTTCATCGCTCATGACCTTTCCATCGTTCGCTTCATCAGCGACAGGATAGTTGTTATCTATAAGGGCCGCATCATGGAAATTGCAGAAACGGAAGAACTCTTCAATCATCCTCTGCATCCTTATACCAAGTCGCTTATGTCGGCTATACCCGTTCCCGATCCTCAGATCGAAAAGGAAAAGAAGCTGTTCATCTATGATCCGAAGATGCATGACTACTCGGTCGAAAAGCCCGAGCTCGTCGATCTCGGCAACGGACATATGGTATTCGGAAGCCCAAGCGAGATAGAGAAATACAAAGAGATCCGCTTCAAAAACTAATACGCATTGTGGCAATAGGAACCACCCGTTATCGGGTGGTTCCGGTATAAACGTAATAAATGGAAACAGAAAAGAGAAAAGAAAAAAAGAATAAAAAGAAGAAGTCGGATAAGATCGAAGTCAGCGTCAAGCATAAAACGCTGCGGATAATCTGCTTTGTCATTGTGACCGTAATCGCAATCGTTTCATTCTCTATCGGTATCAGTCAGTGGGTCAAAAAGGAACCGGGATACTATGATATCAAGGCATCCGCCGATGATCTCGTGCCCGGATATGCAAACGGTATTACACTGACATGTTATTTCGACGGCAAATCGGACGAGATAAGGGTTAAGAACAATAACGCCACTACCGCATATTCCAATGGCCTTAAATGGATCTACTGCATGGTTGATGCCGAAACGAATTATGACGGCTACAACAATATTGCGATGCTCAATCAGCATATGGGCGAAGATATTTCGGTATCCTCGGAGCTGTTCAATATTCTCACAGACGCATACGAATTCACCTGCAGAGGCACGGGCTATAATATGTTTGCAGGATTACTCGCGCAGGAGTGGAACAGCATCCTGTATCTCGATGACCCATCCGAAGTGGACCCTCTTAACGACCCGTATGAAGCGGAACGCCTCGAAAAGCTCGCCGAAGCGACAGCGAATCTTGATAATTTCTCGTTTGAGATTGTGGACGAAGCAAAGCATACCGTATGCTTCAATATTTCGCAGGAATATCGGCAGCTGATAGAGGACCTCGAACTGGAAGGCCCCGTGCTCGACCTGAATATCATGCGTGAAGCATTCATCCTGAGATACCTGACCCGTACTCTCAATGACGCAGGCGTTACCACCGGATTCATCGCAACCGACAGCGGACTCACATGTACGCTCTCCGAAAGCAGCGAGGCAGCTTTCCTTATGTACGGCCGCGCCGAGGACGGCTCGGTGCAGTATTGCGCCGGGATTGCATCACAGCCGGGTGCTGCTCTGTGCCAGTTCACATCGTATGCAATTGATTCCGAAGCGGGAGGATATTACGAGCTTGAAACAGAGGGCGGAACGCTCCTGAGGCATCCGCATTTCAATTTGCTGACTGCGGAAATGAATGAGTTCCTACTTAACGCCAGTACCGTTTCGTACAGCGGCGATATAGTCGAAGCTTGCCTCCGGTGTATAGAGATGTATAGCTGCAAGGATGCCGAATCCCTGCGGCAGCTTATCGCTGCTATCCCGGATGGGGATACCAATTCATCCTATATCCTTGCCGCGGCGCCGTATATCGTCAATACTTCGCACAGCAGGGCTTCCATGCTGTCCTCCGCCGAGGATACCGAGTATGTGATTGAAATAGTAAAATAGGATTTGAAACATGAGTCCCGGCCCTACGGTCGGGATTTTTGGCTGCCATGCGGCATTTTTATAAAAACATTTGACAAAAATTATCAGAGAGGGTATAATCAGCTCGTCGGGACCCGAGCCGATATGCGGAATCGGGGATACGACAGGGGGAATTTATACTGCGTGGATTTTGGGCTGTATGGGCCGAAGTTCCGTTGCTTAGTGCTTATTATTCGGTATTATTTTATATTTGCATTTCTAAGCAAACAGACGAATTTCACCCACCGTTTTTGCAGAATATTTCTAATCAAACCCGAAAAATGCAGCCTTCCCCGCGGACCTGAGCGTTAAGCTTCGGGTTTATTTCTGTTACAACAGGATAAAAAAGGAAAGGAAAAGGTAATGGTAATTACGATTGTATGCGATGTTCTCGGTCAGGAGAATAACGGAACGACGATAGCGGCAATGAACCTCGTGCGTTCGTTGAAGAAGCGAGGACACACAGTGCGCGTGGTATGCGCGGATGAAGAGAGAAGGGGGCAGGAAGGCTTCTATATCATGCCAACGATGAATCTCGGATCATTTCTGAATGCATACCTTGCAAAGAACTGCGTTTCACTTGCAAAGACGGATAAAGAGGTGCTTAGGGAAGCGCTTACCGGTACGGATGAAGTACATATTATGATTCCGTTTGCGCTCGGAAGGGCTGCGCTGCGCATGGCGAAGAAGATGGGGCTTCCGGTTACGGCAGGTTTCCATTGTCAGGCGGAGAATTTTTCAACTCATATCTTTATGATGAATGCAAAGCTCGTGAACCGACTGATCTATAAGAACTTTTATCATTCGTTTTACAGGCATGTGGATTGTATTCACTATCCAACCGAGTTTATCCGCAGCACATTTCAGGGCGTTGTCAAAAAGGAATTGCCGTCAAGAGTTATTTCAAACGGAGTAATGAGCATGTTCAAGCCGCAGAAATCCGAAAAACCTGCGGAATATAAGGACAAGTTCGTTATCCTGTTTACAGGGCGGTACAGCAAGGAAAAGAGCCATAGAATTCTTATCGAAGCGGCGAATATGTCCAAATACCGCGATAGGATTCAGCTCATTTTTGCAGGTGATGGCCCTCAGAAGGAAAAGATAATTGAATGCAGCAGCGTACTGCCGAATAAACCGGTGCTGGGTTTCTATTCCCGTGATGAGCTGCTCAAAATAATCAATTATTCCGACCTGTACGTTCATCCTTCCGAGGTTGAGATCGAGGCTATCGCCTGCCTTGAGGCTATAAGCTGCGGACTCGTTCCCGTGATCAATAATTCCCCTCGCTGTGCAACAAAGTACTTTGCCCGTGACGATAAAAACCTTTTCAAATTCAATGATGCACAGGATCTTGCGAACAAGATTGATTGGTGGATAGATCATCCCGAAGAAAAGCGCAAGGCAAGTGAAAGCTATGTCGGTTATGCAAAGCGTTTCGATTTTGAGTACTGCATGGATGAAATGGAACGGATGATAGCGGATACTGTCGAAGCCAAAAAGCATGCGGATATGAAGCAGAGAGCGGCTGAGGATATCGGCATAACGGAAGCCAATGAGGATAACGAACTGCGCCTTGCGGAGTCGGAGGGCAGAAATGGCTAAGGAAAGGGTCATACACTACCGTGACGAGCTGAACGATGATTTTGCGGGGAACAGCATCAACACCTGCAAGATTACAAAGGAATTCCCGTTCGCACCGGTAAGCCTTGGCTGGAGAATACTCGAATGGATAGCATATTATGTTATCGCGATGCCGCTCGTTTCGCTGTTCTGCTATGTCTTCTGCGGATTCACCTTCAAAAACAGGAGCGCTGTGCGAAGACTCAAAAAGACCCATAAGGGAGGCTTCTTCATCTACGCAAATCACACCCATTTTTCGGATGGGTTCGTAAATCCTATTGCGGCATTACCGACAAAGGTACATGTAATTGTGAATCCCGATGCGGTATCCCTAAAGGGATTGCGTTCATTTGTTCAGATGGTAGGCGCGATACCTCTCCCGACAGAAATCAGCGGCATGCCGAAATTCATGGAGGCGCTGAAACTGCGGCTCGATCAGGGGAGAGCGATAGCGATTTTCCCGGAAGCGCATATCTGGCCCTACTGTAATTTCGTAAGACCGTTTCGCACTGCATCGTTCAAATATCCGTGCAAATGGAATTGCCCGGTGATTGTCGCAGCAGTGACATATCAGAAACACAGGATACTGAAATTCATTAAGGCTCCGCGCCGAACGGTCTATATCAGCGAAGCATTCTATCCGGATACAAGCCTGCCGCCGCAGGAGGCAGCGGATAAGCTGCGTAATGAGGTTTATGCCTTTCTGGACGAAACCACAAAGAAGTATTCAACCTATGAGTACGTCCGCTACATCAAGGATGATGAGGAATAAAAAAACAGCTCAGACCCGGTAAAAGGTCTGAGCTTTAATATTATTCCGCTCAATTTTTTGCGGGCGTTGAATCCGAATAATGCCCTTTTATGATATTGATGCCGTAATGGATGAAAGCGATGAGTGAAGCGGCGACGGCGGCAATAAAGACGTATTCGGCCCAGCCGAAAATGTTGACGCCGTAATTATGCTCTCCGATTATGTGAACAAATGTAAATACGATAGCCATAGCGAAAAGACCGGTCGCAATCTTCCCGAACCAGTCGGAATAGACAACGATCTTCATAAAGTAAAGTATGGCTCCGACAAGTATCATAATGAATTCCTCAGCGGCGATAACGATGAGTATCCATCTCGGAATGGAATCATTGATGAAAAAGCAGACAAGAACTGCGACAAGCATGAGCTTATCTGCGAGCGGATCGAGCACCTTACCGACAGGAGTCGTCCAGTTATTCCTCCTTGCGAGATAACCATCCAGCAAGTCCGTCAGGAAGGATATTGCATAGATGATGATGCTTGCAACATATTGCGCATTCAAGAACATATAAACAAATATGCCGACAAGCAAAATTCGTATGCAGGTCAGAATATTGGGGATATGCCGCATAATTCATACCTTGCTTTTGATAACAGAAGCATCCTTTCCGGATTATTTAAGGTAAAGACAAATCTATATGGAAGAAATTGCCATTACCGATTATCCATTAGTTTATCACCTTTTCAAAATAAAAGCAATATATTTTCATTATAAAGAAAGCCCCGATCGTTAATTCGGGGCGATCATGTATTGAGTAAGCCGTAAGCCGAGTTCTGTTTATGTGATCATCTATCTTGACCTGCGATTACTCGCAGGTTCCAGCGATTACGGGGAGCGTGACGGACAGCCATTAAATGCTCCCATTTCAATCTTGCTCCGAGTGGGGTTTACATGGACCCCCTATGTTACCATAGGGGCGGTGAGCTCTTGCCTCGCCTTTCCATCCTTACCGGCATTTGCCGGCGGTTTATTTCTGTTGCACTTTCCTTGGAGTCGCCTCCACCGGATGTTATCCGGCACCCTGTCCTATGGAGCTCGGACTTTCCTCACCAATTATTATATGGTGCGATCACTTGTCTTACTCAAAATATTTACCCGAAAGGAACTCACTGAACGAGTATCCTTCCGCAGGTTTCACATTCAACGCCGACATTTCCTGCGGCAACCTTGCGAACAATCACCGATGAGAGGGACATGCGGCAGCCTCCGCAGGTTTCGCCGACGACCTTTGCAACGGGATTGGGTACGGACTCCTTGAGCGCGGAATACTTTTTCAGCAGCTCAGGGGGTACGGCCTTTCTCTTTTCAAGTATTTCTTCCTTTATCCTGTTCGCTTCGGGTACGGCATCCTGCCTCTCCTTTTCACAGGTCTGCTTGGCAGCGTCAAGCTCCTTCTTTGCTGAAGCGGCGAGAGCGTAGGTATCGCCGATCTGCTTATTGGCATTTCTGCACCAGCTTACGAGGCTGTTCAGCTCCTTGGAAAGGGCATTGATGGAACTGACGAGCTTTTCAATGGACTTTTTTGCCTCCGTAAGCTCCTCGGCCTTGCTGCCCTCATCGCTTTCCATGATCTCAAGCTCGGATTTTTCAAGGTCAAATGCTCTCATGAGCTCGGCGAGCTTGGATGCGTATTCGTCCTGCTTGGCAAGCTTGCTGCTCAGCTCCCTGTCAAGCGATTCGAGCATATTGTGATGCTTCTTGTAGGTCTTTTTAAGACGCAGATACTGAGTATATGCAGGGGTGGATTTCAGGTCATCGTTGAGCTTAGCGAGCGCGAGATCGGCTTGCTGATACTCCCATAATGCTTCAAACTGGTTCATAATTACCTCCTACTGTCCCCATTTACGGCCTCATCCGCAAGAAATGAAGATCAAACCTCACGAAAGACGGGGATGTTGGCCTCTGCTAAGATGTATTGTACTCCCTCGGTATGGTTCTGTAAATACTCAATGAGGGGTTTTAGTACTATTGTTTCGGTTTCAAAATGCCCTGCGACAGCTATCGAAAGCCCTAAAACGCCGGATTCAACGGCGGCATCGTGCGGACATTCGCCGGTCAGGTACAGATCGGCTCCTGCCGCATGCGCGATGGGAAAATCACGGCCTCCGCTTCCGCCCATTACGGCAACACGGCGAATGAGCCTGTTTTTGCCTGTAACATTGATATTGGTATGGAGCTTAGTCTGCGCAAAACGGATAAAATCATCGAGCATCATCGGGTTTTTGAGATCGCCGACGCGCATAATGCGTTCTTCTCCGGCAGGTACGGGGTTTGAAAGGCCCAAAAGCTTCGAAAGCTCATAGTTGACTCCTGCATCCGCCGCATCGAGGTTGGTATGCGCTGCGAACATGGCAATATCATTCCGGATAAGGCGATAGATAGGCGCAGTCGCAGGCTCATCGGGCATGATATGCTTTATAGCATGAAACATGAGAGGATGGTGGGTGAGCACCATGTCACAGCCCTTGCTTACCGCTTCGTCGGCGACATCGGTTGTGCAGTCGAGCGCAACGAGCACCTTTTTTATATCTCTGCGCTCCGTGCCGATGAGAAGCCCGACATTGTCAAAGCCAAGCGCCAGCTCACGAGGCGCAAGATTATCCATTGCAGCAATAAAATCTGTCAGCTTCATCTGTTCTTCTCCTCGATCATTCCGAGAATCATTTCCGTACATTTCTTCTCGCGCATAAGGGCGAGCGGCTCAACTTCACATGAGGCAAGCTTCCTGTTCATTATCCCGAGATACCGCTTCAGCATCGGAACAAGAAGCTCATCGTTCTTTCGGTATGCCTCGGCCCCGAATTGGTAGTAGCCCACGGGCCATCCATAGGGCAGGGGCAGGGGAGTGCCGGCTTTTGCGGCGATAAGCTGATAATACCTGCCGCCGTCAAGGACGACCCTGTCATCAGTTATGCGGTATGAATGCGTGTACAGATATTCCCTTAGCTCCGCTTCGCCGCGCATGGGCTGCATGACTATGCATTCAAGGCTATGCGCGATTCTGCTTCCTTTTTCCAGTATGGATGCAATAAGCTCGCCGCCCATACCGCAAATGACGGCACATTGCACTTCACCCTCGGAGTAAGCAGAGAAACCATCCGAGGTACGGCAGATTAACCTGTCGGAAAGCCCCTCCTGAGAAGCAAGCGCCCTTGCTTTTTCGAGTGAGGCGGGGCTGATATCCGAAGCAATCACCTGCTGTGCGAGATCATTTTCAAGCAGTGCAAGGGAGAGCTTGCCGTGGTCGCAGCCGATGTCCGCAGCGGCTCTTATGGGGCCTCTGAGACCTGAGGCGAGCATTTCGAGCGCCGAGGTGAGCCGAAGATCCATATATGCTCCTTTCAAAGGGGAATAAAAAGGGGGGTCGATCGCGCGACCCCCCGAACAAGCATTCCAATGCTCGCCAAAGAAACCGACTTTTGAATTTACATTAGCTTAATCTCTCGAAAGCCTTAGTATTCATCAGTCCACCTTATCGGAAGGATTGCACATATTAAAGATACTTTCCATTACATGGAGAGCTTCCTTTGCTTTGGCAATATCATCGCTGCTCATGGTTTGTGTATAGGTCACCTTGGGTTCGCTGCCGCTCTTGCCTTCGGCACAGTATTCGCCGTTAATGATCTTGTCAAACAGCCTGAAAGCATCGGAGATATCGACGCAGCCATCGTCGTCATCGTCCTCATCGTCCTCATCGTCGTCATCGTCCTCATCATCGTCGTCATGGAGGAAGCTGAGATTGCCGACGTCATCATCGTCATCATCGGTCCAGATATCCTCATCCTCGCCGAAATCATAGATGTCGTCATCGTCGATATCTATATCATCATCGTCATCGATAATATCGCTGAGAATATCATCGTAAACCTCCAAGGTGTCCCGGACATCGTCAACGACTTCGGTCAGCTCTTCGATATCCTCAGCCTGTTCATCGATCTTCTCCGCCATTTCATCAAGACAATCAATGATTGCCTTGATAAGGCGTGAAGTGTTGTCGTCAGCTTCATCCAGACGTATCGCCTTTGCAAAACCCCTGATGTATTCGACCTTAGATTTCATATTGACCTCCTGATAAGTATGTATAATACGGGGAGCTTAGCTCCTCCTGCATCGGACGGATGCACGATCGGGAAGGGTTATTCGGATTAGCACCTTTCCATGTATTCGCCGGTACGGGTATCGACGCGGATGCGGTCACCCTCGTTGACGAAGAGAGGAACATTGATCTTGTATCCGGTCTCAAGCACTGCGGGCTTGGTGGTACCGGTTGCGGTGTCACCCTTGAAGCCGGGTTCGGTCTCGGTAACGGTCAGCTCAACGAAGTTGGGAGCCGCAACGGAGAATGCATTGCCCTTGAAGAAACGGATGGTTACGTTGGAATTCTCAACGATGTAGTCGATAGCGTCTTCGACCTGCTCGTGGTTGAGAGCGAGCTGCTCATAGGACTCGTTGTCCATGAAGTAGTAAAGGTCGCCGTCGGTGTAGAGATACTGCATTTCGCGAGTCTCAATATGTGCGGTGGGATATTTGTCGGTGGGGCTGAAGGTCCTCTCGAGAACGGCACCGGTCATGACATTCTTGAGCCTGGTACGGACAAATGCCGCACCCTTGCCGGGCTTAACATGCTGGAAATCAGCAATGCTCCAAACCTGTCCGTCGATTTCGACGGTAATGCCTTTTCTAAAATCACCTGCTAAAATCATGATAATACCTCCGTGTGGTTATTATGTTAATAATTTTTTTAATTTATTTATAGGATTATGAGCTGCTTGGGCGTGGTGCAGAGGTTAATATAACCATCCTCGGTCAGCACGCAGCAGTCCTCAATACGAACGCCGCCGAGGCCCTCGATATAGATGCCGGGTTCAACGGTGATGGTGGAACCGGGAACGAGAATATCCTCTGAACGGGTGCTTGCATAGGGGCGCTCATGGATTTCAAGCCCGAAACCATGGCCGAGACTGTGCCCGAAGTTCTCACCGTAGCCTGCTTCGGTGATGATATCCCTTGCAGCCTTGTCAAGATCGGCTGCCCGCATATTGGGCTTCAGCACATCAAGACAGTGGAGCTGTGCACGCAGCACTATATCGTAGATCCTGCGAAGCTCCTCGCAGGGCTCGCCCATTGCGAAGGTCCTCGTCATGTCAGAGCAATAGCCGTTGACCCTTGCGCCGAAATCCACAACAACAAGATCACCGCTGCTGAGCTTCCTTTCGCCCGGGTACGCATGGCAGAGCGCACCGTTAGGCCCGGAGCCCACGATGGTATCAAACGAATTCTCGTCCGCACCGTGGCGGCGCAGATAGTAGTCAAGCTCATTTCGAACCTGCTTTTCGGTCATGCCGACCTTGACAACTTTCAGGAGATCCGAAAACGCAGCATCGGCGATCGCCTGGGCGCGCTGCATCTCGGAAATTTCGTAAGCATTCTTAACGAGCCTTCCGCCGTTTATCTCCGCTGAAGCCGGGACAAGCTCAAAGGGCATATCGCGGTAAGCTTCGAATTCCGCAACGGTCATTGCTTCATCTTCAAAAGCAACGCGCTTTGCACCGAACTCACGGAGCAGAGCTTCAACATCGCTTCTTCCGATAGCACGAGCGACCTCGCGAACCTCGCAGCCATACGGAGCGCATTGCTCCTTGGCCTGGATGGTATAGCGGAAATCGGTGAAGAGAACCCTCCCTTTTCTGCTGAGAACAACAACGCCGTTGCTGCCGGTGAAGCCGGAATAGTATCTACGGTTGACTGCGGAGGTAATCATCACGGCGTCAATGCCTTTTGCCTCAAGGCTCGTGATGATATCCGCGCTTCTTCTTTTCATAGCAGTATCCTTTCTGCACAGCTTGTCGATGGGTTCGCATACCGAACCGCAATATGACACATCATTTTACCATAAAACCACCCCGCATAACAAGACGTATTTATCAAAATTTTGGACAATTCAGGGCTTGAATCAACAAATAAACAATATATTTAACTGATAAACGGCTTTATCCGCGAAAAACGGAAATTATCTCTACCATTAACGCGAGAAATGCGCTATAATGAAAATGGAATTTTGTGCAGAAACGAAACGGATAATTACGGGATACAGCGTAAGGTCGTTTAGATAAACAACACATTCGGAGGTAACAGTATGTGCGGAATAGTTGGTTATGTTGGAAATAAGCCTGCATCGGGAATACTGCTTGATGCGCTTGAAAAGCTCGAATACAGGGGCTATGATTCGGCAGGCATTGCATTCGCAGGCAGGGACGGCATAAAGGTCTATAAAACCTGCGGCAGGATAAAGCAGCTTCGCGAGATCATTGCCGAGGAGAGTAAGTCAGATTCTTCCCGTGACGGAGAATTCACCGTCGGCATCGGTCATACCCGTTGGGCGACCCATGGAAGGCCCTCGGATAATAATGCGCATCCGCACTGTGCTCACAGCGGCAAGGTCGCAGTAGTACACAACGGCATAATAGAAAATTATCTGGAGCTCCGTGCTTTTCTCGAAGCACACGGCCACACCTTCTCGAGCGATACGGATTCCGAGGTCGTTTCCGAGCTTATTGATTATTATTACAGCGGTGACCCGGTTTCCGCAGTGCGCCGCGCGGAGATGCAGCTCAAGGGTTCGTATGCCCTCGGCATCCTCTTTTCGGATTATCCATGGCAGATAATGGCAATCCGTAAGGACGGGCCTTTGATCGTCGGGCTCGGTAAGGACGAGAATATGATAGCATCCGATATTCCGGCGCTCCTTAAGCATACCCGTGATATTTTCCGTCTCGGCGAAAGGGAGCTTGCAATTCTCACTAAGGACGGAGTGACCGTCATGGACAGCTACGGCGAACGTATCCAGCACGAGTTTGAACATATCGACTGGGATATTGACGCTGCGGAGAAATGCGGTTATCCCCATTTCATGATAAAGGAGATCATGGAGCAGCCCGATGCTATCATGAAGACCATCGGCCCAAGAATTCATGACGGGAAGATTGATCTCGGCCTTAAACATATCTCCGAAGAAGACCTCAAAGGGATTACGAGCATTAAAATAGTAGGCTGCGGCTCCGCATATCATGTCGGCATGGTCGAAAAATACTATATGAGGCATCTCCTGGGAATTCCGGTCGATGCCGAGCTCGCGAGCGAATTCCGTTATGACTCACCCATCATAGATGAGCATACCCTTGTTATCATCATCAGCCAGTCCGGTGAGACGCTCGATACCCTCTATGGGCTCAGGGAAGCACGCAAACGCGGCGCGAGGGTGATTTCGATAGTCAATGTCGTTGCAAGCTCGATAGCAAATGAGAGCGAGGATGTGCTCTATACCTGGGCAGGTCCCGAAATATCGGTTGCCACCACGAAGGCGTACAGCACCCAGCTTGTTCTCATCCAGCTTTTGAGCCTTCATATGGCATATATCAAGGGTACCATTGATGAAAAACAGCTCTCCGCTTCAGTCGATGAACTCATGGCAATTCCTAAAATGCTTTCGGATATGCTTAAAAAAGTCGAGCCCATACAGTACCTTGCCTCGCAGTACTTCAATTCCCAGGATGTTTTCTTCATCGGCAGGAATATGGACTATTCGCTCTCGCTTGAAGCCTCTTTGAAGCTCAAGGAAATATCCTACATCCATTCAGAGGCGTACGCCGCAGGTGAACTGAAGCACGGCAGCATCTCGCTCATTGAGGATGGGACGCTCGTAATCGCTCTCTGCACATACCGTCCGCTGCTCGAAAAGATGGTTTCAAATATTAAGGAAGTCAAGGCAAGGGGAGCTAAGGTCATAGCGGTAATCAATCATGACGATGATGAGACCGAAAATGTTGCGGATCACGTCATAAGGCTTCCCGAGTGCGGCACGCTCTCGCTGCCGTCGCTTACGATAGTACCCCTCCAGCTCTTTGCGTACTATATCGCTTCGCTCAAGGGCTGCGATATAGATAAACCGAGGAACCTTGCAAAATCCGTGACCGTTGAATAAAAAGACAGGTTTTCCCGAAAGGAGAGAGCATGCATTATACTGAACTTATCGAAAAGAAGCGTGACGGCTTCACTCATACAAAAGAAGAGATAGAATTCATTATCAGGGGAGTGACCGACGGAAGCATGCCGGATTACCAGCTCACCGCATGGATGATGGCGGTATGCTTTAGGGGCATGACCGATGAGGAAACGGCATACCTCACCGATGCCATGATGCATTCGGGGGATGTCGTGGTTTTGTCCGACCTTGAAGGCATCAAGGTTGATAAGCACTCAACCGGAGGCGTCGGCGACACCACGACCCTAATCGTTGCTCCGCTTGTCGCTGCCTGCGGAGGCACCGTTGCAAAGGTCAGCGGCAGGGGGCTTGCACATTCCGGCGGCACGCTCGACAAACTCGAATCCGTACCCGGGGTGAGCGTTGAAAAGAGCCTTGACGAATTCAAGCGCATCGTCCGGAAAACGGGCCTCTGCGTCATCGGCCAGTCGGGCAACCTCGACCCTGCGGATAAAAGAATGTACGCTCTCCGCGATGTCAGCGGAACGGTGCCGAGCATTCCGCTCATCGCGTCGAGCATCATGAGCAAAAAGCTTGCTTCCGGAGCAGAAGCAATTGTATTGGATGTCAAGACCGGGGGCGGAGCGTTTATGCGCACGGTTGATGAGGCAAGAAAGCTTGCTTCGCTGATGGTAAAAATAGGCAGGCATCTCGGCAGGAATACCGTTGCGGTCATCACCGATATGGATCGGCCCCTCGGCATGGCGGTCGGCAACGGTCTTGAGATGCGCGAGGCAATAGAGGGCCTGACGGGCAAAATACCCTATAACGATCCCCTGATGCAGGTAAGCTTCGTGCTTGCAGGAAGGCTTCTGATGCTTTCAAACATCGCTTCGACTCAGGAAGATGCAGAGATAATGCTCAAAAAGGCAGTTGAGGATGGGAGCGGATTCACAAGGCTTCGCTCAATGCTCGAAGAGATGGGCGGAGATGTCCGTTATGTCGATGATCCGAATCTGCTTGTGCGCACCAAGCGTATTGTGCCTATTTATAAGGACTGCACGGGCTATATCAAAAAGCTGGATGCCAAGAGCATAGGGCTTGCCGCGTTGCTGTTAGGCGCAGGCAGGGAGAAAGCGGGGGATACCGTTGATCCCGCGGTCGGCATCCTTATGAAAAAGAGATGCGGCGACCGTATCGAAAAGGACGAACCCATTGCATACATGTATGTAAATGACGAAACAAATCTCGATGAGGCGGTATCGAAGCTCGTCAATGCCGTTTCCGTTGCGGATGAAAAGCCAGAGGACGAAGCTTTAGTCTACGATATCATCGAATAATTCGATTCCCGAAGAAAACAGGAATAATACAAATGAAAACAAGTGATTTTTATTATGATCTCCCGAAGGAACTGATAGCTCAGTCGCCATGCCCCGACCGCGAGCATTCAAGGCTTCTTGCCTATGACCGCAGTACGGGTAAGATAGAGGATAAAATATTCTCCGATATAATCGACTATCTGAACCCCGGCGATGTGCTCGTCAGAAACGATACAAGGGTCATCCCTGCCCGAATCTACGGCCGCCGCGAGGATACGGGCGGAACGATGGAGTTTCTGCTCCTCAAACGCCTTGAGGGAAAGAAATGGGAATGCCTTGCAAAGCCCGGAAGGAGAGCAAAGCCCGGTCTGACCTTTACAGTCAGTCCTGAGCTTTCCGCCACCGTTATTGATACCCTCGATGACGGCAACAAGATAATCGAGCTTAATTATGACGGCATACTGGAAGAAATTCTGGATAGGGTCGGTGAAATGCCGCTGCCGCCGTATATCACGAAGAAGCTGGAGGATAAGGAACGCTATCAGACGGTCTATGCTCGTGAAAACGGTTCCGCTGCCGCTCCGACAGCAGGGCTGCATTTTACGCCGGAGCTTTTGCAGCGCATTTCGGATAAGGGCGTGGAGATAGTCGATGTGCTTCTTCATGTCGGTCTCGGCACCTTCAGACCCGTTTCCGAAGAAAATGTGGAGGATCACCGCATGCATTCGGAATACTATCGCTGCACCGAGGAAGCCGCCGCCGTGATAAACGCCGCACGGGCAAAGGGCGGAAGGATAATCGCGGTCGGTACGACAAGCTGCCGCACCCTTGAGAGCATTGCCGATGATAACGGCATCATCCACGCAGGCAGCGGTATGACCGAGATATTCATAAAACCCGGCTATAAATTCAAAGCGGTCGATGCTCTTATAACCAATTTCCATCTTCCCGAATCGACCCTTCTCATGCTCATCAGCGCATTCTGTTCGCGCGAGGAGGTCATGAAGGTGTATGAGCATGCCGTGAAGGAACGCTACCGTTTCTTCTCTTTCGGCGATGCATCATTCTTCTATTGATAATTAAGTAAGGATACAAAAGATATGAACCCTCCCGTATACTACGAACTCATTAAAACCGATAAGCACACCGGTGCGCGTCTCGGCAAGCTCCACACTCCCCACGGCGTCATTGATACTCCATGCTTTATGGCGGTCGGCACCCAGGCAACCGTAAAGGCGATGACCCCTCGTGACCTTAAAGAGGTCGGCGCAGGCATCGTCCTCGGTAATACCTATCACCTCTTTCTGCGTCCCGGGCATGAGCTCGTGAAGGAAGCAGGCGGTCTGCATGAATTTTCACAGTGGCATGGCCCCATGCTCACCGACAGCGGCGGCTTTCAGGTATTCAGCCTTGCGGCAATGAATAAGATTCGCGAGGACGGCGTTGAATTCCATTCCCATATCGACGGCAGAAAGCTCTTTTTTACCCCGGAATATGTGATGGAGATAGAGCAGGCGCTCGGTGCCGATATCGCCATGGCATTTGATGAATGTGCTCCGGCTGACTGCGATAAAAGCTATGCCGCCGCCGCAATGAACCGCACCCATCGTTGGGCGGAACGCTGCAAAGCAAGCCATACAAGGGAGGATCAGGCTCTGTTCGGCATCGTGCAGGGCGGTATGTTCCGCGATCTCCGCATCGAGAGCGCGAAGGTGCTTTCCGATATGGATTTCCCGGGCTACGGCATCGGCGGTCTCTCCGTCGGCGAACCAAAGCCGGTCATGTACGAAATGCTCGAAGAGCTCATGCCGTATATGCCTGTGAACAAACCCCATTACCTCATGGGCGTCGGAAGCCCCGACTGCCTTGTCGAGGGCGCAATGCGCGGTATTGATATGTTTGACTGCGTACTCCAGACCCGCTCCGCCCGTAACGGCCTTGCGTTTACCTTTGACGGCAAAAAGATGCTCCGAAATGCCGAATTTGCGCACGATTTTTCGCCGATCGAAGAGGATTGCGACTGCTATGCCTGCCGTAATTTCACAAGGGCGTATATCAGGCATTTAGTCAAGGCAGGGGAGATACTTGCTGCTGAGCTCATCACCATGCACAACCTGAGATTCACATACAGGCTTATGGAAAGGATTAGGGAGGCCATCCGTGATGACAGGCTCACCGAGCTAAGAAATGAATTGATGCTCAGGGGTACATTCAATTGAGCAAAGAGCTTATAATCAAAACCGAGCAGGATATGCTCCTTTTCGGAAAAAGGCTTGCAAAGCTGCTGCACGGGGGCGAGTTTATTGCGCTTTTCGGTGATCTCGGAGCAGGGAAAACTACGCTTGTCCGCGGTATCGCTTCGGAAATAGGCATTGATAATATTTCAAGCCCCACCTTCAATATCGTAAAAAGGCATGAGGGAAGGCTGAGATTCGATCATTTTGACTGCTACCGTCTTGCCGATTACGAGGAGCTTCTTGCCGTCGGGTTTGAGGATTACCTTGCCGGCGGCAGCGTGATAGTTATGGAATGGTGCGAAAATGTCTGTGAAGCACTGCCGAGCGAAAGGCTCGAAATCCATATCGCAGGAAGCGGTAATGACGAGCGCAGCCTGGAGCTTGTTCCAATAGGAGCGAAATACGAAGAAATGACAGCCGAACTTTTCAAGGAGATAATATGATAATTATTTCCGTTTCAACCTCCGCAAAGAATCCGTCCGCTGCGGTACTCCGTTCGGACGGCAGCATAAAAATGAAGCTCGATGAGAGCGGCAGACCGCATTCGGTTACGCTCATGCCGCTGCTTGATGAGCTCTTGACTGAAGAAGGCCTGACGGTGAATGATGCCGACGCTTTCGCAGTCGATATAGGGCCGGGCTCTTTCACCGGCGTGCGCATAGGCGTTTCCACGGTCAATGCGCTCGCATTCGCGGCAAAAAAGAAGATAATTGCGGTTAATTCGCTTGCGGCGCTTCGCCATGCTGCGCCTAAGGGTTCGACTGTCATCAGCCTTATAGATGCAAGGAACGAGAATGCCTACGGTGCTGTTTATGTCGGCGATCTCTGCATTATCGACCCCTGCGCCTGCACAAAAAACGACATTATCTCCGCATGCGAAACGATCGGTATCCTCGATGAGGACGGAGTTCTGGTCGGCGACTGCTACGGCCAGAGCGACTATGTGAATGCGGAGCTCGTTATTAAGGAAGCCCTCCGTATGCTCCATGAAAATCCTCTTACCGCTGTGACCGAAACGGCGGTTCCGATGTATCTCAGGCCGTCTCAGGCGGAGCGCATGCGTGAAAGGAAATAAGCCAGTCGTGATACGCTCATTTGCCCGGTATGAACTGAACGAACCGGTCTTTTTCGGTTCTGCAAAATAAGACAACGAAAAAACTTCCGAATGCGGGGAACCTTCCGCCAAGAAGAACGCATTGATAATTTGCTTCAGCGAGGTGAAATAATTGGATATTTCCGGAATTGACATTGGCTTCATCAAAGAATTCGATTCGATCTATACCGTTGCAAATAAGGTTTTCGGGGCGGATCCCGCTGCCGCATCTGCAAAGCAACAGAAGAAAATCAGAAAATGGATTGAGAAAAACTATTTTGCCGATAGAAACTATCCCGAAGAAGTGATGCATTTCATCGGCAAAAAGGTTAGTAATGAGGGCTTTTTCGAATATCTGAAAGCATGTCATGAGCAGATTCAATCATACGGCACGCAAGCAAAGCAGTCATTTGATGAATCCTCCGCGGGCTTAACCGATGAGGTCAAAAGAGCGGTTTTGACATTGCTTGAAAACTATCTCTATTTCGGCAATATTCGCAAATCCGGGACCGATGCACTGATCAATGTGGATTACGGCGGAAGCTATGACCGCACCTTGACCTTGATAAATGCTTCCGGCATACCGGAGGGAAAAACCGACTGGCTGTCTTTTGAAAACGGATCACTTATCAAACAGGATGATGAATACATACTGAACGGCGAAGCAGAGGATGATAGGGAAGGCTTAATGACACCGTTTGCAATCCGTTTTTCCGATGCAAGGGTTGATATAACCCTGTTCAGAGCAGATGAGCAGATGTACGGCGGAACACCATGGATGTATCTTAAAACCGTTGCCTGCGATATATTGGATAAATACGCTTTATCCTCCGAATATCTGAATGATCGTGAAAAAGAACTGCTGCCCTTGATTGCAGAGATCGACAAACTGTCTGATTGGACGAATATACCCGATGAGCCCCGGTCCGCCGACTTTTCCGTGCTTAAATCATACATAGTCGAATTCGGATACGGCGAATTACTGCCTCTTATCGAAAGCCTTGAAAAAGATTTTTACAGCGATAATAAGAAACACCGAATTATCAAAAAGCTGATTTCCAAGCTCAATACTCAAAGATATGAACCTCTTTGGAGAGAACTCCGCGATACCATTGCCGAGTCCCAGTCGAGCTATCCTTCTAAAGCGGCCGTCTGCTGTCCTGCTGGATTGCTGAATGAAACAAGAAGCAATATTCAAAAGCTCATGGAATCCCACGGATATTCGGGAAAATACCCCGACTTTGTAAAAGAAGGGGCAATTCGCGGCATCCGTCCGGCTGTTTCTTATGATTCGTGCTATTTTATCGGTTACGAAAAAAGGGCGATGTATTATATTCACTGCACCGAAGATTATTTCGGTGAACAACTGACGGTTCAGTTTATTTGCGGCACGGAGTTTCTGCGAAAAGATGAGACCGCAGGAGATGTTTATTCCTGTTTATTCAACGCTAAGGGGCGCCGTTTGTTCCGGACCGTTTCCTATCAAAACGGTCATATAAATCCTGACGAAGAATTTGAAGCGGACGGTTTAGAGCGCAGGGTTCAAATAGCCGTCAAGAATGCCGAACTCATGAAGCTGACAAAGGAGGAGCGAGAAGAGACCGTCGGGTTTGATTTCCCGTATTGGAAACTATTCCTCTTTGCGTTTATTGTCTTGGGTGGACTTTCCGGAATCCTTATGACAATCGGTTTTATGCTGATGACGGTTGTGGCCTGCTTAGTATTAGGACAGCCTCAAACGATTCCATCCATGCTTAAAGATTACCCTTGGGGTTTGATATTGCTGCTAAGCTGGGTTCTTTTCGGCGGCTTTATGGGAATCTTAACAGTATTTGTAAAGAAAAATAATATATAGTTAAGCTGCGTATAAGTCGTACCGGGATTTTGAAAGTCAATAATCCGGTGACGGATTAAATACCTCTTCATTTGCGCTAATAGGCCTAAACCTACGCAATATAGTTTGTTTTTTCCTTGGACATAATAGGCTGAAAGCCCATTGCCGCAAGGTAAGTTGTATAATTAAGTGTCCAAAATAAAAAAAGGATAGCTCCATAGCGAAAAGCCTGCTACAATGTAAATTGGCAAAAAAACAAGAAAGGAGGCC
>SFIR01000036.1 GCA_004556165.1 Clostridiales bacterium | reverse complement strand
TTTCTGCGAAAATGGCAGTTCTTGCCCTCGGGCAAGAACTGGCGATTGCCGGGCAGCATTCTTTTTGAAGAGTGGACATTTAAAGTTGCAATTCACATTCTTTTCAGAAAGCAAGAAAACTGATTGCAATTCAGTCGCTCCTGCTGTATAATTATAAGGTTCGGCCCGTAAAGGGTTGGACTATACGGGAGGAAAAGACATGAAAAGAATCAAGCTTTATAACGAACTGACATATTTATTTGCGCTTATCTTCATGGCGCTTGCCGTTGCGCTGACCGCTGCTGCGGATTTCGGGGTTTCCATGATAGTTGCGCCGGCATACCTGCTCAGCTTAAAGGTATCGTTCCTGACATTCGGGCAGAGTGAATACATCATACAGGCACTGCTTTTCATAGTATTCTGCATACTAATGAAAAAGGTCAGGCTCGTTTTCTTCATATCCTTCGGTACGACCGTGCTTTACGGTGCCATCCTCGATCTCTGGCGGTGGCTGATACCTGCGCTGAATCCCAACGTGACCGCACCGGGCAGCATGGAGCTCTGGGTCAGGATAGTCTATTTCGCGCTCGGCATGATACTGACGGGTATTACCGTTGCACTCTGTTTCAGGACGTATATCTATCCGCAGGTTTACGATTTCTTTGTCAAGGGCGTGAGCGAAAGGTATAAGCTCAACATGAACAGGTTCAAAATCATTTTTGATTTCTCCTTCCTCGCTGCTGCCGTCATCATGAGCTTTGCTTTCTTCGGAAAATTCAACGGTATCGGCATCGGCACGGTTATCATGACCTGCCTGAACGGGCCTATCATAGGCTTTTTCGGCAAAATATTCGATAAGCATTTCGAGCTCGTACCCCTGTTCCCGAGGTTTGAAAAGCTGCTGAAAATATGAAGAATCCATAAAATGCGAAAAATAAAATTTCATTTTACTTGACAAGAATCCTCCGCGCATGTATACTGCATTATAAGCAATGCGATATGTACGGAGGATTTTTTATGAGAGGACGCAGCGAGCGCGGCGGAGGTGAAACAAGCCTAAACACCTTCGAACGCGATATGATTCGCAAAACAAAAACACGCTCGATATGGAAACTGGTCGTCATAATCACAGCGGAGATAGTTATTGCTGTGCTTGCTTTTATGGCGGTCAGATGGCTGATAGCGAGGGATCGCATGATCCCGGCGGTACCGACCGATGCGGATACGACCGAGCTCCCGACCGAGGAGGCGACACCGACCGAGCTTACGACCGAGGAGGCGACACCGAACGGGGAACCGACCGAAAGCCCGAGCGGAGCACCCACGCCGACTGCGGAGCCGACAGAAGTACCTGTACTGACGGCTGAACCGACTGCGGAGCCGACAGAAGCCCCTGCACTGACGGCGGAACCGACATCAATATCGACCTCTGCGCCCACGGCAGCGCCGACATCTGCACCGACGGCAACGCCCACGCCGACACCTGCGCCCACGCCCACGCCGACATCTGCACCAACGCCCACGCCGACATCTGCGCCCACGCCCGAGCCGACGCCTTCGCCCGAGCCGGCGGCAACGCCTACGCCCTTGCCGGAACCCATAGAAACGGAAGCTCCGCTGCCGACTGATGAGCCGGAGGAAACAACGCAACCGTAAACGAAAGAATCAACGGGACTGCCTCGAAGCGGTCCCGTTTTATCACAAGGATTATTGCCAATTTTTGGAAAAAATCAAGCAAATACGGGCTTTTTAGGGGCAATTAACAGTAAATTAACATTATAGATGATATATATTAAAAAAATCCAGCCGAATGGCAATTTTTTAGCAAATGCGGTATTTTTTTGAATTACAAAAAACGAATGTTCCCAAAAAGAACTGCGGATTTTTGCTCCGAATTACACGAAAAATCTAAAAAATCGACATAAAATATACATAATTTCGCTCCGAGCATTTGCAATTATGAGCCGAACCTGTTATAATAACTTCATCCCTTGACAAACAAACAACTCGAAAATACATCTTTCATGTGTTCTCATGCTCTGGAAAGGAGGAAGTAATGAAAAAGTTGTTTTCCGATGCGAAGGAACGCATCAAGGGTTTTTTCAGAAAATCCGATAATGGTGATAAAAAGCTAACATATAAAAATAAAAAAGAAATAAGGCAGCGCCGTGCCGGAAAGGCAAAGCAATGGTTGAGCGGCGCATGGCAATCGGTAATTAAATTCTTTTCAAAGTATAAAATTGCTCTTACCGCAGCGGGCCTCGTTATAATCGTGGCTGCTGTTACGATAATACTTGCCCCTTCAAAAAATGGGTTGAATGCTAATACCTATGCGCATAACTCCCCTACCGAGTCTGACGGCAGCCCGTCGGCTTCTCCGATTCTGACGGAACCTCCCACTGCGGAGCCGACGGAAGCGCCCACTGAGGAACCTACGGAGACCCCTGATGTATCTGCCGGGAGCTCTTCTTCCTCTCAGCATAAGATTCCTGACAACACCAAGGAGCCGGAGCTTGTCGAGCCGACTCCGACGCCGGTTCCCGATGTCGTGCTGCGCCGTCAGCATAATGATATTATAATTGATGTACAGTTAAGGCTCATGGAGCTTTGGTACATGGATAAGGATGAACCCACCGATTATTTCGGCTCCATCACCGAAGGCGCAATCAAGCTTTTCCAGCGCAGGAGCGGTCTTGAGGTCACAGGAAGGCTCGACCCGACCACATATAAGCTGCTGATGAGCAGCGAAGCCAAGGTGTATATGACCATGCTCGGCGATGAGGGCAGCGACGTTGTCTATATTCAGGGCAGGCTCTATGAGCTTGGTTACCTCGAGCATGTCGAGTACGAGAACGGAGTGTTTGATGAAGCGACCCGTGATGCCGTAAAGGAATTTCAGGCGGCAAATGATCTCAGCTCGGATGGCAAGGTCGGCAAGCTGACAAAGGAAGCTCTCTATAACCCCGATGCTGTCGGCAAGGGCTACAAGATAGGCGATACCGGCGATGAGATAAGGATATATCAGGAAAGGCTGATGGAGCTCGGTTATCTGACCACCGAACCCGACGGCGTGTACGGCAAGGATACCCAAAATGCGGTCAAACGCTTCCAGGTTCAGAACGATTTGCTCGAAGACGGCAACCTCGGACCGACTACAAGGCAAGTCCTTATGAGCGATGACGCCGTGGGCAATGCCCTCTGCTACGGCATGTCCGGCATTGATGTTCAGAATGTGCAGCAAAGGCTGTATGAACTCAACTATCTGCGCGCAAAGGATATAAACGGCTATTTCACCTCTCTGACCGAAAAAGCCGTTAAGCTCTTCCAGAAGAATGCAGGGGTTTTATCCGATGGCAAGGTCGGAAGAAATACCATGAATCTTCTCTTCTCCGATGATGCACCCCGTTCCGCAAGCCCCGTCAGCGAAGGCGGCAACGGCGGAGGAAACGGCGGCGGCAATGGCGGCGGAAACGGCGGCGGAAACGGCGGAGGAGACGATGACGGCGGCGGCGATGATGCAGCGGCACGCATCGAGAACTTTATCCGCATTGCAAGAAGCAAGCTCGGCAGCCGCTATGTCAGAGGCGGCAAAGGCCCCAATGTCTTCGATTGCTCCGGCTTCGTATACTGGTGCCTTAACAAGGCGGGCGTAAAGCAGGGCTACCTGACGAGCGCTATGTGGGCACGCTGCACTAAGTATCAGCGCAATAATAATTTCGATAAGATAAAGCGCGGCGATGTCATCGTCTATGACGGCCATGTGGCGATTTCACTCGGGAACGGTATGGCGATCGATGCATCCCAGTCCAAGGGCAGGGTCATCGAGAGACCGCATAACAGCAGCTACTGGAGATCGGTCTTCATATGCTCGTTCAGGATATTCAGGTGATAAAAAATGTAATGAATACGGCTCGGAAACACGCGGTGTTCATAAGACAGTTACAGCCACAGCAGTATGCACTACTGTGGCTGTAACTGTATCTTATCCTGCTATCTGATGATATGGAATCAAACAGACCTGCAAATCGTAATTTGACGAGGGATGAAGTGTAAAAATATGGAAATACAGCGGATAAACACATATGAGGATAACCGCTTTTCTCAAACCGTTCTGCATCAGCATGGTTGCTTTTTAGCAGAAGGAAGGCCTTATGAAGTGGAGATCATTTCTGATTATGAAGCAATAATCCGCGGAGAAAACCAAACTGTGTATACAGCGGTCGTGGAAGAGTTTCGCTTCTATACCCCGCATATTACACGGTTCTATAACAGAAATGGGAAGATCGTCAAGGAGTATCCACAGGTGCAGTTATTGACGCTACGCTTAGATCAAATTCAGCCGTCGCAGTTTTTCGTGGATGAAGATAAGATAGCGGCTATCAGCTCCTTCATTCACAAACCGCAGGATATCATCATTCAGGTGCTTCCAAACGAGGATCGTTTTATTTCGCTGGATGGACATACCCGGTTATACTATGCGGTAATGAAAGGTTGGGAATGCGTCCGGGCAGTAGTAGAGCCCTCTGATGACTGGGTATATAAGTTTGTATCTGAGGCACAGAAGCGTGGAATCTATGCCCCCAATGATATGACCTTAGTCAGTCATGCTGAATATGAGGAAAAATGGAATCGCTTCTGTGATGATTTCTTCGCAGGTGATGGAGTTGAATCGAATGGAAATCAAACACTACACAAAAGAACGAATCTTAGATGTTTTACAGTTTGAGCGTGATTTGCGCGCAGAAGAAAACTTCTGGGGCTGGGAGATTGATGAAAAGTACATAGCCGATGTGACTGCAAGTTTTGAAAATCCCGCCTTTGCAAATTCTCTGTCGCTGCTTGCCTATATGAATGGGAAGGTCGTGGGCAGGATTGACTCTACCATGATATGCAGCCACTTTGACGGCTCTACTAAGGCATATCTGGACTGGATCTGTGTCATGAAAAGCTACCGGCATAAAGGTGTCGCACAGACGCTGTTAGAAGAATTAAGAAAGCAACTTAAAGAATTAGGTATTGAAACACTCATTGCTTTAACTGCTTCAAATGAAGAATCTCAACGCTTTTATAAGAAAGTACCTAATTCCGAAATGAGAGATATTGGCATTTGGATTGATATTTTTTAAACTGACAACTTCCGGTTTGTCAAACAGATACAAGGGCGCACTTCTATACTGTTCGCCCCGTATGTGCGCTCTTTAAGGAAGAATCCTCCGGTGCTTGTAAATGTCCGGAGCGATTTACGCCACTATGTTCCACACAAGGGCTGGTATCCCTTGCGCCGCTTTGCGGCTATCCCATCGTGTAAAAGGCGTGACCTTCATGGTCACGCCTTTCATGTTTTACTGTCTTACGGCCACCCGGCTAACGGGCCGTATTTTCTGTTTTTGAGATATATTTTTACCTAAATGGGCAAAAAAAGCAAACAAAACCAAATCCGTGCTTGACAACGGGCACAAATTCGGACTATAATAACTACTTGTGACACTATGGGATTTATGCCCTCGCGAAGGCGAAAGCGTAATTCCATGACGGATAGTAATAAAGAAAGAGGTACTGCATCATGAAAATGACTTATCAGCCCAAGGTAAGGCAGAGGAAACAGGTTCATGGCTTCCGTAAGCGCATGAGCACCAAGAACGGCCGCAACGTTCTTGCTCGCAGAAGGCTTAAGGGCAGGAAAAAAATCTCCGCGTAAAGCAGTTTAATTCGTGGGCGGCTGCGGAGCGTTTTCCGCGTACCGCAGCTCCCCGGGAGTTTTTTCCGGCAGCAAAGCCCCGGTGCGAACTGAAGCCGCAAGCTCCGCAATCCGGGAAAATGAAGGCGGCAGCGGTCAGGACCGCAAGGATATTTGAAGCGTTGCTATTCTCTCAAACGAAACAAGGAGTTCCGCTATGCTTACCGTGCCGGGAGGTCCGTCGGCACTAAGAGCATGGTGCTTATCTATGCGAAGGGGAAGCAGGATGAAATAAAGATAGGCTTCTCCGTCAGCAAGAAGCTCGGCAACGCAGTGACCCGTAACCGTATAAAGCGCAGATTGAGGGAGGCAGTGACCCCCCTTATTCCCGATTTGAAGAGAGGTTACAAAATAGTCATAATCGCAAAAATGCCCATCCTTACAGATAAATTGCCGGCAATAGCATCCGGCATGCGATATATGGCGAGAAAAGCAAATCTGATTGTGCAGGCAGCGGGCGAACATAAGCCCGAAAATACCTGCAAGGACAGTCAAGCGGATGGGTCCCTCCGTTTTCACGGCGAAGAGAACGGAGAGGAAGTACGGACGGATAATCACGATAAAGCCGGTGCCGAAGAATGAAAGAAGCGGAGAATACGGAGAGCACGCCCGAAAAGGGGATGAGCCTCCCTGCACGACTGGCCGACAGGCTGATACTTTTCTATCAAAAAAGCATTTCTCCGTCCCTCGGGGCGAACTGCAGATTTACTCCAACCTGCTCGCAGTACGCACGCGAGGCAATAAAAATACACGGCTTTGTCAAAGGTTCTCTGTATGCCGCGTGGCGCATACTGCGCTGCAATCCGTTCGTAAAGGGTGGATACGACCCCGTACCGCCGAAGAAAACCAATCACAACAAAGGAAATAAAGGATAAACCGGTAAAGGCTGCAAGGCGGCAGACGACCCAATTTCATGCGGTGCTCCTTTTCGGGAAAGGAATTATATGATCGACGGCTTTTTCCTCACACAATGGTTTTTCAGCCTACTGAGGTGGCTTACCAGCGTTCTCGGCAACAGCTATGTAGGCGCAATTCTTTTGACGACCCTCTTTTTGAGGTTGCTGCAGATCTACCCCGATATAAAGAACCGTAAGACTCAGAAAAAACAGCAGGCGATTCAGCCCGAGCTCGAAAAGCTCCAGAAGAAGTATGAAAATAATCCGCAGAAGCTGAACGAGGAACAGCGAAAGCTCATGAAGGCAAACGGCGTCAATATGCTCGCCGGCTGTCTCCCCATGCTCATCACCCTGCCCCTTTTCTTCTGCTTCCTCTCCGCTTTCCGCTATTGGAGCTATGAGCGCGATGTCATTTTGCTGTATGAAACCGTCGTATGCGAGGAGGCCGAAGCAGCGGGCGAAAGCTCCGATCTTGCCGAGAGAACCTTTGAAAGCTACCGATTCCTATGGATCACCAATATCTGGCAGCCGGATAGCTTTTCCGATGTCTGCGCAGATCCGGCGAAGATCCGCAGCCGTACTCCGAGGAAGGGCGGCAGCTGCAGCTGCAGCTGTTCAAGCGAGACGGATTTGCAGGGCCTTGTAGTCTTTAATAAGGGCTATACCGATCTTGACGGCAACAAGGTTGCCGCAGAGGACATCTGGGAGACCCTCAAAAACAGGGGCCTTGTATCCGGTGAATTCGGAAAAGAAAGCATGAATATGCTCCCCGAAGGGCTGACTGCGAACGGAGACGGCAAAACAGCGGATGAAATCTATACCGAGCTGATGTCGAGGTACGATACCGGCTACACCAACGGTATGTTCATCCTGCCGGTACTTGCAGCAGTGTTCCAGTTCCTCGCTGCATGGCTGCCCACAAAGCTTAATAAGGATCAGCAATCATCGAATTCCCAGCAGGAGAAGTCCATGAAGTTCATGCTCTGGATCTTCCCGATAATGAGCTTCGTATTCTGTTTGACAGAGGGCGCCGCATTTGCACTTTACTGGGTGGCTTCGAGCGTATTCCAGCTCCTGTCCACACTGATCATCTCCTATATTATGAGCAAGGACAAAACCGTTATCGAGGTCAAGCCCATTCCCAAAGAGACTAAGAACCGCAGAAGATAAGCTGCCTTCATGACCCGAAGCGGAATCATATTACATAGTATTGAAAGGATAAATTATGCGTTCAATAGAAGCAACGGGAAAATCCGTTGACGCAGCCATTTTTGCAGGGCTGCAGCAGCTTGGCATTTCAATTGATGAAGTTAATATTGAAATTCTTCAGACAGAGAGCAAGGGAATCCTCGGCATCGGCGCAAAGGCGGCAAAGGTTCGCCTGACCGAAAAGCCTGCCGAAGAGATTGTGCTCCCGGATTTTGAAGCGGAACGCCGTGAAAGGCGCGACAGCCGCCGTAATGAAGGCTCTCGTGACCGCCGCAGCGATAGCTTCCGTGAGAACCGCACAAGGATGAGCGAACAGCCCGTGAAGGAAAAGACCGAATCCGTCCGTCCGGAACGCCGCCGTCCCGAAAAGAAAAAAATCTACCGCAATATAGACGAGATGATCGCAGCCCAGGGCGGAGATACCGAGCCGGAGACCCTTGAAGAGGATAATTCCATCGGCGAAGCCACCTTCCTGAACGGTCACGCTCCTGCGGTCAGCCTTGATAAAACAGATAAGACGGATGATTTTGCCGCACAAGCCCGTCCCCTTTCCGACATCGTCCGCAATGCAGAGAGGGTTGCCGATGAGGAGGAGGCAAACAGCTATCCCAAGAACGAGCGCAGGAAGAGCATGCGCCGCGAAGAACCCGAGGCAAAGCCCGAGCGCAGCATCATGCAGCCCGAATGCGAGGTCAATTATTCCGAAGAGGATGCAAAGGATAACCCTGCCGCTGAATTCGTAACGGGGCTTCTTGCAGCTATGAATATCGACGGCAAGGTGCTCGCAGCCAAGGAAGAGGGCGTAATCCGCCTCCGCATTGATTCCGGCAGCATGGGCATACTGATCGGTCACAGGGGTGAGACCCTTGATGCCATCCAGTACCTGACTTCGCTCGTCATCAACCGCAACCGCAAGGAGGACGGCTATACCCGTATAACCATCAATACCGAGGATTACCGCGAAAAGCGCGAGGAGACCCTCGTTAAGCTCGCAAAGCGCGTTGCGCAGCAGGTCAAGAATACGGGAAGAGCCCGTGTTCTCGAACCCATGAACCCCTATGAGCGCAGGATACTGCACTCAACTCTCCAGAACAACCCCTATGTTGCCACTCACAGCGAGGGCGAAGAGCCTAACCGCCGTGTTGTTGTGACACCCAAGCGCAGAAACCGCAGCTATAATAGCCGCCATCCCGAAAATAAGCGCAGGTACGATAGCCGCAATGCCGAGAACCGCGAGGCAGCAGCGTTTGCCGCAACGGACGCGGAATGAGATGCGGTACTCAGATGTAAAAGATACGATATTCGCACTGTCCACGCCCGTGGGCGGTGCGATTAGTATATTGCGAGCAAGCGGAAGCGAGTGTTATTCCGTGCTGAAGGCGATATTCAGCGGCAGGATTGCGCCGCGCATGCTCAATTACGGGAAAATCCATACCGTTTCGGCTCCCGTGCGCGATCTTGATAATGCAATGGCTGTGTATTTCCCTGCGCCGAATTCATACACGGGAGAGGATATGTTCGAGCTGAATCTCCACGGCTCCTATGCCGTTGCGCGCGAAATTACCGAGCTGCTGGAGAATCTCGGGCTAAGGCTTGCCGACCCGGGTGAATTCACTAAGCGTGCATTCCTGAACGGCAAGATGGACCTTGTGCAGGCCGACGCAGTCATGGACCTCATAAATTCCGATACCGACAGGAGCGCGGATGCCGCGCTCGACCAGCTTAACGGTGGGCTCAGCGGCAGGATAGCCGTTATCGAAGAAAAGCTCATCGCGTCTGCGAGCGAGCTTGCCGCTGCCATGGACTATCCCGATGAGATGGAGGATGAGGTGCTTTCGGATTCCGAAGCAGTCCTCCGGGTCTGCGTTCGGGAGCTCGAAAAGCTTATATCGAGCGGTAAAAAAGGAAGAATACTCCGTGAGGGCGCAAAGGTCGTTATAATCGGCAGACCGAACGCCGGCAAATCCAGCCTCATGAACGCGCTGACGGGTACGAACCGCGCGATAGTTACCGATATTGCCGGCACGACCCGTGATACTATCGAGGAAAAGCTCGATATCGCCGGCTGTCCCGTGCGCCTTATTGATACCGCAGGCCTTCACGAGAGCAGCGATACGGTCGAAAGGATGGGCATAGAACGTGCAAGGCATGAAGCCGAGACCGCCGAGCTTGTGATAAAAATGTTTGACGGTACGGAAATTCCGAGCAGTTACGAAATAGCTGAGCTCGGTTCGGACGGAACAAATACGCTCTATGCTGTAAATAAATCCGATATATGCGGTGAGAATATTGAGAAGGTGAAAAATACCCTCCTCAAATTCGTACCCGAGGAAAGGCTGCTCGTCATAAGCTGCGAAACGGGCGAGGGGCTTGGAAAGCTCACGGAAAAGATTGCGGAAAGCATATCCTCCGGCGAATCGAGCGGCGCACTCGTCACCAATGAAAGGCATATATGCTGCCTGATGAAGGCGAAAAAGGAGCTTGAGGATGCACTTGCCGCGCCGACGACCGACCTGAAAGCGCTCGCGCTCGGTTCCGCTCTTGAATTCCTCGGAGAGATAACCGGAAGGACTGCGGGCGAAGAAGTGATAGACGGGATTTTTTCACGCTTCTGCGTAGGGAAATAATATTTGAAATAAGATAAAACGATAAGGAGCAATCAGCATATGCTAATGGACGCAAAGGGCATTATACGCCGCACGGAGGATATCCTCCGCAAC
>SFIR01000003.1 GCA_004556165.1 Clostridiales bacterium | reverse complement strand
TTTCTGCGAAAATGGCAGTTCTTGCCCTCGGGCAAGAACTGGCGATTGCCGGGCAGCATTCTTTTTGAAGAGTGGACATTTAAAGTTGCAATTCACATTGGCGAAGCCAAACTTCACTAAATATTGCCAACTAACCGCGTTTATGATATAATATGCTTGTATTGGAGGTGTCACTATGTCTGAAAGCAAATTAAGAACACAGTCTATGGATTTTGCCGTTTCTATTATTAACCTTGTTAAATACCTAAAAGAAAAACGCGAGTCTATCATCTCCAACCAAATCGGCAGAAGTGGCACATCTATCGGTGCAAATATCCGGGAAGCACAATACGCCCACGGAAAGGCAGACTTTATTGCAAAACTGCAAATCGCACTTAAAGAAGCAAACGAAACGGGTTACTGGCTCGAACTGCTTTTTAAGACAAATTACATAACCGAAGCGGAATATAAATCACTTGACTCTGCTTGCACAAGCATTCGTGTTATGCTTATTTCTTCTACCAATACCGCAAAGGAGAATGCCAAATGATTGTACGGGCCAATATTTCGGATGCCAAAACAGTTGCTAAACTGGCAGTGAATATGTGGTCATCACATACCATTGACGAATTGACTGCCGATTTTGAACAACTGCTTGCTGATAAGAATGTTTCGGTATTCCTGTTCTGCACGAAAGAAAATGCCGTTGGCTTTGCGCAATGCCAATTGCGGCTTGATTATGTGGAAGGCACCGACTCATCGCCTGTGGGATATCTTGAGGGGATCTATATTGCAGAGGCTTATCGGTATCAAGGCTATGCAAAAATGCTTCTCCATGCCTGCGAACAATGGGCAAGAGAACGTGGCTGCAAAGAATTTGCAAGTGATTGTGAATTGGGAAACACCCAAAGCCTTGCGTTCCATTTGCGTTGCGGTTTCGATGAAGCCAACCGCATCATTTGTTTTACAAAAAAGCTCTAAGGCGTACTTTTCGCTTTTCTTTGCCCCGCCTACGCACCGTTATACTGCTCTTACGCACGGAAAAGCACTCTTTTGTCTGCCGGATGAAGGAGTGCTTTTTTGAGTTAAGTGTGCCTTTCGGCACATGAAAAAATGCTTCGCATTGTAAAATTGCTGCGCAGTGAAGTATCTGCGGAAGTGGGACGCACACTTTACTTCACATTGCGCAGGGCGAAATACTTCACTTCTTCACTTGGCGCATAGCGGCAAGCTTCACAAATATTGCAGACTGTCTCAATATGTAATACAATACATCTGCGCAGGAGATGCAAACATGTCCGGGAGTAAATTGAAAACCCCTTCCATGGGCTTTGCTGTATCCATCGTGAATCCTGTCAAACATCTGAAAGCAACTCATGAATCCATTATTTTCAACCAAATCGGCAGGTGCAGTGTCAAACATAGGTGACGCTTCGACATAATTCTGTTAGCTTCAGCGATTATACTATTCCAAAACGGGGGAAAGTATGCTATAATGCGGTTTACAGGTTTAGGCCTGATAAATTAGAATTTTATCCGCGCACGCATTGCTGCGGCGCCGGGTGATTGTTGAGGATATTATGATCGTTGTTGTGCCGGCATATCAGCCGGATGAAAAGCTGGTTAAGCTGGTCTCAGGTTTTTTATCTGAGACAGATTACCGCATCGTTATAGTTGATGACGGAAGTTCTGATGATAGAATGCAGTTCTTTTCACAGTCAGAAGCAATGGGCGAAAGGGTCACCGTGCTCCATCATGACGTGAACAGGGGCAAGGGGCGTGCAATGAAGACCGCGTTTGAGTGGGTTAAAGCGCAATGCCTAGCCGATGACGGCGTAGTTACTGTCGATGCCGATGGGCAGCACCTGATAAAAGATGTTGTGCGTGTTTGTGAGGCATGGGGAGAACACCGTGATGCGCTCGTGCTGGGAAGCAGAGCCTTTAAGGGTAATGTTCCCCTGCGAAGCCGATTCGGTAATTCTGTTACGCGCGCAGTTTTTGCCGTATCCACCGGGGTTCGTGTTTACGATACCCAGACCGGGCTTCGTGCGTTTTCAACGGATCTCATTGATGAGATGCTCTCCATCAGCGGTGAAAGATATGAATTTGAAATAAATCAGCTTTTGACGTGTACAAAAAAGAAGATACCTATAATCGAGATAACCATCGAAACAGTCTATCTTGATAACAATTCATCCTCCCATTTCAACACCATCAAGGATTCCTGGCGTATATATAAGACTATTTTCGCCTTTATCGCCTCCTCCATGATAAGTTGGTTGGTCGATTACGTTCTTCTGCTCGTGCTCACACGGATTTTTGCCGGCAGCGCCTCCGATGGCTTTGTCCATCTGTTCGGGGTTGCGCTGGAGCCCAAGCTGCCTGCGCTGATACTCGCCAGGATAGTCAGCTCATTTATTAACTATTTGCTCAACAGGAACATAGTGTTTTCGAGCAAAGCGAAGGGAAGCGTATGGAAATACTATCTCCTTGCCGTTGTTATGCTCGGAGCGAACTATGGTCTGCTGTATGTCCTGAATCCTATTATGCCGCTTGCGATAGCGCAGATATTGGCACAGCTTATAATCTACCCGATAAACTTTGTGCTTCAAAGAAAATTTGTTTTCAACGGAAAGAAGGAAGCCCGTAAATGAGATTTAAGAAAAACTCTTCTAAGATTATAGCGACCGTTGCCGCTGATATACTGCTTTTCGCCATCCTTGCGCTGGCATTCTTTGGCTACAACATGAAGCCGATAGATGTCGATCCCAATGCAAGCGTATCGCTGTCCACCCCGCCTCCTGCGCCTTCTTTCACTGAGGCGCCATCGCCCGTGCCAACGGAGAACGATTATCCCACTGCAGCACCGACCCCTCAGGCTGAGCCAACCCCCGAACCGGTCCCTTCGGGCCTCCTCGGGGATAAGTTTGCCGAGAAGTTCACAGACGGAGAGATTCTTATTGATGAAAACAGCTATCGGAGCGACGATATCTGTATCGAAATAACCCCTTACTCACAGTGGATAAACGGATACCTTGTCGCCTACTACGTTGCAGACATCTATATTCAGGATATCGAGTGCTTACGCACCGCCAATGCTCAAAGCAATGACAATACCGAAAGGCTTGAAGCTATTGCCGAACGCGAGGGCGCGATATTCGCAGCTTCGGGAGACTTCTGGATGGGAAAGAAAAACGGTCTCGTAATAAGGAACGGAGAGCTTTTCCGTGATGAGCTGAATCCCAATCAGGATGTTTGCGTATTAAATTATGACGGAACCATGAATCTGTATTATGCAGGTCAGGTCCTGCTTGACGATGAGTTTTTTGCGCAGTATCCTCTCCACGCATGGAGCTTTGGGCCGATACTCCTCGACGGCAGCGGGCAGCCGCGGACTGAGGGCTTCAACTGTGACGGTTACGTTGTCGATAGACATCCCAGATGTGCGATCGGCTATTATGAGCCCGGGCATTACTGCCTTGTAGTTGTCGATGGCAGAACCAAGAATTATTCATACGGCGTGACCATGGCAGAGCTCTCCCTGTTAATGTACGACCTTGGCTGCTATAAGGCGTATAATCTTGACGGCGGCCTGACTGCAATGATGTGGTTCAACGGCGCTCTGGCATCAAAGCCCTGCGAAGGCGGAAGAGAGAATACCGATATAGTGTACATAAGAGAGCCCAATAAGTGATTGGAGGTATATTGATGAACAATTCCGATAGAATATGCAATAAGCATCCTGTGCGCAGAAAACTCAATGTGCTGTTTGCCCATGCCTCCCTTGTGATGGGAATATTTGTTTTTGTGTGTTTTGTTTTGGAGAAAGTGAATGATTCTGTATCATTTATGACCGGGGAAGTCGCCGAATGGTTCATGGCAAGCGGCATAGCCAGGTGGTTCATCGGTATCGGAGCATTGCTTGCGATTGTGACAGCAATACTCACCATAGTCAACCTTTGGAAAAAACCTTAGGCCGAACGGAGAGAAATAGATATGAACCGAATTGCGGTTGTGGGCGGCATCTGCTGTGACATCTCCGGAAAACCCTATACGGATATTATCGAGAGGGACTCCAACCCCTCGCATATAACCGTTGCTGCCGGCGGCGTCGGTTTCAACATAGCCGGAAACCTTGCGAAGCTCGGACGCCCCGTGACGCTCATCTGTGCCGTCGGGGATGATCCTCTGGGCGCGCTGCTGATCCGTTCCGCAAAGGAAGTGTGCGTTGATCTTATAAGCTTTCCTGCCGAAAGGAGCGGCGTGTACCTCTGTGCAAATGATGCTGACGGCGATATGTTTCTTGCTCTATCGGATCTTGACTGTACGGAGTCGGTTCTGAGCCCTGAAAATCTCAGCAAATGCCTTGATTTTTTGAATTCATGCGAGGCCGTTGTCATAGACTGCAATATTTCCGCTGAGGCTATCGGATATCTGTGCGAAAATATCACTGTTCCTATCTTCGCCGACCCCGTGAGTTCCGCAAAGGCTATGCGGCTTCGTCCCTATATCGGCAGGCTTGCCGCAATAAAGCCGAATCTTCTTGAAGCCCGTGCGCTGACGGGTAAGGTCGAACCTGCCGACTGCGCCGCTGCCATTATAGGCATGGGTGCCAAATCCTGCTTTGTCTCATGCGGTGCGGACGGTATCTATTTTGCGTCCGAAAAAGTCTGCGGCCACGCAGAAGCCAAACCCGTCGATGTGATTGCCACCACCGGTGCAGGCGATGCGGCAGCTGCTGCAATAATTGATACATTGCTGAAAACAAACGATGTCGCTTTCGCGGCGGAAACGGCAAGCATAAATGCCTCTAAAGCGATAGGAAAGGAATTATGATATGAAGCTAAACCCCAATATTTGCTATTCACCCGAGGTCGCGGAGGCGATAGAAAACAATCATCCTGTCATCGCGCTCGAAAGCACGATAATCTCACACGGTATGCCCTATCCCGAAAACGTCGCCACAGCACGCGAATGCTCGCGCATCGCACGCGAGAACGGCGCAGTACCTGCGACATGCGCCATACTCGGAGGAAAGCTCTGTGCCGGCCTTACTGATGAGCAGCTGGAGTATCTCGGAAAAACCGGTATGGCCGTAACAAAGGCAAGCCGCAGGGATATTGCCATGCTCGCAGCAAGCGGCGGAGACGGTGCGCTGACCGTTGCAGGTACCATGATACTTGCCGATATGGCAGGTATCCGCGTATTCGCTACCGGCGGTATCGGCGGTGTTCACAGAGGTGCGACGGAGACGATGGATATTTCGGCGGACCTTGAGGAGCTGTCTCGGACTTCCGTTGCGGTCGTATGCGCAGGCGCCAAGAGCATACTCGATATCGGGCTTACTCTTGAATATCTTGAAACAAAGGGCGTCCCCGTGATTGGTTACTGTACTGAGGATATGCCCGCATTCTACACCCGTGAAAGCGGTTTTAAGGTGGATTATCGGCTTGATACACCCGGGGAAATCGCTGCTGCGATCAAAGCGAAGCTCGATCTCGGCATCAAGGGCGGAATGCTGATCACCGATCCCGTCCCCGAAGAATTCTCTATGGATAAGGCTGTTATTGATCATGCCATTGATGAAGCGCTAAATGAAGCAAAGCAGCTCGGCATCCACGGCAAAGCTACCACTCCGTTCCTGCTTGCAAAGGTCAAGGAGCTTACGGGCGGAAGCAGTCTGAAAACCAATATCGCTCTCGTGTACAACAATGTAACCCTGGCGGCGCAGATAGCAAAAGAGCTGTATCGCATGCAAGCAGCTCACTAAATATCCTTTTAGTAATAAAAACGGGCTTCGATTCGGAGTTTTCCTAATCGAAGCCTATTATTGCAATCATTCTTCAAATCTGAACTCGGAACGCCATTTATCCTCGTATTGCTTCCATTTGGCTGAGCTTATCTCCGTCCACATACGCTTTGCCCAATCCCACGCCTCCTGATTCACCGCAGCTGTGTATTGAGTAAGAAATCCCCTTGCACATTCGGGCGATGTCTTTTTAAGCTCCGAATACATCCTTTCGATCTCCGGTTTCATGAGCGCATACTGCGCTTCAAGCCTCTCTATTTCGGGCGTCAGCATGCTTTCGCAAAAATGGTAATCGAAATCCGTAAGGGACTGCAGGAGCTTAAATGCCCAGAACGCATGCTCGTCATTCAAAACGAATTCGCCTGCATCCGGAGTAAAATGCGATACCTTTGATGCCTTGGGCCCGATCCACTCATAGCCTTTCGGAAGCTTAGCGGAACCGAGATACCATGGAACATACGGGCTTGTGCAGGGTCTGAGGTTTGTACGGTAAATCACGGTCAGATCGGTATCCTCTGCAAACTCCACGATCAGACTCTCAACGGTACGCGAATTGCAGACGCTGAAGCGATGCGGTGACGGCGATACTCCGCTTTCAACCTCTTCCCTGCTGCCCTCATAGTGGGTACGCAATACTTTTTTGATATCCTCAATACCGTATTTTCTCTCTGCCTTAATTGAAAACACACGGCGTTCCGGGAATCTCCTGCCCGTGATAACGCCCCAAGCCTGCCTTGAGCGCAGGATATTCGTCGGCAGCTCGGATCCTTCTCCCTGATAAACGGAGGCAAAATCAAAATCCGAATAGTCGGCGGTTTTCGGTATATAGAAGCCCTTCTTTATCGCATAGCTTATCAGATCGGGTGAAGCGTAATAATTTTCCGTATCTTCAAAATCAATCTGATGAATGGTGAACCAGTTGGGGATATAGTAAATCTCATCATCTCCGACACGTCTGGCAGCCACACGATGACCTATCGGTATCTGTACAACCCAGGCTTCGTCCTTATCGCAGATATGGTATGATCTGCTGCTGATATAGCCGTACTTTTCCACGAGCTCGGCAGCTATCCTGACGCCCTCGCGTGCAGTTCTTGCTCTTTCGGCAATAAGGCTGCGCAGACCGTAGCCAAGCCCTGCCTTAGGCGGATCATTAGGATCCGTTCTTGAGCATATGCATGAATCGGTAACGATTGCAACGCCCCATTCATTTATGTAGCTGTCTGCAAAGCTCTCAGCAGGGTCCGAGCGCACCTCGCTCCACTGATATGCATAGGTCTCACCGACCTGCGGTATGACGGCATCACCGTCAGCAAAGGTCAGCACTTCGCCCTCTTTATGCTGCATCCGCGGCATCTTATGCACCTGAACAAAGCTGCCATTGTCATCCTCATTATGTCCGATGAGTACCCTGCCGGTAGCCGAGGCATTTTTCCCGACTATCATGGTGCTGCAATTTGCATTGTCGTGAGCTTTTAGCTTGGTAAAATCAGTTTCCATAACGTTATCTCCTTTTCGCGGCTTTATTTTATCACTGATAAATTAGGATGTCAACCGTATCCTAAGAGCGCAGCTATGGAGCGGAGCGTGAATTCACCGTTCAGCACAGCAAAAACCGTATACCAATGCCCAAATGGAGGCAATACAAGAAGCCGATGTGACGAACGCCATTGTACCATAAGGCTTTTTGCCAGATACATATAAGCACGATAGTTCTCGCCCTTGAACTTGATGCGATACCATTTATCGTAAATGGGCTTGGTGTCTGCATAGTTCTGTGCCTGCCGAAGAAGCTCGGCTGTTTCTTTCATCTTCGCTTCAACGGATTTGCAGGCGGCAGATCGTGCGTCCAACTTCTCCTGCTGTGCCGATACCCTTGTTTCCAGATCGGCAACGGTGCGCAGATTGTTTTCGCTGATATAATTCACAAGCTGGCTCATGCTTTTTAGATTGCCTACCTTGCCATAGACGCTCCATGCACCGGCATTGCGTTTGCTGTAATATTCGGTGATGATCTCAACAAGGGTAGTTTTCTATAAAGCTGCTAATTCTATTTCAAGGTAATGCCATAATAATCGTGAATTTTGGTGGGGACGTTGTTTTCATTCACCGTAACTCTGTAGCTCGAGGATCCAATATCCACGTACACTTCTCCACCTAAGGTGACTCTTACTTTAAAGGACTTATACGTGCCATCATATTCATTATGAAATCCCTCTGGCTTAGAAATACTTGATGGATATGCCAAAACGGTCATATCATAAAGAGATGTATAGTAGACACTGCCATCTTCCTCAAAAGTTAAAGATCTCTCCTCGGTGTTTTTCCAGTATGTCATACACTCATTTAAGGAGTTGTTCATATAGGCGTATGCAAAGCCGTCATCATCTTCCATTTCTCCATCAAACGTCTTCCCAAGAAAATTTTGATAGATGATGTCAGCTCGTTTGTTGTTTGCGGATATTGTACTTCCAAGAATAAGAGATATGATAGCAACTGCTATTATTGCACAGACGGCGATTAATCCCATTTTCTTCTTTTTATCTTGCGCATTCTGCTTTTCTAAGGTATCAATAATCCCATCGCATTTTGCTAACAGTTCTGCCGAGTCTTTATGTTCTTGTATGGATTCCAAAATGTGTTTTGCTTGTCTAACATCAGTTGCAACTGTACTGTTAAGCAGTGACTTTGCAGAAGCATATAATGATTCGAGTCTTGCTTTTTCAGAATGTTCCAAGCAATTGGATTCTCGTTCAGCTGCATCACTATGGTCTCGAATTGCCGCAAAAAGTGCGGCGGCTGATTTGTATTCATCTTCGCTCTTGGCAGCTTCAAAAAGCCTGTTTGCTTGGTAATAAATATTATCCAAGTGGTACTGCTGTAACTTCACTTGATAGTCATCATCGGCGAAACGCAGTGCTTTTTTGTAATAATAGTTTTCTACAAAAGACTGCTCTGCAGTATGCAAATCACATTCTCTTTCTATGTGCATTTCAGCTAAAAGCATACCAATATATGCTTGCGCATTTTCGGGGTCTACATCCAGCGCATCATCGAAGTAACCCTTGGCACTTTTCCATTCATGGTCCTCTAAGTACAAATAACCACGCTTCATCAACGCATCAACCGTTGCGTTTGCATGATACATATTGATCACCTCAGTTGTTTAATTGGTCAAAACACAGATTGGCATTTGAGACATTCACTTCCCACCAACCGTTTTTGCCGTGGTTTTGATAAGAAATTACATTCCACTGTTTTAAAAATGCTATTGCCTTGTTTATTGCATACTCTGATTCTTCGAACATGCTCATGAGATCCTTTATGCGTAGCTTTTTGTTGCTGAGTAGAGCTTTATAGACCTCTTTGTAATATGTTTTTTCTGGTTCTTGTGGGCCTTTTGTTATGATATCTATCCATTTAAGCAATGTGCTTTTTCGTAAAACCATCCTAGCTTTTACCTGGAAATCAGCTCCGCTGTCGATTCCGTTTTCCATAACAAAGATAATGTCTTCTGTGCCTTGCTCTTCAAACATTGCAATTCTGCCGTGCGCTAAAGCACACCGGATGTGGTGAAACAGACTCATGTATTCGCTGCTTTCGGTGTTTGTAAATGCTACACGCTCAATTTCGCGATGGAGATAAAAATCGTCTCCAAGATCTGCTTTTCGGACAGCATCGACCAGTTTTGGAATTTGAGCCGCACACTGAAAATACTTTTTCTTGTCGGAAAACACACCGCTATCCAGTTTATCTTTTAAGTATTTATTTGTTGACCAGGGTTTATCCTTCCAGTTGTAGAACTGCAAGGTTCTACCTTGTGTGCTATATTTGGGACAAGGTGAGAATATTACAAAAAACAAAATGATTTTGTATAGATCATTATCGCAATGACGATCAGCAACAATAGTATCTAACCATTTAGGATGCTTAGGAGATATGACCAGATCTTCCCGCGATAGCTTTTTATTTGCCATGGTTTATACCTCTTATGTAAAGAGGGCAAACCAACATTGCGGCTTGCCCTCAAATAAATCACATCTTGGAAAGGATCTCTTCCCGCTTTTTATTAAACTCGTCCTCAGTAATAAGGCCCTGTTCTTTCATCAGTTCGAGATCCTTCAGTTTGTCAGAAACAGAGGGAGCGGCAGCAGGAGCAACCGGCTGGGCCACAACGCGTGCTCTCTTTTCTTTTTCCTTGATCTCTTCAATGCGGCCAATTGCAGCAGCAATAACCTCGTCAGCATTCTGTACAAAATGCAGTTTGATAATGCCAGATGCAGAACAAACACCCAAGGTAACGCCGGAACGGAACTTGTCCACCAGACCGGAAATGGTGGTTAGGTTATCAACTTTCTCAATCGGCATCTTCAGACTCTTCTTAAACAAGAAGTTGTTGTAGGAGCCGTAGACCTGGGAGTCTGTAATTGTTAGAGAAGTAACTTTGCACTCATGTTTGAAAATGGCAGTTACAATGGCAGGCAAACTGAATAAAATAATATAGAGGGCAATAATAAAGATAATATTTTCAATATGGGTTTCCTCAGTAGAACCCCAATATGTAGTTCCCCAAATACCACTTTTCCAACCTTCGCTATCTTCGTAGAAGTCTACCCCAAACCAACCAATGTACAAATTATCATGAGCGGGATAAGAGTTTCCGAGGATGGTTTCACCCCCATCATAATGAGAATACCATGTACCAGACTTAATGCCGATGATTAAAGAAAGCACAACAATTACAAGAAATACAATCGTGGTGATTTTTGCCAGCTTTGTTTTGACATAACGTATGTCAGCTGTTGCTAAGATGTGCTCGTGATTATCCATGAGAAATCCTCCATTTCTAAAAGTGTACTTTTACAAATCAAAAAAAGTTACAATTATCGTCGAAAATGTTCGTCTTAACACCTTGAAAAATCGTGCATTTTGGTGTATAATATTAAAAAGTGTAAATTAATGCCCTAATTTGTAAAAGTACACTTTTACAAATTTAGGGAATGATTTGTTTAAGCCACATTTTCAAATTTTCTTGCCTTTCCGTAGAATGTGCCTACCGGCATATTGCAGGCTTCCGCTGCTTGTTTCAAGGTGATTTTCTTACTGCGCCATGCTTTGTGTACCTCATAGAAATTATCCGGCAAGGGCAAAGGTGGTCTGCCAAATTTGATACCCTGCGCTTTGGCAGCGGCAATTCCCTCGGATTGGCGTTGTTTGATATTTGTACGCTCGTTTTCTGCTACAAAGGACAGCACTTGCAACACAATATCGGAGAGGAATGTACCCATCAAATCTTTGCCCCGGCGGGTATCCAACAGCGGCATATCCAGCACCACAATATCCACCCCCTTTTCTTTTGTCAAAATCCGCCATTGCTGTAGAATTTCTTCATAGTTGCGTCCAAGACGGTCAATGCTCTTGATATAGAGCAGATCGTCTTTTTTTAGTTTTCGCAGCATCTTCTTGTACTGCGGACGGTTGAAATCCTTGCCCGACTGCTTATCTACATAGATGTTTAGCCGTTCAACGCCTACCTCTTTCAAAGCAATCTGCTGTCGATCTTCTTTCTGATCCTTGCTGCTCACACGGATATATCCATATACACTCAAATTAAAATCCTCCTGTCTGTTATTTTTCCATAGGCATTCACCCCTTTGATGTCTTATATTTTACAGCGTAGCAATCCCATTCTGCTTCGCCCACTCACTTGCCGCCTGTCTCCGTTCCTCACTGTACGGAGCAGTCAAACGGAAGCTCAATCTGCCTTTCTCAATTTCAAAGGTCAGCCCGCCTTGCTCGTTATCGTCAATCTGACGGCAGCATTGCGGATAGTTCGCCGCAAATGCGGTCAGCCGCTTTTTCAGATCGGTGTTGTGGGTCTGCACCTCAATCATGCTGCCGCACTCGTCAAAATAGATGGCCGTGGTCTTTTCTCTCTTGGTAAGTCCTGTTCTCATAAAACCTCCTGTTTTTCACAAATTTTTCTCGGCTCATGAATTGGAAAAATGGTGCGATTTTTCAACAGAAACACTTCAAACGATGCGGAGTATGTTCCGTCTCACGCTATCGGCTGATTTGCCACTTTTCCGGCTCTTGACCGTGTTTTCACACATTCCTGTTTTGTTAATACACCAAAGTTTCAAATGGTTGATTAAATTGTTATATTTCATGAAACACCTCCATCGACACAAGCAATCAGTTCAAAAAATTCCGATTTGTCGAACTGATTATTTCACAAATGATACGGATACTCCACATTTCGTGAAGCTTGGCTTCGCCAAGTGAAGCAGTGGCTATGCCGCTGTGAAGTATTGTGCTTGGCACAATGTGAAGTAAAGTGTGCCGCTCACTTCCGCAGATACTTCACTGCGCAGCAGCTTCACTATGCGAAGCATCACTTCACGTGCCGTACGGCACACTTAGTTCGAAAAAAGACCACATTTGTCAGGTAGACAAATGTGGTCTTTTTCGTGGTGGGGATGGAGGGACTCGAACCCCCGGCCTCTTCGATGTGAGCGAAGCGCGCTAACCAGCTGAGCCACATCCCCGTACGATTGGTATTATAGCATAGCCTGTTCGGTTTTGCAATACCTGATTTCAAGGTTAAATACATTGCTGAGATGTCCTCTGCTTTCAGCACAGCGTTTATTATCTTCTTTGTCATAAAAAACACTGCATAGAAAAACGGAGCCTCGTTAAGAAGCTCCGAGATTTGGCTTAGGTCAGCTGACCCGATTAGTCCTGCACATAGGGCAGAAGAGCAACCTGACGTGCGGACTTGATAGCGGAAGCAAGCTCCCTCTGATGGCGAGCGCAAACGCCACTCATACGGCGAGGCATAATCTTACCACGCTCAGTGACATACTTGCGGAGCTTTGCAACATCCTTATAGTCAATGTATTCAGCCTTATCAACGCAGAACTGGCAGACTTTACGTCTTGACTTTCTGGGACGGGGCCTCATTTTACGGTCTTCCATTGAAATTTACTCCTTTCGCAGACTTAGAACGGTAAATCGGAATCGGAAATCTCTTCAAAGCCCATGCCTTGACTATCCTCTGCGCTGAACGGATTCTGGTTCATACCGTCATTCCTTGCAGAATTGTTGTCCTGCCAACTACCGGACTGCTGCCTCTGGTTATTCTGGCCGCCCTGCTGGGGGTAGCTCTGACGGTATCCGCCCTGATTGGACTGATAACCCTGATTGACGGGCTGATAGCCCTGCGCCTGGAATTGATCCTTAGGAGTCAGAAATTCGATCTCATCCGCAGTAACTTCAAGAGAAGCGCGCGGACCGCTTCCGTCCTTCGACTCATATGCTCTTGCGGTGACCTCGCCGATGACGGCGACCTTCCTGCCTTTAGTGAGGAAGCGTGCGCAGTTCTCGCCAAGCTGCCTCCACGCTGTAACGCGGAAGAAGTCGGTCTGTCTCTCGCCATTAGCGGAAGAGAACCTGCGGTTAACTGCGACGGTCATGGTGCATACGCTCACACCATTCGGTGTAGTACGCAGCTCGGGTTCATTTGTAAGATTGCCGATTATGTAAAGCTTGTTCATTGTGTATCCTTTCTCAAGGCTTACGCATGATGACGGGTGACTTTGTAACGCATGATACGCTCATCGTTCTTGAGGTTACGCTCGAGCTCGGCGGGAACTTCGGCGGGTGCGCTGAAGACGACGAGTACATAATAACCTTCGGTCTTATAATCGATGGTGTATGCAAGGCGGCGTTTGCCCCATTCATCAACCTTTTCGATTTCACCGCCGTTTGCAGCGATGATAGAGCTGAACTTCTCGATTACGGAAGCATTTTCCTCTTCGGTAAGATCAGGCACGATGACATAAAGACTTTCGTACTTATTCATTTATTTTTCACCTCCTTATGGTCTTATGGCCCTGCTGTGCAGAGCAAGTCGGGTGTTGGCATAATATTATAGCATTATGCTTTATGCTTTGCAAGCTTAGGTCTGCGGAAAATACGATTGGTTTTGAAATATATTTTTTGCTTGATTTTATTGACTTTTTACAGCAACAGAATCCCCGCGCATATTGAAAGTTCCGGCGAACGGGTGTATAATCATTCTGTCAAAAGGCATGACTTTATATCAAACCGGTTTCATGAAAGGACAAATTATCATGCAGTATGTTGAACTCGGCAAAACTCGGCTTAAAGTATCAAGGGTCAGCTTCGGAGGCATCCCGATCCAGAGGGTGGATCAGAAGGGTGCCGATGAGCTTATAGACGCGCTGATTGAGCAAGGAATAAATTATATTGATACCGCAAGGGGTTATACGGTCAGCGAGGAGCTTATCGGTAATGCTCTGATCGGCAAGCGTGATAAATTCTACCTTGCGACCAAGAGCATGGCACGCGACCGTGAGGGTATGGAAAGGGATATCGGCATCAGCCTCAAAAATCTGCGTACCGATCACATAGATCTCTATCAGGTACACAATCCGAGCATGGAACAGCTCGATACCGTGCTTGCTCCCGGCGGCGCACTTGAAGCGCTTATGCAGGCAAAATCGGAGGGGAAGATCCATCATCTCGGCATTACCGCACATTCCCTCAAGGTCTTTGAGCGTGCGCTCGAGCTCGATTGGGTCGAGACTATTATGTTCCCCTATAATATCGTCGAAAGCCAGTGCGAGTACCTGTTTGACCGCTGCCGTGAGAAAAATATCGGTTTCATCGCCATGAAGCCCCTCGCAGGCGGCGCCATTGAGGACGGACGCATCGCCATACGCTATAATACCGCTAACCCCAACGTCACCATCGTTATCCCGGGCATGTACAGTCCCGAGGAGGTCAGGATAAATGCGGAAGCAGGTGCGGATATCTCCCCTCTCACCGCTGAAGAAAACGAGAAGATCGCAGCTATCCGCAGCACTCTTACCGGAAATTTCTGCCGCCGCTGCAATTACTGCGCACCCTGCACTGTCGGCATCAGCATTCCCAGTGTTTTCCTCTTTGAGGGCTATCTTGAGCGTTACGGTCTCGCCGACTGGGCCAAGGGGAGGTATGCAACGCTTCCCGTTAAGGCAAGTGCATGCATAGGATGCGGCGCATGCGAAAGCCGCTGCCCGTACCATCTCCCCATACGCGAAATGCTCAAAAGGGCTGCCGAAAGCTTCGGCGAATGAGATTCCCTCAGAATAAAGCTTTGCCGCAGATCGGTATGACCTGCGGCGTTTTTTTATTCTTCGATGAATCTTTCAAGCCCCGTCTTTCTGATTATGAGCATTAGAGCTGTTGCTGCGACTATGCCGACGAGCGACTGTACGATATTACCCGGTATGCCGAGAACTGCGCCGGCTTCTCCGAAAAGGCCCTTGCCGAGAATAAGTCCGGCATAGAAGAAGTAGCCGACTACCATTATGCACTGCGCAGGGATCTCGCTGACGATCATTGCGGCGAAAGCCGATTTTTCCCTCATTGCGCGGTATATGAGACCTGCGACAATTGCCATACAGGCTTTAATGACGAGCGTCCCCGGTGCGTAGATTGAATAGCCGGTAATAATATCTGCAAGCATCGAGCCTATGCCGGCTGAGGCAGCACCGAGCCACGGTCCGAGCAGCCAGCCTGATAGAAGCACAAAGCAGTCCCCAAGGTTCACATAGCCCTGATTCGGAGACGGTATCTGTATCACGATAGTCGCAACGCACACGAGCGCAGCAAGCATAGCTGCAGTTACCAGTTTTTTGATTTTTCTGTCGTTCATAATCTTTTTTCCTTCTTATATTTTTCGCTTGATTCTTTGAGCAAGATGTATTATAGTATTATCTGGTACTATTGAAATATCCATATTAAAACTATTTAATAGTACCAGATGGAGAATCATGCTCACCTATTCACTTTCAAAAACAAGCAATATTGCGCTATATGAGCAGTTATACCGCTGCATTAAGGACGATATCCTATCCGGACGGCTCGCCTGCGGCGAAAAGCTGCCCAGTAAGCGTGCTCTTTCCGATCATCTTGAGACAAGCATTATCACCGTCAAAGCGGCATACGAGCAGCTCATTGCCGAAGGCTATGTATATTCGGTTGAGAAAAAGGGGTACTATGTAAATTCCGTGGAGCTTCCGCCTCATGCCAAGCCTGCAAAGCTCCCGTTTTCGGATGTTGAACCGCAGGTACAGTTTAGGCTTGACATGGTCACAAACCATATTTCCAAGGAGTACTTCCCCTTCACCGTTTGGGCAAGGACCATGCGCCAGGTACTTCTCGACCGAGAAAACGAATTACTGCTTCCGACTCCGTATAACGGTTCAAAAGCGCTTCGCGATGCAATTGCGGAATACCTTTGGCAATTCCGAGGAATGCATGTCGATGCCGAACAGATAATAATCGGGGCAGGTACCGAATTCCTGTATTTACTGCTCATTCAGCTTTTGGGGCGTGATCGATGCTATGCTGTCGAAGACCCGGGCTATTCACGCATTGCAAGGACATATGAGAGCAACGGTGTGGCAGCCGAGCATATACCCATTGACGAATGCGGTCTTTCCGTATCGAAGCTTCGTAAAACCGGATCGGAAGTCGTACATATTTCGCCCTCGCATCACTACCCTACCGGCATCGTTATGCCCATCGGAAGGCGGCAAGAGCTTTTGCGCTGGGCGGGCGAACGGGAGGGACGATACATTCTTGAGGATGATTACGACAGTGAATTCAGGTTCGTCGGAAAGCCGATTCCGACGCTGTTCTCGGTTGACAAGAGCGAACGTGTTATCTATCTCAATACATTTTCCAAGACGATATCACCTTCAATACGCATAAGCTACATGATTCTTCCGCCAACGCTTGCCGAGGTCTACCGAAGAAAACTCGGCTTTTATTCATGCTCCGTATCCGCTTTTGAACAATACACGCTCGCGAAGTTCATGATCGACGGCAGCTATGAAAAGCATATTGCCCGCATGCGCAATCGCTACCGCAGGAAGCGTGATGCTGTTATTTCCGCTGTTGCCTCTTCTCCGCTCTCCGGACGCGTTGAAATAAAGGAACAGGATGCCGGGCTTCATTTTATAATGAAGCTGAATACAGATCTCACCGATTCGAAGCTCAAAGGCGCTGCTTTAGAAGCAGGCATCAATCTCGCCCCGCTTTCCGATTACTATTATGACAGAAGCAAGGCAGAGCCGCACTGCATAGTTATAAACTATTCCGGTATTGAGCTTGACGATTTTGAATGGGGAATAAAGGTGCTTGCGGATATTATTTAATCATTTGTATTTTTGATTTTTTTCGCTAAACTTTTTGTAATGTTGTCCATCGTTTCTGCATAACCTAAGACAGAATCAAAGAACTGTCAGGAGGTGCAGGCGATGAACCTTTATATTGAAAATAGGGTTTTAAGCATTGCAGATTATATAATTGAGACAGGCGCAACCGTCAGAGCCGCAGCAAGGGTCTTCGGAGTTTCCAAATCGACCGTACATAAGGATATAACCGAAAGGTTAAGGCAAATCAACAGAAATCTCGGTGAACAGGTCGCAGTCATTCTTGAACAGAACAAGGATGAAAGGCATATTCGCGGCGGCATGGCAACCCGTGAAAAGTACCTGCATAGGGAGATTGAGGATTAAATCAGTTAAAAAGGGGGGACTGCAGCGAGCAGTCCCCGGGGGCAGGCCGCTAATTAGCAGCCGCAGCCGCAGCCGGAAGGATTGCCGCCGCGTCCGCCATGGCCGCCTTCATCACAGCAGCAGCCGAAGCCTTCACCGCAGTTGCCGAGGAGAAGGAGGATAATGATCCACCACCAGTTGTTGTTGCCGCAGCAGCCACAGTCGCTATCGCAGTCATTGCAGTTGTTGCCGAGCAGGAGGATGATGATGATCCACCACCAGTTGTTGCCGAAACAGTTGTTGCACATAAGAACCTCCATATAGGCAGGAGTTGGATTTTGAGCGGTGCTCATTCCTGCCATCAGTTTACAATACGCATTCCGGCGGTTTTCGGTGATTGAATCGGAAGCTTTTTTATTTTTTCGGTTAAGTCCCAAGCATATATTTTTGAGTCTCCGCGAATAGGCGCCAATAAATTATATTTAATTCATGCCTCGTTTTTGATTGCCAATTGAGAAAATATGATGTAGAATTTATAAGTATTATTGTGCATACACGGAGATGCGCAAAAGCAAACATAACACGGAGGATAAATTTCATGAATCCCAAGTTCAGGAACAATATCGGCATCTGCGTTCCCGAGATCATCTTCCCCTCGAAGGATGTTGATCTGACAAAATGGGCATGCGTTGCATGCGACCAGTACACCTCTCAGCCCGACTATTGGAACAAGGTCGAAGAGATAGTCGGCGATGCGCCTTCCACCCTCAGGCTCATGCTTCCCGAGATCTATCTCGAAAAGGAAGGCGAAGCCGAGCGCATCATTGCCATTCGTAAGGCAATGAACGACTACATGGCAAACGGCATCGTTGAGAACAAGGGTGAAAGCTTTGTATTCACACGCCGCACCGTTGACGGTAAGACCCGTAACGGCCTTGTCGTAGCGCTCGACCTCGAATGCTATGACTATTCCAAGGGCTCTACCACCCTCATCCGCGCAACCGAGGGCACCATCGTTGAGCGCATTCCTCCCCGCCTGAAGATTCGTGAGGGCGCTCCCCTTGAGCTCCCCCACATCCTTGTCCTCATCGACGATGAGAATAAGACCGTTATCGAGCCCATCGCATCGCAGCTTGACAAGATCGAACAGCTTTATGATTTCGATCTTATGATGGGCGGCGGCCATGCAGAGGGCTGGCTCATCAAGGATGAAGATATGATAGCAGGCATTATCAAGGCTCTTTCCGGGCTCGTTGACCCGAAGAAGTACGGAACCGAAATGGCTCCCCTTCTCTTCGCAATGGGCGACGGCAACCACAGCTTCGCTACCGCAAAAGCCAACTGGGAGAAGCTCAAAGCCAACCTCACCGAAGAAGAGCGCAAGAACCATCCTGCACGCTATGCTCTTGTTGAGCTTGAAAACGTACACGATGACGGTATCGTCTTCGAGCCCATCCACAGGGTCGTATTCAATGTAGATTCCGAAGCCTTCCTCAATAGCCTCATGGACAAGCTCGCAGAGCAGAACGGCAAGTGCGATATCAAGTTCTTTGCATGCGATAACTGCAAGGCCAAATACATGAAGGAGCTGCCCGAAGGCGCACACGTCATTCCCGTTATCATTGGCAGCAAGGAGGGCTATATCATTGTAGAAAAGCCCGTTGCACAGCTTGAAGTCGGTACCCTTCAGAACGCACTCGATGTACTTCTCAAGGCGACTCCCGGCGCAAGCATAGACTACATCCACGGCGAAGCTGTCGTCCGCGAGCTCGGAAGCAAGGAGCATAACCTCGGATTCCTCCTTCCCCCAATGGAGAAATCCGCATTCTTCCGCACCGTTGTTTTCGACGGAGCACTGCCCAGAAAGACCTTCTCAATGGGCGAAGCTCATGAGAAGAGGTACTACCTCGAGTGCCGCAAGATAGAGAAGTAATTTTAGGTTAATCAATGGTTTTTGCTATGCTAATGCTCCTTTTAGGCATTAGCATAGCTTATCTTGAGGAGAATTTCTCAGATGCTCGAACAGGTTTTCAGTTCACTTATCGCCGTCATCATAGTGCTTGCAATGTCCGTCATCGGATACATCTTGGGCAGGCTCGGCTATATAAACAAAGGCAATAAGAAGCTGCTCATAAAGCTCATAATCGGCGTCGGCATGCCGTCGCTCGTCGTAAACACCGTATTCGGAAAGCTTGATTTTTCCGGATTGGACAGGCCTTGGCTGCTTTTCCTGCTGCCGCTTCTCAGCATGATGGTTACGCTCGCCATAGGGCTTCTATTATGCAGGCTCCTTGCTCCTGATGCCAAACGCCGCGGCGGATTCATTGCAATGTGTGCGTTTTCCAATTCCGTATTTATCGGGCTTCCGATGAATACAGGGCTATTCGGAGATGAAGCCGTACCATACGTTATGGCATTTTATGTCGTGAACACAACGCTTTTCTGGACGATCGGAAATTTTGTTATATCCAAAAGCGGAGAGAGTGAAAAAGGAGAAAAGGGGATACTGAAAAGCCTTAAAAAGCTCATCTCTCCCCCGCTTATCGCGCTTGCAGTATCCATTCCTCTTGCAGTTCTCGGCGTTAAGATGCCTAAAGCGGTCATTACGCTTTCCGGCTATATGGGCAATATCGTCACGCCCTTAGCCCTTTTCTATATCGGCTATGCGCTGTACGAATACGGTTTCAAGAGCATGAAGCTCGGTAAGCACATGACATGCGTTACGCTCGTGCGCTTTATCATAGCGCCGCTCACCATGATTGCGCTGTGCAGGCTGTTCAGGTTTGACGGCATGCCTGCAGCGGTATTCATCATTGAGGCCGCCATGCCGGTCATGACTCAGGCTGTCGTCGTTGCAGGTTCGCACGATGCGGATGAAGCCTTCGTTGCAGGCGGAATGTGCGTCACCACGCTTGGCTGCTTCATAGAGGTCCCACTTCTTATGCTGCTGATGCAGCTTATGGGGATGATATAACTTTCCTTGGAGGCATTCATGAAAATTGCAGTTATCGGCTACAGCGGTTCAGGAAAATCCACGCTTGCAAAGCGTATCTCGGAGGAGTACTCCCTACCCCTTCTTTATCTTGACACCGTACACTGGCTCCCTGACTGGTGCGAACGGGATACCGAAGAAGCACAGAAAATCGTCAGTGACTGGATGGATACGCACGATAGCTGGGTTATAGACGGCAATTACAGGAAGTACTACCGTGAGAGGAAATTTGAAGAGGCCGACTATATAGTTTTTCTTGCCTTTCTGAGGCTTCGCTGCCTTTACCGAGCATGGAAACGCAGCAGGACGTTCAGAGGTAAAAGCCGGGACAGCATGACCATGGGCTGCGATGAGAAATTCGACCGTGAATTCGTGCTATGGATACTTAAAAACGGGCGCAGCAGGGAAATTGTCAAAGCATATCGGGACACGGGAAAGCGGTACGCCAATAAATTCTATCGTTGTACATGCGATAGGCAGGTGAATAGGTTTTTGGAAATGCTGCAGAAAACGGAAGCAGCCAAATGAGATTTACTCGCAGTATGCAAAAATCGACCCCCGGAGAGGGTCGATTTTCATATAGAGCTTTGGTTTATTCAGCATACTTCTTAACAAGCCCGAGGATCATTTCGGTACAGAGGTCCATGCCCTCCACCGTCACATGCTCATAAGGGCCGTGGCAGGCGAAATCCCCGGTGCCGAGATTCGGACAGGGCAGGCCCATGAAGCTGAGCCTTGCGCCGTCGGTACCGCCACGAATGGGCTGTACCCTTGCTTCAATGCCGAGGGATTCTGCGACGGAAATGGCATTATCTATAAGATGCATGCAGGGCTTGATCTTTTCGGTCATGTTCCTATACTGTTCCTTCATATATAGCTCGACGGTATCCTTACCGTATTTCTCATTGAGCACTTTTGCTGCATGGATGAGAGTTGCCTTGCGTGCGGTCATAATCTCTTCACTGTGGTCGCGGAGGATATAGGTCATCTCTGCATGCTCAACGCTGCCGTTCATATCGCAGAGATGGAAGAAGCCCTCATAGCCTTCGGTATTCGCAGGGGTCTCATCAGGCAGCATCGCATTGAGTTCCATTGCGACGAGAAGAGCATTAACCATCTTATTTTTTGCATCGCCGGGATGGATATTAAAGCCGTTTATCTTAACCTTTGCGCCGTAGGCATTGAAGTTTTCGTACTCTATTTCGCCTTCGCAGCCGCCGTCAACGGTATAGGCGAAGTCAGCGCCGAACTTCTCAACATCAAAATTATCCGCGCCGCTTCCGACCTCCTCATCGGGAGTGAAGCCGATGGAGAGCCTGCCGTGGGGTATGTTTTCGGCAATAATGCGTTCCGCAGCAGTCATGATCTCGGCCACTCCGGCTTTATCGTCGCCGCCGAGAACGGTTGTACCATCGGTCACGATAAGAGTTCTTCCGATCAGCTTATTAAGATGTGGGAATTGCTCCGGAGTGATGCTTCTTCCGCTCGTGCCGAGCACGATCTCGCCCCCGTCATAATTTTCAATAAGACGGGGCTTGACATTTTCACCCGAAAAATCCGGTATGGTATCCATATGCGCGATAAAGCCGATGGCCGGGCGGTCTTCATAGCCCGGAGTTGCCGGGATATGGCCGTAGACATAGCATTTGTCATTGACCTCTGCATCGGTTATCCCGATCTCACGAAGCTCTGAAACGAGCATCTTTGCAAGATCAAACTGCCTTGCCGTGGTCGGAACGGTGCTGCTGTCATCGCTGCTTGCGGTATGTACCGTAACATAATTCAAAAATCTTTCGTATGCCTTCATAAAAGAATCTCCTTTTTGAATTTCATGATACATTATAGCATGTTTTTATGGTAAAAGCACTAACTTTTCACTTGGAGTCCGTTTTATTCAGATCATACTTTTCATTATAATACCGAAAAAGCGCATTGTACTGCTCATCATTCCCTTTTTTCAACCTTTTACTGTAATCATGCGGTTCGAGCTTCACCTCGTCCCTTTCAAGCACTGCAAGAGCAATATTCGAGCAGTAATCCGATACCCTTTCAAAATCCGTCAGCATATCGTTGACGATAAATCCGCTCGTAACTCCGCATTCCGCCTTTGCGAGCCTTTTGATATGCCGAGAGCGAAGCTCCTTTGTCAGCATGTCAACTACCTCTTCAAGAGGCTCGACCGATCTCGCTTTTTCCGTCGAATTCTCACAAAAAGCGCTTACTGCAGTATCTGTCACCTCCCGAACGGCGGAGATAAGCACATTCATTTCCCTTCTTCCCGTTTCCGAGAATTTCTGTTTTTTCTCATTGAGCTCCTGCGCGCCTTCGGCGATATTCCTTGCGTGATCAGCAAGGCGTTCAAACTCCGTTACCGAGCGCAGCAGCAGAAAAACATCCCTGCTGTCGCTGTCCGACAGCTCGCAGGCGCTGAGCCTTGCTAGGTAGCCCTCTAAGGCATCATCGAATTTATCCGTCTTTCGTTCAAGCTCGCAGGTTTTGCCAAATGTTTTTTCATCGAAGCTTTCTGCCAGTCTGCATGCGTAATCGACCGTCTTCTTCGTTATTTTTGCCATGGCGCATACCGCGTTTCTTGACTGCGCCGCAGCAATTGCAGGCGTCAAAAGCATGCGTTCATCAAGCAGCAAGGTTTCTTCTTTGTCTTTACCTTCCGGCACGGTGAGTACAGCAAGCCTTGCAAGCTGCTTTGAAAACGGGAACAATATGACCGTACAGAAGAGATTGAATGCGGTATGGATTATCGCTATTGAAAAGTAATTTGCCTGCACGCTCAGATCAAAGCCGAAGATCATCTTTAGCGAATAGAATATTATCATTGCCGCTGCTGTGCCGAAAAGATTGAAGTACAGATGCACGAGCGCAGTACGCTTGGCATTCTTATTCGTGCCGACCGAGGAAATGAGCGCCGTAACGCAAGTTCCGATATTCTGCCCCATGATTATCGGTATCGCGCTTGCCATATTTACGCTGCCCGTTACGGTCAGAGCCTGTAGAATACCGATTGAAGCAGAAGAGCTCTGCACCGCAGCCGTCACAAATATACCGACAAGAACCCCGATTATCGGATTTGAGAAAAGCACGAACAGATTTGTAAATGCTTCGACCTCCGCAAGCGGTTTGACGGCTTCGCTCATCGTTTCCATACCGAACATCAATACGGCAAAGCCCAAAAGGCTCGCACCTATGCTGCGCCTCTTGTCGCGTTTGCTCGCGAGCAGAAGTACAACGCCAATGAGAGCGAGTATGGGGGCGAAGCTTGTCGGTTTCAGAAGCTGTATATAAATGCTGCTTCCCTCAAGCCCTGTCAGGCTCAGAAGCCACGGCGTTATGGTCGTGCCGAGGTTTGCTCCGATAATGATGCCGACCGCCTGTATGAGCTCCATAAGTCCGGAATTGACAAAGCCTATTGCCATAACGGTCGTCGCAGATGAGGACTGGATCACCGCAGTTACCGCAGCGCCGAGGATGAGACCCTTTATCGGGCTTGAGGTGAGCTTTGAAAGTATGGCTTTCAGCCTGCTGCCTGCTGCCCTTTCAAGGGAGATGCCCATGACGTTCATACCGAAGATGAACAGGGAAAGTCCGCCGATAAAGGAAAGAATATCAAAAATGCTCATTGTTCGCCCTTCAGTTCGTTTTTTCGGTATTCTTCCCAAAAATCCGAATATAAATGATGAATCTTCCAAAACGGAAAAGGAACAGCCTCAATTGAAGCTGTTCCCCATCTCGAATTGATTTTATTTGGCGAGAGCCTTGTTTGCAACGAGAACGAGCTCGTTGAATGCATTCATATCGGTAATAGCGAGGTCGGCGAGAACCTTACGGTTTACATCAACACCGGCGAGCTTGAGACCGTGAATGAGGTTGGAATAGTTGGTGCCGCAAATCCTTGCGCCTGCATTGATACGGGCGATCCAAAGGCGGCGGTATTCCCTCTTCTTGAGCTTACGGCCGACATAGGCGTAAGCCATTGACTTCATGACCTGCTGGCTTGCTGCACGATACAGCTTGCTCTTTGCTCCATAGTAGCCCTTGGAGAGCTTGAAAACTTTACGACGCTTCTTAACTGCGTTGACTGCTCTTTTAATCCTTGCCATTGTTTAGTCCTCCTTATCTCTTGTAGGGGATCAGCTTGCCAATCTTGGACTGTTCTTCTTCGGCGATATAAGCAGTCTTACGAAGATTGCGCGTACGCTTGGTTGTTTTCTTGGTAAGGATATGGCTTTTATAAGCTCTACCCCTCTTGATCTTGCCGCTCTTGGTGAAGCTGAAACGCTTTGCGGCGCCCCTGTGGGTCTTAATTTTCGGCATGGGAGTTCCTCCTGTATAAATTTTGATTTTTCCCTGTTGGCAGATTATTTGCCGGCGGGTTTGGGATTCAACATCATGAACATATTGCGGCCTTCCTGCTTGGCAGGGCGATCAATAACCGCAAATTCCTGAACCATCTCATAGAAAGCATTCATGACATCAAGACCGACATCGCCATGGGCTGCCTGCCTGCCCCTGAAGCGAATGGAAACCTTGACTTTATTGCCGCTCTTGAGGAATTGCTGGCACGCTTTGGCTTTGACTTCCATATCGTGCGTATCGATGGTCGCAGAAAGACGAATTTCCTTGGTTTCGATAACGGTCTGATTCTTACGCTGTTCCTTTTCGCGCTTGGACTGTTCAAAACGATACTTGCCGTAATCCATGATCTTACACACGGGAGGCACGGCATTGGGTACAATCTTGACGAGGTCAAGATCGTGTTCTTCGGCAATACGCATGGCGTGATCAATCTTCACAACGCCGAGCTGTTCGCCGTTTTCGTCAATGAGACGGACTTCCTTGTCCCTAATCTCTTCATTAATCATCAATTCCTGAGCAGCTATGGTTTCCACCACCTTTTTCATATTTATTCAAACAAAAAATGCGGCTGCATTCCGCACCGCACCACAAATAATCGCTGTATTTGTTGCCTTTACATCGCCTGCATAAATACCTGCGGCGTGTGAGAAGCGGGCGGCTTCTGCTTGAACATGAGTATTATATGGGATAACTATTGTTTTGTCAACAATTATTTGGAGTTTTATAAATATATTTTTACCCTTGCAGATGTCTCCCCGAGCAGCGGACTGCCCGGGGAGACACCGATAGAGTGATTATCAATCTTCGTCTATCTGACGAATGACATCTATGACAGTATTGTCACGATACATTACGACACCGACGATGCGATCCTTGTATTTGATGGGATCGGGTACGCCTACGATGCGCTCTGCGCGAACGCGGAGCTGCTCGATATCGAATACGGGAAGGCCTGCAGCTATCAGCTTTTCCTTTACATCGGGGCGCTTGGGGTTGACTGCAATGCCGTGATCGGTAACAACGACATCGACAACATCACCGGGAGTTACAACGGTATTGACGTGCTTGACGACGGTGGGAATGCGTCCACGGGTCAGAGGAGCAACCACTACGCTGAGGCTTGCGCCCTCCGCTGTATCCGGATGGCCGCCGATAGCGCCGCGGATGACTCCGTCGGAACCGGTAAGAACGTTGATATTGAAATCGGTATCTATCTCAAGTGCGGAAAGCACGACGAAATCGAGCTGATCGACCGCTGCATCTGTCAGATGGCTTGCATAGTAAACGGCGCCGATCTGGTGATGGAAATGATTGTTCTTGAGTGAAAGCGCGGCGTCAAGATCGAAGCTCTGAACGTCAAGAACCCTGTCGATAAGCCCCTCTTCATGCATTGCCGTGATCTGACCGGTGATTCCGCCGAGAGCAAAACGGCAGTGGATGTTCTTATCAAGCATCTTCTGGCGGATGAACCTTGCCGTTGCAAGCGATGCGCCGCCGCTGCCCATCTGCATGGAGAAGCCGTCATAGAGATAGCCGGCTGCGTCGATAACATTTGCTGCTGTCTTTGCAATGAGAAGCTCCTTGGGATCCTTGGTGTAACGGGTCGCGCCGGACATTATGCCTTTCGGGTCGCCAATATCATCGGTTAGGACAACGTAATCCACTTCGTACTCTGGGATCGCCCAAGGCGCATTGGGATATGCAACGAGGTGGTTGGTGATAACGATTACATTATCTGCAAACATTGCATCCGGTACAGCATAGCCGAGGGAACCGCAGGCGATTCCGCCCTCATCCTCGCGGATATAGCCGTTTGCATTGCCGTAGGGGTCGCAGGAGGGTGCGCCCAAGAATGCAACATCGATATGGAGCTGACCGCTGACGATGGCTGATGCCCTGCCGCCGTGAGAGCGGAACACAACGGGGCAGTCAATGAGGCCGCGCGATACCTGCTCCGCAAGCTCACCGCGCATACCGGAGGTTTCAATATGGGTAATAACTCCGTTTTTAATATGCTCAATAAGGTGGGAATGGACTGCTGCAAGCGATGACGCGGCAAGGGTCAGATTCTTATAGCCCATTTCGGCAAGCTTATCAATGACCGTATTGACGATATGGTCGCCGTTGCGGAAATGATGATGGAAGCTGATGGTCATGCCGTCCTTAAGTCCGGTTTTCCTTATTGCGTCCTCAAGAGAGGGAACTATCTTATTCCTGGAAGCGGAACGCTCCTTGAAGGTCGCGGTCTTCTTGCTGCCTGTGCCGTGATACAATCCGTTATTGCTGATCTCATTGATATGAGGAATGCTGTTGATATCTATCATGTCAAATATCCTCCACTTCGCTGATCTTGCTGCCTGCTTCGTACAGATCGAGCAGACGCTGAGCACGGATCACAACGGGCTTATCTATCATCTTGCCCTTGAGGCTTGCTACGCCGCTTCCGCGCGCATTTGCTTCGGCAATGGCTTCCATGATGGCGCGAGCCTTTGCAAGATCCTTCTCCGCAGGCATGAATACCCTGTGGAGGGGCTCGATCTGCCTCGGATTGATGATGGATTTACCGTCAAAGCCGAGTTTTTTTATGAGCGTTGCTTCGGCAATAAAGCCTTCCTCATTATTAACATCGGAATAAACGGTATCAAGAGCCGCGATGCCTGCCGCACGGGCTGCATTGAGAATCATGCTGCGTGCGAACAGGAGCTCAATGCCGTCGCTTCTGGTGGTCTTAAGATCGGTAACATAGTCCTCTGCGCCGAGGGCGATACCGATAAGGCGCTTGCTCGCCTTTGCAATGGAAGCAGCATTGAGTACGCCGTTTGCGGACTCGATAGCTGCCATCATGCCGGTGGTGCCGACGGGAATACCGGATTCACGCTCGATACGCTCAATCTCGCGCTCACAATCGATAACATCCTGTGCGCTGTCCGTCTTGGGAAGACGGACGACCTGAACGCCTGCACGGACGATCGCTTCAAGGTCCTTAATGCCGAGGCCGCTCGAAAGATCATTGATGCGTACAACAATCTCTTTGCTTCCGAAATTCAGCGTCTTAAGAGCATTATAGACGAGGAAGCGGGCTGCATCCTTCTCGGTATATGCAACGGAATCCTCAAGATCGAACATAATGCTGTCCGCACCGTAGATATGGGCATCCCTTATCATGCCGGGGTTATTGCCCGGTACGAACATCATGCTTCTTCTGAGCCTATCCTTAATGTACATCCTGCTTTACCTCCCATTCGTATGCATCGGAGGCGGCAGCACGGTAGATAGCCGTGCTGCAGCGCGCGCAGATGGTGCAGTCGAGCGCACCCTTATCCACTGCGGTGACAACAGCGTTTTCCACGCCGTTCTTTTTAAGGGTATCCCTGATGACGCCTTCGATCTGACGGCCGAACTGCTGCATGACGTTGCTCGTGAGTTCTATTACGATGCCGCCTTCGTCACGCGGTTCGAGCGTGATCATGATGTCATTGGATTCCATCGTGCCTGCGGTCGCAGTTTTGATGAGTTTCATTATATGCCTTTCCGCCTTACAGGCTCTTTTCGAGATGCTCGCGGACTGCGCTGAGGAATTCCGCGCTGGTGACTGCGTGAGCTTCGAAGCCCTCGTCAACGAGACCGACGAGATCCTTGGTCATAATGCCGTCCTTCATCGTATCGAGGACTGCCTTTTCGAGCTTATCCGCAAATGCTGCAAGCTCGGGAATATCATCAAGCTGACCCCTCTTGCGGAGCGCGCCGGTCCATGCAAAGATGGTCGCGGTGGGGTTGGTGCTGGTGGCTTCGCCCTTGAGGTATCTGTAATAATGCTGGGTCACGGTACCGTGTGCCGCTTCGTACTCGGTGGTGCCGTCCGGAGAAACGAGAACGGAGGTCATCATTGCGAGGCTGCCGAATGCGGTGGAAACCATATCGCTCATAACATCGCCGTCATAGTTCTTGCATGCCCAGATGAAGCCGCCCTTGCTGCGGATGACCCTTGCCACTGCATCGTCGATGAGGGTATAGAAATAGGTAATGCCGAGGCGTTCGAAGTCCGCGCGGTAGTTCTCGTATTCCTCTTCAAAGACCTTCTTGAATTCGCCGTCATAGATCTTGGCAATGGTATCCTTGGTGGAGAACCAAAGATCCTGCTTGGTATCTATGGCGTACTGGAAGCAGGCGCGCGCGAAGGAGCGAATGCTCTTTTCCTTATTGTGGGAGCCCTGCCATACCGCAGGCCCATCGACCTTCTGAACGACAACGGACTTCTCTTCCCCGCTCTCACCGACGAAGGTAAGGGTAGCAGTGCCGGGTTCGGTGGTATAGAAATCAACGCTCTTATAGACATCGCCGTAAGCATGACGGGCAATGGTGATGGGTTCCTTCCAGTTCTTTACAACGGGGTGGATTGCATCCATGAGGATGGGAGCGCGGAAAACGGTGCCGTCAAGGATGGAACGGATTGTACCGTTGGGGCTCTTCCACATCTCGGTAAGCTCGGGATATTCTTCCATCCTCTTCTTATTGGGGGTTATCGTTGCGCACTTTACCGCAACGCCGAGACGACGGGTCGCATTTGCGGCATCAACGGTTATCTGATCCTTGGTCGCATTGCGGCTGAGGAGCCCGAGATCATAATATTCGGTCTTGAGGTCAACAAAGGGGAGGATGAGTTCGTCCTTAATCATCTGCCAAAGGACTCTGGTCATTTCATCGCCGTCCATTTCGACGAGCGGTGTCTTCATGGGGATCTTCTGCATTGTAAATACTCCTTATTGTAATCTTTGTTTAGTTATTCTGCGAAGCGTAGAAATTCATGAGGCAGCCCTCAAGAATAATGTGCTTTTCATCATCGGTAAGACCCTTGACATGGAGGGTAATATCGTCAATGCCGCCGTTCTTGCGGATGACCTTTGCAGGAATGGTCTCGATGCCCTCCTCGATGGCCTTGCGGATACCGGGAACGAATACGCTGTCGCCGTCCTCATAATTGAATTCGACATCCTTATCAATGGTGAAGGGAAGGATGCCCCAGTTGATGCAGTTGCTGCGATAGCGCTTGGTCGCAAACTCATAGCAGATATTTGCAAAGCCGCCGAGAACCTTCTGGCATGAAGCTGCCTGCTCGCGCGCGGAGCCGTCACCGGGCTTATTTGCAAAGATTGCGGAGCCGTACTGGGTATTCTTAATGAGCTCATCGGCATTGCCGACCCTGCTGAGAAGCTCAACGAGATGCTCGGGCCTGCCGCCTGCAACATGCTCCTTTTCGATCGCGGCAATGGCGTTTGCACGGCCGGGATACTCGGGTACACGGCGGGAAAGGGTGTACTGAGAGAGCTTAATGGGGTTGGACCTGAGGGACGAGGTCTCGCCGGAGGGGATGAGCTCGTCGGTAGTGGTCACGGGGTCATGGATGACCGCTGCAAGCTCAACGAGCAGGTTATCGGAGAGCTTGTACATCTTGGGCCAATCCGTGATATTGGGCCCGAGTATGAGCTCCTGGTTCTCGTCAGCCTTGCCATAGCCGTAATAGATGCGATTATCATAAACATTCTTATCGAAATGATAGGGCTTGCGCTCATACTCGTAATCGACATCGGTCGCAGCAGTGATTATGCCGCCGTTAGCTGCGGTCGCCGCGATGCTGAGAGCATCCATAAGGCAAACGCTTGCAAACTGACCGTCACCGGGCTTGCTGCCGTCGCGATTCGGGAAATTACGGGTCGCATGGCGGAGGGATAGGCCGTTATTGGCAGGGGTATCGCCTGCGCCGAAGCAGGGACCGCAGAAGCTGGGCTTAATTATAGCGCCTGCTTCGAGCAGATCCGTGATCGCGCCTATCTTTGTCAGCTCGAGATTTACGGGAATTGACGTCGGATACACGGAGAGGGAGAAATAATCATTGCCGGTGCTCTTTCCCTTCAGAATTGCCGCAGCCTCCTGAATGCTGTCGAACATACCGCCGGAGCAGCCGCCCATGAAGCCCTGAGTTGCGTAAACGCCGTTCTCACGGAGCTTGGACATATAGTCTACCTTGAGCTTAGGATACTTTTTCTGTGCTTCTTCCTGGAGCTTTGAGAGAAGCTCTTCGCGATGCTCATTGAAATAATGTATGGTATAAGCATTGGAGGGATGGAACGGGAGCGCAATCATGGATTCCATCTTATCAAGGTCGATATGAATCATGCGGTCATAGTATGCGACCTTGCCGGGCTTAAGCTCTTTATAATCATCGGGACGCTTATGTGTCTCGAAGAAAGCACGGGTGGTTTCATCGGTCTGCCAAATGGAGGTGAGGCAGGTGGTCTCGGTGGTCATGACATCAATGCCGTTACGGAAGTCAATGGGGAGATTTGCGATGCCGGGGCCTACGAATTCGAGTACGCGGTTATTTACGAAGCCGGAAGCAAAGGTTGCTCCGACAAGAGCGATAGCCACGTCGTGGGGACCGATGCCCTTCTTGGGCTTACCGGTGAGATAAACCATGACGACCTCGGGCATATTGTTATCCCATGTATTGTTGAGGAGCTGCTTTGCAAGCTCGGGACCGCCTTCACCGACCGCCATGGTGCCGAGAGCGCCGTAACGGGTATGGCTGTCGGAGCCGAGAATCATTGCGCCGCACTTTGCCATTTCCTCACGGGCGTAGGAATGGATAACGCTTACATTGGGGGGAACGAAGATTCCGCCGTACTTCTTGGCAGCAGAAAGCCCGAACACATGGTCATCTTCGTTGATGGTTCCGCCGACGGCACAGAGGCTGTTGTGGCAGTTGGTCAGAGCGTAGGGCAGCGGGAATTTCTTCATGCCGGAGGCACGAGCCTGCTGGATGATGCCGACATAGGTGATGTCATGCGAGATGAGAGCGTCAAACTTTACCTGAAGCTTATCAGGATTTCCGGAATGATTATGCGCCTGAAGGATGCCGTAAGCAATGGTATTCTTCTTTGCTTCCTCCACGGGCATGTCGGCGGTTTCACAGGGAACACCGTCAACAAGGTACATACCTTTTTCAATAAGTTCGATCACGCGTCTTCCTCCTATTGGATTCTGTTTTTTATTTTTATGCTTTCGCATAGTTAACGATGAAAATTTAAGGTATCGAAAGACCATACTATATGTATCTTGCGATGCATGTCGATTATATCGGCGAAACCGATTTCAGTCCAATACTAAAAATGAATTCTAATGATAGACATATTCTATCATTCGACAAAATCGGCGCTTGAAGCTTCGTGAATTCAATCTATAAAAACAAATCGTCATAAAAGCAAATGAAAAAGCCCTCCGTGTGAGACAGTGGGCATATATAAAGCTCTTATTTGATTTGTCCATCAAGGCTTGCAACATAATCCCTAAAATATGCAACGGCAGGGAGCATGGCTCTATCCGTACACCAGTGCAGAGATACTTCGCGGCAGATATTGAAATCCCTGATCGGGAGTACGGCAACATTATAGTTTGAGAGTGACGGGAGCTTGGGCATAATCGCAACGCCGAGCTGAGTGCCTACAAAGGATGCCATTGAATTGCAGTCATCAACTTCGATAATTGACTTTGGCTCTATCTCGGCAGCGCGGAAGCACTCATCAAGCTGTGAACGGAGGGCGGAACCCCTGCTGATTGATATGATGCGTTCACTGCGAATTTCATCAAGCGAAACCGATTCCATTCCTGCGAGCCTATGTCTATCCGGGACGACAAGGAACAGCTCCTGATTGAATACCGGCACGGACTCAATGCCTTCGCCCTCGAATTTTGCCGTAAGCGCAAGATCGATGGTGCCGTCACTAAGCTGTTCATGCAGCGCATTTGTCGTGCCCTGATGCAGATTGAACGTGATGCTCTGGTTGCCGAGATGCTCATAAAATCTATCAATGAGCATGGGCATGATATTGAAACTGACGCTGTGTATATAGCCGAAATTGATGCTGCCGGAAGTGGAATCCGATATCCTCTTAACAGCCTCTTCACCCTTTGAAAGCTGTTCAAGGGCGTTTTTGGCATACGGCAGAAATGCTGCGCCGTACTGGGTCAGATATGTCTTTTTGCCGGTTTTGCCAAAAAGCGGTACACCGAGCTCCTTGCCAAGTTCCGCCAATGAATAGCTAAGGCTCGGTTGAGAGATATACAGCTTATCCGCGGCCTTTGTATAATGCAGAACCTCCGCCATCACCAAGAAGCATCGCAGCTGTTGTAGTGTCACAGCAAACCTCCATTCGCAATCTGCGATTTACCGCTGACTGCCGAGATGATTATACCACAACAAGTACAATAAAACAACAAGATAAAGCCGTAAAAACATATATTGACAGTGAAAAAATCAAGAAAATTCCGTATATTTGTTGCTTTTCAGTATTTATAGGTCTATAATCAGGGAGAAATGAAGCATATTACAGCATTGGAGGAAATGCATGGATAATCCGATAAATCAAGAGATGCAGTCCTTATGCGATGATGAGGATTTCAAGGACGATCAGGCTCTTCATGAACTTCAGCATCTTTGCAGTGCTGCGCTGATGCAGCTCAGGCTGAAATTTGAAGTGCTGGATTCGGAATTTCATCTTCAGCACTCAACAAACCCGATTCATCACATCGAGAGCAGGCTGAAATCACCAAAAAGCATGGCGGCGAAGCTTCGTAAAAACGGGTATGCTGTGACGATCGAATCCGCTAAACAGAATTTGAACGATATTGCCGGCATCCGTGTTGTCTGCCGTTTTCTCGAGGATGTTTACGATATTGAAAGGGTCTTCATGATGCATAGCGATGTGAAGCTCATCAAGCGTGAGGACTATATCGCAAAGCCCAATTTCAACGGTTACCGAAGCCTGCACCTTGACGTCGAGATACCGGTTTACCTTTCATCGGGCGTTGAGTACGCAAAGGCTGAGATACAGATCCGTACCGTTGCTCAGGATTTCTGGGCGAGCCTTGAGCACGACCTCCGCTACAAGGGCGCAAAGAAGGTTCCCGAGCATATCAGCAAGGAGATGTTCGATACCGCTGCGGAAATCGCCGCTATCGACAAAAAAATGCAGCGCATGTATTATGAGATACAGTCGCTTTAATTAGGTTTTCGTTTATTCCGCATAACTTAATGGTGAGTAAATTATGCTTAAAGAATTCAAAAGAACGCTTCGGGAAAAATATAACTCCGGGTTACGAGCTAAGCTGACGAACAATGATTTTACTTTGATTGCAAGCAACTGCAACGGCTGCTGCATTTGCCATGACCTCGGCGTCAGATTCAATTCCCCGTTTGTGAATCTTTTTATTAAATCGAAAGATTTTTTGAAGTATATCAACAACATGGACTACTATAACAACCTCGACATGTTGTTTGTAGAGGAGCCCGAATACAGCTTTCCAATCGGCAGGCTTAGTGACATTAGGTTATATTTCGTTCATTACCAAAATGCTGAGGAAGCCAAGCGCAAGTGGTATGAGCGATTGCAAAGGATGAGTATGGATAACGTATTCATTCTGTTTTCAGATAGGGACGGCTGCACATATGATGACCTTAAAGCGTTTGACGCACTTCCCTACCGTAATAAAGCCGTATTCTGTCATAAAGAGTATCCGGAAATCAAATCCGCCGTCTATATCAGGGGCTTTGAAAACAAAGATTGTGTCGGAAACTGTGCAAAATACAGGAGCAAATTTTCCATAAAGAAATACTATGATGATTTTGATTTTGTAAGCTGGTTTAACGGTAATACCAATATTAAGGAGCTCTATCGGCATTGAGCTTCATATGTAAAATGTCGATTTGTGTACGAATTGCATGACTGAAAACTGCCCATTTTTGAGCAGTTTTTCTTTTTATTCCTCGCTCATATCCTTGAGCAGCGCCGAGACCTTCTTTTTCACCCTTTGAATGGCGTTATCCACCGATTTTGTGGATTTGCCGAGGGTCTCGGCGATTTCGGCGTAGCTTTTATCCCGAAGGAACAGTACAAGCACTTCGCGTTCAAGCTCCGTAAGCGTTTTCTCAAGCATTTGGCCGAAATTTCTGTACTCCTCACGGTCAAGGATGATCTCCTCGGGATTTGATATTTTGGGAAGAACGAGGGTTTCTACGAGGGTACTGTCCGTGCTTTCGCTGTTCGAATAGGCTGATTTATCAAGCGAAACATAGTTATTGAGCGGAAGATGCTTCTTCCTTGTCGCAGCCTTGATAGCAGTGAACATCTGGCGTGTGATGCAGGTCTCGGCGAAGCTCCTGAAGCTGCCGCCGCGTTCGCAATCATAATCCCTTACCGCGGCGATAAGACCAATCGAGCCCTCCTGAATCAGATCGGCTCTATCTGCGCCCACGAGGAAATAGGGCCTTGCTTTCAGCTTCACAAGACCCATGAAACGAACCACAAGCGCATACTCCGCTTCCCTGTCGCCGCTCTGCGCAGCTATCGCAAGCTCCTCATCGCTTAGTTCCGAATATGCTGTATTTCCCGAGGTTTTAAGCAATTACTCTGCTTTCTCCTGTCTGTTCTTCTCAAACATGATGATGGCGCCGGCGACCGCCGCATTGAGCGAATCTATATTGCCTTTAAGGGGTATGGATACCAGAAAATCGCATTTTTCCTTGACAAGCTTTGATAATCCGCTGCCCTCACTGCCGATGACGAGCGCGAATGCACCCTTCATATCGACATCATACATGGCTTTGCCGTTCATATCCGCGCCTGCTATCCAAATGCCGCGTTCCTTGAGAGTATCTATGGTATTTGCAAGATTTACAACCCGTGCAATGCGCATATGCTCCGCTGCGCCTGCCGATGTCTTTACAACTGCTGCGGTCACGGAAGCCGAACGGCGCTTGGTTATAACTACGCCGTGAGCGCCTGCACATTCCGCACTGCGGATGATGGAACCGAGATTATGGGGATCTTCGATGCCGTCAAGCAGTATGATAAAGGGTTTTTCTCCCCTGCTCTCCGCATATTCGAGGATATCGGAAAGCTCCGCATACTCGACGCCCGGGATTTCAGCAAGGATTCCCTGATGGTTGCCGCTCTTGCCGTTATGGCCGAAGGGCATGCATATCTCATCAAGCTTTCTCCTATCGACCTCACGGATAACGAGGTTAGCCTCATGTGCAAGCGTAATGATCTCTCCGAGAGAGCCGTCATGCTCCTTGGTGACGAGTATCCTGTCGATGCTCTTTCCGCTCTTGATCGCTTCCTTGACGGGGTTGCGCCCCATAATGATATTGGGGAGCTCGCTTTCCTCGCCGCCTGCATTTCCATTCTTTATGCTTTCATCGGCGGAATCGAATTCCGCTCCGAGCCTTGACGCAAAGAGCTCATCCTTATGCTCAAAATACTCTCCGTCACGATACTTTTTTTCGCCGTAGGGCTTTCTGTTGCTGTCCCCGTAGGGCTTCCTATCACGGTCGCCGTAGCCCTTACGCTCACCATATGACTTATTGTCGCGCTCTAAATAGGACTTTTTGTCACGATCGCCGTAGGGCTTCCTGTTGCTGTCGCCGTAGGGCTTCCTGTCCCTGTCGCCGTAGGGCTTTCTGTCCCGGTCGCCGTAGGGCTTCCTGTCCCTGTCGCCATAGGGCTTCCTATCACGGTCGGCGTAGGGCTTGTTATTGCGGTCGCCGTAGCTCGTGCGCTCGCCGTAGGGCTTGTTATTGCGGTCGCCGTAGCTCGTGCGCTCGCCGTAGGGCTTATTGTCCCTGCTGCCGAAGTTCTTTCCGTACTTATCGTTTGCCATTATATTACCTTTCTTTTGCGATGAAAAATGTTAGCCCAAGTCCTTCCGGGCAGCATTATTCATTTATCATTTTCTTCTGAAGCAGTTGGATTTGCTTTTTCGGGTTCGTTATCCCCGTTTCCGAATGCCGCGCGCATGAGTTCGCTCAGCCTTTCATCCCTGCCCAGTAGGTACAGATACCCCATCAGTGCCTCAAGGCCTGTTGCCCTGCGGTAATCAATGATCTCCGCATTTTTCGGAACCGTACCCATATGAGCATTCCGTCCTCGCTTAAATACCGACATTTCCTCTTCACTTAGAAGCTGTTCGATACGCAGGAAAGCCCTTGACTGTGCTGCCGCGCAGACGAGCTTGGCGGCGCGCATATGCAGGCCGTGGGCTGAAAGCGTTGTGCTCTCCACGAGCATGGTGCGAACGAACAAATCATAAACGGTATCGCCGATATAAGCGAGCACAAGGGGGCTCATCTGACTCGGGCTGACGGATGATATTTCCCCGTCCCTATTGCGGAAAGAGGAAAGAACCTCGTCAATCATATGAGGGCTGAGCTTATCGGTATTCATTTCTTTATTTGCATACTCCATCAGTTTTAATTATACACATAGTTTTGCTTTTTTCAAGTGGTATCCGCTCCAATTCAGGCACAAAATGCCGGTTATGCGAAATATACTTGTTCATACTGCTTTAGCAGCGCTCGTGATGCGAAATGCCGATATTGATTTGATGCACTGAATACGGTATAATAATGGGTTGTAAGGATAATACGTCAAAAGAAACATACAGAACAGAAAGGTGCTTTTTAATGGCTTACCCCCGAGAACTCATCAGAAATTTCTGCATCATCGCACATATCGACCACGGTAAATCCACGCTTGCGGATAGGCTGATGGAGCTTACCGATACCGTTTCTGCGCGCGACATGGAGGAACAGCTCCTTGATTCAATGGACATCGAGCGCGAACGCGGAATCACCATAAAATCCACAGCGGTCAGGATGTTCTATACCCATACCGACGGCAAACGATATATGCTGAACCTTATCGACACTCCGGGGCATGTTGACTTCACATACGAGGTCAGCCGTGCGCTCGCAGCCTGCGAAGGCGCGGTTCTCATCGTTGACGCCACGCAGGGCATCGAAGCTCAAACCCTTGCAAACGTCTACCTGGCCGTTGATAACAATCTCGAAATCCTTCCCGTCATTAACAAGATCGATCTGCCTTCGGCAGACCCCGAGAACGCAATCCGTGAGATTGACGATATCATCGGCGTTCCTGCGGACGATGCACCGCAGGTATCTGCAAAGACAGGGCTCAACGTTGAGCAAGTGCTTGCCCGTATCGTTACCGACTTCCCTGCTCCCGGGGGCGGCACCGAAGCTCCTCTCAGGGCACTGATATTCGACAGCTATTACGATAATTACAAGGGTGCTCTGAGCTATGTCCGCATAATGGACGGCATAGTTAAGGCAGGCGACAGGATTCGCTTCATGCACAGCGGCAATGAATTTGAGGTCACGGAGGTCGGGGTATTCACTCCCCAGCTCAAGCCCACGGATGAGCTCTCCGCAGGTGAGGTCGGGTATATTTCCGCTTCGATTAAATCCGTTGCCGAGACGAAGGTCGGCGACACGATAACGCTTGCCGAAAACCCGGCAGCGGAGCCGCTTCAGGGCTACAAGCATGCCCGCCCGATGGTCTTCTGCGGCATTTACCCTGCCGACGGTGCGGAATATGAGAACCTTCGCACCGCGCTCGAGAAGTTAGTGCTCAACGATGCTTCCATCTCCTTCGAGCCCGAGACCTCTCAGGCGCTCGGTTACGGCTTCCGCTGCGGTTTCCTCGGGCTGCTGCATATGGAGATTGCTCAGGAGAGGCTTGAAAGGGAGTTTGATCTTGACCTCGTTACAACCGCACCGAGCGTTATTTACCGCGTAGTCATGCTTGACGGCACGGAGATTTGGATTGATAACCCCAGCAACCTTCCCGACCCATCGCAGATCGACCACATGGAGGAACCTATGTGCAAGGCGCATATCATGACCCCTCCCGAATACGTCGGTACTATCATGGAGCTTGCGCAGGAAAAGCGCGGCATATTCCGCGATATGACCTATCTTGAAAAGACGAGAGTTAAGCTCACCTATGATATTCCTCTCAACGAGATCATCTTTGATTTCTTTGACAACCTCAAGAGCAGGAGCCGCGGCTATGCGTCATTCGACTACGAGATAGATGAATATGTGCGCTCCGATCTTGTTAAATTGGATTTCCTTCTTAACGGCGATATGTGTGATGCGCTTTCCACCATCGTACACCGTGACAAGGCGTATGCTAAGGGCCGTGCCGTTGCGGAAAAGCTGCAGGAGGTCATACCGCGTCAGCAGTTTGAAATACCAATCCAGGCTGCTATCGGCGGAAAAATCATTGCAAGGGAAACCGTGCGCGCACTGCGCAAGGATGTGCTTGCAAAATGCTACGGCGGCGATATCACGAGAAAGAAAAAGCTGCTTGAAAAGCAGAAGGAAGGCAAGAAGCGCATGAGGCAGATAGGTACGGTCGAATTGCCGAGCGAAGCTTTCATGAGCGTTCTGAGGATCAACTGATGCCCGGACTATACATACATATCCCCTTTTGCAAAAAGAAATGCAGGTATTGTGATTTTGTCAGCTTCGGCGGAAGCATTGACTATACCGCATACATTGCTGCGCTGATAAGTGAGATACGGACATATAAGAATCTTGTTTCCGACAGGGTTTTTGATACCGTTTTCATAGGCGGAGGCACTCCGAGCATATTGCCCCACGGCACCGTCACCGCAATGATAGCTGAGCTGCGAAAGAATTTTACCATACGTCCCAATGCCGAATTCACCATTGAAGCGAACCCCGAATCGCTGACGCGCGAAAAGCTCGAAGAATACCTCCTTGCAGGCATCAACAGGCTCTCCATCGGGCTTCAGAGCGCGGATAACGAAGTTCTCCGCGCTATCGGCAGAGTTCACGACCGCGAGACCTTCCTGAAAGCATTTTCCGAAGCGCGCAAAGCAGGCTTCAGGAATATAAATATCGACCTTATGCACGGACTTCCGAAGCAGGATGTTGCCTCATATCTTGATTCGATAAGGCTTGCTTCGGATCTTGGCGCCGAGCATATCTCCTCATATGCGCTCATACTTGAGGAGGGTACTCCTCTGTATGATGATGTTAAAAACGGAATAGTTATTCTCCCGGATGAGGACGAGGTTGCCGATATGGAGGATGCAGGCTTTGCGCTTCTCGGCGAACTTGGCTACAAGCGGTACGAGATCAGTAATTTCTCAAAACCCACATACGAATGCAAGCATAACCTCAACTACTGGGCGAACGGAGAATACCTCGGGCTTGGCCTCAATGCCCACTCCGCAATGCGTTTCAAAGGCAAATGGATCAGATGGGCGAATAAGGATCAGCTGTCCGAATACGTCATGTTATCCGCAAACAGCAAGCTCCCCGTTTCCGATACAGAAGAGGTTGACCGTGAGGAGGAAATGTTTGAAACGATAATGGTCGGTCTTCGCAAGGTCGAGGGCGTGAGCCGTCAGGCATTTATGGATAGGTTCGATATCGACCCGGTCACCAATTACGCTTCCGCCGTCAGTGAAGCGGTGCTCGAAGGCAATATGGAGGTCACGGAAACGCATATGAAGCTGACCCCGAAAGGCATGGATTTTCAGAACGAAGTGCTGTTGAAATTTATGTGATGGATAAAAGCCCCGTCATTTCGAGCTTTGTCCGTAAAGAAGATGATCCTCCGCATGGTTTTTTAGTGCGGAGGATTTACCTATACTTTTAGCCTTTCGGCAGCGAAGGATGCTTCAAAGCCATTCCCAATCGGCAAATCCGTATTGAACAGCGGCTGATACTCCCGATAGGAGAGCAGAGAATTGCGCCGTATATTCCATGCAGGCTTTGCAGGGGAAACGACAAGCAGGAATTCATCCTTGCATGCTCCGGTAGAATTTCATATTATTCACGATAATATCCGATTTCCACCAATTCTTGCTGATATGCCATTGCTCCGGATAGCAGCCCCAATCCCAAGTGACATCCCATGTTCCATCCGAATTCTGTGTTTCGGAAATAAAGCGGCATTCAAAATCGCATAGCTCTCTGTTTTCTTCATAGAAACGGCTGCATTTGGAATGAATGAACAGCGACGGCTTGCACACATATTCCTCAGCCCATGCCGAAGTATTCATCGTCAGAACATGCCTTATCTGTACCCTCAGCAGGCTTTCGAATTCTTTCATATCTATTGCCGCCATTTCGCATTCGGATAAATCCTCATACAGTTCTGCAAAACAGGATGCAGTGTGCATTGATTCCATTGGGCAGTTTTCCTTGAAATAAGCATACGCTTCTTTCAAAAGGCGTTGGGCCGTTCTGTATATTTCGCTTTCCGGATTTGCGTAGCGTAGAATAAACCCGGTCAATGATGCCGTCGGATTATAATTGATCTCCTTCGCCGGGACGTAACTCCACCACGGTGCATGAGGGTATCGGTCGTTTGAAGGCACTGTATTATTCCAGCTATGCCCATCGAAATACTTCGTATTCTCCAGATACCCGAGTATGCTCTGAATGATCGGATGCTCTCTTTCATCCAAATGGATTTCTCGGATTATCTCGGTTGCCGCCCATGTCTGCATCGGCGATGACTCCGTATTCCACGAATCTGCTTCCAGCGCATGGCCGAAGCCGCCATCCATGTTTTGATAAGCAGCAAGAGCCTTCAAAACGCTTTCTCTGCTTCCATTTTCAAACAAAAACTGCCACCTTGCCAAATCCAAAGGTCGGGCATTCCGGTAAACAAACTTTCGGGCATTTTCTATATTCATCGCTGTCTCCTCCAAAGGCTCCGATTTATCTCGCTTTTTATTGAATGAATTATATCGAAAAGTTATAAAAATTCTATCAACTGCACAGGAAATGCCCGAACAGCAGCAAACTCTTTCGGGCATTCCTCTCTATTCGGGCAGTGGCTTTCACCGGCTCTTACTGCGGCGAAATGCGGTTATTTACCGCAGCCTATTGGGGCAGAGCCTGATGATTATACTGCATATATTCTCTTTATCGGCTTCACCTGCATTTTTTGCAGCAGCATTTATCGCAGTAGAAGAAGCGGTAAACGAGTGCCGCAAGAGCTGCACCGACAAGCGGAGCAGCTATGAACAGCCAAACCTGCTGGATCGGTACCGCATTTCCGCGGAACAGGCACATAAGTGCAGGGCCGAAGCTGCGGGCAGGGTTCACCGACGTGCCCGTATAGGGGATGCCCATGAGGTGAACAAGGGTCAGAGACAGGCCAATAACAAATGATGAAATCTTTCCGTTTTCGGCTTTCTTGGTAATTGCAAGTACCACGAAAACGAAAGCAAATGTCAGTATCACCTCAATCACGAATGCTCCGAGCATGTGAACGCCCGTTTCGGTTGCTGCCGCAAAAGCATTGCTTCCAAGGAGGCTTTCGAAATCATTTCTCTTGATAAGCGCAAGCACGCCTGCGCCTGCAATACCGCCGAGGAACTGAGCGACAACGTAATAAATGAATTCGCTGAACTTCATTCTGCCGTCAATGAGCATACCGAGGGACACGGCAGGGTTAATATGGCAGCCGGAGATATCGCCGATCATAGCAGCAATGGCAATGATCGAAAGGCCGAATGCCAATGCAATCGCAACATTGACAAGAGTACCGGCATAGCCTACCGTCATTGCTACTCCGCAGCCGAAGAATACGAGCAGCAAGGTGCCAAGAAATTCGGCACAGAACTTTCTTAAGTTAAGCATTACATACCTCCTATCAGGTTAATGTCTATATGATATCCTTCAAATAATAGATTGTCAAGTATTTTTGACAATTTTTGCCATAATCCAGAATCAAACAAAGAAACGATATCGAACATAGCCGTTATCGTTTCTCATATTATACATATTCCGTTGGACTATTTTGTTTCCGAAGAAGCAAGCCCTTCCTGCTGTGATGTCATCATACTCGGAAGCAGTTTTGAAAGCCAAGCAGCAACTTTCTTTCCTTTTTTGCAGAGCACTCTCAGGACGCAATACAGAATTCCGCCTACCGTGCAGACGAGCATATCGCCCATGGTATCTATAAGGCCGATATCAATATAGCCTGCCATGCCTGTATCAATTCCGTTTATTGTCACGCTTTCGATATTTTCAATGCTCCCGAGCACGCCGGTTCCGCTGCCGAGAAGATAGGAATTTATACCGGTAAGCAAAGTATCCTGCTGCATATCCATTCCGAAAAACTTATCCATTGAGAATTCAAAAAACTCCCATACCGCAGCAATGGCAAGGGTGAAGCACATAGCGCAGGCGAGCTCAAGCGCGAAGGAGTGTGAAGCATTCTCTTTATCGAGAAGCTGCGGTATCATCGCTCCGATAACAGCAAAAAGGAAACCCGAACTCGTATGCAGCAGCTTATCCCACAGTGAAAATCTATAATAGAATTTATAGATCTTACCGAGAACCGGACCGCCGATAATAAGGAAAATGAACAGTACTTTCAGCAGTGCGGGCAGATTCATTTTGCTCGTCTTTTCAAACACCCACGGTGTTACGAGCAGCACAGAGGTCATAAGGCAGAGCATAATGTTGCCGAACTTTTCTCCGCCCGAAAGCGGTGAAGCAAGCATCCAAATAATCGTTACAAGAAGGAACATCTCGCATCCGATAAGTACGGCACTGTCATATTTAAGACCGTTTCCGGAAGGCTTTCGTTTTTCGTCAATCGTTTGTGCCATTGTTTTTTCCTCCTCCCCTTGCAATTATCTGCATTTTATTATTCCCGTTTCTTCATTGTGTTAACTCAATATCAACAATTATTAAAATTTTGATATATTTTGTTTCTGCTTAATAATTATTACGAAAACTTTCGAAATACTGCTTGAATTGATGTTGAATTGATGTTTTAATACTAATATAGCATCAATCAAATTCATCCGGAGGAGATAAAGATGTTTAAGATACTGATCGCGGAAGATGATAAAGAGCTTTGTCAGTTGTTCCGCCGTGTGCTGACAATGAACGGGTACCAGCCCATCTGTGTATCCGACGGTAAGCAGGCGCTCGATGTTCTGGATAAAGAATACATTGATCTTATCATTTCCGATATAATGATGCCAAATATGGATGGGTACGAGCTTATCTCTACCCTGCGCGAAAGCGGAATAACCATACCCGTGCTTATTATCACAGCAAAGGATTCATTCTATGATATGCAGCGCGGCTTCAGTTCCGGTACCGATGACTATATGGTCAAGCCCATCAACGTCAATGAGATGGTTTTGCGCGTCGGCGCACTGCTCAGGCGTGCCAAGATGATCAGCGACCGCAGGCAGGTCATCGGAAATACCGTTCTTGAATACGATTCCATGACCGTGAGCTATAACGGCAAGAGCATGGTCATTCCTCAGAAGGAATTCATGCTGCTCTATAAGCTTACCTCATATCCCGGCCGAATCTTCACCCGTCAGCAGCTTATGGATGATATCTGGGGGCTTGACAGCGAGACCGAACCGCGCACCGTTGATGTGCATATCAACCGTCTTCGCGAAAGGTTCAGGGATAATGAGGATTTTGAAATAGTAACCATACGAGGCCTCGGATATAAGGCGGTCAAGCACCATGCGTAAATCGAATAAAAAGAAGCCCAAGGAAACTTATGCCGACATTGCAGCGGACTTTAATGCCAAGGTTGAAAGCGGCCTTAGGTGGTATTTTTCGCTCGTAGTTTTCATCGTACTCGCCGGAAGTACGCTTTTGGTGGGCATACTTGCATATATCGCAATGGCTTTGGGAGTTATCGGGCGTTTACGCATTGAAATGCCCGTGCTAATCGTCCTGATGATCGTCTCAAGCATCATAATAGGCACAATTATTACTATTTTTGTGTCAAAACATGTGCTTCGTCCTATAAATGAACTCAGCCGAGCCATGAAGCAGGTCTCACAGGGAGATTTTTCGGTACGTCTGAATGAGCATTTATCCCCCTTATTCGTGCGGAGGATCAACGCAACCTTCAATCACATGGCTCATGAGCTCAGCACCGTTGAGACGCTGCGCAATGATTTCGTATCCAACGTATCTCATGAGATAAAGACACCGCTAAGTGCAATAGAGGGTTATGCCGTACTGCTGCAGGACGACAGCCTGACCGATGAGGAACGCCACGAGTACACCGACCGTATCATAGACGGAAGCAAGCGCCTTTCCACGCTCGTTGCAAATATCCTGATGATGTCTAAAATCGAGAGCGAGAATATTACCGTTTCAAAGAATACATATCGCATTGACGAACAGATAAGGCAGAACCTGCTTTCACTTGAACCCAAGTGGACTGAAAAGGATATTGAATTTGATATTGATATGGACAGTATTGAGTTTACTGCTGCCGAATCGCTGATGAATCACGTCTTCACTAACCTTATCGACAATGCCGTTAAATTCAGTCCGCACGGAGGCACCGTTGGAATCAGCCTTGCAGAACGAGAAGGTATGCTCATATTTGAAATATCAAACAGCGGTCAGCCCATTACCGATGAAGCAATGGAGCATATTTTCGATAAATTCTACCAGGGGGATACCTCGCATCGGTCCGAGGGCAACGGTCTCGGGCTTGCTCTTGTTAAAAAGATTGTGCAGCTGCATAACGGAAGCATACATGCCGGAAACACTCCCGAAGGGCTCGTCATCTTCACGGTCGAGCTTCCCTTTCCCAAGGAGCAGAAGAAGTGATTACTAAATTAACATAACCGAGCACCGGCGAGCGAAATGTCCGCCGGTGCATTTTTCTCAATAAAACCGACAGTATTCAGGCAAAAAAGAAGAGACGACCAAAGTTTGATCGCCTCTTTGGAGCTGGTGATCAGATTCGAACTGACTACCTCGTCATTACCAATGACGTGCTCTACCTACTGAGCTACACCAGCAAAACCGCTCGGAACGTTTGCTATTATAACGGTTAACTGCGAATAATGCAACCCCTTTTTGAAAATATACTAATTATATTTTTTTCGGGGTTCATATCTGAAATTATATTAAGTGGTTTCCCGCGGAAAAGGCCCGAGCACTCATGAATATACTTGCTTTTTCCATACACCTGCTGCTATAATTAGCTGTTTATTACGGTGTAGTGTATGCTTTCCGAAAGGCTTACAGATGATAAAAGTTGAAAAAGTTAAATACTCATACGACGGCGCGGAGACTCCTGCGCTGAAAGGAATCAGCTTTGAAATCAATAAAGGTGATTTTGTTGCCATAGTCGGGCATAACGGCAGCGGAAAATCCACCGTGGCAAAACTGCTCAATGCGCTTCTCATTCCCGATGAAGGCAGCATAACAGTTGACGGCATGTCCACTGCGGATGAAGCTGACGTCCTCAATATCCGCAAAAAGGTGGGCGTTGTTTTCCAGAATCCCGATAATCAAATCGTAACGACGGTCGTCGAAGAGGACGTTGGTTTCGGTCCCGAAAACCTCGGCCTGCCGACTGAGGAAATACTTACCCGTGTGCATGATGCGCTCGAAGCTGTTGACATGCTTCCTTATGCGCGCTCGGCGCCGCATATGCTCTCAGGCGGTCAGAAGCAGCGCATCGCTATTGCCGGCATGCTTGCGCTTTCGCCGGAAGTGCTCGTACTCGATGAAGCGACCGCCATGCTCGATCCCCTCGGCAGAAAGAAGATAATAGAGATCGTCAGGAATCTGCACCGTGAAAAGGATATTACCGTCATCATGATAACGCAGTACATGGAAGAAGCAGTTGACGCCGATAGGATTATCGTTCTGAATGACGGTTTGATTGAAACCGAAGGTACTCCGACCGAAGTATTCTCGCAGGGCGAAAGGCTTCGTTCGATAGGGCTTGACGTCCCTGTCGTTGTCGGCATCCGTGACCAACTCGTTCACGACGGTGTATTACCTTCTTCAGATGCTCTTACTGCGGAGGAATTGGCTGAAACATTATGTCCATTGTTGTTGAAGAACTGAGTTATACATATATGCAGAATACCTCGAGCGCCTTTAATGCGCTCAGGAATGTCAGCTTCACCGTTAATGACGGTGAGTTTGTCGGCATTATAGGTCATACCGGAAGCGGCAAATCGACCCTGATTCAGCAGCTCAACGGGCTTATGCACCCAACGAGCGGCAGAGTCATCGTGGACGGCTATGACATGAACGATAAAAAGCAGCGCGTTAAGGGCAGAGCCCTGATCGGAATGGTATTCCAGTACCCCGATTACCAGCTCTTTGACAGCACCGTGCTCTCCGACGTATCCTTCGGTCCTCGCAATCTCAGCCTCAGTGAGGAAGAGATTACGGCTCGGAGCAGGGAAGCCCTGCACCTCGTTGGGCTTGATCCCGATGAAATAGGCGAAAAATCTCCATTTGAGCTTTCCGGCGGTCAAAAACGCCGTGCTGCACTCGCAGGCATTATTGCCATGAAGCCCAAATACCTTGTGCTCGACGAGCCCATGGCAGGTCTTGACCCCGGCGGAAGGCGTGACATTCTTGCTCTTATTGATTCGCTTCGCAGCGAGCTTGGCTGCGCCGTCATCATGGTCAGCCATTCGATGGATGATATAGCAAAATCCGCCGAGAGGATTATCGTGCTGAATAACGGTGAAGTAAAGCAGATCGGTACGCCCGATGAGGTTTTTGCGCATGCGGAAGCGCTTTCCGAGATAGGTCTTGATGTGCCAAAGCCCATGATGCTCGCCGCTCTCATGCGTGAACGCGGAGTTGATGTGCCCGAGAGCATTTATACAGAAGAAAGCTTCATATCATGGTTCGAGGAGGCAGTGCGGAATGTTTAACGATATCACACTCGGCCAGTACCTCCCCGGAGACTCCGTTGTACATAGGCTCGATCCGAGAACGAAGCTCGCTCTGATGGTCGCATACATCGTTGCCATCTTTCTTGTAAAGGATATGGCTTCATTCGTTTTGGTTGCAATCTTCCTTGTTTCCGTAACGCTTGCGGCAAAGATACCCATTCGCTATCTCGTAAAAGCACTGAAGCCGATGCGGATAATCCTGCCTTTCATGTTCTTTTTCAACCTTCTGCTCGTTAGGAAGGGCGAACTCCTCTTTTCATGGTGGATAATCAAGATATACGACGAAGGGCTGTACAATGCATTTTTTGTCGTGCTTCGCCTTGCTTTTCTTGTCGTGGGAACAAGTCTCTTAACGCTTACGACGACCCCGATAGCGCTGACCGACGGCCTTGAAAAGATACTGAGTCCCCTTAAAATCGTCAAATTCCCCGCTCATGAGCTTGCAATGATGATGACCATAGCGCTGAGGTTCATACCCACCCTTGTTGAGGAGGCTGACAAGATAAAAAAAGCACAGCTTGCAAGGGGTGCGGATTTTGAAAGCGGCAACGTTTTCAAAAGAGCCAAAGCCATGCTGCCCATTCTGATCCCTCTCATCGTCAACTCCTTCCGCCACGCGAACGAGCTTGCAATGGCGATGGAGAGCCGCTGCTATCACGGCGGCGAAGGCAGGACTAAGATGCGCGTGCTGAGATTCCACATCAGTGATCTTGTTGCCGCACTCGTTACGGCAGCCCTTATCGCTGCTGTCGTACTGGTGCAGAAATATCTGCTTGTACTCTTCCTTTAATACCCGGACGGAGGCATAATGAAACTGTTTCGTGATGACAACGAAAAAGGAAAACGCATGACTTCTTCGACACGCACAGCGCTTTTGATCTGTGCGCTCGTTCTCATCGTTATTGCCGTTGTCCTTCGCATTATCGTAACAGCCGACAGCCTTTCCGGCCGTATCGTAAGAGAACTTAAAGCACATGGATGTACCGTCAATGCGGATGAACTCAGTCAGCAGGTCTACAAAAAGCATGCTTCGATTTCTTCCGTCATGGAAGGAATTGATATGACCGACGCTCTGGCGGCTTCGCTCGAATGCGGTTTCCCATCCGATATGCTTCGGGAGGGCGAGCTATACCTGCTCCTTGCGCAGCTCGATGACGAGCATATCCTTACCGTATTCGTTATCAATGAAGAGGTTGAATTTGCGTTCATTCAAATAACAGAAAGTGACGAGGTCCTTCCGGTAAACGCTCCCCTTGATTTTTCAGATTGATATATTTGATGTTTTATCGGAAATAACTTTACTTTTTTTGTATCATGTGTTAAAATGAACTGATTTTATATGGTAGTCACTGATATTATCACAGCGGCTGCCGCACATTTTATCAGGAGTTATAAACTATGGTCAAAATTTCATGCGAAAGTACCGCAGATCTTCTTAATGAAGTGAATGGTACAAACATTTACGCAGAGCGCGGAATCAGCGTCATTCCCCTTTTTGTCAGGATAGGGGATGAGGAATTTCGTGACGGGGTTGATATAACGATGACGAGTCTTTTGGAGCGCTGTGCCGACCTGAAGACTCTCCCCAAGACAGCTGCGCCCGATGTATCAAGGCTTGAAGAGATGTTTACAGAGCTTACAAAGGATGGCTCCGAGGTCGTGCATATCGCAATCAGCTCCGATTTTTCCTCAAGCTATAACAATGCCTGCACCGCAGCCGAGCATGTCGGCAATGTCTATGTCGTCGATTCGCGCAACCTGTCCACCGGTATCGGTCATGTTGTGCTCGAAGCATGCGATATGGCGGATAAAGGGAAATCCGGTGCGGAGATCAAAAAGTACCTTGATGAAGAGATCGTACCCAAGGTTGAAACGAGCTTTGTTCTTGACGGCCTTGATTACATGGTCAAGGGCGGGCGCTGTTCTGCGGTCGCTGCGCTCGGCGCAAACCTTCTTCAGCTCCACCCCAGCATCGAGGTCATTGACGGCAAAATGAAGGTCGTTAAGAAATACCGCGGTTCATGGGAGCGCTGCCTGCGTTCATATATCAAGGACAGGCTTGAGGGGCGAGAAGACATCCGATTTAAGCGTATTTTTATCACCTGCACCTCCACTCCCGAAGAGATCGTGAACGAAGTGGAAAGCCTTGTAAAGGAGTATGCCGATTTCGTTGAGATAAGGCGAACCACCGCAGGCTGCACCGTTGCAAGCCACTGCGGCCCTCGTACGCTCGGTATCCTGTTTATTCGAAAATAAACCGAATCTTTTTGTTCGAAAAAGAAGAACATAAAAACGAAACTTAAATTGGGGCAGTTCCCCCAGATGAAAGGATAATAAAATGAAAGCCTACATTGAAGCAATGGGCATTCTCAGCCCGAAAGCCATCTATCGCAACCTTTCGCCCGCAGCGCTCGTCGAGCATGCGCTTGAAAGGAAAGAGGGTAAGCTCAACAACACCGGTGCGCTCGTGATCAACACCGGCAAGTACACCGGCAGGTCCCCCAATGACCGCTTTATCGTTGACACCCCCAATGTCCATGATATGATTGATTGGGGCAGCGTCAATGTTCCGATCAGCCGTGAAAAAGCGGACAAAATTTACGATAAGATGTGCGCTTACATGCAGAACCGCGAGCTCTTCATTGTTGACGGTTTCGTCGGTGCTGACAGCGAGTATGCTCTCCCCATCAGGGTCGTATGTGAAAACGCGGCAAGCGCGCTCTTCGCGACCCAGGCTTTCGTCCGTCCTTCCAAGGCCGAGCTTGAGAGCTTTGAACCGAAGTTCACCGTTCTTGCGACTCCCGGGTTCAAGTGCGATCCCGACCGTGACGGCGTGAACAGCGAAGCAGCTATCATTCTCGATTTCGAGAAAAACCGCGTGACCGTTGCCTGCTCCATGTACTCCGGCGAGATCAAGAAGGGCATGTTCTCCGTTATGAATTTCCTCATGCCCCAGCGCGGAGTTTTCCCCATGCACTGCTCTGCAAATATCGGCAGCGACGGCAACTCCGCTCTGTTCTTCGGCCTCAGCGGTACCGGTAAGACGACCCTTTCCGCAGATCCCAACCGCTGGCTCATCGGTGATGACGAGCACGGCTGGTCCGATAACGGCGTGTTCAATTTTGAGGGCGGCTGCTATGCCAAGTGCATCAACCTCTCCAAGGAGAATGAGCCCGAGATCTGGAATGCTATACGCTTCGGTTCCCTCGTTGAGAACGTCATTATGGATGAGGACAGCCGTGTTCTCGACTTCAACGACGGTTCTCTGACGGAGAATACCCGTACCGCATACCCCGTTGAATACATCCCCAACTGCGTCATCCCCGGCAAGGGCGGACATCCCAAGACCGTCATCTTCCTCACCGCTGACGCTTTCGGCGTACTGCCCCCCATCTCCAAGCTCACCAAGGATATGGCGAAGTACCATTTCGTATCCGGCTATACCAGCAAGCTCGCCGGTACGGAGCGCGGCATCAAGGAGCCTCAGGCGACCTTCTCCACCTGCTTCGGCGCACCCTTCCTCCCCATGCATCCCTCCATCTATGCCGAGATGCTCGGCAAGAAGATCGATGAATACGGCGCAAACGTATTCCTCATCAATACCGGCTGGACCGGAGGTCCCTACGGCGTCGGAAGCCGCATGAAGATCAAGTACACCCGTGCAATGGTTACCGCTGCTCTTGAGGGCGCGCTCAACGACGTCGAATATGAGCTTCACCCCATCTTCAACGTTTATGTTCCCAAGACCTGCCCCAATGTGCCCGATGAGGTTCTCAACCCCCGTGCCGTATGGGCCGATAAAGAGGCCTACGATGTGCAGGCCAAGCAGCTTGCAGGCATGTTTGTAAAGAACTTCAAGAAGTACACCAATATGCCCGAGAGCATCATAAATGCAGGTCCCAAGGCCGAATAAAAATGATTATTCCGCAAAAGGGATAGCCGCAAATATGATTAACATGCAGGGAGCTTCGATTGCGGGGCTTCCTGCTTTTAATATGCAATCAAGAGCGCAGAATCATATATCAAACTGTTGTTGACAGCTGTATTTGCCGCGTGTATAATAACCGAACGCTGCACATCGTTTGTTGCATAACATCAGATTTATATAAATAGTCAGATGCATTACATGCCCCAAAGCCCAAATATACGCGTGAAGAGATGATTTCTGCTGCTCTTGACCTTGCGGACGTGTAAACAGTAAGTAAAGGAATAGAAACCGTATGTGTACAAGCTTTGTAAGAAACGGAAAGAAAACCATGGTCGGCTTTAACCTTGATTTGCTCGGAATGAAGCATCGCATCAATGCCGATTCAAAGCATGTTTTCATTGAGATTTGGGACGACGGCAACGGCTGGCTGCCGCTTTTCGGAGTCAACGACAGGGGTGATTTTGTCGGTATGCCTACATGCTGGCCTTATGACGCAAGAAGCGAACGAACATGCCCTGAACAAATCAGTGTTCTTACGGCTGATATTGACCTGCTGCTGCAAAAAAGGAGCTTCGAAGAAATCCGGGTTTTAGCCGAAAGCGGAGCGATATGCAGCCTGCCCGAATGCACATTTCAGATGCAGATTTCCGACAGATTCGGAAATGTTCTCAGGCATACGCCCGGGCAGGGCTGTGAATACCTCGCTAAACCCAAATACAGCGTAATGACGAATTTTTCTCCCTGGAAGGAAAGGCATGACGAGCATCCATGGTCGGGCGCCGACAGGTATGATACGGCAGTAAGGCTGCTTGATGAAAGTGGCGATGATTTCGATGTTGACGATGGTTTTGAAGTGCTGAAGGCAGTTTCTCAGCAGGTATGCCCCACAGTCGTATCAATAGTTTATGATGCAAAAGAGAATGCTGCCTATTGGTGCGAGAATCGGCAGTGGCACAATATCAGCAAACAACAATTCGGAATATAATTAAGAAAGGAATATTGAACTATGAAATCTATCTGCGGTGCGGATTGCGGAAGCTGCGATCTGTTCAAAAATGCGGCCTGCAAGGGCTGCGAGGGCTCCGGCTGCTGCCCTTTCGGGAAGAAATGCTTTATCTCCGAGTACATAAAAAACGGGGGCATGGAGAGCTATAATGCTTTCAAGAAGCAGCTGATAAACGAATTCAACGAGCTTCATATTGACGGTATGCCGGAGATTACCGAGCTTTATCCGCTCAACGGCGCTTTTGTAAACATGGCATACCCAATGCCGAGCGGCAGCAAACTCAAGCTGCTCGATGATAACGATATCTATCTCGGGACGCAGGCGGAATGCCTGTATAATGACGGAAGCGCAGCAAGGTGCTTTGGTTTAGCCGCCGGTATGGGCTTTTTGCTCGTATGTGAATACGGCGAGAACGGTTCCGATCCTCAGCTAATAGAGTACAGGAGAAGATAAACAATATTCTAACGAATAGGGCCGCATCATAATTCTTTTTTATGATGCGGCTCTTTGATTCCGCTGCCAAAGCTGATTTTTATTTCTCTTCAAACTGACCTATGCATTATCTAAGCGAGGAGCGAACCTATCTCATGCGTCTGTTCTCCGAAAAGCGCGAGATTTATTCCGTCCGCAACTACCCCTGACATATCGGATACGATGGTGTCAATATCCTTAGGAGTAACGATCATATCCCCGGACTGTCTGCTTATCAGCTTTTCGTTGATGGTTCTCAATCTATCATCGGTAAGATCAAGGTTTTCTTCTTCGGAAATGATATTTAGAACCTCCCATGTGATGGTGCTTGCATACACTACGAGCGGAACTCCAATCGCGATAACCGGTACTCCGAGGCTGTCATGGCTAAGCTCCGAGCGCGTGTTTCCCACTCCCGAACCGGGACTTATGCCGGTATCCGAAAGCTGTACGGTGCAGCTTATGCGAGAAGCGCGTCTTGAGGCGAGCGCATCAACCGCTATTACGGCATCGGGGTGTACTGCATCCACAACTCCCTTTACTACATCCATCGTTTCGACACCTGTTATTCCGAGGACTCCCGGCGCGATCGCGCATACGCTCGCAGTCGGCGAAGCAAAGGCTTCGGGCATGTATTTTTTTATATGCCTCGTGATATGTATCCTGTTTACTACCTCGGGGCCGAGAGAATCGGGCGTAATTCCGCTGTTTCCAAGCCCGACGACGAGTACCGTTGCAGAACTCATATCCCAATCGAGCAGTCTGTTTATTTCTTTTCCTATCAGACCGGCAACGGAAGCAAAAAGCTCCGGCGATCTTGTTTCAAGCTCCGGCGCATCGAGAGTGATGTACATTCCCTGCTTTTTGCCGAGACGCGATGCTGCTTCCTCGCTTGTGATGCGTATGCGTTTGATTAAGACTTCGCCCTCCTGCGATTCCTCTTCCTCAATACCGGTCATATCCGGATTCATTTCCCGTGCTTCCGCTGCGAGGTCGGTATAAATTCCCATTTGCTCCTCCCGATATAATAATCTCACATCATTATTATGTCCGAAGCCGATGGATGTAATCAATAGCTTTATTTCATGCAAGAGGAGTTATTCGCTTGAAATATATTTGAATTTGCTTCATTTATCGGAAAAAAGCCCTTGCAAATATTTTTCCGTTATGTTATAATCGACTTTGTTCGAGAACTTAAAGGGAGGTGAACCGATTTGGCAAACATTAAGTCAGCAATGAAGCGCGTTAAGGTCTCTAAGATTCAGAACATGCGTAACCGCATGATCACTTCCGACCTCAAGACCGCTATCAAGAAGTTTGACAAGGCTTTGGAGTCTGATGACCGGGCTGCTATTACCGAGTATTATACCGTTGCAGTCAGCAAGGTTGACAAAGCTGCAGCGAAGGGCGTTATCCATAAGAACGCAGCCAATCGTAAAAAGGCTCAGCTTACGAAAAAGCTTGCAGCCAAATAAGGTTTAACGATTGATCCGTATTTGATAGAAATTAAGACCGATTCATTTCGGTCTTTTTCTTTTGCCGATTCATATTATGCTCACCATTTGAAGCTCAGCATTATGGTTTTTATCATTACCGATGCCTTATTTCCTCCGCTTATCATCCTGTATCCGACATCCGCCAGCTCCATAACGAGCTTAGATAGGTCGCTTATTGAGTATTTCAGAGCTGCTTTGCATGCTTTTTCGTTTGCAAATCTGCTGCCCTCCATTTTCGATGCGGCGCTCGCAGGGCTGAGGCGACCGCCTTCCATTAGCCTTTTACCCTCAAGCATGAGTTTGAACCTTGATTCAAGGAAGGATGCTATGCCGAGAGCTTCGTTTTCATCTTCAAGAAGGATGCTTAGAAGCGCCATACCGTCCCGGACTTTACCGCTTGTGAAGCAATCAAGCATTTCGAATATTCTTACCTCAACATTGCTTACGGTGCATTTTGAGATTATTTCCGGGGTAATTACTCCTCCCGGGCCGACCATATCGCATGCCTTTTGAAGCTCATTGCTGACTTTCGTCATATCGGTGCCGACAAGTCCTACGAAGGTTCTTGCCGTGCTGCGGTCAAGAGCAGCCTGATTTTTAACGGCAGTCTTCATGCACCATTTTATCACATCGCCTTCCGACAGCTCCGAAAACAGCACTTCCCTGTTCGTTGATTTAAAATACTTTAGGAGCTTGCTCTTTTCCTGCATGACGCCCTTAATATCTATGATAAGTACGGTGAATTCCGGTATCCGAGAGAAGTATTCGATAAGATTATCGGGATCCGCTGTCGAAGAGATGCCATGGCAGATAACGAGTTTTTTATCCGCAAACAGCGGAAGGGTCTCGGAGGTATTGATGATGTCATCCTCGCCTGGTTCGGTCAGTATGGTAATATTGAAATCGCTCGTTTCCTCCGGAACGATCTTCTTTGCGCTTGACAATGCGGAATTCTTGACGAATTCCTCATCTCCGTGAAAAAGATACGCGCCGGAAAGGGTGCCTGATTCGATTTTTGAAAAGAAATCAGTATACGTCATTTGCTCTCGCTCCGGTTTTTGCATTGGCTTTTCATATTATACTCGGAACCGCCGATAAAGTAAACAGCAGCGCCGCAGCAAAGCAGTATTCAGCCTTCTTATGAGCAGGACGCATCACATAATCCGAGATTAAGAACATGATTACGAGCACTGCCACACATGCAAGCGCCATGGGCGTTTTGACGTTCACGACCGCATTCGGCATATTCGATACTGCATTAAGAAAACCATCCGTCACAAATAGTATCCCTCGCGGAACATATGCAAGCACTGCAGCGACCCCCGGCAGCAATGCTCCGATGCCGATAAGGATGAATGCCAGCGTAAGCACTATTGAAAACAGCGGTATCGCCACAATATTTGCAAGAAGGGTGTAGGTCGAAAGCTGCCCGAAATAATGCATTTGCAGCATGACAGTTGCGATTGAAGCCGCAAGCGTTGTGCTGATGCCGAGCTTCAGAGGAAAGTACAGTTTCGCAAGAATCCTGTTTATCGGCGGCGACAGAAGGATTATTCCGAGGCTTGCTGCAAACGAGAGCTGAAAGCTCGTTGACCAAAGCTGATAGGGATTGAACAGCAGTATCAGTATCGCTGCAAGGGAGATCGCCGAAAGAGGGTCGCTTCGCTTTTCAAGGCAGGATGAAGCAAGTACGATAAATGTCATGACCGCAGCACGCAGAATGCCTGCTGTCTGCACGGCAAAGACGCAGTAAGCCCCCATAAACAGACCAATCAGCGCAAGACGAAGCAGCTTATGCCTTTTCGGCACAAAGCTTCCGGCAAAGGAGACGATGACCGACATATGGAGCCCCGAAATCGCAAGGATATGGCTCACCCCGGCCTCTCTGTAAAGCTGTTCGCGCTCGTCCGTAACCGTTTCGAGTTTTCCCATCAGCATACGGCTTATCGTCCTGCTGTCCTCGCCGAACACCCTATCCGAGATATTGAGGAAGCCGCGGCGCAGAGAAGCTAAGGCTTGGTAAAGCGGAAGAGTATTCGTCATAAGCTTTTCCGCTTTGGCTGCGGTCAGCTTTAGCCCGATCCCCTGCGAATAGCAGTACTTCTGCTCATCAAAGCCGGAACTGTTATCCTTGCTTGCGTTCCATCCGGCGAACTCCGCTTTCGCGTATATGCCGTCGCCTATTTCAGGGACATAGCTGACCGATTTTACAACGAGCCTGACCTTATTACCGTACTCATTGTTATTCAGCCTGACATCGGTGAGCGTCAGCATTATTCTTCCGCTGTTAGCTTCGGTATCGACCTCCGTCACCTTCCCCGTAAGATAATAGCTTCCGATTTCAGCAGGCTTTGGCGTCATAAGAATTGTCAGAGCTATGCCGGCAGCGGCGGCGAAAAGGAACAGCGTTGAACGGGGCGACCTCAGCATGAACAGAGTAAACCCTGCGCCGATTATGAGCACAGCGCCAATAATAATGCTGCCGCGCTCGGGCAAAGCTCCGCACGCGGCAATACCTAATATGAACCCGATCGCGATTTCAAAGATCGGTCTGTAATTTATAAGTCTATTCGGATTTTCCTGTCTCGGGAGCTCCGCCATTATCAGGCGTTGGTGACTGCCATTGCCTCGATCTCAACAAGTGCGCCTGCCGGCAGAGCGGCGACTTCAACGCAGCTCCTTGCGGGATACGGAGCAGGGATAACCATGCCATAGAGCTTATTGACCTTTGCAAAATCCGCCATGTTCTTAACAAAAACGGTGGTCTTTACGATATTCTCCATGCATGAATTGGCTGCCTCAAGCACCGCCTTGAGATTTGCAAGAGCCTGTACGGTCTGAGCTTCGACACCTTCGGCAAGGGTTCCGGTCTCGGGATTGAGCCCGATCTGACCCGAAGTGAATACCATTCTTCCGACCTTTACGCAATGGCTGTATGGGCCGATGGCTGCAGGTGCATTTTCTGCGTTAACTGTCTGTTTCATATTATTTCCTCCGTATTTTCCTTGTAAAATCAAAACCTTTCGGTTTTGCATTAACCCTGTTTATTCTCTTCCGACTTTTTGAGAGTTGAAGCTATATCCTCATTCCAGAGGATAAGAGCATTTTCCCCGGTATCGGAATAATACCGCCTGCGAGTGCCAGCATAGCGGAAGCCGAGCGCATTATATACGCGCTGCGCGCGGTGGTTATGCTCGCGTACCTCCAGCGTCATGCAGTTTGCGCCGCGGTTCAGCGCTTCGCGCATTAGATAGAGTATCATATCGGTTGCTGCGCCTCGGTAGCGGTAGTCCTCTGTCACGGCAATATTTGTCATATGCGCTTCCCCGGGCACGACCCACATACCGGCATAACCGATGACCTTTTCATCACATTCGGCTGCGGTATAATAGGCAAAGTCGTTCTCTGTCAGCTCCCGAACCAGCGATTCCATGCTCCATGGCTGCGTAAAGCAGCTGCATTCAATGGAATATACCTCGTTAAGATCGGAAAGCGTCATCTCACGGCAGATAATCTCACTCATAAGCTCCTCTTAATTGACATTCGCAGCGCTGCAGGCCGTCAGTGCATAAACCCTTACTGCGCCTTGTTTTTTCAAAGTCCTTGCGCACTCGCTGAGCGTTGCTCCGGTGGTGTACACATCATCTATCAGAAGAAATCCTCTCCCCTTTACATCAGGAGAAGCGGAAAAAGCGTCTTTGAGGTTCTTCGACCTCTCATCGGTATTCATCAATGCCTGCTTCGGAGTATCCCTCTTCCTTGAAAGGAATTCCCTGCTTGATTTAAGTCCGTAGCGAGCCGCAACGGCGGATGCCAGCACCTCGCTCTGATTGTACCCTCTGCTGCGTTCACGCTTCGGGTGGAGCGGAACCGATATTACATAATCAAAAGCCCATTCCGCAGGTATCTGCATGAAGGGGATGAACATCTCCTTTTTATACAGCTGACCGTCATACTTAAAGGATTTTATGGCATTTGCGGCAGCACCGCGGTACAGAAGCCCCGAAGCGTGACCGTCCACATATTCTATCAAACCGATATTCGGCGCGAGCTCCAGCTCCTTTTCGCATTCACTGCATATGCCGTACTCGTTTACGACTGCTTCCCTATCGCAGCAATGGCAGACGAGATGCCTCGGGAAAAGAAAATCCGATGCTTTCTTCAACAAGGCTGTAATGCCTTTATCCTGTTCCTTCGGTATGGGAACGAGGTAATCCCCCGGACTGGGTCTGAGCTTTCCTTGGACTTCTTCCATATCAGCTTATCTCCGTCCCGAGTTCCGTCAAAAAATGAAGAAGCCCCGAATACCTGCGTTTCTCTCTCGTATTCCTGACCATTCTTTCTAAGCAGCCGGACGAGCCGATTATGAAGAGATTGGATCTTGCGCGCGTGACCGCAGTATAGAGGATGTTTCTTGTCATAAGCATCATCGGGCCGTTCATCAGAACGAGCACAACGCATGGGAATTCGCTGCCCTGGCTTTTGTGGATGGAGATACAGTATGCAAGCTCGATCTCCTCAAGCTGCGGAAAATTATAATCCGCACTGCGCTCATCGTCAAAAAGAACGGTTACATATTTCGAGATATTGTCGATATGCATTATCGTGCCTATATCGCCGTTAAAAATCCCTTCGCCCTCTTCATCGGGCTTGCCGTAGACCTTGCGTGTCCAAATTATATCATAATCATTCTTATTCTGCATGACCCTGTCGCCCTCGCGGAACAGGGTATCGCCGAAGCGGCATTCCGCTTTATCATCATCGGCAGGATTCAGCATATCCTGAAGCCGGCTGTTCAGATTGTAGACGCCGAGCTTGTCATTTTTCATCGGAGCGAGTACCTGTATATCACCGCCGTGACCCTGACATGTATAGTCATAACAGAGATCGAGCACCGAGCGGAGCGCGATATCCGTGCTGCCGCATTCATAGAATCTGAAATCGGACTCGGTCGGAGTAAGTATCGGCATTTCTCCGTGGTTGATGAGATGGGCATTGGTTATAATCATGCTTCTGCCTGCCTGACGATAGATCCTGTCAAGCTTGATAACGGGCACGGTCTCCGAATGCACTATATCGCGGAGCACATTCCCCGGTCCGACCGATGGAAGCTGATCGACATCACCGACCATGACGAGCCTTGTCCCTTCCGGTATCGCGCGAAGGAGCGCATTGAACAGCGTAACATCCACCATGGACATCTCATCAACTATTATCACGTCCGCATCGAGAGGGTAATCACTGTTGCGGTTGAATTCATTATTGGAAAAACTGTATTCAAGCAGCCTGTGGAGGGTCTTTGCTTCCCTGCCCGTTGCATCGGTCATGCGCTTTGCAGCTCTGCCCGTTGGTGCGGCAAGGGAGATTTCAAGCCCCATTGCTTCCATAATATTTATTATGAAGCTGAGTATCGTGGTTTTGCCGGTGCCGGGGCCGCCGGTCACGACGATGACGCCGTCGGTACAGCTCCTCTTTACCGCTTCGGATTGGAGCGGCGCGAGCCTGAGCTTGAGCTTTGCTTCGAGCTTTTCGATTGCATCATCTATATTGAATAAAGGCAGTTCTCCGACCGAACGGATAAGGCCTATGAGCTTAACCGCACATTCGGATTCGTACATGTACATATACGGCAAATAGATATGGGGTGCTTCGTCGAGCTGAATTTCCCTGACCTCGGAAGTAAGGATCATTTTTTCAAGCACCGCCTCAACGCTGTCCCTTTCGATTCCCAATACATTCATCGAAGCGACACCGAGAAGCGTATCACGGGGCAAGCAGGTATTGCCCTCCTGCCTTGCAAGCGAGAGGGTGTATTTTATCCCGGCTTTTATCCTGAAATCCGATTCGGGCTCATACCCTGCCTCGCGCGCAATGCTGTCAGCAGTCCTGAAGCCGATATTATCGACATCGTCAATTAGCTTATACGGGTTTTCACGAACCTTTTTAACGCAGTCCGGGCCGTAAAGCTTATACAGCTTCATCGCCATGGTAACCGAAAGCCCCAGCTCCTGCATGCCGATAACGATATCCTGCAAATAGTACTTCTCGATATAGGAATCGTGTATCATCTTGGCTTTTTTCTTGCCGATACCGTTTATAAGAGTCAGCTTATCCATATCGTCACGGATAATATCGAAGGTCTCATCCCCGAATTTATCCACTATCTGCCTTGCCAGAGTTTCACCGACGCCCTTTATGAAGCCGCTTGAAAGATAAGCAATAAGGGCTTTACGCTCCTTTGGAAGTATGTTTTTATAGTTGTCAACCCGAAGCTGCTTGCCGTACATCGGGTGCTCGACCCATTTGCCGACGAGCTGAACCTGCTCGGCAGCATTCACAGATGGCATTATTCCGACGGCAGCGAAGTTATTCCCGTCATCATCGGTACAGTTAATGACCGTCCAGCCGTTGCTGTCGTTTCTGAAACGGATTTCCCTGACTGTCGCGATAATTTCCATCAATGCCCCAAAATAACGAAATTGTGCGTATGCATCCTGCATACCTTATAAATTATACCATATCGGGCGGATAATAGCAAACTGTGATTTATCCAATTGCAAAGCATCCGAAACTATGCTAAAATACGGATAATAAAGTACAGTATTCATGGGGGTAATACAATGGGAAAGATCAAACTCCTTTCAAACATAATCAATTTTTCAACTAACCAGGTCGAGGGCTACTGCGTTGTCAAGGCGGTACAGCTCAAGGTCAACGTAAAAGGTGCGGAATACCTCGATTTCACCCTTTCCGATGCGGAGGGCGAGATTAACGCCAAGCTCTGGGATTATCAGAGCACTGCCCACGGCAGCTACAATGCCGGCGATGTGATAAAGATACGCGCAACGGTCAACATGTACCGTGACGCCGAGCAGCTCAAAATCGACCGCATCCGCCACGTCAATCCATCGGATGATGTGGATATGAGTCAGCTTGTCGCAAGCTCCCCCTTTGACGGAGAAAAGCTCTATCAGGAAATGTATGACCTTGTCGGAGGATTCAAAAGCGAGGAGCTTTCAAGGCTGACCCGTTACCTGATGCGCGAGCACCGTGATAAGCTCGTCAACTTCCCCGGTGCTCTCAGAATGCACCACGCGATGCGCGGAGGGCTTATGTATCATACGCATACGATGCTGAGCGTCGCAAAGAAGATAGTCGAGGTATATTCGCAGTTTTACCCCGAGCTCTGCGCCGAGCTTGTCTATTCCGGGGTTATTCTTCACGACATTGCAAAGACCCTCGAATACGACATCGGCGATACGGGCCTTGCGACCGCATACAGCACCGAAGGGCAGCTTCTCGGGCATATTTCGATGGGCATGGCGATGATAGAGCAGGCATCGGCGGAACTCAGTATCTCCCGTGAAACGACCAATCTGCTTTCGCATATTCTGCTCTCCCACCACGGCGTGCCTGAATTCGGTTCTCCTAAGCTTCCGCTATTCCCGGAAGCCGAGATAGTTTCGACCGTCGATACGCTTGATGCTAAACTCTTTGAGATGTACGATGCGCTCGGCTCCACCGAGATAGGAAAATTCTCCGACCGTGTATGGGGGCTTGACAACCGTCAGCTTTACAGGCACGGCTACGGGCTGAAAACGGATACCGAGGACTGAGAAAATCTTGGTTTCCTCTGCCGGGCGAATGATGGATTTTGTTCCGAATATATTGGAATTTGCCCGGTTTTTTGCTTGACAAAAATCCATGATTTCTGTTATACTCTAATATGTAGATAGAGGCGCAGAAGCTGAGGTAATCACGGTGAATAAAGGGCGATCCCCTGCCGATGGTGAATGTGGTTTCTGCCGAAAGCATGAATTATTGATCGCGGTTTTCATGCTTGGGCGCAGGGTTCAGCACGCTGCGACTGTCATCCGTTTTGAGATGAAGCGCTATTCGAACAAATCCTTTCAGTTTGTTTGAATAGCGTTTTTGTATCTATAAGCATCAAGTACATCTTTTTCAGGAGGAAATTTGAAAATGGAAGAAAAGATCACATCCACTATTAGGCTTCGCATGAGCTCGCAGGACGCGCATTACGGCGGAAATCTCGTTGACGGCGCACATATGCTCGCTCTTTTCGGCGATGTTGCTACCGAGCTTCTCATCAAGTGCGACGGTGACGAGGGTCTGTTCAAGGCATACGATATGGTCGAATTCATCGCTCCCGTCTACGCAGGCGACTACATCGAGGCTTACGGCGAGATAACCAAGATCGGCAACACCTCCCGCAGAATGAGTTTTGAGGCCCGCAAGGTCATCGTCCCCCGTCCCGAGATCAGCGATTCCGCATGCGATTTCCTCGCTGAACCCATCGTTGTCTGCCGTGCGACAGGTACCTGCGTCGTTCCCAAGGATAAGCAGCGCAAGTAAAAGATCCGTGCCAAGGAGTTTAATATGGAAAAGCTAATCATTACCGCGTGCATCTGCGGTGCCGAAGTCACCAAAGAGAATAACCCCGCAGTCCCCTATACCGTAGAGGAGATTGCAAACGAAGCCTACGCCGCATATAAAGCCGGAGCAAGCATCATACATCTTCACGTCCGCTATGATGACGGCACTCCCACCCAGGATAAGGCAAGGTTCAAAGAGTGCATGGATGCAATCTATGCAAAATGCCCCGATATCATAATCCAGCCCTCCACCGGCGGCGCTGTGGGCATGTCCAATGACGAAAGGCTTCAGCCCATCGAGCTCATGCCCGAAATGGCAACCCTTGACTGCGGAACCTGCAATTTCGGCGGCGACGACATCTTCGTCAATACCGAGAATACCATCAAGTATTTCGGCGAACGCATGATTGAAAGGAATATCAAGCCCGAAGTCGAGGTCTTTGATAAGGGCATGATCGATATGGCCATCCGCCTTAATAAGAAGGGCTACATCAAGAGCCCCATGCATTTCGATTTCGTTATGGGCGTCAACGGCGGCATAAGCGGCACTCCCCGTGATCTCGTCTTCATGGCAGGGAGCATCCCTCAGGGCTCGACCTTCACCGTTGCTGGCGTAGGCAGAACCGAATTCCCCATGATCACCCTCGGCATCCTCCTCGGCGGTCATGTCCGTGTCGGCTTTGAAGACAATGTATACCTTGAAAAGGGCGTACTCGCAAAGAGCAATGCAGAGCTTGTTGAAAAGGCTGTACGCATCGCAAAGGAACTCGGCCGCGAGATCGCGACCCCGGCGGAAGCAAGAGAAATCCTCGGTCTTGCGCCCAAAGCGTAAACAATTTTATACACAAAATAATTTAATATATTTAAATCATCAGGAGGTTTAATTTATGGAACAGCTTAAAGGAAACAAATACGGTACTCACAGGGTCATCGAGCCCAAGGGCGTACTCACTCAGGCAGCATGGAAGATCGACAACGATATGACCAAGCGTTACTCCAACGAGATCATCTGCGACGTCATCTCCCTCAACATTGACTCCGCATCCTTCACCCAGATCTCTGAGGTCTGCGGCGGTGATGAGAAGAAGATCGGCGAAATGATCATGAGCATCGTCGCCGAGCGCGGCAAGCAGCAGAACCCCGTTACCGGCTCCGGCGGTATGTTCATCGGTAAGGTCGCTTACATCGGCGATGATCTCAAGGATCGTGACCTCAAGGTCGGCGACAAGATTGCTTCCCTCGTTTCCCTCTCCCTCACTCCGCTTAAGATCGAGAAAATCCTCGCAGTCCACAAGGAAATCGACCGTGTTGACATCGTCGGTCAGGCTGTTCTTTTTGAAAGCGGCATCTATGCAAAGCTGCCCGATGACATGAGCGAACCCCTCGCACTCGCAGCTCTCGATGTTGCAGGCGCACCTGCACAGGCTCGCAAGCTCCCCAAGGAGGGTGACAGCGTTCTTATTCTCGGTGCAAACGGCAAGAGCGGCGTTCTCTGCGGCTATGAAGCAATGAAGAAGGTCGGCCCGAAGGGCAACGTCGTCGGCGTCGTCCGCAATCCTGCTCAGGTTCACGACCTCATGGAGCTCGGCGTATACCACAAGGTCATCGTTGCCGATGCTACCAAGCCCATTGATGTTCTTGAGGCTTCTCTTGCTGCAAACGACGGCAAGGAATATGACATCTCCATCTGCTGCGTCAATATCGAAAGCTGCGAGATGAGCGCAATTCTCCCCGTTCGCGATGACGGTCTCGTCTACTTCTTCTCCATGGCTACCAGCTTCACCAAGGCTGCTCTCGGCGCAGAGGGCATCGGTAAGGATGTCACCATGATCGTCGGCAACGGCTATACAAAGGACCACGCAGAGATCACTCTCAACGTTCTCCGCGAGAATGCAAAGCTCCGCAAGCTCTTCGACGAGAAGTATTGCTAATGAATCTTTCACAGGGGCGAGGCTCTCGCCCCTTGTGCATATATTGACATCAGAAAACTCCAGCAACACCAATCGAAAGGAATAAACCATGAATAAAAGCAGACAGTATGGCCTTTTCACAGATGTTCCCGATGAGCTTTGGAACGATTGGCATTGGCAGGTCCAAAACCGCATTGAGACCCTTGAGGATCTCAAAAAATACATAAAGCTCACTCCCGAGGAGGAGGAAGGCGTAGCACGCTGCCTCGGCACGCTCCGCATGGCGATCACCCCCTATTACCTCTCCCTCATCAACCCGGACGATCCCTATGATCCCATCCGCCGTCAGTGCATCCCCTCCGCGGCAGAGCTCTATCAGGCTCCCGAGGATCAGCTCGATCCGCTGCATGAGGATACCGATTCCCCCGTCCCGGGTCTTACTCACCGTTATCCCGACAGGGTTCTGTTCCTCATAACCGACCAGTGCTCCATGTATTGCCGCCACTGCACGCGCAGGAGATTTGCAGGCCAGCATGACTGTGCGGTGCCCATGAAGCAGATAAACGGCTGCATCGAATATATCCGCAATCACCCCGAAGTACGCGATGTCCTGCTTTCCGGCGGCGACGCTCTCATGCAGAATGACAACGTCCTTGAATATATCATCAGCGAGCTCCGCAAGATCCCCCATGTTGAGATAGTCCGCATCGGTTCCCGTACCCCCGTCGTCATGCCGCAGAGGATCACTCCCGAGCTCTGCGCAATGCTCAAGAAATATCATCCCATTTGGCTGAATACCCATTTCAACCATCCCAATGAGATCACCGAGGAAAGCAAGCGTGCCTGCGAGATGCTCGCAGACGCAGGTATCCCCCTCGGCAACCAGAGCGTACTCCTTGCAGGCGTCAATGACTGCGTACATGTCATGAAAAAGCTGGTACAGGGGCTCGTTCAGATCCGTGTACGTCCCTATTACATCTATGTGTGCGACCTTTCCATGGGTCTCTCCCATTTCCGTACCCCCGTCAGCAAGGGTATTGAGATAATCGAGGGTCTGCGCGGCCACACCAGCGGCTACTGCATCCCCACCTTCGTTGTGGATGCTCCCGGCGGCGGCGGCAAGACTCCCGTAATGCCCAATTACGTCATCAGCCAGACCCCGAGAAAGACCATTCTCCGAAACTTCGAAGGCGTTATCACGACCTACACGGAGCCCGAGCACTATGTTGACGAATGCCACTGCGAGGAATGCCGCAAGGCGCGTGAAGAGCAGAAGAATTTCATCGGCGTTGCAGGACTTGAGCAGGGCAGGCTCGACGGCAAAATCTCCCTTGAACCCAACGACCTCGAAAGGCTCAAGAGGGGTCATCACGAATAATCGGCTTTTGAATCGGATGTATTAAAAATTTGGGTTATCCGAAGCGCGTATCGGATTCTATCCGCTCCTGATTTGACTGAATTTCATTATTTGTTATTCACGATTTCGTATTCGGAGCATATATCGAATCCGACATAATACATCCGTTTCGTTTTTCCAATAAACTACAAAGGTAAAGCTCTATATGGAATCAAAACTTAACCTTAATACCGCCCTTGTGGACAAGGCAAGGCAGTCGGCAAAGCATATTGCCCAGGATACTCAGGATTTTATCGACCTTCACACTACGGTAACGGTTGAGCGTGCTGTCTGCCGTCTGCTCGGAATTGACGGCGTGAACGAGCTCGAAGTTCCCCTTCCCAATGTGGTCGTCGATCACCTTGTTGAAAAAGGGCTTCTCAGCGGCGGTGCTGCCTATTATATCGGCAACGCAATGGCTGAAACCGGCATGACCCCCCAGCAGATTGCTGATGCTATTGATGCCGGCACTCTCGATCTCTCCGCGGTCAGCTCTCATTCAATAGAAGAGATCCGTGAGAATATCATGGCAGTTGCGAACAGGACTGTTGAGCATATCCGCAATAACGTCGCAAAGCGCAGCAGCTATCTCAATGAATTCGGCGACAAGACCGACCCTTATCTCTATGTCATAGTCGCGACCGGCAATATCTATGAGGATATCACCCAGGCAAAGGCAGCAGCCAAGCAGGGCGCGGACATCATCGCAGTTATCCGCACCACGGGGCAGAGCCTTCTTGACTACGTTCCCTACGGCGCAACGACCGAGGGCTTCGGCGGCACCTATGCTACTCAGGAGAATTTCCGCCTGATGCGTGCCGCTCTTGACGAAGTCGGCGAACAGGAGCATCGTTATATCCGCCTCTGCAACTACTGCTCCGGTCTCTGCATGCCCGAGATCGCCGCAATGGGAGCGCTTGAGAGGCTCGATGTCATGCTCAACGATGCGCTATACGGCATTCTCTTCCGCGATATCAATATGCAGCGCACGCTGATCGATCAGTATTTCAGCAGGGTCATAAACAGCTTTGCCGGCGTCATCATCAATACGGGTGAGGATAACTATCTCACCACCGCTGATGCCGTTGAAGAAGCTCACACCGTGCTTGCTTCGCAGTTCCTCAATGAGCAGTTTGCGCTGAAGGCAGGGCTTCCCGAGGAACAGATGGGTCTCGGACATGCCTTTGAAATCTCTCCCGACGTTGAAAACGGTTTCCTTTACGAGCTCGCACAGGCTCAGATGGCAAGGGAGATCTTCCCCAAGGCCCCCCTCAAGTACATGCCGCCGACCAAATTCATGACCGGCGATATCTTCCGCGGCAACGTTCAGGATGCGCTTTTCAATATGGTAACCATCCTCACGGGACAGAGGCTGCACCTGCTCGGCATGATGACGGAAGCCATTCATACTCCGTTCATGAGCGACCGTGCAGTTTCCATTGAGAATGCTCAGTACATCTTCCGCACCATGCATGATCTCGGCAGCGAGATAACCTTTAAGGAAGGCGGCATCATTCAGAACCGAGCAAACGAGGTTCTCAAAAAGGCTGCCGATCTGCTCGGCGAGATAGAGGAAATGGGACTGTTCACGACTCTTGAGAAGGGCATATTTGCCGATATCAAGCGTCCGCGTGACGGCGGCAAGGGCCTCAGCGGCGTTGTTCTCAAGGATGAATGCTATTTCAATCCCTTTATTGAACTCATGAAAGGCGGTGCTAACTAATGAGCGGCGGACTTTATAACACCCACAAAGCGGATTTTGATACGACACTCGATCTCACCCATCTCAGATCCTACGGCGACACCATGAATGACGGCAAGGTGCAGTTCAGTTTCACCCTTCCCGTCAAGAATGATGACAAGGGCATGGAGGCTGCAAGGCAGTTAGTGCGCAAGATGGGCGTTGAAGAACCCAATGTCGCTATCGCAAAATCCCTCGATAAGGAATTCACCTTCTATGTCGTCTACGGTTCCGTAATTCACAGCGTTGATTATGAGAATATCCATGTTCAAGCGGTCGAAGAGGAGACCATGAGCATGGAGGATACCGATGAATACATCCGCGAGCATTTCGGCAGAAAGCTAATCATGATCGGTGCTTCCACCGGAACTGACGCACATACCGTTGGTATAGATGCCATCATGAACCGCAAGGGCTTTGCCGGCCACTACGGGCTTGAACGCTATGAGATGATCGAAGCAATCAACATGGGCGCGCAGGTGCCGAACGAGGAATTCCTCAAAAAGGCGCTGGAAGTTAATGCGGACGTACTTCTCATCTCCCAGACCGTTACCCAGAAGGATATCCACATACAGAACCTGACCGAATTCATTGAGCTGCTTGAAGCCGAAGGCCTTCGCGACAGATTTATCGTCTGCTGCGGCGGTCCGCGCATCACGCACGAGCTTGCAAAGGAGCTCGGTTACGATGCGGGCTTCGGTTCCGGCAAATATGCTGACGATGTTGCCACCTTCGCCGTGACCGAAATGGTCAAGCGCGGAATGAAATAATCTATAGGAATTATTCAGACTGCCGTTGTTGTTGCAGCGGCAGTTTTATTTGGAATTATGTTTACTGTAAGAAAAATCAGAGAAGGCGAAAGAGAGAAGCTGATTTCTTCGGGCTTCAGCCTTCCTGAAAAAGCAGCCGATGAAAACATCCTTGTCGGAATATTTGATGATGAGATTATCGGTTTTGCCTGCCATGACTATTCCGATGGGCAGATCTATGATAATATCGTGGTAAACGTTTTTGTCGCAGAGGGATACAGGCGGAGGGGTTACGGAACGGAGCTGTTTTATTCCGTATGCAGGCTGATTGATACCCGAAAATACGATATTTTGAGCGACAAGGTTTTTGACGACGGTTCCGGAAGCCCCGGGATGGGTTTTGCCGCTTCTCTTAATGCAGAGGACTGGCAGGCTCTCTATCTCATGGAATACACAGGCGAACCGTACCGAAATATTGATGAAAGTCATATAATTCCCTACCGTGACGAATTTTTTGACGAGCTGGACAGGATAAAATACGAAGCCTGGCAGCCCCTCGGCGCCGATTACGGCTTTAAGCTCCATGTCGGCAGCGAGGAAACGCGTAGGGAATGGAACGATGACAAAGCCAATGCATTCGTCTATATGCTTGACGGTAAGCCCGTTGCGCTCGCTTCCTGCGGCACCGACTCACATATGCACGGGCTGTTCGTTTCGCCTAAGTGCTCGGGACGCGGCATAGGTAAGCTGCTTGTACAGTACTGCACCAACGAAGTTTTTCGGCGAGGCAATAAAAAAGCCACTCTCTCGGTTTTAAGCCGTAATCCTGCGATGCGCATTTATGAAAAGCTGGGCTTCCGAATCTGCGGCACGGAGCATTATTACAGGGTCAAAGCCGGAAATATCGTTTGCGGCATTGAAAACAACGGGAAATAATGATATAATGTGTCCATTCAAGACAAGATAAATTGAGAGGAATCCTTTTCATATGAAATTAGGCGTTATCGGGCTTCCGAATGTCGGTAAAAGCACCCTTTTTAATGCGATCACCAAAGCAGGCGCACAGGCTGCGAACTACCCCTTCTGCACGATCGAGCCGAATGTCGGCATCGTAAATGTTCCCGACAATAGGCTTAATGTGCTCAATGAGATGTATCATCCAAAGAGCCTTGTCCCTGCAACGATCAAATTTGTCGATATAGCGGGTCTTGTTCGCGGCGCATATCGCGGCGAGGGTCTCGGGAATAAATTCCTTGCTCATATCCGCGAGGTTGATGCTATCGTCCACGTCGTCCGCTGCTTTGAGGATGATAATATCGTGCATGTGGATGGTTCGGTCGATCCCGTCCGCGATATGGAAACGATAAATATTGAGCTTATTTTTGCCGATATCGACACCGTTGACCGCCGCATCGACCGCGCAAGGAAGAATTCAAAGAGCGGTGAGAAGAAGTATCTTGCCGAGATTGCATTTCTTGAGCGTATAAAGCAGCATCTCGAGGATGGCAAGCCCGTCCGCAGCATGGAGATGACCGAGGATGAGAAGCTTTCAGCGGAGGAGCTTTTCCTTCTGACCACAAAGCCCGTCATCTATGTTGCCAACATCTCCGAGGACGAGATTGGAAACGAACCTCCGACCGTCGCAAAGCTCTATGAGCAGGCTGCAAAGGAGGGTGCCGGTGCGCTCACCATTTGCGCAAAGGTCGAGGAGGAGCTCTCCGAGCTACCGGAAGACGAAAAGAACGCATTCATCGAAGAGCTTGGCATCGGGCAAAGCGGCCTTGATAAGCTCGTTCAGGAAAGCTATTCCCTGCTTGGGCTCATCAGCTTCCTGACCGCAGGCACCGATGAAGTCCGTGCATGGACTATCACAAAAGGTACAAAGGCTCCCGGTGCTGCCGGCAAGATCCATACGGATTTTGAGCGCGGTTTCATTCGCGCCGAAGTCGTACCCTATGATACTCTCATCGAGCAGGGCAGCATGAATGCCTGCAGGGAAAAGGGACTCGTACGTTCTGAAGGAAAGGAATATGTTGTTCAGGACGGCGATATCATCGTCTTCAGGTTCAACGTATAAAACCGGGATATGAGCATCATTGCATATCATAATTCGAGAATACTAAGCTGCCGCCGTCCGCAGGGTGCATTGCGCTGCCTTGAAGAGGCGGCAGTTTCCATACTTCTCCGAGGTCCGAAGGCGGAAAAGGCCCGTGTTCTTCTTCGCCTTTGGCACAGCGGACGTGAGGAAATGATTTCCGGCTCGCGCTATGTTTCGACGGACGGAGTAACATTTATATTCAGTTTTTCTGCGCCTGAAAAGCCGCAGCTTATGTGGTATTATTTCATCATTGATACGGATGAAGGCAGGCTGTATTACGGTGCGCGTTCAGGTGAGGGAAAGCTTCAGAGAACTCCGCCCGAGGATTATCAGATAACCTGCTATGACGGAAGCTTCGAGACCCCCGAGTGGTTCCGTTCGTCCATCGTGTATCAAATCTTCCCCGACCGTTTCCGAAAGGGTTCTCCCGATAGGGACGGAAACACCTCAGCCGAAAGAAGCAAATACCATACCGATATTGGAAGAGCCGTTTCCTTCCATGATAATTGGGATGAGCAGCCGAAATACAAGGCGGAGCAGGATGAAGAATACTATACTCCCAATGATTATTTCGGCGGAGACCTTCGCGGAATAACCGAAGCGCTGCCCTATCTTGCTTCGCTCCATGTCGGAACTATCTATCTTAACCCCATTTTTGAAGCGGTGAGCAACCACAGATATAACACTTCGGATTATCTGTCCATTGACCCGATACTCGGCACGGACTATGATTTTTGGTGCTTAACGGAAGAGGCAAATAAATACGGCATCCGTATCATGCTTGACGGAGTATTTTCGCATACTGGCGATGATAGCCTGTATTTCAATAAATACGGCCGGTACAAGGCTTTGGGGGCATATCAGAGCAAGGCATCGCCATATTATGAATGGTACGATTTCCGCTCATTCCCGGATGATTACCGCTGCTGGTGGAATTTTACCACGCTTCCCGAGGTCAATGAGCTGACGCCGAGCTATGTTGAATTCATTAAGACCGTTCTCCGCAAATGGACTTCTCTCGGTGCAGGCGCATGGAGGCTCGATGTTGCGGATGAGCTGCCGGATGATTTTATTAAGATAATCCGGAAAGAGCTCAAGGCCATCTCCCCCGATATACTGCTTTTGGGCGAGGTCTGGGAGGATGCATCGAACAAGACCTGGGAAAAGGGTCTTAGAGAATATGTCTACGGCCACGAGCTTGATTCCGTGATGAACTATCCCTTCGGCGATGCGGTTTGCGATTTTCTGACATACAGATGTGACGCCTTCATGCTTCAGGATATGCTCGCCTCGCAGCAGGAGCGCTATCCCGAACCATTCTATCGCGCATGCATGAATCTGTTTGATTCCCACGATGCCATCCGTGTGCTTTCGGTGCTCTCCGGCGCTCCTCAAAAGGGTACGCTGAGCCGCGAAGAGCAGGCGAAGTTTGTACTTTCGGATGAAGCGCTCGCTCTCGGCAAAAAGCGGCTGCGCCTTGCTTCCTCTCTCGCCTATTCCATGCCCCAGCCGCCCTGTCTCTACTACGGGGACGAAGCAGGAGTGACCGGGCTTTCCGATCCCTTCAACAGAAGCACCTACCCATGGGGGCATGAGGATAAAGAGCTGCTTGCTCATTACCGCAGGCTCGGCGAGATACGGACCGAAAACAGAGTGCTTACGGATGGAGGAGCATGCTTCCTTGCGGTAAATGCCGATGTTATTGCTGTCTATCGCAGCAGCTGCGGCAGCAGTTCGCTCACGATCGTCAATCGCTCCGAAAGCGATATTAGCATTGCGATTCGCGAAACCGATTTTCGTGAGGGCAAGCTCGCACCCGACGTCAGGTTCGCACAAGCCTATACCGATGCGCTGACCGGTGAACGGTATTGCTCGTCCGGAGGTACGCTGAGATTCATTCTTTCTTCCCTTTCGGCAATTATTCTGATAAAATAAACGGAGGTTGCGATGAAAAATAGTTACGGTTTTGACAGGCTCTCAAGGGATATGCTGTTTTTTGCGGTCATCCTTGATATCTTTGCTCTGCTGTTCTTCGGGCAGGTGGCCGGGCTGATACTTTGTTCCGCTTCCGCGATCATTGCAGCCTGCACGCTGTTCAGGATTCTGTCCACAAATGTGAATAAGAGGACGAGCGAGCTGAGAGGCTACGAAATCATCCTCGGAAGCATCAAAAGCTTCTTTCAAAAGCTGTTTAACCGCAGCAAGAACGATGCCAAAAAGCATGCTGCGTATAAGTATTTCCGCTGTCCTAACTGCAAGCAGAAGCTCCGCGCTCCGCGTGGCAAGGGAAAAATCCGCGTCACCTGCAGCAGCTGCGGAACCCAGTTTCAAAAGCGTACCTAAAAGGAGGAAAAAAAACATGCTTGAATTCAAATTCGATACTCAGCTTCTCATAGAAGGTCATGACCTTGACGAAGATGCAATCAATGACTATATCACTTCCCACCTAAAGGGTGACTGCCTTCTTGCGGTTGGTGATGATGAGCTCATTAAGGTGCATTTCCATACCAACGAGCCTTGGCAGCTGCTCGAATACTGTTCTTCTCTCGGTGATATTTATGATATTGTCGTGGAGAATATGGAGCGTCAGGAAAACGGACTTCAGGGCTGAAGCAGGCCGGATTCGGACTTACATATTTACACAACCTATGAACGAAAACGGAGCCTAAAGCGATTTGCTTTAAAGCTCCGTTCATTTTCTTCGTATGCTGTCCGCCTGAAATCAGAATTTCTTATCGCTTGCCGTATCGCAATACGCGCAGCGATAGGTATGCTTTTCAGGGTTTGAGAGCACGAAGATAGCATCGAGCTGGCTCTCCGCCATGGTGATGCAGCGAGGATTGTTGCAATGGATTATATTGATGAGCTTTTCCGGAAGCTCAAGATGCTTTTTCTCGATGCATACGCCGTCTCGAATGATATTAACAGTGATATTTGGGTCTATATAGCCCAGCACGTTCAGGTCAACCTCCATGGGAGAGTCTATCTTAATTATATCCTTCTTCCCCATTCGTCCGCTGCGAACATTCTTGATTATCGCGACCGAGCAGTCAAGCTCATCGAGATGCAGGTATTTATAAATCTCCATGCTCTTTCCTGCCTGTATATGGTCCAAAACAACGCCGTTATGAATGCTGTCGATATTCATTTCATTTCTCCCTGTATTTTACTTTACTTCAATGCCCAAAAGCTTTAGTATGAGCGCCATGCGGATGAATTTGCCGTTTTTGACCTGCCTCCAATAGGCAGCGCGTGGATCCTTATCCACGGCAACCGAAATCTCGTTTACCCTCGGCAAGGGATGCAGAATAATGAGGTCCTCTTTGGCTTTTTCAAGCTTCTCGGGCGTCAGGATGTAGCTATCCTTGAGCCTGAGGTAATCCTCCTCATTGAAAAAGCGTTCGCGCTGAACGCGAGTCATGTAAAGGATATCGAGATCCGGAATGACGCTTTCAAGATCTGTCGTCTGAGTGTACGGAATATTGCGTTTTTTCAGTGCCTCTTCCTTAACATAGCGCGGAAGCTTCAGCTCCGTCGGCGAGATGAGCACATAGTTGATGTTCTCATATCTGCTGAGCGCGTTAATAAGGGAATGCACCGTCCTTCCGAACTTGAGGTCGCCGCAGAAACCGATGGTGAAGTTATTAAGCCTGCCCTTTTCGCGGTGGATGGTCAGCAGATCGGTGAGCGTCTGGGTCGGATGATTATGACCGCCGTCACCGGCATTTATGATTGGAACCTCAGCAACCTGTGCTGCCGCAAACGGAGCACCCTCCTTGGGGTGACGCATTGCGATGATATCCGCATAACAGCTGACGGTGTGGATTGTGTCGCCGACTGTTTCCCCCTTCGCGGTGGAGCTGGAGCTTGCGGATGAAAACCCCAGTACGCTTCCGCCGAGGCCGAGCATTGCGGATTCAAAGCTCAACCTTGTGCGTGTGGACGGCTCGAAGAAAAGCGTTGCAAGCTGCTTGTGCGCACATGCATCTTGGTACTTTTCGGGATTATCAATGATATCCTCGGCAACGCGGATGAGTTCATCAAGCTCTTCTACCGTAAGATCGGTAATGTCTAAAAGATTTCGTGGCATATTTTATCTCCGTTCAGCCGATCCAGCTTTCGTCGCCGGGGTCGGCAATAAATTTTTTCAATCTTGCAATATCCATGGGTTTGATCCTGCCTTCTTCGGCAGCGACTTCGCATACGGTTTCAAAATCGGATAGGCTGTAATTTGTGACATTTGCTTCCGAAAGCCTGTCAACACCCTTTTTCAGTCCGTATGTGAAGATGGAAACGATTCCGAGCACTTCAGCACCTGCTTCACGCAGTGCGGACACCGTTTCGATGCTGCTTCCTGCCGTCGAAATAAGATCCTCAACGACCACAACCCTTTGACCGGGTTCAAGCTTACCCTCTATACGGTTCTGCCTGCCGTGATCCTTGCTGCCCGAGCGCACATACCCCATCGGGAGTCCCATGATATGCCCGACAATCGCCGCATGAGCAATGCCGGCAGTACTCGTACCCATCAGTACTTCGACATCGGGGTACTTTTCACGGATAAGCTCTGCAAGTCCGTTTTCGACATGATCGCGCACCTCGGGCGCCGTGAGCGTCAGCCTGTTATCGCAGTAAACAGGGCTCTTAATTCCGCTCGCCCAGATAAAGGGTTCATCGGGACGAAGGAATACCGCGCCTATTGATAAGAGGTCATGCGCAATGGTTTTTTTGATGTCCACTTTGTTTTTCTCCTTACTATGTGATTTTCAGCCTAAGAAATCATGCATTGCACGGCGGTATGCGCCGACAGGGTCGGAGGCCTTTGTTATCGGCCTTCCCATTACGATATAGTCGCAGCCTGCCTTTCCTGCATCTGCCGGGGTCATAATGCGCTTCTGATCCCCTGCATCGGAATCGGCAAAACGAATACCGGGCGTCACCGTTATGAAATCATTTCCGCATTCCTCTTTGATGCTTGCTGCTTCAAGCGGCGAGCATACAACGCCATCAAGTCCGCAGGATGCGGCATTCTGCGCATAGCGCATTACAGTCCGGTTCATAGAGGCTTCTATCAGAAGTTCATCATGCAGCATCCTTTCATCAGTTGATGTGAGCTGCGTTACCGCAATCAGCAGCGGCCTTGTTCCATCCGGACGCGTCAGTCCTTCGAGGGCAGCTTTCATCATTTCGCTTCCCCCCGAGGCGTGCAGATTCACCATATCTATATCAAGCCCCGAAAGCACCGCCATGGTTCGCTTGACCGTGTTGGGTATGTCATGGAGCTTCAAATCAAGAAATATCCTATGACCACGGGCTTTTATCTCACGAACCATATCGGGCCCCGATGCATAGAAAAGCTCCATTCCTATCTTCACAAACGGCTTTTTTTCTTCCGAAAAAAGATCGAGGAATTCAAGCGTCTGCTCCCTGTTCGGGAAATCCAACGCAATAATTGCATCTCTTTCAGTATTTTTCATTCTTTCTTCCTTTCTCAGTGCGCTTTGCCGATTATATCTTTAATATCACTGATTCCGTATTTTGCGCATACAGCAGGTAGCTCCGCAATTATGTCCCTGCATGCATATGGGTTCTTTAGGTTAGCCGCTCCGACTTCCACAGCAGCCGCACCTGCAAGCATCATCTCCACGGCATCCTCTGCGCTTGCGACGCCTCCGCAGCCGATTATCGGCAGCTTCACTTTTTCAAAAACATCGTAAACCATGCGAAGCGCGACAGGAAATACCGCAGGACCGGACAATCCGCCGGTGCGATTCGCAAGCACGGGCCTTCTTGTGCGAAGATCAATGCGCATTCCGAGCAGCGTATTTATAAGGCATATGCCGTCGGCTCCTGCCTCCGCACAGGCAAGTGCGATCTCCGCAATATCCGAAACATTCGGCGTGAGCTTCATGAATACGGGCTTTTTCGTTACGGCTTTGACCGCTCTCGTGACTTCCGCAGCGGCAGAAGGATCGCAGCCGAAATTCTTTCCTCCTGCATGCACATTCGGGCAGGAAATATTGATTTCAAGTATTTTGACCTGTTCTATATCATTGAGCTTAGCACAGTTTTCGGCATACTCCTCAACTGAAAATCCGCCTATATTGGCAATTATCGGGCCGTCAAACAGCTTTGCAATATTCGGTACTTCATCACGGATGACAGCATCAATTCCAGGATTCTGAAGCCCTACTGCATTGAGCATGCCCGAAGGAGTTTCGGCAATGCGTGGCAGCGGATTCCCTATACGAGCTTCCCTCGTGGTTCCCTTCCATGAAAAGCTGCCGAGTATATTCAGGTCATATAGTTCCGCAAATTCTCGGCCGTAGCCGAATGTTCCGGAAGCAGGTATTATCGGATTTTTGAGCTCGACTCCTGAAAGCTGAACGCTTAAATCTACCATACGATCTCCTCCTTAAAGAGAATCGGCCCATCCTTGCAGATGCGTTTACAGCCGTCCGCAGTCCTGACCGTACAGCCCATGCATGCGCCGAAGCCGCAGCCCATACGCGCTTCAAAGCTGAACTGTCCTCCCTCCACACACGGTAAAGAATGTATGGCTTTGAGCATCGGAAGCGGACCGCAGGCAAATACATAGCAGCTTTTATCGGCATCAAACAAGCTCGTCACAAAGCCCTTGCTGCCAAGGCTTCCGTCTTCCGTTGCTATACGCACCTCACAGCCGAGCTTCCCGAATTCATCCGCATAGAATGAATCGGCGGCGCTTCGGAAGCCAAGAGCTATCCGAGGAAATATCCCGTTCTGTGTTAGCCTCCTCGCAAGGCCGTACAGCGGTGCAATGCCGATACCTCCGCCTGCAAGGATTGTATTATCGGCTGCCTTTGAAATATCGAAACCGTTTCCGAGGCCTGTTAGCATATCAAATTCCGTACCGATTGGGCTGTTTACAAGCTCATTCGTACCGATTCCGACCTCTTTTACAAGCAGCAGGAGCCTTCCCTTGCCCCAATCTGCGACTGAGATAGGCCTTCTGAGGAATTTGCCCGGAAGCTCAATTTCAACGAACCGGCCGGGCGACACTATTCCGCTCGTATCGCCGCAAAATGAAAGCGCGAATACATCCGCAGCAAGTTTCTCTGTTTTTTCTAAAGTAAACAATGATTTTTTCATAACAGCCCCTCAGCACAATACACTATCCTGCCGCCGCAGACGGTAAGCAATATTTCCGCGCTCACACTCTGCCCGTCGAACGGCGTGGCATGTCCCTTTGATATAAAGCGGCCTGAATCTATGACATGCGGCGAATCAAGACTTATTACGGTCAGGTTTGCCTCATTTCCGGCTTCGATCTCGGAAGATTTTAAGCCGAAGAGCCTTCGCGGATTATCCGTCATTGCACTCAAAACCGTTTCAAGCGGTACAATACCAGGTTTCACAAGCCCTTCATACAGCACGGGGAATGCACATTCAAGGCCGACTATGCCATTAAGGCTGCCTGCAAGGCCTCCGGATTTTTCTTCTGCCGAATGCGGCGCATGATCCGTTGCAATCACCTCTATTGTGCCATCGTTAAGCCCTGCTATGAGAGCCTCCCGATCCTCAGCCGACCTTATCGGCGGATTCATGCGGAAGCTGCCGCTGTCACGAAGATCCGCATCCGTCAGCAGCAGGTAATGCGGCGCCGTTTCGCAGGAAACGGGCAGGCCTTCCTGCTTCGCCCTTCGGATGAGCTCCACGCTTTCCTTTGTCGAAACATGGCAGCCATGGTATCTGCACCCCGTTTCGCGCACGAGCTCAAGATCGCGCTCGACCTGTTTCCATTCGCTTTCGGAGGGATTGCCGATAAGCCCGTGTGCCTTGGCAAAGCCGCCGTCATGAACGCTCCATCCCTTCTTAAGTAAGCTTTCGTCCTCGCAGTGCGCTGAAATCGGCTTATCAAGTTTTTTAGCCGTCAACATGGCCTCAATCATCAGCTCACGGCTTTGCACTCCCCTGCCGTCATCGGAAAAGCCGCAGACATATGGAGCCATTGCTGCCATATCAGAAAGCCTTTCGCCCCTCTCTCCGCAGCTTATTGCTCCATAGGGATGAACCCGAACATCAGCCGTCCTTTCAATTATATCAAGCTGTACGCGGAGCGAACTGAGGCTATCAGGCACGGGGGAAAGATTCGGCATGGCGCAGACATCGGTATAGCCGCCCGCAGCGGCTGCGGCCGTACCGCTTGCTATGCTTTCCTTATAAAAAAATCCCGGTTCTCGAAGATGAACATGAACATCAACGAAACCCGGAACAATTATGCAATTTGAAATATTGATGACCCTATGGGGCAATCTGCCGTCAAAAGCGGAAAAGGGGACAATCAAGCCATCGCCGATACAGATATCGGCTTTTGCGAGCTTTCCCCTGTTGAATACCGTTCCGCCGGTAAGCACAAAACGCATGCTTTCCTCCTGATTTATGCTTCTGGTTCTGAATAATAGCAGAAAACTCCCGGCTTGTCAACGAAATCTCCATATAGAATGGTTTGCATATTATAGCCGCAAAGCACGGACGAGCGGAAAGAATACAGTATTTCTCAGAGGTTATTGGGTTTGCCGGCCGTTCCTGCGCAGCTGCCAATAGGCATTTGTTCTTTGTTCGTCTTCGGAATTGTATTGCAGCTCCGTAATATCATTGACGGAGAAATGAACGATTCCGTCTTCACGGCCGTAACTGTCAACAACCTGAATTGTCACAACATCGTCATCAATTTCTTTGACAAACCCGATAGCGTTATAGCTTCCGCTCTCCAGCAGTTCGACAGAAATAACCTTTTGTTCCTTCAATGCATGGCGCAGCAGGTCGAGATACGGACTATCTGATGTGAAAATATTGCTGTCTGCGGACGAAGATGCATCCGAATACAGCAGTTGAAGCATTTTTAGGTATTCGCTTTCTTCCTCGATCTCAAAAATGAGCTCAGAGCGCAGTACCCTTATTCCGTCATACCGCCCGTATGGCGACACCATTGAAATAGCCGTAAGCTCATCCGTTACGGCAAGGATTTTCCCTACTAAAAACAAATCCGTATCTTCTGAATTCGTGTAGATTGCAACGGTCTTATCGGTCGATAGCTTGTCTATCAGCATAAATAATTCTCCTTTCGATTTAACAATAAGCCGGATAATAGCGCTTCCTCTTGCGGTGCTTCTGCATCCGTTTCGGTTCAAAACAGATTCATGGCAGTTCTGCCGTCATTTTCATCCGTAATGTACTCAACGTCCTGATACGACAGCGAATTTGCCCGGGCAAAAAGAGCGCGTGATATTTCAATATCCTTGCAGTAAATATCAATAATGGGTATCACAAATCAGCAGCAGTATCCGGCACTTGCTGCTCAAAAACTCGTCATATGTATCTATCCTGTCATATTCCGCATCGGGGTAATATGCTTGGAGTTTAAGCATGAACACATAATGATCTTGATAAATCGTCTCCTTAAAAGCGCGCCCATTGTAAAAGTCGCTTAAGAAAAGCCCGAAACTGCCCTTACTCCATACCTCATTCTGGCTCGGATCAACGAACCAATTATAGGCAGCTACATTGACCCCGCCCAACACTTGACGCAGAATATCATCATTTTGCTGCTCAACATGAAAGCTTACGCCTCTGACATTGTTCATTTTGGTTATTCTCCGTATTGTATTTCCGATCCGTTATTCGTCCTCCGCCGTCTAGGACAGCACAATATGGCTTTCCGGCAAATATCGTATTACTATTGTATCGCCCGCAGCCAGTTCCTTTGAGGTCATAAAATAGTAGCTTTCGCTGTTCGATTCTATTATAGCGGCACGCACTATGTCATCCCCTTTGATAGAGTATCTCGGCGAATTCCTTACCGATGTAATGCTCGTAACGGTAATCTCAGCGTATATAGCATCATCTTCTTTTTCACTCAAAAGATGGACGGTGTACTTCAGTGATGAGGGAACGGTAACTATCAGAAAGACAATAAAAACAACTGAAAACATTCCGACTTTGGCAAGGAAGGCGGTAACTGTGCGTTTTTTTGCCTTGACGAAAGATATGACTCCTGCTATTACAAGCGCAAGCGCGAAAAGGAGCATTGATAAAGGCACTATCAATCCGGCTCGGAAATAAACATTGTAGTCAAAATCCATATATCGCTCCTCCTTAATCATCTGAATATATCGTATCATTTGCTGTCTCTGGTGTCAATACGGTTTAGAACAACGCTTTTTGTATTGTGTTGAAGTGTCAATCATTGTTGACTGATGATCCGCCCGTTCAAGGTGTCAAGCGCATATACTGCGCACGACAGCAAAAGACTCCGATGCCATATTCGCAAAATCATCATCCTTTGAGCCTATGATGTATTCGTTTTCGGAAGGGCATTCAGCGGCTTGCGTGAAAGAGCTCGGCGCAGGATCAGCCGTTCCTGTCTAAAGAACGACCTGCCCTTTCGTCGGGCAGGTCGATATTATCTTCTTGGGATTTTTCAGCGACGATCATCTGCATCGTTTGTGCCGAAGATACCTCCGGCCCAGCTGCCGTCCTCGCGCTGCTCAAGCTTGTATGTACCGGCGATATTGAACCAGCCGAAGAAGCGCTCGTCATAGCTGCCGTCATTGATGGAATAATCCATCTCCCTTGCCTGTGCAAAGGCAAAGATATCCTCCGGCCTTACGGCAAGCTCGATCAGGTATACTCCTTCCTCATCCGATTTGATCTCTACCCTGTTCACTGCGGCTTCATAGCACTTATCATGGAAGCCTTCGTCCGCATTTACAAAGAGCTCGGCAAGCTTTGACGCATAGCATGCTCCCACGGCTTCAAGGTATTCATTTCCGCTCGTTGCGGTGCATCCGTAGGAAACGAGGTCCTCAGGCGTAACGGTGATTCCTTCGATCCGTGCCATGAACTCTGCATTCTTCGCTTCATTGTATAGGTCTTCAGGTTCCTCCCAATCCTCCGCAAACATGAACCGGGTCTGCTCGAGATCGACCCTGAAGCCATCGTCAAAGCGGCAGATGTGACCGCTGACTCCCGCGCCCTTTTCCTCGGCAAAGAAGCAGATGATGGAGTCGATACCGCCGAGATCGGATTTGACCGTATAAATATCCCTGTCCAGATTGATACCGTGGACCTCAGCCACCCTGCTGAATACCGACCATGCTTCATTGAGCAGCCATTCATCGGGCGGGAAGGTGGGCTCACCGTTCAGCACGGCGTTGGGATCCGCTGTGGGGATGTCCGAAGTCGTCGCTTCGTTGGTGGGTGTTGATTCGGGCTGGGGGGACTTAGTGCAGCCCGTGAAAGCCGGCAGCAGCATCAGCGCTGCAATCATAACTGCAATGATTGTTTTCTTCATTATGAACATCTCCTTTTCTTCTATATAACAGATAACATTTGTTACTTGTTGATTACAGCATATCATATTAAATGACGATTGTAAATAGGTATTTGAAAGATTTAACTGTTGAAGTGTTAATCATGGGTGACACGTCACCATGATATATTTGTGCTTCCACTGTTTTTGACTTGACAACTTCTGTTTGCAATGCTACAATAACTCCTGTTAAGTAATGCACCCGTAGCTCAGCAGGATAGAGCGTCCGCCTCCTAAGCGGAAGGTGCAAAAATTTAATACAGGCATTATGCGACTACATTATAACGCTAAATGCGCCCGTAGCTCAGTAGGATAGAGCGATCGCCTCCTAAGCGATAGGTCGGAGGTTCGAATCCTCTCGGGCGTGCCAAAAAGCCTCAAAACCACTAAGGTTTTGGGGCTTTCTTCTTTTTGCCTCAAAGCTGCTGCCTCCCCCTCCAAGCCCTCTTGTCCGACCGTATTATATTCGAAGTCCGACCGTATTAGAACGATTCTATTCTGTTCTAATGCGGGCGGCCTTTTTGTGTTTTACTGCATTTTTACTGCACAAGCCTCATTTTGACCGTATTAGAAACCCACATATGCTGACTGGGCACTTTTTACCCGATTTCCACTCAAAAACGAGCTCAAAAACCGCAGATGAGAAGCAAATCATTTCAAATCCCACTTCTTAGCATTTTCAAAAAAGATAAGCAAACCAAGGATTTTCCGGCACGTCATTTCTCGTATCAAAAATATATTATTTCCAACTACCTGATTTTAGCCCTTTTTTCAAGCTAGTAAGTAGAGGGCAATGCTCAAGGCTCTCTGAGTTCTTTGACAACTGAATAGCCAACTCGGGCAACAGCATAATGATACTTCCGTCTTGAACGCTTCACAGCATTGGACGGCTCGGCACAAGCATGCGGGGATCTGAAATAGGATATGCGTGAGGACGACGGCCCGACGAGGTAGGAACCACTACTACTTAATATGGAGGCACACCATGACCAAAGTAATCGCAATAGCGAACCAAAAAGGTGGTGTCGGGAAGACCTCCACCACCGTGAACTTAGGTGCCGGACTTGCGAGGCAGGGATATGCGGTACTGGCGATCGACTTCGATCCTCAGGCGAACCTCACTATGGCGCTCGGGTTCAAGTCCCCGGATGATATGGAATACACGGTTTCGAACGTCCTTGCAAAAGCAATGGAAGAAGAGCCGATCGACCCGTCCGAGGGAATACTCACCACAGCCGAGGGCGTCGATCTGATGCCTTCGAGCATACAGCTCTCGCGTTTTGAGCTGGCTCTCGTCAATGAGATGAACCGTGAAAGCATGCTGCGTCAGTTCGTTGACGCGGTAAAGCCCGATTACGATTATGTCCTCATTGACTGCGCGCCTTCGCTGAATGTGCTTGCACTCAATGCGCTCACGGCAGCGGACAGCGTACTCATCCCCACGCAGCCGGAGTTCTTCTCGAATGCCGGACTGCAGATGCTCCTCTCCACCGTTTCAAAGGTCAGGAAGAAGATAAACCCTTCTCTTAATATAGAAGGCGTGCTCGTCACCATGATGGATAAGCGCCCCAACTTCACTAAAGAACTCGTTTCACAGCTCCGCGAAGCTTACGGCGGGGCTATCAAGGTATTCGATACCGAGATACCCAAGTCAATAAAGATGACCGAAAGCAACGTGAACGGCAAGAGCGTTTACGGCTATGACCCGAAGAACCCCGTAGGAAGAGCATATGGCATGGGCCTTTTTCGGGACACAAAAAGCCCGAAGGTTACTCTACGGGCTGATTGATTGCGGGCTATTTCATTCGTCGATAACTATCTCATCAACAAGGAGCCTCAAAAGCTCCGCAGTGAAGCGCTTGTCTTCGTTGCTGTCCACATGCTCGGTCATCGCATGGAGCTTTCCGTCGGAGCCGAATGTAAGCATAAACTCGCCGAACCCGATCTCTCCGCTCCAGTTGATTCCGATGCCTCCGAGCGCTGGAAACACTTCATCGATGCATAGCCCGGACGTCTTTCTTTCTTTGAAATCCATTATTGTCACCTCCTCGCATGGTCCTATATTAGCACATGCCATGGGGCATTTTTACTACATGTCGACAGGTCAGTTTCCCAAGGCTTTTTCGAGTGCTTCGTAAGCCGCTGCAATTGCTTCTTCTCTGGTTTTAAACAGAGTCCTGCAGAATACTTGATCCAGAGAGTAACTCCAGCCGATGCCGCCTTTATGCTGATAAAGCACGATCACATGTTCCTTGAACTTCATGTATTCATTCCCGTTCTTCGATTTTTTCCAAGGACGCTTCATGAAGTTCCCACGCCTCGCCTGCTTCTGTTTCAGTTCGTTTTCCCTTCGTTTTGCAGCTTCGATATCTCCTTCCATCTTGCCGGCACAAATACAGCCGACGTCGAGCGGGCGATAATTCGGATGCACCATATGATGCACATATCGGATTATCTGATAGCCGCACATTTCACAGACAGCCGCGGGCTCGCCGAGGTCGGTCACGCCGACGCATATCCAGCCGGTATGCGGAACGTCGTCACGCTTCCAGAGGTTCTGGCTGTCGGCAAGCTTCTTTTTCAGCTCGTCGCTCACTGCCACGGGCTTGTCCTGCTCCTCCTGCGGTTCGCCGCCACCGTCGTTATCGTTATCTGGTTTTTCCTTCGGGTCCTTTTTGACGATTATACGCTCGACTTCCTTAAGCTCCGGCTCTTTGTCTTCGGTCGAAGTATCCGATGACTTATCGGCGGCGGCTTCGGACTTTACGGGCTCCTCAGGCTTGTCGACGGATTCGGGCTTTTCAGTCTCAGCGGGCAAAGCTTTCGCTTTCGGCTTTTCGCCCGTAATGCCACCGGCCTGACTCCTTTCGGGGATTTGCAGTCTTTCGGGGAGCTTCGGTTTTTCGTGCTCCCGCTTGAAATAATCTGCAGAAAGTATGTCCAAACAATAAGGTACTTAAATATTCAACAACAAATCGTGACGGATACAGGGAATACAAAAGCTGCGCATCCGATTGTGAAAGCTGTCCTTATCTGAAACAATGTACGAACAGCTCCAATCACGTCAAGGTAGTGACGAGGCACGTTTGGCAGGATTACATAGAGAGATGCGAAGATCTGCGGCACACGCTCGGCAATAAGGAACTGTATGATCTGCGAAAAGAGACGATAGAAAGACTGTTTGGAACTGCCAAAGAACAACACGGTTTCAGATACACTCAAATGATCGGTAAGGCGCGGATGGTAATGAAGGCCGCACTGACATATTCGTGCTTAAATCTGAAAAAGTTAGCAATAATGCTTGAGAAACAAAGAGATAAAACATCTTCTTTTTGCTCCTTTTTCTATTATTGGCGAGCTTTTGCTGCCTATTTCCTGAACTCGTTAATCTGCAACAGAAAAGCAGAGCTATGCACGATTGCTTAACTCTGCTTTAGGTGTTTTTGTCTTCAGTCTGAGCCCTGGTGAAACCAAGGGCTTTTATAATGCTTTCAGGTCCAAACGCCTAAACAAGTGACTCTATTAGAACATTAGGCCTTTCGCTATGGAATCAAAATTTACTGCATATTTACTGCACAAATTATTAGAACAAACGGATACGAATCTCGTATTTCCTGTTTCGATTAGAATGAGGCCTTCAAAAAAGGCTTATAAAACAAGCATTTTTGAAACGAATCTCGTAAACTCATACCGCATTATGTTCGATTTCTCCTGCCTCCTAAGCGGAAGGTCGCGCGTTCGAATCGCGCCGGGTGTGCCAATCAGCATTCTCCGTACAGAGAGTGCTTTTTTGATATACAAAAAGACCGCTGACTTGACTTTATCAGCGGTCTGAGGAACGGAATCACGTTTCTCAAAAAAATTCGGTATAGTGTGGTTTCGCTGTACAGGGCAAGCCGACAATGCGATCGGCTGATGTACAGCTCAACTATGATATATGGTCATGATTTGTTTATATGCCGAAGCTTACTTCCTGCGAATCCTGTTCTGGCTGCCGCCGGGATACATCTCGTTCAGAATGTTGAGACATTCGCCGAAACGCTGATAATGCACTATCTCGCGCTCGCGGAGGAAGCGCAGAGGCCCAAGGTACTGCTCGCAGTCGGTCAGATTCATAAGGTGTTCGTAGGTCGTGCGCGCCTTCTGCTCTGCTGCGAGGTCCTCTGTAATATCGGTGATGGGATCCCCCGTGCAGGCGATGTACGAAGTGGTGAACGGCACGCCGTTCGGGTCACAGGGGAAAACTCCGTGGTTGTGCAGGGTATAGTAGCCTATGAGTCCGGAGCTTTCGAGTTCTTCAATGGATGCTCCGCGTATGGACTGATAGATCATCGTTCCGAGCATTTCCCAGTGAGAGAGCTCCTCTGTGCCTATGTCGTTAAGTGTTGCACGGATGCGGTCATCCGGCATGGAAAAACGCTGAGTGAGGTAACGGCAGCCTGCGCTGAGCTCGCTGTCCGGTCCGCCGTACTGCGCAAGCAATGCCTTTGCCATGCGAAGGTCGGGGGTGGTGATATTGACCGGGAATTCATGTTTTTTCTGATAAATCCACATATTTTTCTGCTCCCTTCCTTAATTCTCCCATGGCCATGCTGAGCATACCCAGCTGCCCGTCCTTGTGACCGAATGCCCGAAACCGATGAGAGGTCCGTAGCTGCGTTCGTATTCCGAGATAAGGGAGTTGAGCATCTCACCGTAGTGATAGTAATCGCTCAGCGCCGCTTCATCATCGGGGTGGGTATCAATATAGAGGTTCAGCTCGATGCAGACGAACTGAATCTCGCTGATACGGTTAAGAAGTTCCTGTTCCGTCATAGTCGTGCCTCCTATTTATAGATACCGGTAAGCTCGGGGAAGAGCGTACCGACCGCAAGCGCGGTGTCGGGACAGAAGCCCTCTGTGTATTCTTGGTTTACGATATGAGTTATCGGAAGCCTTTCCCGCGGTGAATCATATCCGCAAACGGAAAGCCCTCCGTTGACACTGCCGGCAGGTACGGTGACGGAATCATGAAGCATGAATCCCGTACTGCCGCAGGCGCAGGTGATGGCGGTATTGTCCATAAGTTTGACCTCCTTAGGTTATTATTACTGCATAATATGTGCTTTTTAGGACAATGGTGACAAGCTTTGCGTAAAAAAGGCTCCCCGAAAATCGATCGGGAAGCCTTATCAGTTATTCGATTTATGCTTTCAGCTTTACTAAACCGAGGTTAAGACGCCTCATGGACTCTTCGCGGCCGAGCAGTGCGGCGATCTCGATAGCACCGCCGGGAGTGACTGTGCGTCCGCTCATCGCTATGCGTATCGGCCAGAGCAGAGTGCCGTTCTTCATCTCATGCTCGGCTGCATAATTCATGAGAAACTCATGCAAAGCCTCTTCATTCCATTCGGGCAGCGCAGCGAGCTTCGGGATGACATCTTCAAGCACATTTCGGCATACCTCGGGGTTGGTCTTGGACTTTTTATTGGTGAAGAGGTCCATACTGTAATCCTCATCAAGCTTTGCAAGAAAATCAACCATTGCGGTGATGTCGGTAAATACTTCGGTACGGGGCTGAAGGATACGGGCAAGTATGTGCTTATCCATATGACCGATACCGGCTGCTTCAAGATATGGTTCGGCATGCTTGATATACTCCTCGGGCGAGAGCCTGCGGATATACTCCGCATTCATCCAGCGAAGCTTGGTTTCATCGAAGATCGCAGGAGATTTGCTTAGACCTTCTATGCTGAATGCCTCGGTCAGCTCCTCACGGGTAAAGAATTCCCTATCGTCTCCCGGGCTCCAGCCGACGAGCGCAACATAGTTTACAATCGCCTCGGCAAGATAGCCTTGCGCGAGCAGATCCTCAAAGCCGGGATCGCCGTGGCGCTTGCTGAGCTTGCGCGTAGCATCCTTCATAACCGGGGTCAGATGGATATATACGGGTTTTTCCCAGCCGAATGCCTCATATAGAAGGTTGTATTTCGGTGTGGAGCTGAGATACTCGTTGCCTCGCATGACATGGGTAATACCCATAGTATGGTCATCAATAACGTTTGCGAAATTGTAGGTGGGCATACCGTCAGCCTTGATGAGAACATTGTCGTCAAGCTCGGAGCAATCCACATCAATGCGGCCGTAGATTACATCGTCAAAGCCTGCTTCGCCGTGTTCGGGAATATTCTGACGGATCACATATGGCTCTCCGGCGGCGAGCCTGCGCTCGACCTCTTCCTTGGAAAGGTGCAGACAGTGCTTATCGTATTTGAATGTCTCTCCCCTTGCTTCGGCAGCGGCACGGCGCTCATCGAGCTCCTCCTTGGTGCAGAAGCAGTAATAAGCCTTTCCGCTTTCAACAAGCTGCTTGGCATAGGGAAGATACATATCCTTGCGCTCGCTCTGGATATAGGGGCCGTAATCTCCGCCGACATCGGGTCCCTCGTCCCAATTGATACCGGCAAGATGCAGACCGGAATAAATCTTATCGATCGCACCCTCGACATAACGAGCCTGATCCGTATCCTCGATGCGGAGCACGAAGACACCGTTGTTTTTCTTTGCAAAAAGGTATGCATAGAGCGCGGTGCGAAGCCCTCCGATGTGGAGATAACCGGTGGGACTCGGCGCAAATCTTGTGCGTACAGTCATTTTATCTTTCCTTTCTGAATAAGGGGGTGTTTAACGCAGTTACTATATCACTTTTCGTCTGTAAAAGCAAGCGGAGAAGGGACGAAAAACAGGTTCCCCGATAAAAGAAAAAACCCGCAAAAATGCGAGCTGTTCTTTCACACACTGTGAGGTCGGACGAACCGACGTGTTTGGCAATGCCGTATTTGAACCTGTAGTGTTGTATCGATGGTACTTGATACGAGCCTATTATAACCGTTGGATCGGAGCTTGTCAACGGTTTTTTTGAGAAAAATCAGCAAATTATTCCAACTGTACATTTTTATGTACTGCAAGTGAAAAATCTTTCATTTCGGCGCAATTTTTATCACATTTTGTATTGACCGTCAATTCTTTTTGTGCTAATATATCAACATCAAATCGTTGTTGCTATTTCAGATTCATTAAAAATCCGGAGGGAAATATGGAAGAAAACGTTATTGGAGTATCTGCACCCGCCTACTATATCGGTCTTGACATCGGCACGAATTCGGTTGGCTGGGCTGTGACCGATCCCGAGTACAACATCATCCGCAAAAACGGCAAGAGTCTTTGGGGTGTTCGGTTATTTGATGAAGCGCAGCCTGCCGCGGATAGGCGTGCGCATCGCTGTCAGCGCAGGCGCTATGAGCGCCGCACTCAGCGCATTGCATGGCTTAATGATGTATTTGCCGCAGAGATTGCAAAGGTTGATCCTGCCTTTTTTGAGCGCTTGCGCGAGAGCAAATTCCTTGAAGAGGACAAGCAGGGAACAAAGCCCCTCGGAAAATACACTCTTTTTGCCGATAAAGACTATTGCGATAAGGATTATTATCGTGAATTCCCCACCATTTTTCATTTAAGAAAAGCTCTGATTGAGAACGAAAAGCCTTTCGATGTTCGCCTTGTTTACCTTGCAGTGCATCATATCATGAAGTATCGCGGTCATTTTCTGTTTGACGAACCCATGGATGACAGCAAATCCGTTGAAGCGGCTGTAAAGCGCATACAGGATGCACTTGAATACATAAATTCCGAGGAGTTGCTCACTGTCGATTTTGACTTAAACGAACTGAAGCGCGTTATGCTCGATCGCAGAATGCGCAAGACGGCGCGCAAGGCAGAGCTTATGAAGCAGTGCAAAGTCGATAAGAATATGTCGTCCTTGTGCGAGCTGCTTGCTCTTATCTCGGGATGCAGTATCTCCCTTTCAAAGCTCTTTAACGATGAAGACATTCCAAAGGAAGAAAAATTCTCGCTTGATGACTCCTTTGAAGACAAGGAAGCACTTCTCGTCGAGGTTCTCGGCGACAGGCTGGAACTAATACTTGCCGCAAAGGAGCTACATGACTGGGCGCGGCTGAAGGCAATATGCGGTGATGAAAACTATCTGTCCTTTGCTATGGTAAAGCTCTATGACAAGCATGGGGCCGACCTTGGGCTTCTGAAGGAAGTATTCCGGGATTTCGGCGATACGAAGCTGTACCGCGAAGTATTCCATGACAAAGGGAAGGATAGTAACTACGCTGCCTATGTCGGGAATATTGAAGGACAAAAGGTATGTACATATGACAAATTCAGCAGCTTCCTTGCAAAAAAGCTGAAGGAATGTAAGTCGGCTGATCCCCGTATAGAGTCTATCTTATCAGAACTCGATGAAGGGACTTTTCTGCCCAAGCAAGTCAATAAGGATAACGGCGTTATCCCCCATCAGCTTCACGAGATCGAGCTTAAGCTCATACTTGAAAATGCGTCCGCATATCTGCCGTTTTTGAACGAGACGGATGAAAGCAGCCTGCCGCTCAAGGAACGCATTGTCCGCATGTTCACCTTCCGCATACCATTCTATGTCGGGCCGCTGAATGAAAAATCCGAATTTGCATGGCTGACGCGTTCACATGATAAGATCTACCCCTGGAATTTCTCCGATGTGGTTGACCTGAAAAAGAGCCGTGAAGATTTTATTCAGCGAATGACGTCGAATTGCAGCTATATCGGCGATCCGGTTCTTCCGAAGGATTCGCTTCTGTACACCAAGTTCATGGTTCTGAATACCATAAATAATCTGAAGATCGAAGGCAAACCCATTCCCGTCAGTCTGAAGCAGGAGATATATACGGATTGTTTTATGACCGGAAAGCGTTACAGCAGAGCCGGGCTCGCCAAATATCTGAAATCCCGCGGTCTCATTAACGGTGATGAGAAGCTGGAAGGTGTTGATGAAAATATTCCCGTAACGCTTGCGCCTTGGAAGCAGCTTGAATGGCTTATCGCAAGGGAAGGCGGTTATGCTGCGGCAGAGGATATAATCCGCTATACCACGCTGTTCGGGCAGGATAAAAAGCTGTTGGCAGACTGGTTAAAGAGTAAATATTCAAATCTTTTGACTGCTGAAGAACAGAAGCGCGTACTTACCTGCAAGTTCTCCGGTTGGGGCAACCTTTCCGAAAAGTTCCTTACAGGTATCTGTCATGTAGATAAGGAGACCGGCGAAGCGTTCTCGATCATGGATATGCTCTGGAAGACCAATAATAATCTTATGGAGCTGTTGTCGGACGATTTTGATTTCACACGCGGCGCTATGGCGGAAAGAAAAAAGAAGCTCGGCGAAGTCACCCCGAAGCTTGATGACTATCTCGATGACAGCTATGCCTCCCCCGCCATTCGCCGTTCCATCAGGCAGGTAATGGAGATAGTCACCGAGATCACCAAGATCATCGGCGGTGCTCCCATAAAGATATTTATCGAGGTAACTCGTGAGCACAGCGATAAGCATGAGCCTGTAAAATCCCGTAAGGATCAGCTGATAGCTCTGTACAAAGCTGCCGGATTCGACAGCAGCGAGCTGCTTGAAAGGCTCGAAAGCAAGGAAACGGACGCTTCGCTCAGGGGCGACAAGCTATTTCTTTACTATACTCAGCAGGGCAAATGCATGTACAGCGGCAGACCGATTGATCTCAACAGGATCGATACGGATTACGATATCGACCACATCTATCCCCGGAGCAAGACAAAGGATGACAGCATCGACAACCGTGTTTTGGTTGAGCGTGAGCTGAATAAAACAAAGTCCGATTCATATCCGCTGAGTGACAAGCTCAATATCACGCCGAATGTAAGGAGCTTCTGGAAGATGCTGAATCAGAAGGGTCTTATCAGTGATAAGAAATATGAGCGGCTCACCCGAAATACTCCCTTGACAGATGATGAACTGTTTGCTTTCGTCAATCGTCAGCTCGTCGAGACAAGTCAGTCGTGCAAGATCATTGCAGAACTGCTTGCAGATAGATTCAAGGGCTCCACACGGATTGTGTACGTCAAAGCAGGGCTTGTTTCTGATTTCCGTCAGTCTCAGCGTATAATACCTAAAACAGGTGAGCAGCGCATGGCGCATGATTGCCGAACATCTAACGGAACCGATATCTATACGGAGCAGGATCCCCTGTTTATTAAATGCCGTGAGGTCAACGATTTTCATCACGCTAAGGATGCCTATCTTAACATCGTGGTCGGCAACGTTTACGATACAAAATTTACGGCCAGCAAATCCATTTTCATTAAGGAGGCAAGGGAGAATGACTATAACTACAGCCTCAACATGATGTATAAATATGATGTTAAGCGCGGAAATACCGTCGCATGGATAGGCAGGCGCCGTGATAACGAGGGCAGCATCGCAACCGTCCGCAAAATGATGAAAAAGAACAATATTCTTTTCACCCGTATGGCTAAGGAGGTCTCCGGTGAACTCTTTGATATAAATATTGTTCCCAAAGGCAAGGCACAGGCGATGATAAAGAGCTCCGACCCGAGGATGACCACCGAAAAATACGGAGGCTATAATAAGCGCAGCCGAGCATTCTTCATCGTGGTCGAGCATCGGACCGATAAAGGCATTGTCAGAAGCTTTGAACCCGTCTACCTGATGCATAAAGCTGCTTTCGAAAACAACCCGACCGATTACTGTAGGAACATTCTCGGGCTTACCGATCCGCGCGTTATCCGCAAGGTGAAGATAAATTCGCTTTTATCGCTGGATGGCTTCAGAATGCATCTTTCCGGCGCTAACAGCGAAACTACATTAGGCCTTAAAGATGCCAATCAGCTTGTGCTTGAGCATTCCATGGTCGGATATATTAAGAAGGTTATTAAGTTTAATGGAAGGAACCGTGAAGCGGCAAAATTCAGGAAGCCTCCTGAGAAACCCGAGCGCTACAAAATAACGCAGGAGAAGAATTGCGAGGTCTACGACGCTTTCGTAAAAAAGCTTCAGAATCCACCGTATAATGCTAAACAGCAGACGCCGCTCAGTTGGCTGCTGAAGATTCGTGAAAAATTTGGTCAGCTGAATACAATCGATCAGTGCAAGGCACTGGAAGAGATACTGAAATGCTTTGAATGCAATGCAGTGTGTGGGCATCTGAAAGAATACGGAGGCAATGACGGATTCGGAATACTGACATTGGGCAGAAACCTGTCAACGCTTAAAAATTGTAATTTTATCCTTATTGATCAGTCCGTAACCGGATTCTTTGAAAAGAGATTTGACCTTTTGAACGATTATTGATCATGAGTTGGCGAGTTGTGGTTATTTCCGGCAATGCGAAGCTGGATTATAAGATGGATTATCTTGTGGTGAGAACGGTGGACGAGACCAGGCGTATACACCTCAGTGAGATCGGTGTGCTCGTTGTCGAAAGCACTGCCGTATCCCTGACCGCATATTTGCTTTGCGAGTTAAACGAGCGGAAAATCAAGGTAATCTTCTGCGACCATGACCGCAACCCCTGTTCCGAGTTGGTTCCAACATGCGGAAGCCATGACAGCAGCGTCAAGATACGGCGGCAGCTTCAATGGCTCACATCAAATAAGCAGAGCGTTTGGACGGAGATAGTGCGTGAAAAGCTGCTCCGCCAGCGCTCGCATTTGGAACGACGCGAGCTTTTCGAGCAGGCAGCGCTTTTATCCGGATATATCGAGCAGTTGGAATGGAATGATGCCGGCAATCGTGAAGGGCATGCAGCAAAGGTGTATTTCAATGCTCTCTTCGGCAAGGATTTTGCGAGAGGTATGGATTGTCCCATAAATGCCGCATTGAACTACGGCTATACCTTAATCCTTTCCGCAATAAATCGCGAGATCTCCGCTGCCGGTTACCTCAATCAGCTCGGGATCAATCATTGCAATTCCTTCAATCCTTTCAATCTTGCATGCGATTTTATGGAGCCCCTGCGTCCTCTTATTGATGATGCGGTGATAAAAATGAACCCCGATAGCTTCGGGCGTGAAGAAAAGCTGAATCTTGTCGGCCTTTTGAATAAGCTCGTCAAATATGACGGAAGCCACCAGTATCTTATGTATGCGCTCAGGCTTTACTGTGCAGGTCTTTTTCGTGCTCTCGAAAGCGGCGATATGTCCGAGATCAAATGGATAGATTATGGATGGTAGATTTATGCGCGTGATCGTAATGTTTGATCTTCCGATGGGTACCACTGCCGAACGGCGCGAATACACGCGATTTCGCAAGAGCCTTATCCGTGACGGTTTTATTCAGGTGCAGGAGTCGGTATACAGCAAGCTTGCGCTCAATCCCACGATCTCACGAAGCATAATGGATACGGTGCGCAGGAATAAGCCATCCAAGGGGCTTGTTCAGATGCTGGTAGTTACAGAAAAGCAGTATGCAAAAATGGAATATGTGCTCGGAGAATCCTGTTCCGAGATCATTGATAGTGAAGAAAGGTTGATCGTACTATGAGGCTTGCTCATCCGCAGTTATCCGAGCCGATAAAATTCAGGGAGAATACCATCCCTGTACTGGTTCTCGAAGACCCGAAGCTATTCCGGGATTGGGTTTTTGCTCTTACCGAACAAGCGGGCGGTGAAGCCGGGCCCTTTGTGCTGTCCGTTAATTATGAAATAATCGACTGCGCGGATCATCTTAATGTCATACGGGATTTTCATGATTATCCCCTTGATGACAGAAGGCTTAACAATAAGTTTCAATCCCTTCTTCAAACCATAATGCGCGAGGAGCTTGCACATGAAACCGATCAACTGCAGAATTCGATAGCGGAGTACCTTGGGCGAGTTCGTGTCGAAATAGGTTATCCGTCCGAGAATAACGAAGGCGAATATGCAGTTCAGTTGCTCAAAGCGCTGAAATTCAGGCCGTCGCTCGATGATGATACCGATATTGAAAAGCTGATAGGGTATCTTGACCTAAATGCAGGTTTGCTCAAATCACAATGCTTCATTCTCGTTTGCGCAAAATCGTATTTTTCATCAGCGGAGCTGCAGGAGCTATATAAAATGGTAATCTATAAAAAGTGGCATGTTCTATTGGTTGAGCCATATATTCACGAACATCTCCCACATGAATCTACGATAATATTGGATAGCAATTTGTGTGAATTGCGCCTTGATATTAGCGCAGATAAATGTTAAAATGAATAAGGTTTTCATCTGAAACACCGGCGCATGTAGTGGCGTAATCTCTCACTCAGTATCGCAAAACAGCCGATTTTAACGATTTTATTACCCATTTTCGCTGATTTGGGCAGATTTGAGGTTTGAGAGTAGTGTTGTTTTAGATGGTACAAAAACAAAGGAAGTTTCGGAAGAATACCAATACGGGTTTGAGAGTAGTGTTGTTTTAGATGGTACAAAAACCGGCCGCGAATGAATCCCACAAAAATCCCAGTTTGAGAGTAGTGTTGTTTTAGATGGTACAAAAACATGAGGCTGTTCCGTGATTTCTAACAAGCAGTTTGAGAGTAGTGTTGTTTTAGATGGTACAAAAACATCCATCATCACCCATACCGTTCACTTCATGTTTGAGAGTAGTGTTGTTTTAGATGGTACAAAAACTGTAGTTAGTTACATTACCGTTATCATCTTGTTTGAGAGTAGTGTTGTTTTAGATGGTACAAAAACGAAGTAAAATCGACAGGCGCATTAACCTGCGTTTGAGAGTAGTGTTGTTTTAGATGGTACAAAAACCGATGCGTACGACCTAATGCAGAGTGGGCTGTTTGAGAGTAGTGTTGTTTTAGATGGTACAAAAACATAGAGTGGCGGTTATGAATGTTTCTTTACGTTTGAGAGTAGTGTTGTTTTAGATGGTACAAAAACTTGAAAGTGCAAAGCTGCATCCGTCAGTACGTTTGAGAGTAGTGTTGTTTTAGATGGTACAAAAACTAAATTAGTCATCTGGTCCTCAAAACTTTCGTTTGAGAGTAGTGTTGTTTTAGATGGTACAAAAACTTATGTTTTCGGTATCAGGATAAGACAAGCGTTTGAGAGTAGTGTTGTTTTAGATGGTACAAAAACATAGCCGAGCTTTCAAAGCTCGATAACGGAGTTTGAGAGTAGTGTTGTTTTAGATGGTACAAAAACTAGCGTACTCTT
>SFIR01000035.1 GCA_004556165.1 Clostridiales bacterium | reverse complement strand
GCACCAGTGATACCTACATGATCGGCTTCGTTGTCAACGGTGAAGTTTATGTCATCATGAACTACAACCCCTCCATGAGCAACAACTACTACTACAGCAACGGTTACAATTACTACGGCTACACCGCTAAGGCAGTTCTTGACGAGAACGGCAACATCACCGGCGTTTCCGGCTGGACCACCGATCCTCAGTACTGCACTTGGACATTCAGCTCCACCACCGGCGGCAGGATCAAGAGCACCTACAATGCAAGGTATCTGAGCATCTACGGCTCCTCCAGCTATTCTGACCTCTATCCTTCCACCAGCACCAGCTACTCCAACTGGATCTATTCCAACCATACCCTGCGCTACAAGGTAAGCACCAGCGTTACCAAGTATGCATGCTACAAGGCTTCTTCGGGCAGCTATTCCAACTTCTGCTATGCTCCCACCACCTCCAGCACCACCAATGGTTACGTCCAGCTCTATAAGTACGTCGGTTCTTCCGCAAGCGTCGTTGAAGCTCCTGTATATCAGGTCGTCAACCACCCTGCAATCGTTTCCGACTATAAGCTCGTATTCTGATAAACCGGTTCACTGAGCTAATCGGGCTGCTGCAAAAGCGCATCGCTTGGGCAGCAGCCCTTTTTTGCGCCATATTTTGAGCTGTTTTTCTCACCGCAATTCCCATTCCCGCCCTCGGCAGCCGCATATCCTCCCATGCCCTGCCGCCTCCGTTTTATAGATATTTTCGCAAAATAAGACTGCCGGCTTGGCTTTTGGCTTTGTCGGCGAGCGAGGGCTGCCGTGATGAGCCTGCGGCAGTCCTTGTTTTTCCGAAAATTTGCATAAAAACTATATAATTTTAAAAAGCTATTGCAATTAGGAAAATCAGGAGATAAAATACTAGATTGGCAATAATCCATACGGAGCAAAAAAGAATGAACGAAAAAATACGCAATATAGCAATCATCGCGCATGTTGACCACGGCAAGACGACCTTGGTCGATCAGCTTCTTCGCCAGAGCGGCGTATTTCGCGCCAACGAACAGGTTCAGGACAGGGTCATGGACTCCGGCGACATCGAGCGAGAGCGCGGCATAACCATACTTTCCAAGAATACATCCGTAAACTACAACGGTTTCCGCATCAATATAGTCGATACCCCGGGTCACGCAGACTTCGGCGGTGAGGTCGAGCGCATACTCAAGATGGTTGACGGCGTGCTCCTGCTCGTCGATGCTTTCGAGGGCTGTATGCCCCAGACCCGATTTGTTTTAAGAAAGGCGCTTGAGCTCGGCAAGACCCCCGTTGTCGTCATCAATAAGGTTGATCGCCCCGGCGCGAGACCCTATGAGGTGGTTGACGAGGTATTAAACCTCTTTATTGAGCTCGGCGCAAACGATGATCAGCTCGACTTCCCCATCGTCTATGCCTCCGCACGCGACGGCGTTTCCGGTTACGAGCCTGATGAGCTTACGCACAGCATGCAGCCCATCTTCGATACCATTATCAAGCATGTTCCCGCGCCCATGGGTGATGAAAACGAACCGCTTCAGGTGCTCATCTCCACCATTGATTATGATGATTACGTCGGCAGGATAGGCATCGGAAAGATTGAGCGCGGCGTTGCCGTCCGCAACCGCAGCGTAGTCGTATGCTGCGCAGATCACGAGGAGCATCGCGAAGCAAGGCTTTCCCGTCTTTACAGGTTCGAGGGGCTGAAAAGAGTTGAAGCCGAGACCGTCGGCGTCGGCGATATAGTCGCGCTTGCAGGTATTCCCGGCATATCCATCGGTGAGACGGTCTGCGACCCCACAGCAGTCGAACCCCTGCCCTTTGTGCATATCGACGAGCCCACCGTCAGCATGGATTTTATCGTAAATACCAGCCCCTTTGCAGGCAGGGAGGGCAAATACGTCACCAGCCGCAATATCCGTGATAGGCTTTTCAAGGAAGTCGAAACGAATGTTGCAATGCGCGTGGAGACGACCGCATCCACCGATGCCTTCAAGGTCAGCGGCAGGGGCGAACTCCACCTCTCCATACTTATTGAAACCATGCGCCGTCAGGGCTATGAATTTGCAGTATCCCGTCCGAAGGTCATCATGAAGCGTGACGAGCAGGGACATCTGCTTGAGCCCATCGAGGAGCTCACCGTTGACGTACCCCAGGAATACATGGGCACCGTTATGGAAAATCTCGGCACCCGCCGCGCCGTCCTCACCAACATGATAAACGAAAACCAGGGCAGCGTCCGGCTCGTATTCGATGTACCTGCAAGGGGCCTGATGGGCTTCCGCAGTGAGCTTCTGACCGAGACCCGAGGTAACGGCATCATGAGCCATATTTTCAAGGATTATGAGCCCTATACCGGCGAGATTGCCGAACGTACACGCGGTTCGCTCATCGCATCCGAGACCGGCGAAGCCAATTCCTATGGCCTTTTCAACACGCAGGAGCGCGGCAGGCTGTTCTGCCGTCCCGGCGACCCCATTTATGAGGGGCAGATCGTCGGCGAATGCTCACGCAATGAGGATATCACGGTCAATGTCTGCAAGAAAAAGCATGTCACCAATATGCGCGCATCGGGTTCGGATGAAGCCCTTCGCCTCACTCCGCCGCTCGAATTCAGCCTTGAACAATGCCTCGAATTCATCAGGGATGATGAGCTTGTCGAGGTAACGCCTAAGAGCATCAGAATGCGTAAACGCTTCCTCACCAAGGATCAGAGGATAAAGGAGTTCAACCGTATTCAGGCTCAGGGAAAGGAATATGACGAATAAATCTTTGGGTGTGGTGAATCATGTTCATCACGCCCGGTTTTGACTTAATCGTTCTTAACATTACAAAGAAAGGATCGAAAAGTTAGCCGATATGGAAGAAATATTATCAAGCATCGCCAATGCCATCGCCGGCAACCCGTGGCTTGCTCCGATTGCGGCTCTCGTTTCCGGCGTGCTCACATCCCTAATGCCCTGTTCGCTTTCGACGGTTCCTCTGATAATCGGCTATGTCGGCGGAAGCGAAGCCGTAGCCGAGGGCGGCAAGGCAACGCGCCGTGCGTTTTTGCTGAGCCTTCTCTTTGCGCTCGGAATGACCATAGTTTTCTGCGTTCTTGGGATGCTTGCATCCGCGCTCGGGGAGCTTTTGGAGGATGCGGAGCTCTATCTTCATATCGTAATGGGGATACTGCTCGTTCTGATGGCGCTTCAGATGTGGGATGTTATCAGCATCATCCCCTCAAGCAGCTCCATGCTCACAAAGAACCGAGTCAAGGGTGCGCTCGGCGCATTCATTTCGGGGCTTATCGCCGGTCTTTTCGCTTCGCACTGCGCGCTCCCTGCCGTCATTGCGCTGATGGCGGTTGCGACGAATGCAGGCGGAAAGGGCCTTGCCTACGGGCCTTTGCTTCTTCTCGTTTTTTCAATCGGGCATGCTGTATTATCCGTCGCGGCAGGTACGAGCGTGGGCTTTGTTCAGAAGCTCATGGCAAGCCCCAAGTATGAGCGAGTCAGCAAAATAATCCGCATCATACTCGGTATCATCATCATGCTCTTTGCTCTCTACCTCTTTTATGAGGCCATTCATGAAGGTTTATCGGTTCATAATCATTGACAGTAATCGGAGGCAAAAATGTACGAAATAGCTGACAAGGCCCGCTCATGGGCTGAGATCGACCTTTCTGCGCTCAAGCATAATTTCGAATATGCGAGCAAGAGAATCGGCAGGAAGGTAATCTGTGTTCTCAAGGCGGATGCATACGGTCACGGTGCGGTGGAATGCGGTCTGTACCTGCAGAAATGCGGAGCATATATGTTTGCGGTTGCTGCGCTCACCGAAGCCGTTGCCATGAGAAAAAGCGGCATCACCATACCGATAATGATCCTCGGCTACACCTCCCCCGAATATGCCGAGATACTGAGCGATTTCGATATCGAGCAGGCAATCGTCGATGAAGAGCATGCCATTGCCATGAATAAGGCGGCCGCAAAGCTCAATAAAAAGGTCAAAGTACATATCGCTCTCGATACCGGCATGTCACGCATCGGCATATACGCTCAGAAGAACCATACCGCCGCAGCAGATGCCGCAGAACGCATCTACCGCATGAGCAATCTTGACGTCGTCGGCATGTTCACGCATTTCGCAGCCGCGGACGAGCCGGATCAGGCAGAATACACGATGTTCCAGTACCGCAATTTCTCCATCGTTTACAACAGGCTCATTGAGCGCGGTATCCGCATCAAAAACTGCCATGTCAGCAACTCCGCCGCCATCCTCAACAGCCCCATCCATTTTGATTCCATCCGCCTCGGCATAAGCCTTTACGGCATGTACCCCGACAGCAAGCCCGTAAAGGACGGACCGCTAAAGCCGGTAATGTCGCTGAAGGCACGCGTCACCCAGACCCGTACCCTGCCGCAGGGCGCAACTATCAGCTACGGGCGCACCTTTACCACAAGGCGCACGACCCATACGGCTGTCATCTCGGCAGGCTATGCGGACGGCTTCTCAAGACGGCTTTCAAATAAAGCGACCGTCACCATCAACGGTAAGCGTTACCCCCAGATCGGCAGAATCTGCATGGATGTCTGCATGGCTGATGTGACCGATGGGTATGATGAACCCGGCGGAGTCCGTGCCGGCGATGAGGTCACTATCATCGGAGACGGCGGCATGAGTGCGGAGGAAGCGGCGCAGATCGTCGGAACTATCAATTATGAGCTGACCTGCCTCATCACCAACCGTGTTAAGCGCATCTATGTGAACGGCTGAACCTAAAAGCAATACCGGCAATAGTCATTACGGCTATTGCTTTTTTCTTTATGCCGTCGTATAATTGCCTTGGCCGAAATCTCGGCACTAATTGAAAAAGGCAGGATCACGGAAAATGTCATATTCCGGACGTATGCAGAACGGGCATTATTACAGCGTATTCTTCGCGCCGCGCGGCCGCGACAGGATGTACGATCTCGGCATACAGATAGCACAGATGTATCTAAGCCCCTTCGATAAGCTCATCGGCGTTATCGGCGAAGCCGGTTCCGGCAAGAGCATGATAATTAAGGGCATGTTCCCCGGGCTTGAGCTCACTAATGACGATAACGGGCTTAACGTGCGTCCGCTTCCCCTGCTCGACCAGAGTGACGACGGGTTCTTCAGCGCGCATACCTATCATATCGACATCAATTTTGAAGCCGCCTTTGTGCAGATGCACGAGCTTGCGGATGCTATCCTCAATGCGGTTCGCAACGGTAAAAGGGTCATCGTTGAGCATTTTGATATGATTTATCCGTACCTTCATACCAATGCCGACCTTCTTATCGGCGTTGGCGAGGAAGTCATAATAAACCGTCCGACAATCTTCGGTCCGCTTCCCGGCGAGATACATAAGATAGTTGCAAAATCCATCGTCTATCGGCGTATGGCTCATTCGGCGGAGGATCTCTGCGAAATCTACATCCCTCCTGAATACCGTAAGGACTGCCGGCACGGCGATGTCAAGCATGGTTTTGTGCTTGAATTTTCGAAGTATCCGGGTTTCGATCTCGATTTGCTCGAAAAGGATGTCCTTGATGCCATAAACCGTGACGTCAGCATATCGTATGTTGACGAAAAGCATATCATGATCGGAGATATTCTTCACCCCTGCACCGGACCGAGGACGCATGTCCCCTCCACGGGCAGCATAGAGAATTTCAGGATAATCAAGCATGTCTTTTATGATCCGCTCAAGAATGAATACATGATCGCCGGGCGCATTGGCCCGAAGTACGCAAGCGAAGAAAGCTACGATTTTAACGACCTTGCAAGCGATTAACATAATTCGGTGCATTTAGCTCCGCAGATACAGAATCGGACGGCTATGAACTGCACCCCAATTGTTGACATATACCACATGTCCGACAAATGGGGTGCAGTTCTATACCTGTCCCCTTGACTAAACTCCCTTTTCGCCTTATACTTTTGCCTGAAAGGCAAGAATATGAATAAAGTCAGCAAGCAGGAGTTATTTGAAAATACCGCCATTCCGAAGGCCGTCTTGACACTGTCGATACCGACGGTGCTGAGTTCGCTCGTAATGGTGCTTTACAATATGGCCGACACCTATTTTGTCGGCATGCTCAACGACCCTATACAGAATGCCGCTGTCACCTTTGCAGCACCCGTCATGCTCGCATTCAATGCGGTCAATAACCTATTCGGAGTCGGCGCATCGAGCATGATGAGCCGCAGCATCGGCAGCAAGGATTACGATACCGTGCATAGGGCGAGCGCCTTCGGTTTCTGGGGCGCAGTCAGCTTCGGACTGCTGCTTTCCATACTCGTCTCCGTATTCCTCGGTCCGCTGCTCAGGCTCCTCGGTGCGAGCGGAGATAATCTTTCAACGACCGCTGATTATATGTTCTGGACCGTATGCCTCGGCGCCGTTCCGTCGATACTTAATGTTGTTATGGCATACCTTGTGCGTTCGGAGGGCGCGACTCTCCATGCGAGCATAGGAACGATGAGCGGATGCATACTGAATATTATACTCGACCCCATCTTTATCCTCGTTCTCGGCATGGGCGCCGCAGGCGCAGGCCTTGCGACCTTTATATCAAACTGCATTGCATGCCTTTATTTCTTCGTTTTGCTTATCGTCAGGCGCAGGAACACCTTTGTCTGCATCGACCCGAGAAAGGTCAGCTTCAAAAGGAACATCGTTTTCGGCATCTGCGGAGTCGGTATACCCGCTTCGATACAGAATCTGCTCAATGTCACCGGTATGACCGTACTTAATAACCTCACTGCCGCTGCCGGTGACGCAGCCGTTGCCGCAATGGGCATTTCGCAGAAAATAGGCATGATACCGATGTATATCTCCATGGGTATTTCCCAGGGAGTTATGCCGCTGATAGGCTATAATTACGGCAGCAGGAATGTTAAGCGAATGCGCGATACCGTTGGATTCTCCGCCTGCATCTCCATTGGCTTTCTTACGCTGTGTACGGTGCTTTTCAGCGTTTTCTCCTCGCCACTTATCAGGCTCTTCATGTCGGATCCGGATGTCGTCGCATTCGGTTCAAGATTTCTCAGAGGTTTTGCGCTCGCCCAGCCCTTCCTCGCGATGGACTTCCTTGCCGTCGGCGTATTTCAGGCTTGCGGCATGGGCAAAAAAGCTCTTATCTTTGCTTTTCTGCGCAAGATCGCACTCGAAATTCCTGCGCTCATCGTGCTGAATAAGCTTTTCCCCGTCTACGGCCTCGCTTACGCACAGTTTGCCGCTGAAATCGTGCTCGCCGTTGCTGCCGTATTCACTCTCAGAAGTCTGTTCAAAAAGCTTGATGCCACGCTTAGCAATAATGAAGGTGCATAGATATGAGTAAACTCAGTCATAAACTATTTGACGGTGTATTCGGCAATGTCGGCATGTGGTCCTCCGACACTATGGACCGAACCGCTTACAAAACCATGGGCGAAAGCTTTCCGAAGCTGCTTGAGCTGACGAAAAAGAATGAGCCCATCCTCGCTTCCCTGCCCCATGAGCTTTTCACCGTCACAACCAAGGACGGGCTCAAGATAGTCGGACATTTCTTTACTAATGAAGAGGCGACCGACAAAACCGCTATCTGTATCCACGGCTACCATTCATATGGCTTTTATGACTTTGCAACGGTCGGTCTTGAATACCTGAACCGAGGATATAACCTGCTTCTCATCACCAACCGTGCCTGCGGTGAAAGCGAAGGCGAGTATACCGGTTTCGGGCCTGCGGAAAGCGAGGATGCACAGCTGTTTATTAAGCTCATTGCGGATAAGTTCCCAAACGGAAGTATCATCATCCACGGCTGCTCAATGGGCGGTTCGACCGCTTGCATGCTTTCGGATAAAGAGCTTCCGAATGTCAAAGCCATCGTATCCGACTGCGCTTTTGCTTCGATACGCGATGAATTCGCTCATATGATTAAGTTCCTTGCTCACCTGCCCCCTTGGCCACTGCTCAATATGCTTGAAAAGGAGTACAAAAAGCAGTTCGGGTTCGGATTTGACCGCGAAAAACCCATAGACTGCGTGCGGAATGCCAAATACCCGATGTTCTTCGTCCACGGAGCGGATGATAACTATGTCCTTGCCGAGAATTCGAAGCTCATGTATGGCGTTTGCCCGACTGCAAAGCAGCTCCTCATCGTCCCCGGTCAGGGGCACGCCGCAGCCCAGCTCGGCGGCAATGAGGGATATTTTGATCACATATTTGATTTTTTGAAGGAGGTTGAGACGAAAAATGCTGATAAATGATATTGACTTTGAATTGAAGGACGGACGCAGAGCAGTGCTGCGCAATCCGCGTGAGGAGGATATCGAAGGTACGCTCGAATACCTGCGCACAACCGCAGGTGAAACGAATTTCCTTTTGAGGTATCCCGAGGAATGCGGCAAATACACCCCCGAGGGCGAGAGAGAGCTCTTTGAAAGGGTGAACGCCTCCGAGAACGTGCTCATGCTCATGTGTATCGTTGACGGCAAAATAGCAGGCAATTGCCAACTGACCTTTTATACCGGCATCAAGCGTAAGCACCGTGCGGACGTTGCGATTGCGCTTCTGAAGGAATATTGGGGGCTCGGCATCGGAACGAGGATGTTTCGGGAAATGATCCGCATTGCGGAGGAAAACGAAAATATCATTCAGCTCGAGCTTGATGTCGTTGAGGGCAATACAAGGGCAATGCGTCTCTATGAAAAGATGGGCTTCGTCATCACGGGCGAGCTTCCTAACGCCATCCGCCTTAAGGACGGTACGCTTCTCAGCGATTTTAAGATGATAAGGAAGATTGAAAGGAATAACGGCTGACGTCAGCCGCCGATATGGGTGTTGCATTTCTTAACGAAAACAGGGCTGTATCAAAATGATTGATTTTGACACAGCCCTTGTTGATCCCGAAGTATTGATGCCTTCCGTCACTCGCTGCACTCGATGCCGCCTCCGGTCGAGAGTTGGATTCAGCAACTGTACAGCTTTTTATGAAAGGCAGAAATAATTAAGGAAAGAAGGATTCAACTAAATATTTCGGTTTTATCCTGCATAATCCATAATCTTTGACTTTACCTCTTACCGCTCTTTAATCCCGACGATACAGAATGCGAAGAGCCGGATGAGCCTGAGCTGCCGTCATTCCTCGGTTTCTCAGTTCTGGTCACCTTGGAGTATAGATAGATATCGCGGCTGTCGGTTACGGTCATGCTGCCCTCGCGGACATAATAGTTCGCTTCCGTCTTACTGCGTACAGTCTTGAGCTTAGCCTTATTTGAACCCGTAACGGAGGCGCCTATTATAAGACCTATTACCGCAGCAATTATCAGCCTTTTGACGCTGAAATATTTTACCTTCTGCGATTCGGTAATTGCTTCATCGCAGCTGTCCGCATACTTATTCATTGCGTCAAAGCACTTGTCGCTTTCCATAAGGCTAATTACATCATCGCCGAGATCATCAAAAAACTCATCGCTGAATGCCTTTGATGCGACCTTGCCTTCAGAATATATATAGAGGTGGGTTTCTTCCTCTTCGATGTCGATCATCATGATTACATAACCGTTGGACTTATATCCAAAGTTGTTGCTGATGTGCTTTCTGCATGCGTCAATGAAGCTTTCCTCATCGAGATTGCCGAAGAAGTACGTTACCCAAATCACGACATCGGCATCAAGCCTATCGCTCATCTCCTCGAGTTTAGCGTTTATTGAAGCTTCCTCATCATCGGAGAGGAGCAGGCTGTATTCGTCATAATACCGCGGAATGCTATCATCTGCAAAGCTCGGGAAAGCGAACATTGCAGCCAGGATAAGCGTAAGGGCGATGATAATAATTCTTTTTTTCATAATTCTTTTCCTCCCTTACAGAAGCTCTATAAGCGTCAGCAGCAGGTAAGCTGCGGCGGCGACGCCGAGAGTTATGCCCAAGAACATCTTGTTCTTAGCTGCTTTGTCAACGGGAAGGTCGCCGACGAATTTGCCGGTCTGGCCGTTCATTGCAAAGGTGTATTTCTGCCCGTTCCATTCGGTATTCAGCAGCCAAACGGGATAGAGCGCATACTTAGATTTGCCGTCATGAAGGCGAATATTCGTATTCTCGGGCATTACCGTCGTATAGCCGCTCACGGTAGAAGCGAAGCTCTGCTCGGTACTCTTTTTGACACGGGCATTTGCTCTCTCCACGCTCTGTTCGGCGTCAACATCATATTTATCCGCAAGGTAGCCTGCAAGATATGCCGTCTGAAAATCGACTGCATCCGTGAAGGAATAGGGTTCGATCGATTCCATCAGGTCATCGGGCATATTCTTTGAACCATCAACGGGGACATGGTCAAAGCTCAGGCTTCCCGAACGGATTACCTTGTAGAATTCGGTCTCGGTATAATCATACCTGCTGTCGCTCCATGTACGGACACGGGTCGCATTGTACCTTATATCAGCATCGGCATCGGCATCGAAGAGCCAGAACGGCACATAAATGGCCTTAATCTCCTCGATATGGTTTTGATCCTTGAATACCTTTGGAAGAAGCTTTTTGCCCTTCAGATGCTCCTGAAGGCCCTTGATCGCATCCTCCTTAGTGAGCTTGAATGGGATAACGTAATCGGGCTTCAGCATGCCTGAGAAATTATCCATCATTACGACCGGGTTGCCGCAGTACGGGCATGACGTTGCTGCCATGTTTTCATCGCCGACTATCTCTCCGCCGCAGGATTTGCAAACGTACGAACGAAGCTTGGATTCCTCATCATATGTCCATTCTGAACCCGCACTGGTATCCCAGTTCAGATCGTCTTTGCCCTCGTTATTCAGAACATCATCCAATTCCTCAAGCATGGACATCTCAAATTCCGTATCACAGTAGGGGCATTTCATCTTCTGAATGCCGCTGTTGAATTCAAGTGCGCCGCCGCATGCAGGGCATTTGTATTCCTG
>SFIR01000034.1 GCA_004556165.1 Clostridiales bacterium | reverse complement strand
CGAACTGCTCTACGCCGTCTACGAAGAACTGGAACTTATCCCAGTAGTTGCTGGTGCCTTCGCCGTTGGACTGGAAGAGGAACTGAACGATGTCGCCTTCTTCAGCAGTTACAACGCAGGATACGCTGGAAGAGGAGGAAGAAACATTGTGGTTGCCGCTCTCTGCATAATTCTCAACTACCTGCCAGGGGTATGCGCCCTCGGAGGTGAAGTGAATGGTGCCGCCGGGTACGTTCAGAGCTTCATCGAGATCGCTTGCTACGGGAGGCTCGGTGGGATCTACGGGAGGCTCGGTGGGATCTACGGGAGGTACTTCACCCTCAACAGTGAGCTGTCCGGCGATATCGGTATGGGGGATATCAGTGCCGGTGGTTGCGCCGACGGGCATGTTGAAGAATGCTGCGGTTTCGGGGAACCAATAACCGAAATCATAGGTGCCGGGAACTGCATCAGCCTTAACGGTGAAGCTGATGGTGACGATGGTCTCGGGGCTTTCTGCTGCGGGAGCAGGATCGGTGGGGCACATCATGCCGATTGCGATCTTGCCCTCTTCTGCAAGAGTGGTGTAGTCAATAATGACTGTTGCACCGACCTCAAGCAGAGCATTGGTGAGCCAATCGCCTCTGGTTACATTGGTCACCTCAAGAACTGAGGGGTCATAGGTTACATGCATTGCAAGACCATGAGCATTGCCTTCGTAATTATAAATAAGTACGGGGACAGTGATCGTGTCGCCTGCATTTGCAGTGTAATCGTCGATGAAGAAGCAAACTTCATCTTCGGGGATGTCTGCCAATGTGGGAACAGCAACAAGGGAAAGTACCATTGCTACAGTCATCAGCAGTGCGAGAAACTTTTTCATGCAAAAATCTCCTTCCATGATTTTTTCTTTGCCGTATTCACGGCTGATTTTATTTAATGCAGCTTCATTGCGTTGCCATTTAGGCAATCTAAAGTGCATCGAGTACATTATACTATCCCGACGATTAATTTGCAAGCATTCTTTCAGCTAAAAATCATATATTCCTATTAGTTCTCGGAGCTAAAGTCTGCGTAGGAATACTTTTACAGCTGCCAGTCGATGGGAGATTGTCCGGAAGAAATCAGTATTTCGTTGGTTTTCGAGAAATGCTTGCAGCCGAAAAAGCCGTTATACGCCGAAAGCGGGCTCGGATGGACGGTTTCAAGCTTGACATGAATCGGATTTGTGATAATTTTGGCCTTGTTTCTTGCATTTGCGCCCCAGAGCAGGAAAACTACGGGAGTGTTCTTATTGTTGAGCTCTCCGATAACGCGATCGGTGAAGAGCTCCCAGCCCATACCCTTGTGGCTGTTGGGTTCATGCGCTCTGACTGTAAGAACGCTGTTCAGAAGAAGTACGCCCTGCTTCGCCCATGCGGTCAAGTCCCCGTGATCGGGTATGGTGAAACCGACGTCGCTTTGAAGCTCCCTGTATATATTTTTAAGCGAGGGCGGCGGTTCGATGCCTTTTTTTACGGAAAAGCAGAGCCCATGCGCCTGACCTGCGCCGTGGTACGGGTCCTGACCGATGATGACGACCTTTGCAGCCTGAAACGAGGTGTATTTCAGAGCGTTGAATATATCGTACATGTTCGGGTAGATCGTCCTCGTGCGATACTCGGCAGCAAGAAAGCTTCTGAGCGCAAGGTAATAATCCTTTTTGAACTCGTCCTTCAGTATTTCGTCCCAGTCGTTGCCGATATTGACCATATGCCCTCCTATACGGAAATAAGTTTTTTCTAATTTTAGCCAAGGGATTATGGGATGTCAAGCGGCATCCCGACATAGCCTTCAAACTGATTTTCACATAAATCAATCATTCGTTAAAGGAAAACCTATCTGCACTTTTGGCTGCATCCCATCTATTAGACATACCTTCTGCAATAACCGCCGAAAAAGCGAAAGGGCTTGCCCCTGTTCTTCAAAGAGGGCATGCCCTTAAAGCTGCTTAATTCAATTCATGTTTCTGACTCTTTTGGGTGCCGCTTCGATTCGCCGCCCGGTTTGATTTTGCCGGGGTTAATGCGGCAGCCCCTTGGGAATCAACCTGTAATCGCTTATTTTTCAATCGTTTCTTCCTTAGCGTCCTTTTTCTTGCCGACGATAAGCTTGATGATGATGCCGACGATGAGAGCAGTGGCAATGGAGGAGATCTCAACGGAGCCGAAGTTCAGTACGAGACCGCCTATACCGGTAACGAGGATGGCACTGACGACATAGAGGTTTTCGCTCTCGCCGAGGTCAACCTTTGAGAGCATCTTGAGACCGCTGACAGCAATGAAGCCGTAGAGCGCGATGCAGATACCGCCGATGACGCAGGTGGGGATGGTGTTGACGAATGCGACGAAGGGAGCGCAGAAGGAGAGCAGGATCGCCATGAAGGCGGTCATAACGGTGGTGGATACGGAAGCATTGCCGGTAATCGCTACGCAGCCGACGCTCTCGCCGTAGGTGGTATTGGGGCAGCCTCCGAAGAGTGCGCCTGCGATGGAGCCGATGCCGTCGCCGAGGACGGTACGCTTGAGGCCGGGATCCTTGATGAGGTCATGACCGATAACGGAGCTGAGGTTCTCATGATCCGCAATATGCTCTGCGAAGACTACGAAAGTTACGGGGGCAAAGAGCACGACTATGGAGATGACATCGGCAAAGGTCTTAACGGCGGAGGTGCCGTTCATGATTTCATCAAATGCCTCAACAAAGGTGAATTTCGGCAGAGCAATGAAGCTTGCGAATTCAATGGGCTTGAAGTTATTTACGATGGGGGAATAATCAATTATCTCGAGGTAAGCGGTATCTGTAAGATTTCCGATAACGGTGAAGATCGAGCCTGCGATATAGCCCGCAGCGATGCCGATTATGAAGGGGATGAGCTTCATGCCCTTGGTACCCTTGACGGAAGCAAGGACGGTGACGCCGAAGGTGATAAGACCGACGAGGATGCAGATGAGGTTATATTCGCCGGTGGGAGCAGTGGTGACATTGCTTATCGCGCTCGAGCAGAGGCTGAGACCGATGAGAGCAACGGTCGGTCCGATGACGACGGGGGGAAGGAGCTTCTCGACCCACTTGGTTCCGACGAAGTGGATAACGAGCGCGATGACGGCATAGACAAGACCGGCGACGACTGCGCCGATGATTATGCCGAACGCGCCGAAAGCGGTTGCGCCGATCAGGGGGCTGATGAAGGCGAAGGAGCTGCCGAGGAAGACGGGGCTCTTACGCTTGGTGAAGAGGATGTAAACGAGGGTACCGATGCCTGCGCCGAAAAGCGCGGCGGCTTGGCTGAGGAGTTCGGTTCCTGTTGCGGCATTCACGAGCACGGGAACGAGCATGGTTGCGGCTATGATAGCAAGCAGCTGCTGGAAGCCGAATACCAAATTCTTGCTGAATTTGGGTCTTTCGTTGACGTCATAGACGAGTTTCATTTTGTTTTCCTCCGAATTTTTTTCGGTGCAAAAAAGCCTTGCCGCGCACGGCAAGGCTTGGACATACTTCATCCTGATCCAATTATCCCCATCGGGGTATTTCGTCTTGCCGGCATCACGGTACCATCTTTAAAGACCTTTGCTATTTAATCACAATTTTCCCGATATGTCAACATATATTTTGCACATCCACGGAAGTTCTTTCCTATTTAATATGTGTCAATTATTTTGTATCTTCATATTGATTTTTCCGCGCTGCGGTGGTACAATGCTTTTTGAAAATCGAATACATCCGCTGGGTGCGTATGCTGCCTTCGGGCAAGCATACTGAGATAGAACCTTTGAACCTGTTGGGGTAATACCTGCGTAGGGAAGCGGTACGGAAATTGTGCTTCATGCCTCCGCACCGTTTGCGGAGGCATTTGATTTTCGGAAAGGAAAATATGTATTTTGACGGCATTAAGTTTGTGCTTCTTGAGAAGCTCAAGGGACTCGAAACGACCGAGTGGATCATGTTCATCTCGGCTATCGTACTTGCGGCAGCGCTGATAGTTTATCTCGTGCTGCGCAGCAAGCATCATGAAGCCGAGCCTGCGCCCGCTAAGAAGGAAAAGGAAAGCGCAACGCTCATACTCGTCCACGGCGCGCTCTGCATCGCGATTGCCTTCGTACTCAGCTACATTAAGCTCTTCTCCATGCCCCTCGGCGGTTCTATCACGCTTGCAAGCATGCTTCCGCTGATGATCTATGCGAACCGTTACGGCCTTAAATGGGGTCTTCTGGCAGGTCTTGTCTACGGCTTCCTCCAGTACTTCCAGGGCGGTTACGTTGTACACTGGCTTCAGTTCCTGCTCGACTACCCGATCGCATTCATGGCCATTGGCCTCGGCGGACTCGTTCGCGGTGAAAACAACCTCGTTTTCTCCGTACTTATCGGAGGTGTCGCACGCTTTATCTGCCACCTCGTATCCGGCATGCTCGTATTCGGTGAATACGTTATGATCGGTGCCGACGCTGTAACCGGCGTTGCCTTCGGCGAGATGCTCAGCGCGAACTTCGTAGCTTCCTTCGTCTATAATGCTCCTTATCTTCTTGCGGATGTTGCCATCTGCGCAGTCATCGCACTGCTTCCTCCGTTCAGGAAGGCTATCCGCACCGCACTGAATTACAGATAAAATCCGAATTCCTGTTCACGCTCATGTTAATAAGGCGCTCCCGAAAATTCGGGGGCGTCTTTTATTAAGTGCCGATTGGTTTTATCAGCCCTTCGGGATTAGGTCCTCGATGATGGCGATTAGCTCATCGCGGCTCATGGAGCCGACCTGTGTTTTTTCATATTCTCCGCATGCATCTATGAAAACCGTAGTAGGAATAGCGGTAACATCGAAACGCATCTGAAGCTCTAAGCTCGGGTCGAAGTACAGCGGCAGCTCGTAGCCGTTGTCGGCGAGAAAGGCTTTGACATGCTCCTCATCCGATGCCTCCTGAATATTGACGAACAGGAATTCCACCCTGTCCGAATACTCCTTGTAAACATCATAGAATTCCGGAAGCTCGCCAACGCAGGGGCTGCACCATGTCGCCCAGAAATTTATTACGACGGTCTTACCGACAAAATCGGAGAGCATAACGGTATTGCCGTCGGCATCGATCAGGGAAAGCCCCGGTGATGCCTTCTGCTCGGGGGTGTTCTGCTCCGCATTCGGTTCTCCGCAGGATACGGCAAAAAAGCACCCTGCTATAATGACTATCAGTGCAAAATACAGCAAAATTCTTTCAAATTTCTTCATTTTCCGCTCTCCTTCCTCCTGAAAAAACACTTTCACGGTCAGAAAAGGGCTGCCGCAGAAGCGGCAACCCTTAGTGATTCTGTTGATAATAGATTATTCAAGGATCTTTGCAACGACGCCGGAAGCAACGGTACGGCCGCCTTCACGGATAGCGAAGCGGAGACCTTCATCCATTGCGATAGGAGTGATGAGCTCGATTTCCATGCGAACGTTGTCGCCGGGCATTGCCATTTCAACACCCTCCTGGAGCTTGATGACGCCGGTAACGTCGGTGGTCCTGAAATAGAACTGGGGACGATAGCCGGAGAAGAAGGGGGTATGACGGCCGCCCTCTTCCTTGGTCAGAACGTAAACCTCGGAATTGAAGTGGGTGTGGGGATGGATGGAGTTGGGCTTTGCCAGAACCTGGCCGCGCTCAACTTCGGACCTCTGGATACCGCGGAGAAGAGCACCGATGTTATCGCCTGCGATAGCCTGATCGAGGAGCTTACGGAACATTTCAACGCCGGTAACAACGGTCTGCTTGGTTTCACGGAGACCGACGATCTGAACGGGATCGTTTACCTTAACAACACCGCGCTCAACACGGCCGGTAGCAACGGTACCGCGGCCGGTGATGGTGAATACGTCTTCAACAGGCATAAGGAAGGGCTTGTCGGAAGCGCGCTCGGGTTCGGGGATGTAGCTGTCTACTGCATCCATGAGCTCGAAAATGCACTGGCACTCGGGGGTTTCCTTTGCGATCTTGCCTGCGGTCAGAGCTTCGAGAGCCTTAAGAGCGGAGCCCTTGATGATGGGGATCTCGTCACCGGGGAAATCATACTCGCTGAGGAGCTCACGGATTTCCATTTCAACGAGCTCGAGGAGCTCTTCGTCGTCAACCTGGTCAACCTTGTTCATGAAGACAACGATGTAGGGAACGCCGACCTGACGGGAAAGCAGGATGTGCTCACGGGTCTGGGGCATGGGGCCGTCAGCTGCGGAAACAACGAGGATAGCGCCGTCCATCTGTGCAGCACCGGTGATCATGTTCTTAACATAGTCAGCGTGGCCGGGGCAGTCAACATGTGCATAGTGACGATGCTCGGTCTCGTACTCAACGTGAGCGGTGTTGATGGTTATACCACGAGCCTTCTCTTCGGGTGCCTTGTCGATTTCGTCATAGCGCATTGCAGCAGCATGACCTTCCTGGGAAAGAGCCATGGTGATAGCTGCGGTGAGGGTAGTCTTACCATGGTCAACATGACCGATGGTGCCGATGTTTACATGCGGTTTGGTTCTTTCGAACTTCTGCTTTGCCATTTTTTGAATTCCTCCTGATGGAATAGTGATTTTAATTTTTCTAAAGTATTATAGCCTATGCATTACGATTTTGCAAGCATAGAATTTGCCGTAACGGACTATATTTTTGGCAAAATGCCCAAAATCTTCATCCGATTAGTATATTATACCAAGTATTTTGTCGACAAGGTTCCCGGCAACCTCTTCGTAATGGTCGAAATGCATGGAGAAGGTGCCTCTGCCCTGGGTTCGCGACCTGAGATCGGTGGCGTAGCCGAACATTTCCTTGAGCGGCACGAGCGCATGAATGCACTGCTGGGAGCCGGGACGGATTTCTGTCTCCAGAATCTGACCCCTTCTTGAATTCAGGTTTCCCATAATATCGCCTAAAAACTCATCGGGAACCACGATCTCGCAGTTCATGAAGGGTTCGAGCAATGCCGGGTCGCCCTTTGCGCATGCCTCGCGGAATGCAAGGCTGCCTGCGACCTTGTAGGCCATTTCGCAGGAATCGGTCTCGTTCACGCTGCCGCCGACGAGCTTGGCGGAGAAGTCGATGACCTCGTAGCCGCCGAGTGCGCCGCTCGCGCTTGCTTCGATGATACCCTGCTTTACCGCAGCAGCATACTCCTCGGGGAGCACATCCGGAGCGGTAAGGTTCTCGAATTTGAAGCCGCTGCCCGGTTCGCCGGGGCTGAACTCCACAACGCAGTGACCGTATATGCCCTTTGCACCGGCACTCTGCCTGATGTAGCTTCCGACTGTGCGCACCGTCTTCCTGATGGTTTCGCGATAGGCGACCTGGGGTTTGCCGACGCGGCATTCAACCTTGAATTCTCGTATCAGCCTGTCAACGATGATATCGAGATGCAGCTCGCCCATGCCTGCGATGATGGTCTGACCCGTTTCGCTGTCCGCATAGGTGCGGAAGGTCGGATCCTCCTCGGAGAGCTTGGCGAGAGCTGCTGTCAGCTTTTCCTGACCTGCCTTCGTCTTGGGCTCAATCGCAATCTTGATGACGGGCTCGGGGAACTCCATGGACTCCATAAGCAGGGGCCTTCCCTCGCTTGCGAGGGTCTCACCCGTTACGGTATCGCGAAGGCCGACGAATGCGACGATATCGCCTGCGTAGGCTTCTTCGACCTCGGTGCGGCTGTCGGCATGCATGAGGAGTATCTTGGTTATCCTCTCACGCTTCGCTTTATTGCAGTTCAGCACGACCTGCCCCACCTTGACAGTTCCCGAATACACCCTGCAGAATGCGAGCTTTCCGACATATGAATCGCTCACAATCTTGAATGCAAGTGCGGAAAAAGCTTCATCATCCGAAGGATGTACCTCGATGGTCTTCTTTCCGTCACGGCTCGTGGCCTCAACCGGAGGCACATCGAGGGGTGAGGGAAGGTAATCGACGATGGCATCGAGCAGGGGCTGAACGCCCTTGTTGCGATAGCTTGAGCCGCAGCATACGGGAACAGCATGATTATTTATCGCAGCCGAACGGATAGCCCGTTTGAGCATATCATTCGGGATCTCCTCGCCGTCAAGGTAGAGCATGGTCAGCTCGTCATCCTCGTCGGCAACGGCTTCGATGAGCTCATTTCGCGCAGCTTCCGCTTCATCGAGCATATCCTCCGGGATCTCTTCCCTTCTGACATCCTCGCCCTCTTCATCGTAATAGACCCTCGCGCACATCTCAACAAGGTCTATGACGCCGCGGAAGGAGGATTCGACTCCGATGGGGAGCTGAATGGCTGCCGGCTTTGCGCCGAGCCTCGTGCGCATCATTTCCATTACATTGCCGAAGTCAGCACCGACTATATCCATCTTGTTGACATATGCAATGCGCGGAACATGATACTTTTCCGCCTGATGCCAGACGGTCTCGCTCTGGGACTCAACGCCGCCCTTTGCGCAGAATACCGCAACCGCACCATCCAGAACCCTGAGGGATCTTTCGACTTCGACGGTGAAATCGACATGACCGGGGGTATCGATGATGTTGATACGGCAGCCGCGCCAATAGGTAGTGGTAGCGGCGGAGGTGATGGTTATGCCCCTCTCACGTTCCTGCTCCATGTAATCCATGGTGGAAGCTCCCTCATGCACCTCGCCCATACGGTGTATCTTACCCGTATAAAAAAGTATGCGTTCGGTCGTTGTGGTCTTTCCTGCGTCTATATGGGCCATAATGCCTATATTGCGAGTCGCCTCAAGCGCAGTTTTTCTCGGCATAGCGTAACCTCCTTTCCGCAGATTTTGCTTTTAAGCGGTTTTTCGGATATTCCGAAAGGCAAAATAGGATTGCGCCGGGATCAATACCTGAAATGTGCAAATGCCTTGTTGGCCTCTGCCATCTTGTGTACATCCTCTTTCTTCTTGAAAGCGGAGCCCTGCTGATTGGCTGCATCCATGATTTCGCCTGCAAGCTTCTCCTGCATGGTCCTCTCACTCCTGTTGCGGGAGTAGGTGACGAGCCAGCGCAGGCCGAGGGTCTGACGGCGCTCGGGACGGATCTCGATAGGTACCTGATAGGTGGAACCGCCGATACGGCGAGCCTTGACCTCGAGAACGGGCATAACGTTATTCATGGCCTCCTCGAAAACCTCGAGGGGTTCGCGGCCGGTCTTATTGCGGATGATGTCGAATGCACCGTAGCATGCCTTCTGGGCAGTGCCGCGCTTGCCGTCGAGCATAACCTGATTGATGAGCTTGGTTACGAGCTTGCCGCCGTAAATAGGATCATCAAGAACTTCCCTCTTGGGGACTGAACCTCTCCTGGACATAGTTTACCTCCTTACTTCTTGGGACGCTTTGCGCCGTAACGGCTGCGGGCCTGCATACGCTTTGCAACGCCTGCGGTATCAAGAGCGCCGCGGATGATGTGGTAACGGACACCGGGAAGATCCCTTACTCTGCCGCCCCTGATAAGAACGACGGAGTGCTCCTGCAGATTGTGTCCGATGCCGGGGATGTAACCGGTACCTTCGAGGCCGTCGGTAAGACGGATACGTGCGATTTTACGAAGCGCGGAATTCGGCTTCTTCGGGGTGAGAGTGCGGACTGCCGTGCAAACGCCGCGGCGCTGGGGGCACTGCTTCAAAATGGGGGAATTGGACTTATACTCTACCTTTTCCCTGCTCTTTCTGACCAACTGGTTAATTGTGGGCATGAAAGTTCTCCTTAATAGTTTTTTAGTTTTTTTATATTAAGAAAATCCCTTGCAACCCCTTGGAAGGGATATTTTCATAACGAGGTTTCGCGTACACATACTAAAGAGGCGCAGCATCGTCACTCTAATTGCGCACTGAAACAGAATACCACCCAAAAATCAAGTTGTCAAGGGTATTTTGGGCAAAAATTTAAATATTATTTGAAAAAAAGGATTTGCGGGGAATGTACCGCGATAGAAACCGCCTTCGGGATACATTTTTGGTCGCGTGTATAATATATTCTAAAATACATATTGACAAAATCATCCCCGTGCTGTATATTTGAATTACAAGCTGTACTTTGCTCACTTGCCTCGGGACGCGCAGGCATCCTGCTAAAAAAGTCTTTAATTTTGAATGCGAGAGGGGGGGATTATAAAGGTTTATCCGGTTTGCATATTTAAGCTTAATTAGAACACAACAAGCGCGAAAAGCTATCATTAAAGCAATTTAAAGAAAGTTGAGGTAAACAGTGAAAATGAAAAAGTTAATACCTTTAGTTGTCGCGGTTCTTTTGATTGCCGCAATGCCCTTTGTCATCGCTTCGGCCGGTGCGGGTGACGATGAAGTCAAATTGGATGAAAACGGTAAAATCATCGGGGAAGCCATTCCTTTTGATGAGGCTTCAAGCATAAAGCTGACGCGGGAGCAGGCGATTCAATACCAAGAGCAGCTGAAGCGGCAGGCTGTTATCGGGAGTCAGCAGAATCCGGGTTCGAGCTGCGAAAGCGGTTTTACCGACGAGGAAATTGCAATACTCAACGAAAAGGCCCGGGCTGCGGAGGAAAGGGCGGAACAGCTGAGAGCGTTGTTCTCAAGCGGTATGGAGATTGTCGGCAGGTACTATCCGGGGATGTTCGCCGAAACGGTTGACGATCTTCAGGCAATAGACCGGGATATGCTCGAAGCAATGGTAAATGTTCTCAGCACCAATCAACTCAGTTTGAATGATGAGGCTGTTCTTAAGCAATGCCTTGCCGAGAAGTATTTTATTGTGTTGGAAACAGATCCTCTTTATGAGCAGATTATTATAATACTCGGCCTCGGTGATTAGGGCTCGGCGAAACAGAGCGGAACCCCGTCCGCCGTTATGGCAGATTGAGCGGATATGCCGATGGATACGGAAGCCGACGCTTGAAGAGCCGCCGGCGAAGCCCGCATACCATCCGCTCATCCATGAAAATTTCTCCGGCACTTAGCACAAAAATCGGGTTTCTTCATTTCGGAAAACAAAGAACAGCAAAGAAGACCGTAAAAAGTTTCCTGCTGTTTTTTGTTTATGCTTTTTGGGTACGCAGCGGGATAAATTTGTCAATTTCTTGTCATTTTAGTGATTTTTCAGTGTCATTTGTTTACTTCCCTACGATTCGTGCTATAATTTGTTAGCACTCGAAAGAGATGAGTGCTAACAACGGATATGGCTTCCCATGGGCGGCCCGATTTCCGTCGGGAATGAAAGCAGGTATGAATAATGGGAAGCTTACAGAAAATAGCAATATATCTCTTCATCGGGACTCAGCTCCCGTAAGAAAGGAGAAATAGATATGAATTTTGAAAAACTGACAGAAAAAAGCATTGAAAGCATCAACCATGCTCAGGAGCTTTCCCGTGACAGGCGAAACCCCGAGATCACGGAAATGCATCTTCTCCATGCGCTGTTGGATGAAAGGGACGACCTAAATTTCCAGCTCTTTACCTCTATGGGCAAGGACGCTCAGGCAATGCTCGCCGATATTGATGCGGAGATAGCGAAGCTGCCCACGCTCGGGAGCGGCGAAGCAGGCAAATACATGACAAGCGACCTCGGATCCGCGCTCTCGCAGGCTGAGGAGGAAGCAAAGCGCATGGGAGACAGCTATGTATCGGTCGAACACCTGATGCTCGGCCTGATTGAAAAGCCCGATACGAGCATCAAAGCGCTGTTCAAAAAGTACGGAATCAGCCGCAATGATTATCTTTCCGCGCTCAAGGCTGTGCGCGGCAACACTCGGGTGAACAGCGATAACCCCGAAAGCACCTACGATGTGCTCACAAAATACGGTCAGGATCTCACCGAGCTTGCCCGTCAGCAGAAGCTTGACCCCGTCATCGGCAGGGATAACGAAATCAGGAGCGTCATCCGCATCCTTTCAAGAAAAACGAAGAATAACCCCTGTCTGATAGGTGAACCCGGCGTCGGCAAAACCGCCATCGCCGAGGGCCTTGCGCTGCGTATCGCAAGGGGCGACGTGCCCGATAACCTTAAAGACAGGAAGATATTTGCGCTCGATATGGGTTCGCTCGTTGCCGGAGCCAAGTACCGCGGTGAATTCGAGGAGAGGCTGAAGGCGGTGCTGAACGAGGTCAAAAAGAGCGAGGGCAAAATTATCCTGTTCATAGATGAAATCCATACAATCGTCGGCGCAGGCAAGACCGAGGGCGCAATGGATGCAGGCAATATCCTGAAGCCCATGCTTGCAAGGGGTGAGCTGCACTGCATCGGTGCAACGACCCTTGACGAATACCGCAAATACATTGAAAAGGATGCCGCCCTCGAGCGCAGATTCCAGCCCGTTATGGTGCAGGAGCCCGATGTTGAGGATACAATATCCATTCTCAGAGGGCTTAAAGAGCGTTACGAGGTCTACCACGGCGTCAAGATCAACGATAATGCCCTTATCGCCGCGGCAACGCTCAGCAACCGCTATATCTCGGATCGTTTCCTCCCCGATAAGGCTATCGACCTTGTGGATGAAGCCTGCGCAATGATAAAGACCGAGATGAACTCCCTGCCCATCGAAATGGATGAAATCTCCCGTGATATTATGCGTCATGAGATAGAGGAGCAGGCGCTGAAGGATGAGACGGACGAAAAAACCAAGGAGCATCTTGAAGAAATACGCAAGGAGCTTTCCGTTCTCCGTGAGAAATGGAGCGTAATGAAGGCTAAATACGATGCAGAGCGCAGTGCGATAGGCAGGGTACAGCAGCTCCGCGAGAAGATCGAAGCCGTGAACGCGGAGATAGCCAAGGCGGAGAACGATTACGACCTCAACCGTGCGGCGCAGCTCAAATACGGCGAGCTTCCCACGCTCCGGAAGGAGCTTGCAAAGGAGGAGGAAGCCGCGTCGAGCCGTGAAAATACGCTGCTCCGTGACCATGTGACGAGCGATGAGATTGCAAAAGTCGTCTCACGCTGGACGGGTATCCCCGTATCCAAGCTCGTTGAGAGCGAAAGGAAGAAGCTCCTGCATCTCGACAAGCAGCTTCACAACCGTATAGTCGGTCAGGATGAAGCGGTTCAGCGCGTTGCGGACGCAATACTCCGTTCGCGTGCGGGCATACAGAACCCGAACCGCCCGATAGGCTCCTTCCTCTTCCTCGGACCTACGGGCGTCGGCAAGACCGAGCTTTGCAAAGCGCTCGCCGAAGCTCTGTTTGACGATGAGAAGAACATGGTTCGTATAGATATGAGCGAATACATGGAGCAATACTCCGTTTCCCGTCTGATCGGCGCACCTCCGGGATATGTCGGTTATGACGAGGGCGGCCAGCTCACCGAAGCCGTGCGCAGGCGTCCCTACTGCGTACTGCTCTTCGATGAGGTCGAAAAGGCTCATCCCGATGTGCTGAACGTTCTCCTTCAGGTGCTCGATGACGGCAGGATAACCGACGGGCAGGGCAGGACTGTGGACTTCAAGAATACCATCATAATCCTGACCAGCAATATCGGCAGCGACCTCATTCTGAACGGCATGGAGCATGACGGCAGCATTTCCGCAGAGACCGAGGAAAAGCTGCATAAGCTGCTTAAAGCGCAGTTCCGCCCCGAATTCCTCAACCGTCTTGATGAGATAGTATTCTTCCGCGCATTGACCAATGAAAATATGCTCGGCATCGTTGAGCTTCTCATCAAGGATCTTGCGCGCCGCATGAAGAATAATGATCTCGAGCTTGTTGTGACAGATAGCGCAAAGCAGGCGATCATCACCGAGGGCGCCGATCCTCTCTTCGGCGCAAGACCGCTGAAGAGGTTCATCCAGGGCCGTATCGAATCCCTTATCGCAAGATTCATCATCGAAAATACCCCCTCGGAGGGCAGCACGATAAAGGTCGATCACGATTCAAACGGCTTTACCGTCAGCATGGCATAATAATTCCTCACTGCAAACCGTGCCGGGCAGATTGCCCGGTGCGGTTTTTTTGTTTGCCTAAGCTGATTCCTAAGCGCAAAGCCGCTGACAGATTCTCTCACAAATCCCCTGATTTCTCTCCCCCGGATCGACCATGCCGCGCCGTGCGCGGTGCTAAAATAGCCGTACCGCAGAGGGAAAGAGGGTGAATGAAGTGTACATCGAACTGTTTCTGCTCGATAATATCCTCATGAACCTTTTGATACTGCGCATTGCTTCGGTGCTGCTTGCGAAAAGGGTAAGGCTTCTTCGGATGAGCCTGTTTGCCGTCTCGGCAGCCATCTATGCGGCCGTCGCGGTCGGAATCTTTCCTGTTTTGCTCAAGCTGCCGCTGAAGATAGGAGCGGGATTCATTCTGGCGCTTTTCATGCCCTTTCGGAGCTTCCGCGAATACATAAAAAGCTATCTTGCGCTGCTTCTTGCAACGCTCATTGCAGGCGGTACGGTATTCGCGCTCGCGCTTGCCTTCGGTGAAAGGATGCAGAACGGCATCGCGCTTCCGACCGCAGTGACAGGCATGCTGCTCGTTTCACTGCTCCCCAAAAAGCTTCGCTCGCTCGCAGCCGCACGCCTCAGGAATGACAGCATCGTCGAAATATCCCTTGAGTTTCGCGGAGCATGCATGTGCTGTCCTGGCATAATTGATACCGGCAACGGGCTTACCGAACCCGTTTCCGCTCTCCCCGTGATACTGCTTCCCGAGAACGGCTCGGGTGCGGAGCTGCGCTCCCGTCTCGGCAGGAGGGATACCGTACCCGTCCCGATGCTGACGGCAGGAGGGGAGGGCATGGTGCGCGTATTCATCCCCGACAGGATAACCGTCAACGGCTGCGAGGTCTCCGCCTGCGCCGCATTTTCCCGTGTCCGTACCGCAGTCGTGCCGCCGAGTGCCGCCGCTGGCATAGAGCACCCTGCGGCCTTATCGTAAAGGAGGTCATTTGATATGAATCTTGTACACAGACTTCTGCTCTTTGCTTCAAGGAAAGCCGGCGTGCTTAAATCCGTTCTTTCGCTGTTCGGGCTGAAATTCGACCCGGAAAGCGAAATCTATTATATCAGCTCGGGCGAATCCCTTCCGCCGCCGCTTCCGCGTGAGGAGGAGACGGAGCTTTCAATAAAGAGCGAGCAGGGCGATACGGAAGCCCGCAGCAGGCTTATCGAGCATAACCTCCGCCTCGTCGTCTATATCGCAAAAAAATTCGAAAACACGGGCGTACAAATAGATGACCTCATCTCGATAGGCACTATCGGGCTCATCAAAGCCGTCAACACCTTCCGCTCCGATAAAAATATCAAGCTCGCGACCTATGCTTCGCGCTGCATCGAAAACGAGATACTCATGTTCCTCCGCAAGACCAACCGACTGAAGCTGGAGGTCAGCCTTGACGAGCCCCTCAACGTCGATTGGGACGGCAACGAGCTGCTGCTCGGGGATGTGCTCGGCACCGATAACGACATCATCAGCCGCGATATCGAGGATGCCGTTGACCTGAATCTCCTCAATTCCGCCCTCGCGCGCCTCGGCGAACGCGACAGGCGCATCATGATACTGCGCTTCGGCTTATACGGGCATAAGGAATACACCCAGAAGCAGGTCGCTGATATGCTCGGAATCTCCCAGAGCTATATCTCTCGCCTCGAAAAGCGTATCCTCGGGACATTGTATGATGATATAGTTAAGATGCAATAGTATTATTTGCTGTTCGCAGCAGTTTTTTCTCCTTTTGCAGGGATTGCATAATATTCATTATATAATTTTCGGCACTGCAAAATAGGATTGCGAAAAATGCTTAAATTTCAGCAATAATCATAATTTTACCTTTTTCTTTCAAAAAAGCACATCATTTCCTTTCAATATTGACATTACCTACTGTATTAGATATAATCATAGTGGTAAATATTGGAGGGATCGTAATGGAAACCGTAACATCCGCCGAAAATACAGAACTTACAGAAACGGGCGCTGCTTCTGCAAGCGGTACCAGTTCTTTCGTCTCTCTCAAAACAAATACATTTGCACGGAAAGCGTATCTCATCCTGAAGAGGGGTTTTGATATAATCGCATCCTTTACCCTCATTCTCATTCTTATCGTTCCGATGCTCATTATCGCCCTAATCATCCGGATCGATTCAAAGGGGCCCGCCCTGTTCCGTCAGGAAAGGCTCGGCAAGGGCGGCAAGCCCTTCACAATGCTCAAATTCCGCACTATGCATATCAACGCCGAGAAGGATGGGCCTAAATGGGCCGACCCTGAGGATGTGCGCTGCACTAAGCTCGGACGCGCTCTTCGCAGGAGCAGGCTGGACGAGCTTCCCCAGCTTTTTAATATCTTCATCGGCAATATGAGCTTTGTCGGCCCTCGTCCCGAAAGAAAATGCTTCTATGAGGAATTTGACAAATACATCCCCGAATTCAAGAACCGTCTTGCGGTAACTCCAGGGCTCACCGGCCTTGCGCAGGTGAACGGCGGCTATGAGCTCAAGCCCGAGGAGAAAATCGTTTATGATGAATACTATATCGCTCATATGAGCATTAAGATGGATATAACCTGCATGGTCAAAACCTTCAGGCTCTTGTTCACCCACGAGGGAGCAAGATGAACGAGCCTCTCATTTCGGTAATCATGCCGTCATATAATTCCGAAAGCTATATCCGCGAAGCCATTGATTCCGCGCTTTCGCAGACGTACAAGCGCTTTGAGCTCATCGTTATTGATGACTGCTCCGATGATTCGACACCCGATATTGTGCGCGAGTACTGCGAAAGGGACGAAAGAGTGCATTTTCTCGCAAACGAAAAGAACCTCGGAGCAGCCGGCACCCGGAACCGCGGGCTCGACGAAGCAAAGGGGGACTATATTGCCTTCCTTGACAGCGATGATATCTGGCATTCGGACAAGCTTGCCAAGCAGCTTCGGCTCCTTTCCGCCTCGGGTAAATCGCTTTGCTATTCTTCCTATTCGCTCACCGCTGAAAACGGAGCAAAATGCGGTGCCGACTATACAGTACCCTCCTCGACAGATTTTGAGCACCTGCTCCGCGAGAACTGCATCAGCCCCTCGACCGTGCTTATTTCCCGTGAAGCCCTCGGCGCGCATCGCTTTCTCTCCGAATATATGCATGAGGACTATGTGCTCTGGCTCGACCTTCTCCGTGACGGCTGCGCCTGCGTCGGCTGCGCAGAGGTATTGGCGGATTACCGGCTGCATCCCGGCAGCAAGAGCGCAAATAAGCTCATATCGGCATCGAACAGATGGAAGATCTACCGCAAATACCTGAAGCTGCCGTTATTCAAAAGCCTCGGCTGCTTCTCGGTTTATGCCGTCAAAGCATTTCGCAAGTACCGCAAAGGACGCTGAGAGGAGGGATCGCAAAATGGGTAAATTCAAGCGCAGGCTCGGCGCAGTGCTTTACTATTCAATAGCAAAGCACCTGCCCGTTTCCTATTCAAGCGTAAGGATAGGGCAGACCGCCCTAAGGCGTTTTTGCGGAAGGCTCATGCTCGAAAGCTGCGGAAAGAAGGTCAACATCGAGAAAAACGCCGTCTTTTCCGCAAAGGTCTCCCTTGGCAGCCGCTCCGGAATCGGCATCAATGCAAGGATAAACGGAAGATGCGTTATCGGTGATGATGTCATGATGGGTACCGACTGCGTTATCATAACGCGCAACCACCGCCATGACCGTACCGATATACCCATGATGGATCAGGGCTTTGAAGAGGAAAGGCCCGTATTCGTCGGCAACGATGTCTGGCTCGGGGACAGGGTCATCATCCTTCCCGGGGTTCATATCGGGGACGGCTGCATCATCGGCGCCGGCTCCGTCGTCACAAGGGATATTCCGCCGTATTCCGTTGCGGCGGGAATTCCTGCTAAGGTCATAAAGGATCGCAAAAATGCAGAGGAATGCTGAACAGCTCAAAAAACATCAGAAGGTGCTTTTTGAGCTTCTGACCGTATTTGACGGCATATGCAAAAGGTATGCTGTTCCGTATCAGCTCTTTGCGGGCACCGCCCTCGGCGCGGTTCGGGAACAGGGTTTCATACCGTGGGATGATGATCTCGACGTCATCATGCTGCGCAGGGACTATAATAGATTCCTCGAGCTTGCGCCCTCCGCGCTCGGCGAAGGCTACTTCCTTCAGAAGGAATTTTCGGAGCATTGGCCCATGTTCTTCTCAAAGCTTCGGAAAAACGGCACCGCCTGCATCGAAAGATATGTCCCCAAGGATGAGCTTACCCATCAGGGTATCTATATCGACATCTTTCCCTGCGATAATCTTTCGGGTTGTAACATATATAAGAAGCTCCAGTTTGGGCTCTCCAAGCTCGTTATAGCTTCCTCTCTCGGAAAGCGCGGCTACCGCACCGACAGCGTAAGTAAAAAGCTCGTTATCGGGCTTTCCGAATTCTTTCCGCAAAAGCTTCTTCGCCGTATCGTTCAAAACGATAAGCACGGCGATACGGAATTCGTCCACTGCTTCTTCGGGGCTGCATCGAGATACGAAAAGAGCGTTTTCCCGAGGAAGTACATTGAGGAAAGCATCCTGCTGCCGTTCGAAAGCGGAGTTTTTCCCGTCTCGGCGCATTATGATAAGCTGCTCACCATCCTCTACGGGGATTACATGACCCCGACCCCGGAGGCGGAACGCAATATCAAGGTGCATGCAGAGATAGTCGATACCGAAAGTTCATATGAAAATTACCTATATATCCAGAAAGCCATGAGGTTCGACGGGTATACGAGGAGTATTCGATAAGCAAAGGAAAGGAGCTTTATGAAAAGAGTCATCGCATCCATACTTTTAGCGGTTATGCTCGCAGGCGTTTTCGCAGGCTGCGGCGAAAGCAAGACCCCGGCAGAGCCGAGCATATCCATCACCACGCAGTACGGCATTCTGTACTTTCCCGAAAAATGGGAGGGGCTTCTAAAGACCACGCAGGTTGAGGGCGACGATTCCGTTGAGGTCACCTTCAGCGCCGTTGTCAGGGATATTGAAATGCCGCTCTTCATCGTCACCATCGGCGCCGAGAACGGAGTTCTCATCGGTACCATCAGGGATGACGCCAAGGTCACGCGCAATGTTTACCTAACATCCTCGGAGATCGTTTTTGATGAAAGCATCACGGCGGAGGAGCAGCGCAGCATCCTCGCCATGCAGGAAGATTTAAACTATCTTATAGATAGCCTAAATAAATAACTCAAAACAGGAGGAAATCATGATTAAAAATTACTGTTCCAAGCTTGTTTCCCTCGTTCTCGCCCTCATGATGGTGCTCTCTGCCGTCCCGGGCCTGACCGCGGAAACCATGAGCGGCGCTGAGAAGGTCAATCCCAAGACCTCGGGCGCATCCACCGAGGAATTCGATGCGTTTCTTGCGAACCTTGAAGTCCTCGAAGGCTATGCTGCGGATTATGCCCCTGCGGCAAACGAGACCGCCGCCGGATTGGTCATCAACTATATCCGTACAGGCATAGATAAGTACAATACCGGCAGCTGGGCTATCCTTGCCGGCCCCGAGAATACCGCATTCGTCGAATACGTCGCCGAAATGGACGCATTGAACGGCACGACCGCCGGCAATCTCAGGGGTATCGGCAGGTTCGAGACCCCGAACGGTCAGCAGGTCGAATTCGGTCATATGTTCGGTGCGCTCAATATCGCCAGCTATAACCCGGGCGTAACTTCCTCCGCCGATTTCGGCAGCTGGGCAGGCGATATAGTCGATCTTATGGATTATGCGAAGAATAACGGCATAACCGGTACCGATATTGAAAGCCTCGTCACCGAGATAAGCGAAAACTATTTCCTTATTGATGACGATAATGCGCATACCTTCGGTATTCTCGACCTCCGCGGTGACCTCGATGCATTCTATATCATGCAGAATATCACCGGAGGCGGCAAGACCATGACTTCGATCATGAAGAATTACTTCAATTCTCAGCTCTCCGATACCTTCCGCGCAACGTATTTTGCAAAAAACAGGTTCCCCGATAAGGTCACAAAGGCCGCGCTGCGCAATGCGGTTTATGAAGCATACGTCAATAATTCCGGCGTAAACCTGCTTGAAGGCGAACGCAATCTCACCAATGACAGCAGCCTGCGCTATGCCTGCTGCTATGTCTTTGCCGATTATATCTACGATATGGCAAAGGATTTCATCGGCGAGCAGAGCAATGATTATTATTCCGTCTTCTCCAGCACCTCCTCGAATATTGTTCCCGGCGTCACTCAGGAGATCAGGCGGGCAACGACCGTTGACGATAAGCAGATTGTCTATTACATCGGTACAGTCGATATCGGAAGGTCGGATCTGAATATCTATGCCAACTACGGCCTTAACGATGCTTCTTCATGGTGCCTTACCAGAGTCACCGACCAGATCGCCGCGGCGCAGGCAAAGCATTCAAACCCCGATGATCCCGATAATTACATTGAGAATTACAATGCCGTTATGGGAGTCAATGCCGATTTCTACAACATGACCACAGGAAAACCTTCGGGCGCGCTCGTCATGGAGGGCGTTGAATACAATCCCATCGGCAGCGAGAATTTCTTCGGCATCCTCGATGACGGCACCCCCATCATCGGCGGCAGCGCCGAATGGGAGATGTATCATGACCGAATCGTTGAAGCGGTCGGCGGCAGTATCTATCTCGTTCGCGACGGTCAGATCTGCGTTTCCGACAGCGGAAACTACTACAACACCCGTGCATCCCGTACCTGCGTCGGCATCACCGCCGATAACAGGGTCGTACTAATGGTGCTTGACGGCCGTCAGGAGCCCTTCTCCGCAGGCGGCAGTGCCGGTGAGATCGCGCAAATCATGTATGAAGCAGGCTGCGTAGCCGCCATTAACCTTGACGGCGGCGGTTCTACCACCTTTGCCGCTAAGGAAGAGGGCGCTGATGAGGTCACGGTCGTAAACCGTCCCTCAGACGGCTTTGAAAGATCCGTAAGCTCCTCCATCCTGGTTGTTTCCACCGCTGCCACAAGCGACGGCTTCCATCATGCCGTCGTAGCATCCGATTACGGCTACCTCACCCCCGGCTCCTCCATTGCGATGCGCGGTATCGGCGTCAGCGAGACGGGCAATGCCGCCGAGCTTCCCGAAGGGGCTTTCTGGCGCGTAAGCGATGAAGCCATCGCAGTCATTGACGAAAGCGGAATACTTACTGCAATAGCTTACGGCGATGTCACCGTCGAGCTCGTATGCGGCGAGACCGTTATCGGCAGCAAGCTCATCCATGTTGCCGATCCCGATTCCGTGGGCTTTGACAAGACAACTCTCAATGCCGTTTACGGAATTCCCGTGGAGCTCCCCGTTACTGCAACCTGCAATGACAATGCAATCGCTATCAACGCAGGCGATGTTCTCTTCGATACCAGTGCGGAAGCAGGTACCATCGAAGGCTTCAGCTTCACCGCCGATGAATCAACGGGTATCCGCCAGCTCACCATCGGGGTTAAGCTCGTTGTCGATCAGAGTACCGTTGTCAATCTGCATGTTTCCATCTACTCGCAGGACGAAGCCGTCTTTGATTTCGATAACGCCATGGCAGGCGACAGGAATATCGCCTGGAACAGATATGTTTCCAATTCGGAGCTTATCGGTGAGAATCCGCCATTCCCGATAGGATTAAACCCCTGATGGCACTCATTCCCGGCGGCGATTCAAGCGACCGCGCATGGGATTTCCTGCTCCAGCTCGCCGAGCGCGTTAGCGTGCTGACCTTTGTAAGGGTCGATCTCAATATAGATCCCGATTTCGATATTGATTACTCCGGCATCACCGTTGCCACCGAGTATTTCGGCGATCCCCTCTGCGAATACGATGAGGAAAACCATGTCCTCACCATCTACTGCTACTGGATCGACCAGACCGAACCCATCGACCCTGCGACCGCCAACCCCGTCTGCATCGTTTCCGGCCTCGAATTCACCCCGAAGGCGGATGCAGTTTGGGATGAAAACGACTGCCTGAACCCCATCCTCTCTGGCGAGATAAGCTATGATATCTATCTGCGCTCCAGCACCCTTTACAACGTAGCCAGCAATGTGGATATACAGGAGCAGTACGGTATCTACCCCTTCATCAATCCCAATGACCCCAACGAGAGGGGCGGTCATTTCGGCGAAACCTATACGAGCTTTACCGACAGCTATGTCCTCGACAGGACGAACCGTCAGGGCTGGCTCGAAATCGGCGATAATCTCTATTACTTCATTGATAATGTACCTGTGACGGGTATTCAGTGCCTGCCCGGCCATGACGACAGCGCAAACAATTATTACTACCGCTTCGATGATAACGGCGTCTGCCTCGGCAAGCTGAACGAGCTGTTCACGATGAACGGTCATCTCTATTACGCTCTGGACGGCGAGCTCAAGACCGGTTGGTGGTACATAACCGATGAGAACGACGGCGTCGATTACGTCTATTTCTTCCATACTTATTATCGCTGGGCGGTTGACGGCGAATGTGTAGTTTGGGGGCACAACTATGTCTTTGAAAACTGCCGCCTTGTCCGCGGTGAGCTCATCTATGACGACACCGGCGCATTGTACTACTGGGCAGGGTATACCACCCGTAATGCATGGGTAACCCTTGACGATAATACCTACTATTTCGGAAGCGATGGGCACGCAGTCCCCGGTGTATTCAAAATAAGGTATTCAAACGACTGGTACATTGCCGATGATAACTGCGTCTGGATGAATTGGTATTCCGGCCCCTACGATATTGACGGCGATACCTACTATTGCCGCGAGGGCATTATCGACTTCGCCGCCGGTCTTGTCTTCCACGATGGCCATTATTACTACTTCTGCTCCACCGGCAAGGCGGTCAAGAACTGCTGGTACTGGCCGACCGTCACCAACGGTCTGCTGCCCGAGGGAAGATACTATTTCGATGAGCACGGCTGGATTGTCAATCCTCCCACAACGCCCGAGCCCTCCGCAGAACCTACCGCTGAACCTACCGCTGAACCGACAGCAGAACCCACGGCTGAACCGACCGTCGAGCCCACCGCAGAACCGACCGCTGAACCAACAGCAGCGCCCACCGCTGAACCCGTTCCGACACCGAAGAACGGCATAGTTGCGGAGAACGGCAGCCTGTATTACTACGAAAACGGTCAGCTCTGCTATGCAGGCCTTATCTATCTCGACGGCTATTACTACTATGTCAGGACTTCAAGCGGCGAGGTTATCCATGGCAGGAGCTATTGGATAACCGTTACCAACGGCCTCATGCCCCAGGGTATGCATTATTTCGATGATGACGGCAGAATGACTGATCCGCCCACTCCCGAACCCACCGCTGAACCCACGGCCGAGCCGACTGCTGAGCCTACCGCTGAACCCACGGCCGAGCCGACTGCTGAGCCGACCGCAGAACCTACGGCCGAGCCCACGGCTGAGCCGACCGCAGAGCCCACGGCTGAACCTACTGCCGAGCCGACTGCTGAACCTACTGCAGAACCCACGCCCGAGCCCACGGCCGAACCCACGGCTGAACCCACGGAAGAGCCCACGGCTGAACCCACGGCAGAGCCGACAGCCGAGCCCACGGAAGAGCCCCTCCCCACACCGAAGAACGGCATAGTTGCGGAGAACGGCAGCCTTTACTACTACGAGAACGGCGTGCTGACCCCTGCAGGTCTTATCTTCCTCGACGGCTATTACTACTATGTCAGAACTTCAAGCGGCGAGGTTATCCACGGCAGGACCTATTGGATAACCGTTACCAACGGCCTCATGCCCCAGGGTATGCATCATTTCGATGATGACGGCAGGATGATGGATCCGCCTGCGAATGCGGCAGCCTCTGCCATCGAATACGCGCTCCTCCCCTCAAAGAACAGGCATTCCCGTGAGGAGGAATAAGGAGGATTAAATGAAGCGCCTGCCCTGCCGCGAAATCGGCAGGGCAGGCGGAAACAAAACCATCAGAAATCGGAGGTAAAAGCTATGCCTGTAACGGCAGCCTGGCTGCAAGACAACGCACTCTATCTGCTGCTCGCACTCGGAACTATCTTCAATATCTTTTGGCTGTTTAATTTTCAGGACAGGCTTAAGATGAAGTGGTGGGCCGTCCTCCTCATCTCGGTGCTTCATACCGTATACGGTGTGCTGACGGTCATGCTGTTTGCCTTTGCCGAATCCGGCTTCAACCCCGATTCCCTCGGGAATATGAGCATCTTCGGCGGAGTTTTCCTGATGCCCATCGCTTACTTCCTCGGTGCGAAGCTTTTTAAGCGTAAGCCGAGCGAGGTATTCGATATTTTCACCATCTGCATGATGTTCACCCTCATGTGCGCCCGAATCAACTGCATCATATCGGGCTGCTGCAAGGGCTGCCTTATCTTCGGTTCCGAAACCGCCCGTTGGCCGACGAGGGAGCTTGAGATAATATTCTACATCGTGCTTCTTATCATCTTCGGAAGGCGCGTCAAGCGCAGTAAAAGCCACGGGGAGCTTTATCCCGCGTATATGTTCCTTTACGGCATATTCCGCTTTATCACGGAGTTCTTCCGCGTTTCGGAGCGTTCTGCCGGTATTTTCCATCTCTCACACCTCTGGGCTTTGATTGCCTTCGGGCTTGGGGTGAGCATATACTATGAACTGCAATCAAAAAATAAAAAAACAAGGAGATAAACGATATGTTTAAAAGAGTAATGAAACGCTTTTCCTCGCTGATGCTGGCGGCATTGCTGCTTCTGTCGATAATGCCGGCCATTTCGCTGCCGGCTTTAGCGGCCACCAGCGGAACGATCTCGGGCCTCAGCGACACGAACATCGGCCTGAGCTTCGGCAGCACTTCCGGCGATGCGGCGGAGGATCCCTGGTCTGCCGGCGGCACAACCATTTCCGGCTCCGTTGTATCCGTCAGCGGATGCAGCACTACTCATTACAACTCAACTCTGACAATCACTAACAACAAAACGATAGCAGCCACACTTTCGTTTGACTATACCGTGGCTCTCAATTCGGGTACCATTCAGGTGGACGGCACGGGTGTCACCGCAAACGGCTCTTTTTCCTTTTCCAAGGAGCTGGAGGCAGGCGCCTCGATAAATGTCTATCTGCTGTCCGGCAGCACCACACCTACCACGATCTCCATGACTAACGTAAAGCTGGTTTCCGATGTGACCGCTACCACCACCTTCCGGCCTGCCGTAAACGGCAGCTATACCGTGGATGGAGCTGCTATCACGGAGGAGACCTCCTTTACCCGGAGTTCCACACAGGGCTATGCGGTTGTCGCCACCCCCGCGAGCGGCTATCAATTTATGGGCTGGTATGATGTGGCTCGCGAGGAGTACATCTCCACCGAGGCGACCACTACCCTTAACATGGAGTATGACGCCACAATTACGGCCAGGTTCGCGCCGGTGGGCGTGGCTCTGTTCGAAGTGGGCAGGCAGATTTATGAGAACCTTAACGATGCAACCGCCTATGCCACCGCCAACGGCATCACCAAGGTGACATTGGTCAGCGACGGTACCCTGAGCGGCAGCTATACCATACCCGCCGGCGTTATCCTGCTCATTCCCTTCGATGAAAATAAGACGCTCTATACAAATACTCCCACAGCCCTGTTCGGCGGAGGCGGCAACCGGATTGCCTACAGAACCCTGACCCTCGCGGAGGGTGCCTCCCTGACCGTCAACGGCGGTATCAGCGTGGGCGGCCGATACAATTCCGCAGCAGGCAGCGCCTCCGGCTATATGACCGGTGCTTACGGACTTATCAGCATGGAATCGGGCAGCCGAATCACGGTAAAATCCGGCGGCACGCTGTACGCTTGGGGCTTTGTCACCGGCAGCGGCAATGTGACCGTGGAGTCCGGCGGTACTGTTTATGAGTGGTACCAGATTGCGGACTTCCGCGGCGGTTCAGCCACCATGGGCATGGGTCACAATGTGTTCCCCTTTTCTCAGTACTTCGTCCAGAATGTGGAAGCTCCCATGACGATCAATGCCGGCGCTACGGAGACCGTCTACACCGGTGTATATGCAAGCGACAAGATCAACAATGCCTCGATTACCTTTATCGGAGAAGACGGTATGTTCAACTTGACCTCCGGCAGCGTCACCAAGGAATATGACGGGTCAACGGACAGGCTGATGCTTACCATCAACGGCGAGATGGAATTGAACAGCCTCTCACTTAACCTTGGCGGAATCAACGTCAACTCCGCCGACTATGTGCTCCCGATTACTAACAATATTTCCCTTGAGATCGCTTCCGGCAGCCTGACTGTCAACCAGACGACCTCTCTGCTCGCGGGCGTGGATGTTACCGTTTGCCGCGGTGCCGAGCTGGTGATTTCCGAACGCCACAGCGTCTATCTCTATGACAGGGATGAATGGACAGCTGATAATTATGTGACCGGCGGAAAATTCAAGAGCGTGGTATTCGCCCCCGGCAAGACCTACAACCGCACGGAAGCAGACCTTGTGGATGCAAGAATCAATGTTCTTGGAACCATGATTGCTGCCGGCGCAGTTTATACCACTGCCGGCGGCGCGAACATCTGCTCCGACGGCGCAGGTGTCTATCAGCAGACAGGCGCACCCGGCACGGAGACCGTGACCTATCAGTATACACAGAGCGGCAGAGATGTGACTGCCCATCAAATTCCAATCACCCCCGCAAAACTGCGCAACATGGACGGCAGCTACTTCGAAACGGCCGGTGCCGCTGCCGGCGACTTCATAGTATATACTAACGGCTTCTGGCACAACAACGGCACGGAGCCTCCCGTGACCAATTACCATATCATCTTCCAAAATTACGATGGTACCACCCTTTATGAGGTTGATGTCGCAGAAGGCGAGACTCCCGTATACGAGGGAGCGACCCCCGAAAAGCCTGCGACTGCGGAGTATTCCTATACATTCACCGGCTGGACTCCCGATGTCGTGGCTGCAACGTGTGATGCCACCTATACCGCTGTATTCGCTGAGAACGCCAACAGCTACACCATTACCTACAACGTAAACGGTGAGTTCTATGCAACGCAGACCTATGAGTACGGCGCAGCGGTCACCGCTCCCGAGTACACCGTACCCGAAGGACATACCTTCTCCGGATGGAATGTACCCGAAACCATGCCTGCCGAGAACCTCGTTCTTAATGCAACGCTCACGGTCAACAGCTACACCATTACCTACAACGTAAACGGTGTATTCTACGCGGAGCAG
>SFIR01000061.1 GCA_004556165.1 Clostridiales bacterium | reverse complement strand
GTCCGCCTGTTTTACGGAATGATAACAGGCATTGTGGTGTATCGAATAGTGTCAATCATCGCCGTGTTTATCATAAATTTACTTTATCGAAGGAGAAATGCAAAAAAAGCTGCTGCTTTAAGGGCAGGCAATTATATACCGTAATCAGAAGGAGGATGGGTATGTTCAAAAAAGTCATTACACTATTATTCGGCACAGCGTTTATGGTAGTGCTGATGCTTGCGGCAGGAGGAATCTATCTCCTTCCCGAAAATTTCATGGGTGCATATATGTACGCCGATGTGTGGAACGCCGTAGGAGGGCTGTTCAGCCTGATGCTGGTTCCCGGCTTTGTGGTGGGCTATGCCGCCTGTCAGAGCCGAATCCTCGGTGCAGTCTGGTTTATCGGCTTTGTCGTATTGGGATTTATCAGCGGGATCAGTATTTGGTGGATCGTTACGGCTGTGACACCTACGACAAACTTTGTGTACTGATCCCTGCTTTCGGGGCGATGCGATTTGTCGACCGCTTCGGGCTGGAAGGCTTTTTCGGCGTGATAGGAAAAATTCTTTCTGTTCTCGCTATCATTTTGAATTTTGCGCTGATGTTTGCCCTTTGGATCGTGCCGAAGGATGAAGCCTCGGCGTTTGGTACGGTTATCATGCAGATCAAGACTTTCGGTAGTACCCTATTCGGCGTTGTTGTTATCTTCGTTTTCCTGCCGCTGTTCACGGTTTACAGTGCAAAATATTCCTTTATTAAGCCAGGGCTTGCCAAGGTGCTTGCCTGCATTTTCGGCGGATATGACATTATGCGCGGAGCCTTTGTAACGATGCCCATTATACTCAGCGCCGCTACCGGAGGCGGGGACACATCGATGGAGGGTACAAGTCCGATTTTTAACAATATGTTCGGCATTGAGGCGTGCTTCCTTATGGCGATGCTGCTCGGCGGAATACTTTGTGTTAAGACTGCCTTTGGTAAAAAGCTGGGTATGGTCGCACAATTCTGTCTGACAAAGGACGGCACAGCATCACTGCGCTGTCTGATGATGGCGGCACTCTCAACCGTGCTTGTATTCAGCATAGCGCCTGCCGCAATCTTTATTGTGTGGCTTGCCGCTGTTGCCGTTATACTGCTTGTTGCCGGAACATTTAGCGCTATGAATCCCGGCTACAGCTATGAAGAGCTTAGGTCTATGGGCTACTCCGACTACGAGGCAAGAAAGCTGATACGAGAGACAAACGGCAGAATGACTGCCATATAAGGAGGCACAAAAATGACAGACGAAAAACGCAGTCGAATCAAAGAACTGGAAGAAATGCTTTCCTATCTTGTAAACGACACGATGACGGTCGAGCAAAAGCTGAAAAGCCTCTCGAATGCGTATTGGGAGGCGAGCAATTCCGGCTACGGCGACGCCATGGCAAATAAGCTGATGGGCGGGCAGGAGGATGAACAAACCCGCCTTTGGGAGAGAAACTGCAAGAATAAATACAAAATCGACGAGCTGTATGACTTGCTCGGTGAGTTAAAGGAAGAAGGTGATAGCGGATGTTGACCTGCCCCTATTGCGGCTCATCCCGTTTGCAAACCACCGGCGGAGACGTAACAGAGCCGGATTTAGCGGACCTGTTTCAAAGCGTGATCTGCATCGAAATGACGGCTGAGGGCGGCGGACTTGTCCGAAAGGCAAAGGCGGAATTCGCCTTTCAAGACGGCGAATACGATTTAAGCCGTCTCGAATACCCGCTTTGCCGATATAAGCGCATAAAAATCAGCAAAGATACAGCGGACATAGACGGCGAAATTTGTATCAGTATTACCGATGTGCCGTATGAAACAACAAGACAATATACCGCTTACGCCCCCGATAAGCATCCTGTGGCGGAAACGGTGAAAATCAAAATTTATTCAAAAGGAGAGATTTAATTTATGGGACGATGTGCAAGGTGTGGGATGCCTATGCCCGGAGATGTAATTGGAGCAGTTTGCTTAAACTGTCAACGGCAAATGGCGTCTCAACGCAGCGAAGGCAGCGGAAACAAAACGGCAGGCGGATCTCAGGCGCCTTCACAACCGAGTTATACCCTGTCTTCCGATGAATACGGCAATACGGTAAAGACTTATGCCAACGGTACACAAACAGTCTATACACCCCAACAGGTCAAGCACAGCTTTTGGCGGACGGTAATCATTCTTTTGCTTTTGGTAGCCGCTGCGTTTGTGGGAATTAAATACTATTCCTACTCTAAAAATGAAAGCAACCTGCTCGCGCCGTTTGAAATTACGCAGACGGAATCCGGTGACGGCTCGTTTGTCTTAAGCACCGCGCTTTCCGGAAGCAGAACATATAATATCTATGATATAACCGTTCACCGGAAGAAAGAAGGCTTTGTATCTAACCTTTTCGGCTCGTCAAAAGGCTTTGCCTCTGCCTCGAATTTTACTGTAGACGGCAAAAAAGTGCTCAAATATTATTTCAGCGGTTATGATTTCGGCACGGGACTCGACGGAGAGTTTTATCTCACGGAAATTAACGGCAAACGGGCGATCATTGATAACGATCACGGCAAGGTCTATATGGAAGGCTCGGAGTTTTTCGGCAAACATATCGAAAAATTGGAGGCGTTTAATCCGGCTGCGGTATTAAAACCTCTTACCGAAAAGGTATCGGGC
>SFIR01000033.1 GCA_004556165.1 Clostridiales bacterium | reverse complement strand
AGGAGATCAAGCGGATCGAGCGTTGGATGAACGATTATCCGCGAGCCATATTATGCGGTTTTTCTGCAAAAATGGCAGTTCTTGCCCTCGGGCAAGAACCGGCGATTGCCGGGCAGCATTCTTTTTGAAGAGTGGACATTTAAAGTTGCAATTCACAAAAACACGAAAAATCACGGCTCCGTATTGGCGAAGCGCGGAAAATATGCTATAATTTCATTAAGTATCGTATTTTATTTCAGGAGAACCGCACGATGAAGGAGAGTTTTTACAGGACTGCCATGCTTTTGGGCGAAGAAGCGGAGGAGAGGCTGAACAGAGCGCATGTCATCGTATTCGGTGCCGGCGGTGTCGGCGGACACTGCGTGGACGCACTGGTGCGGAGCGGTCTCGGAAATATTACCGTCATAGACTCGGCGCTTGTGAAGGCGAGCAACCTGAACCGCCAGATCTGCGCGACCAGGGACAGCATCGGCATGAAGAAGGTCGATGCAATGGAAAAGCATATAAGAAGCGTATCCGATTGCAGGGTAACTTCCGTCCATGCATTCGCCCTTCCGGAAAATATCGCCGAGCTTCTCCCGGATGATACGAAAGCCGATGTCATTATTGATGCCGTTGACACGGTGACGGCAAAGCTTGCTATCATCGAAAGAGCAAGCGCGCTCGGCATACCCGTACTTTCGAGCATGGGGGCAGGCAACCGCCTCGACCCAACCAAGGTGCGCATTGCCGATATTTATTCGACGAGCATTGATCCGCTCTCACGAGTGATGAGGCGCGAGCTGAAGAAGCGCAATATCCCTTCGCTGACCGTCGTTTACTCAGTGGAGGAGCCGATTAAACCGCTCATTCCCACACCCGATCCCGATATGAAGCCAAATGCACCTGCAAGCGCAGAATTCGTGCCTGCCTGTTTCGGGCTCGCGCTCGCGAGTGAAGCGGTAAAACTCATACTCAAGTAAATTATTCTGTAAATTCTAAGGAAAAGAGGCAGTATCCGAATGAAAAAAAGACTGATTTCAATTATTCTCGCCACAGCTTTGCTTTTCGCGTGCTCCGTATGCAGTATTTCGCTTGCGGATACTGACGAGGCCGAAAAGGAGACCGCATCGGGCGGCGCGTACTATGACGAAAACGGCGAAATGCAGCTCGTTGCCGCTTCCACGCGTCCGTTGGATGGTGATTTTTCGTTCACCCGAGTGCTTTTAGGCACCGGCTCCGTATCCACGCTGACCCTCAGCCTCTATGGGGGCTACTATATAGAGGAGAACATGCGTTCCATGCTCGGGACTTCGGACAGCGCATATGTCCTCACCGTGACCGTCTCAGGCAGCAATATCAGGATCTATAATGGCAGCAGTCTGCTTTATTCAGGCTTGAATGCCACGCTTATGCGCGTCAATCTCAACGAAAGCGCCGGGTATCTGACCGTCAGCGGCTGCGGCAGCGGATACGCCAACGGCAAGAGCTATCTCGGGAATCTGGCGCTCAGCGTGAATTCCGACGGCAGCCTCAGGGTTATCAACATCGTCCCAACGGCTCATTATCTCTACGGGCTTGTGCCGTACGAGATGAGCGAAAGCTGGGAATTGGAGACCCTGCGTTCACAGGCTGTGACGTGCAAGACCTATGCTTTTGCTTTCCCCGGCAGCAGCTCCGATTATGACATCACCGATTCCGTGAGCTATCAGGGCTACCGAGGCTACAAGGCGGGCTACCCCAAATGCATGCAGGCATGCGTGGATGTATGCGGAGATCTTTTGACTAAGGACGGCCGCATCTATCTGACCTTCTACGGTGCGACAAACGGCGGAGAGACCGAAAACCCGAAAAATGCCTTCGGTTCACCCGAGCTTGAGCATGCCTACGAGGTCAAATTCGATAATCTTGACTTTGAATTTGCGACCAACCGCCGTCAAACGCTTGAGATTCGTTACGGTCAGCCGATAGAAAACGAGCTTTTCAAAAGCCTTATCGAAACCGAAGCGGAGAAGGAGCTCGGCTGCTCGGTCGAGGCGTTATCAGTTATCCGCGCCTACGCCTCCGACCCCAAGTATCCCGGAGTGCGCAGAAACATGACAATGCTTCAGCTTGAGGTGTATTTTGCGGACGAAAACGGAAATGAATTCAGCATGCCGCTCGGCATCGCCATGACAAAGCTGAAATCCGTCGGTATTTTTACCAAGAACTATAAGATTTATTGGGGCTCAAATGTGCCCGGAGGGTATGAAGTCTATTTCTGCCGCTACGGCCACGGAATAGGGCTCAGCCAATGCGGCGCACAGGCGCACAGCCTGCACGGTTTCGATTACCGTGAAATACTCGCTTTTTACTTCTCGCTCTTTGACATGACCGTGATAAGAGAGGATAACCCCGAAAGGCCGTTCGCATACACAAAGGATGTGCTCGCCTACGGCACCGTCACCGGCTCAAGGGTCAACTTCCGTTCGGGACCGTCCACCAACTATCCTTCGCTGTTCAAGGTCGTTCAGGGCGACCATCTTGATGTTGTCGGCGAGCGTAACGGCTGGCTGATGTGCATTTATAATAACACTCTCGGCTATATCAGGGGTGATTATACAGATATTCTGCTTTTCCCGGCTCCCGGCGAAGGCATTATCACGACTGCATACGGCGAGGCTGTTGCAGATACGGTCATCACGGATGTGCCGTCCGTATTCGGGGAAACGGTCGGAGAGCTGCCCCTCGGGACTTCGGTTACGGTGCTTAGAAGCATAGGCTCGTATCTCTATATCACATCGGAAGCAGGGGACGGATTTGTTCCTGCCGAGTGCGTCAATATTCTGGCTGCGCCGTCCGGAAGAAAATTCTAAGGGCGGACGGGAGAGCCTGAAAAGCAGGCGCCTATCGAGTTCGCTTCAGCTTAATAAGCTAAAAAAAGTACTGCCGTTCGATCAGAGCGGCAGTGCTTATTATGTATGAAATTCTTCCCGATACGATTATTTCTTATCAATATCGGTTACCCAGCCGTGGGTATCGGGGATTCTGCCCCACTGGAGGCCGGTGAGGGTGTTGTACAGCTTCATGGTCAGTTCGCCGATACCGTTATTTACGGACTTATCGCCGAGATAGATATGCTTATCGCGGTATGCGAGCTCTCCGACGGGAGAAACGACGGCTGCGGTGCCGGTGCCGAAAGCTTCGGTGAGCTTGCCGCTGTCGCCCGCTTCGATGAGTTCTTCAACGGAGAGGGGACGCTCTTCGACTTCAATGCCCATCTCACGCGCAAGAGTCATTACGCTGCGGCGGGTGATGCCGGGGAGAATGGTATCTTCAAGGGGAGCGGTAACGAGCTTTCCGTCTATCAGGAACATCATGTTCATTGCGCCGACCTCCTGGACGTACTTCATATGCTCGCCGTCGAGCCACAGTACCTGGCTGTAACCCTCTTTTTCCGCCTCGGCGCCTGCAAGGATGGAGCATGCATAGTTGCCGCCGGTCTTTGCAAAGCCGGTGCCGCCGCGGACTGCGCGGACGTATCTGTCTTCAACGCGGATACGGATGGGTGCAAGGCCTGCCTTATAGTATGCGCCGGAGGGGGAGCAGATGATATAGTAGAGATAGCTCTTGGAAGCATGTACGCCGAGAGCCTCGTCGGTCGCTATCATCGTGGGGCGCAGATACAGGCTGGTGCCGGCGCTGTGGGGTACCCAATCGCGCTCGACCTGAACGAGCTGCCTCATTGCCTCGTAGTTATCCTCGATATCTATGGTGGGCATGCAAAGACGGACAGCGGAATTGTTCAGGCGCTCTGCATTGTCCCTTGCACGGAACATGAGGATTCGGTCGTCATCGGCACGGTATGCCTTGAGGCCTTCAAAAATCTCCTGTGCATAATGGAATACGGCGCAGGAAGGATCGAAGCTCAGCTTCTGATAGGGAACGATACGGGCATCATGCCACTCGCCGTTATCATAGTTCATCATGAACATATGATCGCTGAAACGCTTACCGAAACCCAGGGAGCCTTCCTCTTCACGGGTGGGCTTTTTCTTAAGCTCAGTCGCCTTGGTAATGGAAATATTCATTGTTTACCTCCTGAAATGCAACAATGTTTATGTTGTAATTATAGCACAGTATGCCGTGCATTAAAAGTCTATTATGGAAATTATCGGAAAAACTCATTTTCTGAGATATTCCTCCCCCGAAATGACGGGCTTGGCCCTGCCATCCGTGCGCTCGATAATCTCCTTTATGAAATCATCGGTCTTTTCCTTCTCCACAAGGCAGGAAAAACGGACGTTTTCGAGGAATTCCGTTTCCTTCACTACGGAATTCGACCTCACGAAACCCTCAAGCGCGCCGTAGCGCGTATAATCTATGGTGAAGCAGACCATGCTTGCAGGAACCATATCGCAGCTCCCGGAAGCATTCAGCGCATCGCTCGCACTGCGGCTGTACGCTCTGACAAGCCCTCCGCTCCCGAGAAGTATGCCGCCGAAATACCTCGTCACGACTATGAGCGCATCCTGCGTATTTGAGCGGATGAGCGTGTCCATTATCGGCATGCCGGCAGTGCCGCCGGGCTCGCCGTCATCGGAAAAGCGCATCACGCCGCCGCGCAGATTATACGCCCAGCAGTTATGCGTGGCATCATAATGAAGCTTCCTGACCTCTTCGAGGCGGGCAAGGGCTTCCTGCTCATCGGCAACGGGAAAGCACCTGCCGATAAAGCGGGATCTGTTTACGACAAATTCCGTTTGGGATGCAATATTCGGGGTTTTGTACCTCTCAAGCGGCATTGCTGCTTACTTTGTGAGGCGGACGAAGGTCTTTTTGCCCTTCCTGATGATTATTCCGTCCGAGAGCTTCCCTGCGTCGAGGACAGCACGGGTATCGGTCACCTTTTCATCATCCACGCTGATACCGCCCTCTTTAATCGAACGAATAGCGGCGGAATTCGATTTTTCAATGCCGGAGATGACTAAGAGACGGGCAAGGCTCATGCCGCTCTCCTCGATATTCTCATCGGTGAGAGTGCAGGTGGGCATATGCTCGAGGCTGCCCTTACCGCTGAACAGAGCGGCAGCAGTCTCCGCAGCCTTCTTTGCCTCTTCCTCACCATGCACCTGCTTGGTGACGGTATAGGCGAGCACGCGCTTTGCTTCGTTGATATCCGCGCCCTCAGCGCAGAGCCTGTTCACCTCGTCCATGGGTATGAAGGTGAGAAGGCTGAGGCAGGTCTTAACATCGGCATCTGCGATATTGCGGAAATACTGATAGAAATCGAATACGCCGGTGCGTTCCTTGGAAAGCCATACCGCGCCCTTCTCGGTCTTGCCCATCTTCTTGCCGTCGGAGGTGGTGAGAAGCCTTGTGGTGAGCGCGTAGGCACGCTTGTGCTCCTTGCGGCGGATGAGGTCCGCACCGCCGAGGATATTGCTCCACTGGTCGTCACCGCCCATTTCGAGCTCGCAACCGTAATCCCTGTTGAGGCGAAGAAAATCGTAGCTCTGCATGAGCATATAGCTGAATTCGAAGAAGGTCAGGCCGCGCTCATAGCGCTGCTTATAGCATTCCGCGCGGAGCATCTCGTTTACGGAGAAATGGACTGCGATATCGCGCATGAAGTCCATGAAATTGAGATTGCGGAGCCAGTCGGCGTTATTGACGAGGATAGCACCGTTCTCTCCCTCAAAATCTATGAGGCGTGACATCTGCTTTTTGATAGATTCGACATTCGCATCAAGCTCTTCAACGCTGAGAAGCTTGCGAAGCTCGGTCTTGCCGGAGGGATCTGCTATCATAGCTGTACCGCCGCCTACAAGCACTATCGGGCGGTGGCCGCAGCGCTGCATATGCGCCATAACGCACATTGCGACATAGTGACCCACGGTGAGGCTTTCCGCGGTGGGGTCAAAGCCGATATAGAAGGTCAGCCTTTCCTTGCCGAGGAGCTCGCGCAGTTCTTCCGGATGCGAGCATTGCTTAATATAGCCGCGCTCCTCGAGAACGTCATAGGCATTCTGTATCGGAGGGGTTGTTTTTATTGATTCCATTGTCTTTCGGAGAGCTTTAGCTCTTTCTCCTTTCGATCGATTTCTTTTGTAAAATATCTCTTACTTCATTTCCTCAGCAGTCTCTTTGAGAAGGTCGCCGAGCGTCCTGATGCCCCTGCGAATCCTTTCCTCGGGCTCTGCGGAGAAGTTGAGGCGAAAGGTATTATTGCCCTTGCCGGGAGTGGTGAAGAAGGAGACGCCGGGTACGAATGCGACCTTGCGCGCAACTGCCTTCTTAAAGAGCTCCGATGCATCCCAGCCCTCGGGGAGGGTGCACCAGATGAACAGACCGCCGATGGGCTTCTCATATTCTACCCAATCGGGGAAGTATTCTTCCATTGCTTCTATCATGACGGAGGCGGAATGCGCATAAACCTTTGATATCTCGGCTATATGCTCGGGGAGCAGGTCACGGTTGAGGTATTCGGCGATGATGGCCTGATTGAGGTTCGGGGAATGGGTATCCGCGCTCTGCTTGGCTATGGTCATCTTGCGGATAAGCTCTGCGTTGCCGCAGCAGAGGGCAACACGCATGCCGGGGGAGATGGTCTTGGAAAAGCTGGACATGAGTATGACATTGCCGCTTGTATCGAAGCTCTTTATGGTGGGCAGCTTTTCACCGCTGAAGCGGAGGGACGCATAGGGGTCATCCTCGATGACTATCATATCGTATTCCGCTGCAAGCCTTGCGATAGCCTTGCGCGCTTCAATGCCGGAGACCCAGCTCGTGGGATTCTGGAAGGTGGGGATGGTATAGAACATTACGGGCCTGTACTCGCGGACGAGCGCTTCAAGCTCGTCAACATGGATGCCGTCGGTATGAAGGGGTACGGGGACGAGCTTGGCCTGTGCGATATTGAAGGTCTGGAGCGCACCGAGGAAGCTCGGCTCTTCGACCAATACGACGTCACCGGGATTGACGACAACCTTGCAGATGAGGTCAAGGCCCTGCATGGAACCGGTGAGAGCGAGCACATTCTCAAGCTCTGCGGTCAGGCCGAGATCGGGGAGAATCTTTTCGATATAGGCCTTGCGGAGCGGGAGATAGCCCTCGGTCGCACCGTACTGAAGCAGTACATCGGATTTATCACGGAGAAGTTCATCCGTGATCTTCTCGATATCCTCTTTTGGGAAGCATTCCTTGGCAGGGTTGCCGCCGCCGAACGAGATTATCTCGGGATCGCCCAAGAGCTTAAAGAGTTCCCTGATCGCGCTGCCGTTCACGCCCTGCATGCGTTCTGCAATATGCATATGATTACCTCCTGAATTGCTGTGCTAAATGGTCCTGTCTGCACAAAATATTCTTGATTTTCTCCGTCCGTTCGTCAAACGGGCGGAGTGTCTCTAAAATAATTGTAATCTTTAATTCGGGAGGTTTCAAGTATATTTACCGATTATTGACGCACATTGGAGGCAGTGTGCGCAAATATAAAATATAACGGTATTTACTGTCGGTTTTCGGACTGCCGAATCGCATCAAAGGCCCTGTTCAGGTACTCCTTTTGAAGCAGGGCATAGAGCTTTTCTCCGCGCCACTGCTGCTTCTGCCCGACTTTTGTGTACTTGCAGCTCTTCATATCGGCTTCCTTCCTCATGCCGATGCGCTTCATGACGGCTTCGGATGCGAGATTCTCGCCGTCGCAGCGGGCATAGATGCGGTGAAGATCGAGATTCATGAACCCGAAACGCAAAAGCGCTTCCGCTGCTTCCGAAGCATAGCCCATGTGCTGATAAGCCCTGTGAAAAATATAGCCAAGCTCCGCCTGGCTGCGGTTTTCGTCAAGAAAAAGCCCTGCGGAACCTATCAGCTTGCCGTTCTCCCTCAGGCAGACGGCAAGATCGAAGCGCCTTCTCGGGGACTCAATCTGCTCGGTGAATTTCTGCGCCATGTAATTATCAACATCCTCACGGCTGTCCTGACCCCAATCCATAAAGTAGGTATTCTCAGCATTGCCGGCATAGGAAAAAACCGCCTCGGCGTCATCGCTGTTGAAGTCCCTGAGGTACAGCCTTTTACTCTCGCAAAGCGCAAAATCCATCATAATTCCACCCTCTTTTCTTTCGCTGAAAGTTACGTTATTATAGCACCGGGCATTGGAAAAGTAAAGGCTTTGACCGGAGTTAGCATAGGTTAATCATCTATAATATTCTTTGAAATAAGCATTGACATGTTTGAGTTAGCTATGTATAATCGGTACTCGGATAACGGGGATGATTTCATCCCCCCAACGAAAGGTTGATCCAATGGAAAGAAAACATCTTGATATGCTGAAGATCGGAGAGAGCGCACGCATAAGGCGTGTGGACATCTCCGATGAAATACTGCTTAGGAAGCTCACCGATATGGGGCTCACGCCCGGTACGGAGGTGCGGCTTATTAAATTTGCGCCGATGGGCGACCCTATGGAGCTGCACCTGCGCGGCTACTCGCTCTCCCTGCGCAAAAGCGATGCCGCCGCCATTGAGCTCATGGATGAGGACGAGGAAAAAGCCGATATCGAGCGCGAGGAAAAGCTGCGCGAAAAAAACGAGCTTGCCGGCAAGCAGCTTCTTAAAAGCGTCCGCCATAACGACCGCGAGGATGAAAAGGCGCACAGGCGTGCGGAGGAGCTGACGAGCGGAATACTGAATGTATCCTGTTCCTCCGGAGGCTGCGCAAGCTGTCATAAGGACTGCGTTCGCGCCGTATTCAAAACAAAGGAGAATTCCGAACCCGATGAGATTGACGAATCGAACAGGCCGATAAGGCTTGCTCTTGTTGGCAACCCGAACTGCGGAAAGACCACCCTTTTCAATGCCATGACGGGCGAAAGGGAGTATGTCGGCAACTGGGCAGGAGTCACCGTCGAGAAAAAAGAGGGTAAGGTCAAATCCCTTGATACGGGCGGTGGGCTTAATACCGACGGGCATGAGATGGTGCTTGTCGATCTTCCCGGTATCTATTCGCTTTCTCCCTTCGGGATGGAGGAGCGCATTGCGAGGAAATACATCCTCACCGAAAAGCCGGATGCAATTATTAACATTATAGATGCGACAAATCTTGAGCGCAACCTGTATCTGACGGTTCAGCTTCTTGAGCTTGAACGGCCCATGGTCATTGCGCTCAACATGATGGACGAGGTTGAAAAGAACGGCGACCGTATCGACTGCGAAGCGCTTTCAAAGGAGCTCGGCATACCCGTAGTACCCATCAGTGCAAGGACGGGCAAGGGGCTGGGCGATCTCGTATCGGAGACCCGAAATGTTTCCGCACAGATACTACTTCATACCGCGCATGCCGAGCTGCACGAGGGCTTCCACCTTGAGCCCGACCACCTCTATGACGACTATACTCACGGCATGCATCACCGCATAGGCGAGCTTGTGGAGGAATATGCTCATGCTGCGGCTCTTCCCGTACACTGGGTCAGCATAAAGCTGCTTGAAGGCGATAAACCCGTACTTGACGCATTAAAGCTCCCCGAAAGCGTGCAGGCTGAGATCAAGGCAATATCGGATGAATATGCCAAGGCTTCCGGCCACAGCTTCAGTTCGGCTGCATCCATGCTCGCCGATAACCGCTACCGCTATATTTCCGAAGTCTCATCGAAGGTGCTGAAGCGCAGGAATCCGCTCGGGACTCCGACGCTTTCCGATAAGATCGACCGAGTGCTCACGAATAAATACCTGGCTCTCCCCTTCTTTATCCTCATCATGGCAGTCGTCTTTACGCTGACCTTCTCAACCGTCGGCGCATGGCTCAAGGGCTTGATGGAAAGCCTCATCTTCGATATCGTTATTCCGGCGGTGGACAGCGCACTCGCCTATGCTTCGGTACCCTCATGGCTTTCAAGCCTCATCTGCGGCGGAATTCTGAGCGGCGTCGGCGGCGTGCTCACATTCCTGCCCGAAATCGCAATACTCTTCCTGCTGCTCTCGCTCCTTGAGGACAGCGGCTATATGAGCCGAATAGCATTCATAATGGATAAGCCTATGCGGAAGCTGGGCCTGAGCGGCAAGAGCTTCATACCCCTTCTCATGGGCTTCGGCTGCACCGTACCTGCCGCCATGGCTGCAAGGACGATGGAGAATATGAAGGATAAGCGCAATACCATCCTTCTTATCCCGTTCATGAGCTGTTCGGCGAAGCTCCCGGTCTATGCCCTTATTGCAGGCGCATTCTTCGGCAAAGGGCAGATCTTGGTCGTGCTGAGCCTGTATCTCGGAGGCATAATCCTTGCGGCGCTCTTTGGGCTGCTCTTCAAAAAAACGCTGTTCCGCGGCAATGATGCCGCATTCATGATGGAGCTTCCGCCGTACCGTCTTCCGAAATTCAAGGATACTATGCTGCATGTCTGGGAGCGGGTCAAGCATTTTCTCCTGAAGGCAGGTACGCTCATACTCATAATGAGCGTCGTTGTATGGCTGCTTATGAATTTCAGCTTTACCCTGCGCCCCGTGGGTGACGACATACAGTCGAGCATACTCGGTACTCTCGGCACAGCCATTGCCGTCATCTTTAAGCCCCTCGGCTTCGGCAAATGGGAAGCAGTCGTAGCTCTGCTCGGCGGTGTTGTCGCAAAGGAGAGCATTGTTTCCACCCTGAGCGTGCTTGTCGGCACGAACCTGACCGCAGGTAGTGCGGCTGCTGCACTCAGCGGACTCTTTACTCCGCTGGCGGCATACTCCTTCCTCGTCTTCGCATCGCTCTATACCCCCTGCGTCGCCGCTCTCGGCACGATGAGGCAGGAGCTGCAATCGCGAAAGTACATGCTGTTCGCAGTCGTATTCCAGCTTCTGGTCGCATATCTCGCGGCATTCCTCGTTTATTCGATAGGTCTTTTAATCATCGCGCTGTAATTAAAAATCGTCCTTGACCTGCATGGATTTTCCTATTATAATGGAGTTCGGCTTAATTCTACGCCGAATCCCCGTTGAAAGGAATATCCATGCAGAATTTTTTCAGATATTTTGCCGTTGATGTCGGCGATAAGCGCGTCGGGCTCGCAGTCAGCGATGCTCTCGGCATAACCGCTCAGGGCCTTGAGACCTATAACCGTACCGGTGATCTTGAAAAGGACGCCGCATACATCAGGAATGCGGCAAGGAAATACGCGCCCTGCCGCATCGTCTTCGGGCTGCCGCGCAATATGGACGGAAGCTACGGCGAAGCCTGCGACAAGGTCAAGGCATTTGCCGAAGCTGTCTGCGAGGGTTGGGACGGCGAGCATGATTTCTACGATGAAAGGCTCTCCACCGTCGTTGCTGAAAAAGCGATGTATGAAGCGGAGTTCAACTGGAAGAAACGCCGCAAGGTCGTTGACAAGATGGCTGCGCAGATAATTCTTCAGGGCTATCTTGAGCTGCATCCGATAAAATAAGAGAAAAAAGGAGTACACTATGACTGACGAAATGAACGAAGGCATCCTGAATGAATACGAAGAGGTAACATTTATCAATGAGGACGGCGAAGAGGAGACCTTTCTCCATATCCTGACCTTCAATTACGAGGGCGCAAAATACGCTGCGCTCGT
>SFIR01000060.1 GCA_004556165.1 Clostridiales bacterium | reverse complement strand
GGTCTGCTATGAGCGCAAGGAGTGCCATGAAGAACAGGTGCGAGTATCCCAGAACACTATTGATGCGGATTGGCTGCGGGTGAAAGTGAAGCAATACGGTGAGAAGTTTTTCCAGACTGAGGACGGTGAGCTGCCGGATGCCGCCAAAGCGGTTCTGATTGTACTCGCCATTGTGCTTGGCTTAATTGTAATGTGATAAGGAGAGATGGCTATACCGAATAAAATAGAGGACGGGGGAAGGCGTCCTGCTGATAAGACAGTAATATTTCTTGGAACAGGCATGATTTTGGTCATGCCTGTTCCGCTTTTAGCAGCTCGTCCACGGGGATGTAGCCCACGAGATTATATTCGATATGTACCTTTTGTCTGCGCTTGCCGCTGGACTTGTCTGGCGCTTCTACATAGACCGCCTTGACAAGCTCTCTGAGGGCATAGGGCGTCAGTTCCGTGAGGGTGCTGTTTCTCTTTACCCGCTGAACAAACTGCTCGATATTCTCTGTCTGCTGTTCCTGTTCATGAATTTGCTGTTGCAGATCCTTGACCTCGGCTTTGAGGTTTTTCTGTTCCTCGGTGTAGTTTTTGCTCATCATGGCGAAGCGTTCATCATCCAGTTTTCCGGAAACATTGTCCTCATAAATGCGGACGAACAGACGGTCAAGCTCTCCAATTCGTTTCTCAGCCTGTGCCAGCCGCTTTTGATGCAGTCGCAGCGATTCCTCGCTCTGTATACGGAGCTTTTGCTCCATTTCCGAACGGAAGTATGCCTCATAGCGAGTGACTACCGATATGACCTCCTGAATGTGCTTCCAAACGATCTGTTCCAGCACAACGGCACGGATATAATGTCCGCTGCACTTGTCCTTGTTGACACGGTGAGTGGAGCAGATAAAGAAGTCCTGCCGCTTTTCAAAATAGCTGGTGGTGGAGTAGTAGAGCTTTTGCTTGCAGTCGTTGCAGAACACCAGACCGGAGAACATATTGCTCTTGCCTGTTGCGGTTCTGCGGTGCCGCTGCTGCCGGATCTCCTGCACCTTATCAAAGATCTCCAGCGAGACGATTGCCGGGTGCGTGTTATAGAAAATCCTGCGATTCTCCATTGAATTCTCCCGCTGCTTCTTGTCATAAATGGAGTTGGTGTAGGTCTTGAAATTGACCGTGCAGCCGGTGTACTCCATGTATTCGAGAATGTAGGCAACGGTGCTTTCGTGCCAGCGGTACTCGTTCTCCGGCGTCTGATGCGGTGTTTTTCTGCCCTCCCGCTGTTTATAGGCGGTGGGATTCAGCACCTTTTCCTTTTCAAGCAAAGCGGCAATCTGACTCGGACCTTTGCCTTCCATGCAAAGTGTGAAGATACGCTTCACAATCTGTGCCGATTCCTCATCAACGATCCACGCTTTCGGATCATCGGGACTCCGTTTGTAGCCGTATGGAATGTTGGTGGTCAGTCGTTCGCCACGCTCACCCTTCGCTTTGTTGACGGCACGGATTTTTCGGCTGGTGTCTTTGGCAAAAAACTCGTTAAACCAGTTCTTGATGCCTGCAATGTCGTTGTCGGTGCTGTTGGGGTCAATGGTATCAAAGTGGTCGTTGATGGCAATATATCGCACACCGTACTGAGGGAAAGTGTAGTTGATATAAAGCCCTGTCAGCGAAGAATTACGACCGAGTCTTGAAAGGTCTTTCGTAATCACCACTTCTACATGACCGGCTTCAATTTCCGCAAGCATTCGCTGAAAGCCGGGGCGGTTGTTGAACTCAACCCCGCTGTACCCATCGTCAATAAAATAGGTCGGATTCGGAAAATGCCGGGACTTAGCGTACTCCATTAACATGATCTGCTGATGCTGAATGGAGTTCGACGGGTCATCCTTGCCGCCTTTTTCCTTGGTGTCCTCTACGGACAGTCTGCAATAAAGTGCTGTGATTTTGTCGGTTGCCCTTGTCATATTGTTATCCTCCTTTGTCGGGGCAACTGTCTGAACAGGATTGGATTTTAGGTTTATATCAAGAGAAGCGTCGTTACTCATCGGCGTCCTCCGTGATACCGTATTTATCATCGGCGGCGTTCTGCTCCATGATGCGTTTAAGCTTTTTATCGAGGGGTTCTGTTCCCTCATAGCTGCCCGTCACCGTGTATTCCGTGCCGCCATGCTCGTCCACGATTTTGATGTCGGCTCGTCCACGATTTTGATGTCGGGCAGCCAATAGGCGGACGGATTTTTCACCACAATGTTGCCCTTGTCATCGAAAGAAAACTCTCGCTTGGGGGCATCATCGGGACGAGGCTCGACCTTGGCATAGAGGTCTGGATTGGAGAAATAAAAGGAGCGAATTTCGCCGCCATCCTCACCGTTGTCAAAATCATCATCCGCAAAAATCTCGTCCAGTTCTTTATCGGTCAGCTCGATGATCTCATCATCTTTCTCTTTCGGATTCACTTCGTCAAGCCTCCTTCGTTTCATTCAAAATCCGCATTTGTGTAGCAAAACAGACGGACGCCGTCAATGGTCGAGATGAACGGCTGCGCCGCCATTGACTTCCGTCCGTTTCGCTTTTTTGCAGACAAGGCGGCGTTTGCCGCCGATTCCCATTCGGAAAATGGGGCTTGCTATTATGGAAAGGACAAATAGCAAGCAAATCAAGTGGGGCCCCACTTGAGAAAATCGCCGTGCCTGTCACCTGCCGAACTTGCAGAATAGCAAGCACAGCAGGTGTATGTACACTCTGCGATTTTTGCAAAATCCAGTTTGCTTGCTAACCCCATAGATGGAGTTAGCAAGCAATGCACGGCGGTACCCACTCGTGCAAAAACTAGTTGGGCAGCATCCCAAACCCTTCAACAATTTCGGAGAAATCGGCTACGCTCCTGCGGAGCTGAACATCAATCTATCTTCGGAAAGTGAGTCAGGGATTTTTCGGCTCACGGCGTTCAGGCATATCCGTTTTTTTCTCATATCCGTTGATCGCCACTTGGCGAAGGTAAGCGCTCATATTCTCTATCCCAAGCTGCGCCATATTCGCCTTTATCAAGCCGAGTTCTCTTTCATCTACGAAAAATTT
>SFIR01000059.1 GCA_004556165.1 Clostridiales bacterium | reverse complement strand
GTTCTTCTTGTCTCTGGCAGTATAGTCGTTCATTGCCTGTTTCAGTGCAGCCGCAATACCGACGTAATCAACAACCAAACCGCCTTCTTTATCTTTGAAGACACGATTGACGCGGGCGATAGCTTGCATCAGGTTGTGCCCAGCCATCGGCTTATAGACGTACATCGTAGCAAGGGAGGGAACATCAAAGCCGGTCAGCCACATATCCACGACGATAGCGATTTTTAGCGGAGAGTTGTTGTCTTTGAATTTCCGCGCCATATCGTCCTTATGGGCTTTGTTGCCAATAATCTCTCGCCATTCTTCGGGATCATTATTGCCTTGCGTCATGACCACTGCAATCTTCTCCGTCCACGCTGGGCGTAGCTCAAGAATGCGCTTATAAATCTTCATTGCTATGGGACGCGAATAAGCAACGATCATCGCCTTGCCGGTCAAGATATTCTCGCGGTAATTCTCGTAATGGTCAAGAATGTCATTTACCAAGGAATTGATCGTCTGGTCGGCACCGAGGATTGCTTCCATCTGACCGAGTTCCTTTTTGCTCTTTTCGATGACATACGGATCGGCGTTATCAGCCATAATGTCATACTCATTATCGATCAGATGGAGGGTGTTCTCGTCGAGTTTCAGGTGAATCACACGGCTCTCGTAGTAGACGGGTCTGGTTGCACCGTCTTCAACTGCCTGTGTCATATCATATATGTCGATGTAATCACCGAAGACTTCGCGTGTGCTGCGGTCTTTTGTGGAGATCGGCGTTCCGGTGAATCCAATATATGTTGCATTAGGAAGCGTGTCTCTTATGATGCGGGCAGTGCCTATAACGGTTTTCGCCTCGACTTCGCCATTGTCCTTCTGCTTGACCACAACCTTCTCATTGAGACCATATTGCCCGCGATGCGCTTCATCTGCCATCACGATAATGTTCCGGCGTTCCGAAAGAGCTTCGTTGCTTTCCTCAAACTTCTGCATGGTCGTGAAGATTATGCCGTTTGCCTGCCTGTTTGCAAGAAGCTCTTTCAGATTTTTACGGCTTTCGGCGTGTTGCGGCGTTTGACGGAGAAAGTCTTTGCAGCGGGCGAATTGCCCGTAAAGCTGGTCATCCAGATCGTTGCGGTCGGTAATGACAACGATAGTGGGGCTTTCTAACGCTTCTTGCAGATAATGAGCATAGAAGACCATAGACAACGATTTTCCGCTGCCCTGTGTATGCCAGAAGACGCCGCCCTTACCGTCCGTCACGGTTGCGTGTTTTGTAGACTCAATCGCCTTTTTGACTGCAAAATACTGATGATACCCGGCGAGTATCTTGAAAGTATTCTGTCCATCCACATTAAAGCAGATAAAGTTCTTCACGATGTCAAGGAAGCGGGTCTTCTCAAACAGACCTACAAAGAATGTGTCAAATGATGCGTGTTGCGTATTCTCGTAGCTGCCGTCAGTTGTTTTCCATTCCATAAAGCGGTCTTCGCCGGAAGTGATTGTGCCAGCCTTTGAAGTGGTCAAATCGCTCATGACACATACCGCATTATAAATGAACATAGAGGGGATCTCATACATATAGTTCCGGAGCTGACGGTATGCTGCGGAAGCGTCGGTTTCTTCGCGGGACGGAGACTTCAACTCCACAATGACGAGCGGGAGACCATTGACAAAGAGGATCACATCCGGTCTTTTTTCGGAGTTTTCAATGAAAGTCCACTGGTTCGCAACCGTGAACTCGTTATTGGCAGGATTTTTGAAGTCTACAAGGTAGACAAGAGTAGAGCGTTCTTCGCCCTTGTCATAGTATTTTACCGAGACTCCGTTTTGGAGGTAGTCCATAAAGACCATGTTCTTCTGCAAGAGCGTTCCGGTTTCAAAGTTTTTGAGCTTGTAGATCGCCTCCGTCAGAGCATCCATAGGCAGGCTCTTGTTGATCCGCTGCAAGGAAGGTAGCAGAACATCCTCATAAAGCGGCGAGTGATAATCGCGCTCCACGTCCGGTCCATAGATA
>SFIR01000058.1 GCA_004556165.1 Clostridiales bacterium | reverse complement strand
AAAAACGAAACGTACCTTGATGCGCTTAAAAAGGTGCTGGGCGCACGCTTCATGCGGACGATAAAGAATGCTGTTCTTGAAAGCTTCAACAGCGGTATAAGCTGGCTGTACCCGTATTACGATAGAACGGGGCAACTGGCTTTTAAACTGTTTCCTGGCTATGAAATCCTGCCGTTTTGGGCAGATGCGGAACACACGGTGCTTGATGCGGCTATAAGGTTGTATCAGGTAGAAGTGTATTACGCAAGCAAAAAGAAAATAATCGAAAAGGCCGATGTTTTCAAGCCGGACGGCGTGGCAACGTACATCTTTGAAAACGGTACGCTTACGCCAGATAGCACAAAGCAGAGCTATATAACGCTTACCGATGCCAGCGGCAACACAGAGGGCTACAATTGGGCGCATTTCCCCTTGATACCCATAAAGTATAATGCGCAGGAAATTCCGCTCATACGCCGCTGTAGATCGTTACAGGACGCTATTAACCTGATTGAAAGCGACTTTGTAAACAACATGCAGGAAGACGCACGAAATACGGTGCTTATCCTGAAAAACTACGACGGTCAGGATTTGGGCGAATTCCGCAAGAATATCAGCACATACGGCGCCGTAAAGGTGCGCACGGTCGAAGGTGTTGACGGCGGTGTTGATAGCCTTGAAATCACGGTAAATTCCGAAAACTATAAAACAGTACTTGATCTGCTGAAAAAGTCGCTGATAGAAAATCTACGCAGCTACGATGCAAAAGACGACCGCATGTCGAATTCGCCTAATAAGATGAACATACAGTCGATGTACTCGGATATTGACCTTGATGCGAATGACACAGAGGCTGAATTACAGGCGGCATTTGAAGAAATCCTGTGGTTTGTGAATACCTATCTTGCAAGCAAGGGTCAGGCGGTCGATGCCGCCGAGAATGTAGAAGTGATATTTAACCGCGATGTGCTGATAAACGAAACTGAAGCTATCAGCAATTGCGCTAAGTCCGTCGGCATCATATCCGACGATACGATAGTTTCTATGCATCCTTGGGTAAAAGACCCTGCTGCCGAACTTAAGAAGCTTGAAAAGCAGAAGGAAGAAGCAGACCCCTACAGGGCGGCGTTTGAAATGGCGCGGAATAATCAGAACGCCGATGACGGCACACCAACGATAGATGAAGAATGATGCATACTGGGCTAACCGCATGCGCATCCTTAATGACGCGCTATTAGATACCGGCTATGAATACGTTCAGAACCTTGAACGCCAATATGATAAGGCCATACGCGATATTGAAACAGATATAGCGCACTGGTATCAGCGATTTGCGAAAAACAACGAAATATCGCTGAATGATGCACGGAAGCTGCTTAATTCGCAGGAGCTTAAAGAATTCAAGTGGACTGTCGAAGAATACATCAAATACGGCAAAGAAAACGCCATTAACGGTGCATGGATAAAGCAGCTTGAAAATGCATCGGCTCGTGTTCATATATCGCGGCTGGAAGCTATAAAGCTTCAGTTACAGCAGCAGGCCGAAGCTTTAGCTGCAAAGCAGGCAGAGACCGTCAAGGGCGTTTCGGAGGGAGTTTACAAATCAAGCTACTATCACACTGCATTTGAACTGCAAAAGGGCGTAGGCGTAGGCTGGACGCTTCATGCGATAGATGAAAATGTGATAGAAAAGGTGTTAGCCCGTCCGTGGACGCTGGACAAGCAAACATTCAGCGATCGCATATGGGCGAACAAGCAGGCGCTTGTGAATACCGTCAACACGCAGATAACGCAATTGGTAATGCGCGGCGCTGCACCCGATAATACTATCAAGGCTATTGCCGACCGTTTCAAGGTATCTAAATCGCAGGCCGGACGGCTGGTGATGACGGAAAGCGCGGCATTCGCCAACGAAGCACGCAAGGACTGCTTCAAAGACCTTGACGTTGAAAAGTACGTCATTGTCGAAACGCTTGACGGCAAAACATGCAGCCTGTGCGCACAGCTTGACGGCAAGGTA
>SFIR01000057.1 GCA_004556165.1 Clostridiales bacterium | reverse complement strand
CTTTGACTTTTTCTTTTGCTCCCAAGCGGGTACAATCGGTTCAGGCTCTTTGTCGTAACCGTTGCCGATACGAACACCCTCGTTATACATTTCCTCATAACTGTCAAAACCGTTTTGAGTAGCAACGATTTCTCTGTAATCCTCAATCGGTACATTTCCGATGTTCGTTGCCACCATATCAGTTCTTTCAGCGTTTTCAATGAGTGCTTCCATTGTGGCGGAGGTACAGTCGGTCAAATCCGGTGTCCTGTGAAATTCTCGGTCTGCGTCCTCAAACCATTCCGTGCCTACATCGGCAAGCTCCTGATTTGCAATGCTGCCGAGGTAATCAAAGAAATCCTCAGCCGAGTCATACTCCCGTGCAGCTTGCTGTATCTCGTCAAAAGAAAGCGTATTAGTAACATACTGACCTCCGGCATTGTTGTCGGGGTTATAATATATCCAAGTTACGCTTTCATTGTCCCGGTCGATATAGAAGGCGTCGTCATAACCGGTTTTCGGACTGAAATCCTGTACGGTTTCGGTATCATTTTGAGCTTCGTTTCCGCCTGTAACGGATTTTTCTTCCGCCGGTAATACACTGACCTTCAAGTGGTCGTTCATCGGATTTTCACGCACTTTGCGGTCAAATTCTTCCCTTGAAAGCTCCTTGTTGAAAAGGGGCATATCAAAGTCATAGAGCATTACACGGTTTTCGTCAAAGGATAAAATCTCATACTGAGAAGCCCCGATATACACGCTGTCGCCGAGATGATATTCATACTGTGCTTCCGTTTCGTCCACTTTGTTTTCAGGCTCAGGCGGTGCGGTAGAGAGTATCTCTCGGTTTTTTCTCTGCTCTGCAAGCTCGGCTCGCCGTTCTTCCTGCTTTTCAAGCCATTCCGGGTACTTTTCTTTTTCCCTTGGATTTAAGTATCTGTCCATTCGGATAAGGTCTCCGATACGCTTTTCCACCTGAGACCAAGAAAGTGTAATGTGCGGCTTGTCGCTTCCGATACCTTTTGAAATTGTGATACCTTTTCCGTCGTGCTGTTCGTCAATGCCTGCACCGATGATGACCGGATAAGAGCCGCCCCAACCGTATTCGTTTTTCAAGAAGTCGGCGTTCTCTTTTGCGGAAAGGCTCTTTTCAAACTGTTCATAGATACGCATTTTGCCCTCGGAAACTCCGCTTCCACGGGTCAGTACAGCGTCTATGATTTCCTGAGAAAAAGTAAAGGCAGAGGTTTTTTGTTCCTCTGCCTGATTTCCCATAATGAGAGTCAACTGACCGTCCATAGACGGAAGCGGCTTCATTGTATCGGTCAATTCTCCCAAAAGTCTCATTGCTTCAAAATGCTGTGCGATAACGCCCCAGTCGTAGAAGCTCTGAGCGGTTCTGTTTTCGTATTCGCCCTCCCACAAGTGGAGGACATTCTGAAATGTTTTGTAGCCGACAAGCCTGCCGTTGCTTAAAGGTAGCTGTGTGTAATCGTTGTTGAAAATACCCTTGATATATTCGGTACGGGTCGCATTGTCCGTATTTCTCTCATAGAAGTCTTTGATTTCTTCCTTTGAAGCGGACAAATGCGGGGTAGTGCCGAGTATCTCTCGGATAGTATCATCGCCACCGAAAAACGGCAGGCTCTTGTCCTCGTGGTTTCTGTCGTAATACTCTAAGCGAATATTACCTGATTCTTCACGATTTCCTGTGCCGAGTTCCTGATGTTGTTCATCAGGCGAACCCATTTCATCATATCTTCCGCTTTCATCTGCTCGGTCAGTCCCGCTTTCTCTGCCATCTGCTTTACGAGAGCTTCCTCCAGTTCGCTGGCTCTCTGCTGAACCTCCGCCAAGTGACTGTTCAGAATCCCTTTCGTCAGAAGATTGTAGTACAGGATTTTGTGATGTTCCTTCAGATAAGTTCTCCTCATCTGCGACCATCTGCCGAGAGTTACTTCCGTCTGCTCCGGCAGCCTCAGGTTCGGAAGATTGTAATCTCCCACCATCGTGTATGTGATTTCGCTCATCGCTTTGACTCCTTTCGTCTTTGATGTCTTTATTGTATTCGGATTGCCCCTGTTCATCAATTATGCGATTTTCCTT
>SFIR01000056.1 GCA_004556165.1 Clostridiales bacterium | reverse complement strand
ATAGGTGAAAGCACCTTGCGCGAATACATGAAGGATGCCGAGTTTAAAGAGCGCTACAATCTCGCCTGTAGGGAGCTGGTGCGCGAGGCTGCACGGCAGGCACAGCAGACGTTAAGCCCGGCTCTGCGCACACTGCGCACGATAGTGGAGGACGAGGACGAACAGACACAGGCAAGGATAACAGCCGCTCGGACGATGCTGGAATATTCATTGAAGCTGAGTGAGCACGCTGACATACTGGAGCAACTGCGCGAGCTTGAAAAATGGAGGGATAATTTTAATGGCAACAATTAACGAACGTATCGCGGCGCTGAAGCAGTTTTTCAAGGACAGCGCCGAAGAGCGTACCGTATTCATCGTGGAGGGTGGAGATAGATTTTATACAACGCAGGGAGCTATTGACTACCTTTTTACTCACGGCGCACACACTCCCGACGGGCGGCGCATTATCGACTATCCGCTATCAACGCAGGGCTTCGATGCTCTGAGCATGTCGCTTTATGAGCTGGTTATTGAGGGCATTAAAAACGACGGCTTCGATATAGGGGAGCTTGTTTCGGATGCCGTCGAATGAAGAATTAGCACAGCTTAGCCGCGACAGGGAGCGGCAGCTTGAGCTATGGGAGCAGATAAAGCGCTATGCGATGAAGACAGCTAACCGATGGATGAGGGCGTTCCCGCTCCGATGCGACGTTGAGTTTGACGATCTCATGAGCGCGGCCTACATAGCCATGTGCGAGGCTGCATCGACCTACAAGGCCGAACGCGGAGCTTTTACGACGTGGTATAGCTATCACCTTAAAACGGCTTATGCGGCGCTGTACGGCCTCAGGACGCGCAGAGCGGCGAACGATCCGTTAAACAATGCCGTCAGCCTGTCAACGCCCATAGACGAGGACATAACGCTTGAGGATGCTGTGCCCGACCCTAACGGCGCTGAGAGCTTCGAGCGCGTTGAGGACGATGTATACCGGCAGCAGCTGCACGACGCGCTGTGCGAGGCTATGGCGGCAATCCCCGCCGAATGCAGCGACGTTATACGCAGGCGATACTTTGACGGTCAGACCATAAAGAGCATCGCGTCCGAGCGGCAGACCACGCCTAACGAGATAAAAAGTAGGGAATATAGAGGCCTGCGGGCTATGCAGCGCAATACCCGGCTACGAGGCTTTAATTGCTACAGCGGCACGGGCTTGAGCTCGTTCCTGAATAGTGGCGAAAGTGTGCAGGAACGATATTTGATTTATAACGAGCTGCGAACTTGTTAATAAAAGTTAATGTTTTTGAAAGGATTTTAAAGTATGAAATTTACAGAATTTAGAGTAAAAGCACAGGATGTTTACAAGGCGGTGCTTGAAGCGGATGCAAAGAGAAACGAATGCAAGCAGGACACAAAAACAACGATAGGGCGAATTTATGTTCAGTCATATGTTGATGAGCAGTGCAAGGCTGTTGATGAGAAATTCAGTGCGTTTGTTGTGGAACAGGCGGATGAACTCAAGGCGCTGGCCTCCGAAGTGATCGCAGAGCATAGAGAGAAGCTTGAAAAAGCGCTGTCCGTTGCGCCGACTGCCGAGCAGCTAAACCTGCTTACCGCGCTTCAGCTGAGAGATGATATCAGCGAGGGAGAGCTTAACAGCATTGCCGGACAGCTCGGAACAAACTTTCAGGCAATAAAGGCTTTGCAGTCTATCGCAAAGAAAAAAGGTGTCAATATGCATCTGCCGGAAAAGTACGATTATGAAACAAGCAAAGATAATCTTGACAAAGCGGAAAAATATCTCTCCGAGCGTATCTATAACCTGAGAAACTACCGCTCAAAAATGCAGCTGGATTTTTACGATCGTATGTTTTTCGGAGAGGGCGGTTATGATAACTTTTATGATGCTTACACAGCGGAGCTCGATTAAAGGCAGGTAATAACGGATTACAATCTACTCAATAAAAGGTCTTTTTGCTACCGTGTCATACTAAGCAGCAGGATGTACGCACAACGTAATTCGTAGTTGCTGGCTGTGTTCATAATTCGCTTGAGCTCTTTTATCAGTATCTCGCGTTCCTCGCGTGCTGTCATTGTGTGTCCCTCCTCATGTTAAGCAGCATAGTGTATACAAAGTTTAGTTCGCGCTTGTCTGCGCCCTCCAACAGGCGCTTGATCTCGTTAAGCAGTATCTCTTGCTCTTCGCGGTCAGTCATGCTATATCCTCCTCACGCCACACAGAAACGGCGAGTCTCCGTCGGACGGCAGAACGCCGAGTATATATCCGGCATTGCCTTTTTGAGCGCCGTACCGTCGAGCCTGCTGCCTTTTACGGTCTTGTAGGTTATCTTA
>SFIR01000055.1 GCA_004556165.1 Clostridiales bacterium | reverse complement strand
TTCCTCCAATTACAAAAGGTTGAATGCCCGGTAGTAGTGTCCGTCCAGAAACTTTCCAAACAATCCGAGGTCTTGCCCGTTGAACGATCCCGGATAGAACATGACGATGGGGATGTCCTCAAAGAGATGCTGCATACTGTCCAGCATTTTATGAGAGCGCATAAACGGGAAGATTTTTCCCACGCCGGTCAGGAAGAGAACATCACCGTACTCATGCGGCTCATACTTCATGTATTCCAGAAGGGCCTCCGGCGTTGCGATCTTTTGAAGCTGCTTGAGAAGGTATTCCTTTCCGCGTTTTTCTTCCAGCCCGTCCACGGATTTCAGAACGCGCTTGTCCTCCAAGAGCTTGAGAAAAATCTCATAGAGGTCGCATTCCTTAATGTGGTACGGCGTTCCGCTCTCCGCTTTCAGCCGGGAAACGAAGTCTCACCTCGTTGCTCAAGCCTTCGTTTTTCAGAAAACTTGGTTCGGAAATACGTCCTCTGATTTTATCTAACTCTTGCTTGATGTCACTCATGCCAGAGCCTCCTATCTAAAGCAGTTAAAAGCTGCGAGTGCTTCGAGATCGTTATTTCTACGGATGCCTTCTTCCAGTTCTTCGCAGAGGAACAGCGGATTGAGCCGCGTGGATTTGAAGGTGTCAAGGATCTCAACCTCAACTAAAATCTTCGTCAGCACTTGCTTGATCTTATTGACCGTTGTCTCGCTCCATCCGGCAATATCATCGTTCTGCTCCTGCAAGTGGGAGAAGAAGACATTCAGGTCTTTCCGCGAAAACTCGAAGTCCTGACTCCGGAACTTTTCTCCGATCACGCCGACCATGAAGTCCCAGACAATGCGGTTGTAGCGCATCATGGCATAGAGGTTGATCTGCTTTGCAATCTCAGGCGGAGCCGATGATAATTCCTGCCGAAGCTGTTCATCGTCTAATGCGTCCAGTCGCTTATAGCAGCTTCGCACCATACGGGCAACAAGCCGCTCGGTCGGGTATTGAAACAGATTGTTCTTTTTGATTTCTTCGATAGCGTCCTCCACGGACGTCCCGTCGAGGTAATATTTCGATGCAATGCGGATTTCATAGAAGAGGAACTGTTCCGCCGTGATCGTTCCGTTATAAATCAGAGATCGTTCCATTCACTTCTCCATTCGAGCCGGTCTCCCAAGCTCACTGTTATCATATCATATTGGCTGTCCTATAAAGCGGACTCTTACTTGCTTTCGTCTACAAATTCCACGATGTCACCGATATTACAGCCGAGACAAATGCAGATTTTTCTCAGAGCTTCCATTGACACATCTTCGCCCTTTCTGAGCTTGGTCATCGTGCTGGACGAAAGCCCCGATGCTTTATGAAGATCGCCCTTGCTCATTTCCTTGTCAACGAGCAGCTTCCACAATTTTTTGTAGCTTGCTTTCATGCTTTTCACCTCAGCAAAGTATGTAGAATAAACTTAATTTACATTGTAGCACAAGTCGGGCTTCTATTCAATAGAGTCTCTTATATTTCGGATGAATATGACCGTTTTGCAGGAATTACTCAGCATTTAAGCGCGATACTCGTTATTATCAGAGAGAACGCCTGTGCCGTCTTTGCTCGGCACAGGCGTTCTCTTTCATTCTATCTGATTATTTCGTTTTTGTTCTTGTTCTCTTTCCGAAACTGGCTTGAGGAAGTCATCCACGTTTGCCTTCATGGTGTCGATGATCCTTGCTTCCTTTTTGAGCTTCGCACGTTCATCGTAGAGCCGCTGCTGCTCGTCGAGAAGCCTCTGCTGTTCCGCTTGCAGCGTCTTCAAGCTCGGCAGTTTTTCATCTCCCTGCATGGCAAGCAATGTACTCCGCGCCGCCTCAAAAATCACAAGCTCGGCTTCGTGCTTTGCTTTGAAGCTCGGCTTGTCTTTCGCTCTCTGAAAGGCACCATACACGGGTTTGAGGCGCTGGTAGTTGGAGATGTTCTTGATAAGCGGCTGGACTTCCCGCAGTCGCGCTTCAACGCTTTTCAGTTCCTTGCCGGTGCGGTCATAGGAGCTGTGAACGTCCTCGACCTTCTTCTCAAGATCGGCGTATTGGAGCAAGTTGTTTTCCGTAAGATAGTTGAGCGTCCGCGCCGCTTCCTTGAGGATTGTGAGCTTAGCTTTATACTCATAACCCCTGCTGTCGATGAGCCTGATCCGCTCCTGAATATCTCCGATGAGAGAGATGCCCTTCGGTGCGGTCTGTCTCTGGCTTCTGCGGGGCGTCCGTCCGGCAATCCGCTCCTTGATGCGTTCCTCGGTGTAGTTCTCTCCGATGGTTTTAGACCGGGTAAACCGCTCCTGACCTTCAGCGCGGAAGGAGATGTATTTGCCGGTCTTGATTTCATAACCGGCTTCCTGCATGAGCCGTAGAAAGTCATCGTAGTCCTTCGCTGTGATAACAAGCCGGTCGATGGTCTGCTTGAGCTTTTGCTTCCAGCTCGTGCCGCGTTTGGCTTCTGTGTATTCTTTGTAGTCCATGCCCTTGTTCTGCGACGGAGGGATCACAGAC
>SFIR01000054.1 GCA_004556165.1 Clostridiales bacterium | reverse complement strand
CGCCATGCGTCGCAGCCGAAGAAATCGGTTTTAGGCTGTCCGCCCTCCGAGCCTGCATAGTCGCGCTGACAGGCAACGGAAAACGATACGACGGGTACGGCCATCTTTGTGTATCGCAGTTCGGGCGTTTTTGTAAGCCGCCCCATTATTGTGGTTGAATTCAACATGATGTGTTATCCCCTTTCATATCCATGACTTGCCGAACACTTCCATAAATTTTTCGTGCCCGTACAGTTTTTCAAATCGTTCCTGGCACTGCTGCTTTAAACGGATATCAAGATCACGATTGAAGTGAACGCCGTAGCTTGCACCGTTGTGCCAGTCATAGCGCAGCCACACCCAGCATCCCCATTTCTCGGAGGCCTTGCGCCTGCCCCCACCGTAACAATGATGGCGGCAAAGCTGTGTTGTGCTGCCGGTAATGAAACACGCCTTTTCCGTCTGCATGATGCTATCTGCCATCCCACGCCTCCAGCATTGCGTTGATTTCGTCCGCCGGTCTTGTTTCGATGTCCAGTGCCCGGCAGTCCTGAATCAGATTGTCTATCAGCATCGACATTTGCCGGGTATCAAAATCGGAACTGCCGCTGTGAAACGTAACGTTTGTGTAGCCGGTGTAGGCATACCCCGTTTCGCACCGGCGCCCGATGTGGCCGCTAACAAAATCCGTTATAGCGTTTTCTACATCTTCATCGGCCACAAGTAGCGTGTAGCGTATCGTGGGAACATCTTCAAGTGCCCTGCGGTATACGGTCTTAGGGCTTATCCGCGTTGCAATCGATATTTCATCTATCAGCTTCCACGCGTAGGCATTGGCATCCAGGCTGCGCTTTTTGCGTGTCTTTTTGATTTCATATTCGCCGGGCTTAAAGCCGTATACAAAGCGCCGTGCATCGTCGCGTGGTATCGCAAGGCTTACACCGTCCGGCGTTATTTCCGCATTACTTATCTTCATTGGTATTCACCGCGTCGACGCATGGCTTACACAGCACCATGCCGAATTTTTTCTTACTTCCTTCTGCCCATTTGCGCAGCGAAATAGGCTTGCCGTTGTCATCGTAGTAGATGGTCAGGGGGTGATTGCATTTCTCGCAGCGGTAAACAAGCTCGTCCTTCGGCTTAGCGTCATACTGTACAGGCGGTTTGCGGTCAGTGGGCTTGCGGTAATATTCATCGTTGCTGGGGTCTGCGTCGGGGTCGTCGCCGGTGCTGATCTTGTACATCTTCATCAGCGCATATTTATCGGCGTAGGTCATGGCCTTGCCGCTGCCCTTGTCCTGCGCGTCGATGCCTTCCGCAAAAGTGGTTGTTTCAATGTATTCGTCCGGGTTATCAATATTTACAAAGCGGTAAACCGTCTCAACGCGTTCAAAAAACGTCGTCTTTTTGCCGGTAACGCCGTTGTAGTTGGTTTCGCTTTCAAGCCGTTCGCTTTCAAGGACGGTGCGCGACGCGGGGTAACTGTAAACGCCGTATTTAGCTTCAAGCGGCTTTACATTATCTATAATGTCGCGTTCGGATACTGCCTTGTAGCCCTTGCCCTTGCCGGTATCTACATGCAGGTTTTTACCGACGGTGTTCAGATCGGCGGTTATCGCAGCCATGCGCTGGTAGATGTTCAGCGCCGTATCTCTTTTAATTTCTTCCATGCCACACCTACTTTACCGACATATTCATGTTTTCGACCAAACGCCAGCCGGAAACCTCTGTGCCGGATTTGATAGCGGCCTTGATAGCGTTCTTGTCGGGCTTCTGCGTAACAGTTACCTTCATGTACTCGTCAGGGGCAATGCTCTCATCGTCGCTTGTGGCTATGGTGCTCTTGCGCCACGATACCGCCACTTTCGCGGTCTGGAACTTCTCGCCGCCCAGCGCGTCGGAAGCGTCGGCCTTGAGCCTGTCCGCACGTTTCTCAAGCGCGGCCTGCCGTGCCTTGAGCACCTTGATTTCCTCCGCAATCGCCGCCGCGTCGCTTACGCAGTTTTTGTAAAGCAGCAGCGTGTTTTCAATGATCTCCTCGCGGCTTATGTTAAGCTCCGCATATCTCGCCGCGAACGCTTCGGGGTCTGTAAGCTCCCCCGTCTCAGGGTCTACAAACTCGTCGTAGAGCTTGTAGATCGCGTTATCTACCCAATAAAGGTTCATTTATTGTTC
>SFIR01000012.1 GCA_004556165.1 Clostridiales bacterium | reverse complement strand
CATTCGCGCACGCCGCAAGGGACAGAATAAGGAAGATAGCTAATATGACTGTGATTGCTTTTTTCATAAAATAATCTCCTTGAAATAGAATCGTGGTCTGCTGACCTTATGTAGATATAACGCGTGAAGCGTCAAAGCGGTTTACTTAAATCAATATAACATTTTTGATGCCTTCCAATGTTCTTTGATTTCAGGCTTATTGCATTTTAGGCTTATAAATACAAATACTTTCTGCTAAGGCCAAAGGATGGTTCGGGGCATAAGCAGCATATGTCAGCTCGGGCTGACTGCGTGATGTAATCACCGAAGTCAAAGCATATTACCACCTCCTAACGACTGATGATATTGCGCTTCCGCTTGCTGCTGCAAAAATTATACATGACGATAAAAATACTGTCAATATATTATTTACAAAATTTATCACAAAAAATGCGGAAATATTATTAAAAACGACACTCAAGCTGTGCACACCATATCACATCATGCACCTGAAAATGAATTTATAAAGTGATAAAGAACGACAATACGACGGCTGAGACCGAAACAGCGAGCGAACACAAGGTATGAAGTTAATTCAAATGCGCTTAATCAAAAAAGCATCGGTACAGCCGGATTTTAACAGAAAAGGACTGCCTGAGCAGTCCGACAAATAATTATTCAATTTAATTTTTACCTGCTTGATGAACCGGTGGGGCTATCCTCTTTTCAGCACCTCGGGTTTATCGACATGAATTAAGATGTCCACGCCGTCATCGCGCTCGGTCTGCTCGACATTGACATTCATGCCGGCATTGCGAAGACCTGCGCAGGCGGTATTGACGCTGTTCATAAAAAGACGGTAATCACGGATGATGCGCTTTATCACGGGACGGGGCTTTGCGCCGGACTGCTTCGTATCGAAGAGGTTGTTGAGGTATTTTTCGACAAGCTCCTCGGTCTGCTTGACGCTGAGGGAGCCTTCGCCTGCTTTTGTGATGAGAAGCATACGCCCTTCATCGTCATCAATCTTGAGTATGGCACGGGCATGGCGTTCGCTGAGGGAATAGCGGTTTATCGCCTCGCGCGCTTCGGGAGAGAAGCGGAGCATACGGAGCTTATTGGCAATAAAGCTCTGGCTCTTGCCGAGACGATCCGCAAGCTCATCCTGAGTGAGATCGAGACAATCAATAAGGGCTTTATAACATTCCGCCTCCTCAAAGAAATTGAGATCCTCGCGCTGGAGGTTCTCGATGACTGCCATGAGAGCCGAATCGGCGGTTGCGGCGTCGCTCTCGATGATGCAGGAAACGGTCTCCCTGCCGAGCATACGAACCGCGCGCAGACGGCGTTCGCCTGCGATAAGCTCATAGCCGCATTCCGCCTTTCGCACGACAAGGGGCTGAATGAGGCCGACCTGCTCGATGGAACGGGCAAGCTCCGATATGCTTTCTTCATCAAAGCTCTTTCTCGGCTGGTTGGGATTCGGAAGTATTTCGGAAACGGGCAGCTCCGTAAGCTTTCGCCCGGCAGGCGCCTGCTTGTCCTTACCGCTTAAAAAATCGAATAATGCCATCTGTGTAATCTCCGTAATCGAGGATGCGACCATTATACATCAAAAACGCGTCATTTTGCAAGAGCCGGAGAGGATGCGCAGTGCGCGTGTTTTGTCCGAACGGGACGAATCGGGTCAAGAGAAAATCAAAACTTAGAAATATATTGCTGAAATGGTGCTTTTTCCCTCTTGACAATCCTCCTTGATGTGTTTACAATGTTAAATTGTATTATTATGGTTAAAATGCCGGAGTATCGGGATTTGTACGAAACGACAGGCATTATGACTGCAAGAATTACTCTGATTTTCAGCATAATTACGTTTTCTGCGGAAAGCCGCGGAGGATAGGGGTGAAACAATGTTGCATGAAGTAAAGATGGGAAGGCAAACTCGCATGAGCTTTGCCCGTAACAGCGAAATCCTCGATATGCCCGATCTTATAGAAGTTCAGAAGGAATCATATCGTCAGTTCGTTGAACAGGGCTTTGGCGAAGCGCTTGCGGATATCTCCCCCATCAGGGATTTTTCGGAACGCCTTGTTCTCGAATTCACCGGCTATAAGATAGATAGGGAGCATCCCAAGTACAGCGTGGCCGAATGCAAGGAGCGCGATGTAAACTATTCCGCGCCTCTTAGGGTCAATGTACGCCTTATCAACAGGGAAACCGGCGTGATCAAGGATCAGGAAGTATTCATGGGCGAATTTCCGCTCATGACCGATCAGGGTACCTTCATTATCAACGGTGCGGAGAGGGTCATCGTCAGCCAGCTCGTCCGTTCTCCCGGCGCATACTATACAGAGACCGTCGATAAGGTCGGCAGGTGCCTGTTCAGCGCACAGGTCATCCCCAACCGCGGTGCATGGCTTGAATTCGAGACCGACAGCAACGAAATCCTTTATACCAAGATTGACCGCCAGCGCAAGCTCCATGTGACGACCCTCATGCGCGCGCTCGGCTACAGCTCCAATGCCGAGATAATCGAAGTCCTCGGCGAGGAGGAGAGGCTTCTCAATACCCTTGAAAAGGACCCCACAAAGGATACCGCCGAGGGCCTTATCGAGATATACAAGCGTCAGCGCCCCGGCGAGCCTCCCACTGAGGAGAGCGCAAGGAGCCTGCTTACCGCGCTGTTCTTCGATAAGAGATATGACCTTGCCCGTGTCGGCAGGTATAAATTCAACTATAAGCTCGGCCTCAAGGAGCGCCTTGCAGGCCACACCGCAGCGGAGAATGTCATAAATCCCCGCACCGGCGAGCTCCTCGCGGCTGAGGGCGAGACCATAAATGCGGAAACCGCTGAGAAGATCGAAAATGCGGGCGTGCTCGGCGTATACGTTATCGCTTCCGAAAAGCGTATCCGCGTTGTCGGCAACCAGTTCGTCGATGCAGCATGCTATCTCGATTTCGATCCCGAAGAGGTCGGCATAAACGAGCATGTATATTATCCCGCTTTTGCAGAGCTTCTCGCAAAGAAGGACGGGATGACAGAGGATGAATTCAAGGAGCTGCTCCGCGCAAACGCCATGGAGCTCAGCCCCCGTCATATCATCCCCTCCGATATGGTTGCATCCGTAAGCTACCTCATGGGCCTTCCCTACGGCATCGGCACGACCGATGATATCGACCACCTCGGCAACCGCCGCATCCGTTCGGTGGGCGAGCTCCTTCAGAACCAGATAAGGGTGGGCCTTACCCGTCTTGAAAGGGTCGTCCGCGAGCGCATGAGCACTCAGGATACCGATGTTGTACTCCCCAGCAACCTTATCAATATCCGCCCCGTGACTGCGGCTATCAAGGAATTCTTCGGTTCCTCCCAGCTCTCGCAGTTCATGGATCAGACCAATCCCCTTGCGGAGCTGACCCATAAGCGCAGGCTTTCGGCTCTCGGCCCGGGCGGCCTTAACCGCGACCGCGCAACCTTTGAAGTCCGTGACGTTCACTACTCCCATTACGGCAGGATGTGCCCCATCGAGACTCCCGAAGGCCCCAACATCGGTCTTATCAACTCCCTTGCGACCTATGCGAGGATAAATAAGTACGGCTTCATCGAAGCTCCGTACCGCAAGGTCGATAAGGCAAATCACCGCATACTTGACGATATAGTTTACCTCACCGCGACGGAGGAGAACGGCAAAATCGTTGCTCAGGCAAGCGAACCCACCGTTACCGACGAAAACGGCAATACATGGTTTGAAAAAGAGCGCGTCGTAGCAAGGCAGCTCGATCAGATCATCGAGGTTCACGCTACCGATATAGATTATATGGACGTATCCGCGAAGCAGCTCGTTTCCGTTGCTACCGCGATGATACCCTTCCTTGAAAACGACGACGCAAACCGCGCTCTGATGGGCTCGAACATGCAGCGTCAGGCAGTTCCCCTTCTCGTGACCGAGGCCCCGGCGGTCGGCACCGGTATGGAGTATAAAGCGGCATACGACAGCGGCGTTCTCGTTCTCAACGAGGAAGCGGGCACGGTCGTGTATGTCTCCGCCGATAAGGTCATCGTCGAAGCAGACCGTGACCACAGCCGCAGGGAATACAAGCTAATCAAGTTCAAGCGCTCCAACCAGGGTACCTGCATCAATCAGCGCCCCGTCGTTACCCGGGGTGAGCACCTTGAAAAGGGCGATATGATCGCCGACGGCGCATCCACCAAGAACGGCGAGATTGCGCTCGGCAAGAACATCCTCATCGGTTTCATGAACTGGGAGGGCTATAACTACGAGGACGCAGTCCTCATCAGCCAGCAGCTCGTCCGCGACGATGTATACACCTCCCTCCATATCGAGGAGCATGAGACCGAAGCGCGCGATACCAAGCTCGGCTGCGAAGAGATCACCCGTGAGATACCCAATGTCGGTGAAGACGCGCTCAAGGATCTTGACGAACGCGGCATCATCCGCATCGGCGCAGAGGTTCGCTCGGGCGATATTCTCGTCGGCAAGGTCACTCCTAAGGGCGAGACGGAGCTCAGCAGCGAAGAGCGCCTGCTCCGCGCTATCTTCGGCGAAAAGGCAAGGGAAGTCCGCGATACCTCCCTGCATGTACCCCACGGTGAGGGCGGCGTGGTTGTTGACGTCAAGATATTTACCCGTGAGAATAAGGACGAACTCTCGCCCGGAGTCAATAAGCTCGTCAGAGTCTATATAGCTCAGAAGCGCAAAATCTCCGTCGGCGATAAGATGGCAGGCCGCCACGGCAATAAGGGCGTTATCTCAAGGATACTTCCCGAAGAGGATATGCCCTTCCTCCCCGACGGCACTCCGCTTCAGATCGTGCTGAATCCCCTCGGCGTTCCTTCCCGTATGAATATCGGTCAGATCCTCGAGCTGCACCTCGGCAAGGCCGCAAAGACCCTCGGGCTCAACCTTGCCACCCCCGTTCTGGACGGCGCATCGGAGGATGAAATCAAAATCCTGCTCGCTATGGCAAATAAGGATAATACCGAAATGCAGGATCTCATGCAGATGACCGCAGGCGATGCCGTTAAATTCCTCCAGCTTGCCGAGACCGATAAGGAAATCGGCGATAAGGCAAAGAAGGCAGCCAAGTATGAGGACGGCAAGACCATTCTCTATGACGGACGCAGCGGCGAACCCTTTGAGAACCGCATCTCCGTCGGTTATATGTATTATCTCAAGCTCCATCACCTCGTTGATGATAAGATCCATGCAAGGAGCACCGGCCCGTACTCCCTCGTCACCCAGCAGCCCCTCGGCGGCAAAGCCCAGTTCGGCGGTCAGCGTTTCGGTGAGATGGAGGTTTGGGCGCTTGAAGCCTACGGCGCAGCACATACCCTTCAGGAGATCCTCACCGTCAAGAGCGACGATGTCGTCGGTCGTGTCAAGACCTACGAAGCTATCGTCAACGGCGAGAATGTGCCCGAGCCCGGCGTACCCGAGAGCTTTAAGGTTCTCATCAAGGAGCTCCAGGCACTCTGCCTCGATGTAAAGGTACTGTCAGAGGATAAGAAGGAAATAATTATCGGCGAGCTCGATGATGATGACGACGAGAGCGTACCCCTTCCCGTGAATATCGCAGGCCGCGAGGATGAACCCGACAGGCAGCATGATGTCGGGCGTCCCGATGACGACGGCTACGACTACGACGAGGAAGAAGACGGCTTCGAAGAGGATGAGGAAGACGAATTCGAAGGCTTCACCCTTGAAGACGAATCAAGCTTTGATGAATAAGAGCGAAGGGAGATACGAAATTGTTTGAACTGACCAATTTTGATGCAATCCAGATCAGCCTTGCATCACCCGAAAAGATTCGCGAATGGTCGCACGGCGAGGTCAAAAAGCCCGAGACCATCAATTATAGAACTCTTAAGCCCGAAAGGGACGGCCTTTACTGCGAGCGCATCTTCGGACCGACTAAGGACTGGGAATGCCACTGCGGAAGGTATAAACGCGTCCGCTACAAAGGCGTAGTCTGCGAAAAATGCGGCGTCGAGGTCACCAAGGCCAAGGTTCGCCGCGAGCGCATGGGTCATATCGAGCTTGCCGCTCCCGTTTCCCATATCTGGTATTTCAAGGGTATCCCCTGCCGCATGAAGATGCTGCTCGATATGAGCCCCAGGAGCCTTGAAAAGGTACTGTATTTTGTATCCTATGTGGTTACGGATCCCGGCACCACTCCCCTTGAATACAAGCAGCTCCTTACCGATAAGGAATACCATGACGCTCAGGAAGAATACGGCGCAAAGAGCTTCAAGGCCGGTATGGGTGCGGAGGCCATTAAAGAGCTTCTCATGCAGATCGACCTTGAAAAGACCGAAGTCGAGCTTCGCGAGGAGATTGCGCACAGCTCCGGTCAGAAGCGCACCAATGCTATAAAGAGGCTCGAAGTCATCGAGGCCTTCATCAAGAGCGGCAATAAGCCGGAATGGATCATCCTCGACGTCATTCCCGTAATTCCGCCCGATCTTCGCCCCATGGTACCCCTCGACGGCGGCAGGTTCGCGACCAGCGACCTTAACGACCTCTATCGCAGGGTAATCAACAGAAATAACCGCCTCAAGAGGCTTTTGGAGCTGCGTGCGCCGGATATAATCATCCGCAACGAAAAGCGTATGCTTCAGGAAGCAGTTGATGCTCTTATTGATAACGGCCGCCGCGGCCGCCCCGTAACGGGTCCCGGCAACCGTGCTCTCAAATCCCTTTCCGATATGCTTCGCGGTAAGCAGGGACGCTTCCGCCAGAACCTCCTCGGTAAGCGTGTAGACTATTCCGGCCGTTCCGTTATCGTCGTAGGCCCCGAGCTCAAGATGTATCAGTGCGGTCTCCCGAAGGAAATGGCGCTCGAGCTCTTCAAGCCCTTCGTAATGAAAAAGCTCACCGAGCTCGGTTACGCTCATAACATCAAATCGGCAAAGCGTATGGTTGAGCGCGTTCGTCCCGAGGTATGGGATGTGCTCGAGGATGTTATCAAGGATCATCCCGTGCTTCTGAACCGTGCTCCTACGCTCCATAGGCTCGGCATACAGGCATTCGAACCCGTGCTTGTCGAGGGCAGGGCAATTAAGCTCCATCCCCTTGTATGTACCGCATTCAATGCCGACTTCGACGGCGACCAGATGCCCGTGCATGTACCCCTTTCCGTTGAGGCTCAGGCCGAGGCAAGGTTCCTCATGCTCGCAGCAAACAATATCCTCAAGCCCCAGGACGGCAAGCCCGTCATCAGCCCGGCTCAGGATATGGTCATGGGCTGCTACTACATCACCATGCGCAGCGATGAGCTCTACGATAAGGAGATCCGCAAGACCGTCAGGAGCATTGTGAATAATGATGCTTATGTCGATGAAAAGCTCACCGATGATGTAATCTTCAATATCTATTCCCGTAAGGATGAAGAGAGCCGCAATGAATTCATAAACGGCGCAAAGCAAGTCAATCCCGAGCTTGATGAGGAGAAGCTCTTCCGCTATCTCACCGACTCAAGGCTTGTACGCATGCTGAACGGCGAACATAAGGCATTCTCCAGCGAAGAGGAAGCCCTTATGGCATACCAGACCGGAGCGCTCAGCCTCCATGCACTCGTCAAGATTCGTATCGAGCGCGAGTATGAGGGCAAGACCTACAGAAGGATCATCGAGAACTCTATCGGGCGCATCATCTTCAACCATGTAATCCCTCAGGATCTCGGCTATGTCGAGAGGAATACGCTTGACGATATGTTCAAGCTCGAAGTCGATAAGCTCGTTATCAAGAAGGACCTCGGAAATATCATTGACCGCTGCTATCGCAAGCATGGCCCGACCGTTACGAGCGAGGTTGCGGATAGAATCAAGAATCTCGGCTACCGTTACTCCACCATCGGCGGCGTAACTATAGGCTTCCAGGATATAACCGTTCCCGAAGAGAAGCGCGGCTACCTCGATGCTGCGGACGCAGAGTGCGCAAGGATAGATAACCTCTACCGCATGGGTCTTCTCTCAAGGGAGGATAGGCGGAATAAGGTCATCGAGGTTTGGAAGGATACCGAAGCTAAGGTCACCGATACCCTGATGAACAAGCTCAGCCCCATCAACCCCATCTTCATGATGGCAAATTCCGGAGCCCGCGGTTCGACCAACCAGATCCGTCAGCTCGCAGGTATGCGCGGTCTTATGGCGGACCCGAGAGGTCAGATCATCGAGGTTCCTATCCGTTCGAACTTCCGCGAGGGCCTGAACGTGCTCGAATTCTTCATCAGCTCCCATGGTGCTCGTAAGGGTCTTGCCGATACCGCACTCCGTACCGCAGACTCCGGTTACCTCACCAGAAGGCTCGTTGATGTTGCCCATAATGTTATCGTCCGTGAGGAGGACTGCTTCGCTTCAAGCGGAATGGCTATCGACGGCATGGTCATCGAAGCCATCGGCGAAGGCGATCGTCCCCTTGAGCCCTTCGGCGATAGGATTCTCGGCAGGAATACCGCAGAGGATGTCTATGATCCGAGGACGGGCGAACTCATCATCGCAAAGAATGAGATGATAACCTTTGATATTCGTGATGCCATCGTTGCAGCAGGCATTACCGCAGTCAAGTGCCGTACAGTCTTTACCTGCCGCAGCGAACACGGCGTATGCGCAAAGTGCTACGGCCGCAACTGCGCGACCGGCAGCGATGTCACCATCGGTGAAGCGGTCGGTATCATTGCGGCGCAGGCTATCGGCGAACCCGGTACCCAGCTCACCATGCGTACCTTCCATACCGGCGGCGTTGCAAGCGCAGAGGATATTACACAGGGTCTTCCCCGCGTAGTCGAAATCTTCGAAGCACGCAAGCCCAAGGGCCTTGCGGTCATCTCCGAGATCGCAGGTACCGTCGAGATCAAGACCGACGGAAAGAAGACCGAGGCGGTCGTCAGCAATGATGACGGTGAAGTCGAAAAGTACCTCATCCCCTTCGGCTCCAAGCGCAAGGTGGACAGCGGCGATCATGTCGAAGCAGGCGATACCCTCACCGAGGGCTCCGTCAACCCCCACGACATCCTCAAGATCAAGGGCATCAAGGGCGTCCAGGCGTATATGCTCCGTGAAGTCCAGGCGGTTTACCGCAGTCAGGGCGTTGAGATCTCCGATAAGCATATCGAGGTCATCATCCGCCAGATGCTCCGCAAGGTACAGATCGAGGAGGCAGGCGATACCGAAATGCTGCCCGGCGAACTCGTCGATATCTTTAAGTTTGAGCGTGAGAATGAAGCCGTCATCCTTAACGGCGGTTCACCCGCAGTTGCAAAGCGTAAGCTTCTCGGTATCACCAAGGCTGCGCTTGCCACCGATTCCTTCCTCTCCGCCGCAAGCTTCCAGGAGACCACCCGTGTTCTCACAGATGCCGCTATCAAGGGCAAGGTCGATCCGCTGCTCGGTCTTAAGGAAAATGTTATCATCGGCAAGCTCATTCCTGCCGGCGTTGGCATGAAGCGTTACCGCGCTGCCGAGGTCGAGAATATCAATCCCGAGAACCCCATTCCCATGCCCACTCCCGAGCCTCAGAAGCCCCAGCGCAGGGATCTCAACATCAGCTTCGATGAGGATGATGACGATACCGATAGCTTGGACGGCGTGGATGATGATAACGAGAGCCTTGACGATGTCGATATGGAGGAGCTTGACAATCTCGATGCTCTTCTCGACAGCCAGATAGAGCTTGAGAATGCGGAGCTTGATAATATTGATGGCTTCGATGACGATATTGACGATGATCTCTACGATGATGACTTCTCAGATAAACTCCCCGAGGAGCTTCATTCGGACGAGGATAACGAATAAAGCCGAATAAATATAATAATCAGGGCTTCCGAGATTCATCGGAAGCCCTGCTCGTTTTGGCTGATTATTCAGAATTACTGCTTGGAAACAATATCGCCCTTTGATTTGTATATGGAATTCTCGGGCACGACTCCGCGGACACAGGAAACGGGGTAGATATTCGAGTGCCTGCCGATGATTGTGCCGGGATTTAGGACGGAATTGCAGCCGACCTCGACAAAATCTCCGAGAACGGCGCCGAATTTCTTTCTTTCGGTCGGAATGAGCTCGCCTCCGAATTTTACAGACACGAGCGATTTATCGCTCTTGACATTGGAGGTTATCGAGCCTGCGCCCATATGCGCCTTATATCCCAGAATGGAATCGCCGACATAGTTGTAATGCGGAGTCTGTACGTTATCGAAGAGTATCACGTTTTTGAGCTCCACGGAGTTGCCGACAACGCAGTTTCTGCCTACGAGCGCACTGCCGCGGATGAATGCGCAGTGGCGTACCTCGGTGCCGTGATCTATGATGCAGGGCCCCCCTATATAGGCGGTGGGGAAGACCTTTGCGTCCTTCGCAATCCAGATATCCTCGCTCGGATGATCGAATTCGTCCTCCGGGAGGGTTTCCCCAATGGCAAGAATGGCATCCGAGATAGCGGAAAGCGCCTGCCAGGGATATTCACAGGCGGAGAGCAGCTCGCCTGCACGGGTCTTGGTAAGATCAAGTAGATCGTTGGTTTTATACATGGCTTTCCTTTCGGCTTCAGACGGTAAGCCCTGATTTATTGATAGCATCAACTATGATATCGACAGCTTGATGGCATTCCGTGCTCGTGAGAGCTTCAGCCATGACGCGGATTAGGGGCTCGGTACCGCTCTTGCGGAGAAGCACCCTGCCGTTGCTGCCCAAAAGATCCTCGGCTTCGATAACGCTTGCTTTGACGAGGGGGTGGCTGATTGCAGCCGCCTTATCGGTCACACGGACATTCTTCATGAGCTGGGGATAGATCGTAACGGGTGCAGCAAGCTCGGAGAGCGGCTGCTTCTGAGAGAGCATCGCCTGCATGAGCTTGATAGCGGTCAGAAGTCCGTCGCCGGTGGCAGCATACTTGCTGAAAATGATATGACCGCTCTGCTCGCCGCCGATAAGATGACCGTTGGCGCGCATGCATTCATAGACGTATTTATCGCCGACATCGGTTTTTTCATAGCTGATACCGGCACGGTCAAGCGCCTTGTACAGACCGAAATTGGACATAACGGTCGTGACGATAGTATTATTGGCGAGCTTATCACAATCCTTCATGTATTTTCCGCAGATATAGAGGATGAGATCACCGTCGATTATGCGCCCCGTTTCGTCAACTGCGATGCAGCGGTCGGCGTCGCCGTCGAAAGCAAAGCCGACATCAAGGTTATTGGCAACGACGAGATTGCGCAGATTCTCTATATGCGTCGAGCCGCAGTTATCGTTGATGTTGAGCCCGTTCGGAGTGCAGCCGAGGACGTAGGTCTCGGCGCCGAGCGTTTCGAATATGCTCTTTGCAATCTGCCAGGTGCTGCCGTTTGCGCAGTCAAGGCCGATGCGCATACCCTTGTAGGAATGCGTCGCAAGGCTTATGAGATAGCCGATATAGCGGTTGCGGCCTGCGGCATAGTCGATAGCGCGCCCAATATCGCTGCCCACCGCATAGGGAGCCTCGGGAATCAGGCCGTCAAGATATTTTTCAACCTCATCAATAACATAGGGCTGCATCTTTTCGCCTGAGGAATTGATGAGCTTGATGCCGTTATCGTGATAGGGGTTATGGCTTGCTGTTATCATTATGCCGAAGTCAAAGCTGTCCGTACGGGCGATATAGGATACGCTCGGGGTCGTGGTGACGTGCATAAGGTACACATCCGCGCCGCTCGAAGTCAGCCCTGCGGTCAGCGCACATTCGTACATGTACGAGCTGCGGCGCGTATCCTTGCCTATGACAACGGAGCATTTATGCTCCTTGCCGTAATAATAGCCGAGGAAACGCCCGATCTTGTATGCATGATCGACCGTAAGACCCACATTGGCTTCTCCGCGGAAACCGTCGGTACCGAAATATTTGGACATAAGCTTACCTCCATACAGAAAACTGCAATTAAATCAAAATAATTATCTTCCCTTTACCAGCCTCTTGCGCTCGGCTTCGGGCACAAGCCCTCCGCCCGTTGCCCAGAGGATCACGGATGCATTTTCATAAGGAATACCGTGTGTGCGGATGTATTCCTGCCCGGCAGGGGAATTGAAGCCAACTGCGCCTGCGAGCATGGATGCAGCGGAGGGTTCAACGAAAACGCCTTCCGTACCGTTTACAAGCCTGAGCCAGGGGAGAAGCCTTGAATCATCAAAGGTGAATTCGCCGTCAAGAAGATGCTTCATGGCGGTATGGACGAGTGAGGAAGCGCAGCCGACCGCAAGGCCGTCCGCTTCCGTCCTTCCTGAAAGCCCAAGCTCCGTGACGGGGATACATTCATCCTTCAGAAAAGCCGCGAGCATGCATGGCGCATTGACGGGCTCGATAAAGAAGCAATGCACATTCTCGCCGAATACGGCTTTAAGGCCGAATGTGATGCCGCCCGGCGCGCCGCCGACGCCGCAGGGGATATGCACGATCAGGGGATGGGTGCGATCAACGGCGATATTCGCTTCATCAAGCTGCGCTTTAAGCCTGAGCGCAGCAACGGAATAGCCGAAAAACAATTCCTTTGAGCGCTCGTCGTCAATAAAATGCTTAGTGGGATCGTTTTTGCAGGCCTCGCGGCCGTGCTCAACAGCAACGCTGTAATCGCTCTCATACTCGATTACGTCAACACCGGTGCTTCTGAGCAGCTCTTTTTTCCACTGCTTCGCATCCGCGCTCATATGCACGCGCACATTATAGCCGATGGCGGCACTCATGATACCGATGCTAAGCCCCAAATTTCCTGTCGAACCGACTTCGATGGTGTAGCGTGAGAACACCTCGCGGTATTCGTCAAGATGCTCGTATCCTGTAAGCTCGCCTTCGGCATTACGGACGAGAAGGGAATTTTCGATCGCTATATCCTCGGTATGCTTTAATACCTCATAGATGCCGCCGCGAGCCTTGACCGAGCCTGCGATGGGAAGCTCGCTGTCCTGCTTGATAAATAGGAAGCGTGGCCCCTTTTCACCGTGGAGAGCAAGCTTGAGCCGCGGACAGGGGTGAAGAGGGGATTCAATTATGCCGTCCCCGGTCTCCGGGAACATCTTGCCAATGAACGGCGCGAAACGGCGGAGCCTTGCTTCGGCGTCAAGAATATCTTTCATGCCGTAGGGGAAATCCTCCGAAAGCGGTTCGCCTCGGTATAGCCCCTCGTAAAGCATAGTATTCTCGTTGATAAAAAAGACCTCGTGCGCCTGCTCGGCTTCGTGAAGAGTGCCGATGAGCGAAAGCGCAGCAGGTGAATAACCCTCCGCCTTGGCTTTCGGGGGCTTTTCCTTTTTGGGAGGCTTATAGTTATATCTGGTCTGAGCTTCTTCGATATTGCCGGAAACGATGAGCTTTATTGCCTCGGAGGCATTGATGAAGGCTTTATTAAGCAGTGCCATATCCTTGTCATCGGGTGCGCTGAGGACATGGTTTATAAGATCGTGCTCGGGCTTGCCGATGCCGATGCGGATACGAATAAAATCCTCCCTGCCGAGCTGTTCTATGATGCTGCGCATGCCGTTATGCGTGCCGGCTGAACCGTTCTCGCGAATTCTTATCGCGCCGCAGGGGAGATCAATATCATCATAGATAACTATAAGATGATCGAGGGACGGCTTAAAGTAGTTGACAAGCTGAACGACCGCAAGCCCCGAGTTATTCATAAAGGTATCGGGCTTTGCAATGATGACCTTTTCCCCGGAGAGCCTGTGTTCCCCGTAGACGCAGCGGAAGCCCGTTTTGGGGTATGAAAGCCCTTCCCTTGTCGCTAAGGCGTCAAGGGCCATGAACCCGACATTATGCCGCGTTCTGTGATATTCCCTTCCGGGATTGCCGAGACCGACAATTATGTACATATTCGGCTCCGTTCTTTATTCATTAAGACCGAGCGCAAAGCGCAGGATCATTATTGCATCAATTGTATCTATGTTACCGCTTAGGTCGAAATCCGCTTCGGGGACTGTGGGAAAATCAAGCAGAACCATGCGAAGAACCAGAACAACATCGGTTGCGTCAATAACCCCGTCGAAATTGACATCACCGAGAACGGGCGGCATGGAAAGAGCTGTGTAAATGGCGTAAACGTCCTCATCCTGTGTAACGAATTCGTAATTACCCTCCCAATGGTCAAACTCGTAGTCATCATATGCAGGAGGATGGGGCGGAGTGACGCTGCCGCCGTCGATTACGGAACAGCTTAGAAGAAGAGTATCCGTCAGGCTGTCGTAAAAATTCACGGTATGATAGGGAATTGTATCGGGCAGAAGCTCCTTGACTATCGTGACGAGATGCGAATAGGACGGGAAGGTGCCTATGAATTCCGAAATTATATTGCCCTCCGAGTCCACGAAAAAGGTCTGAGGGATATAGGGATTTCGGCTTACAAGATCGAGCAGCACCTCGTCAAGATGAACGGCGGGATATGAAGCGCCGAGCTCGTCAAAAAGCTCGAGCGCGGCTTCCGGCGTGCTCTGATTATCCTCATGAAGCATGCCTATCACGCCGACATGGGAACCGAATTCCGCTGTAAGCTCCTGCATGTATCCTATCTCGTACACACAATCAGCGCTCCATGTCGCAAAATAGTGCAGCACGGTTATATCATGCTCGCTGAATACACTGCCGTCAATGGGCTCGCCCGTAAGCGTGGAGGTTGAAAAGCCGGATAGATTTTCACCGACCGAACTCTTTGTTTCTGCGGCGGATACGGACGGAGGGATGCAGCAGAGAAGGAACGCTGCGGTCAAGAGGATTGAGAGGAGTTTTTTCATAGAGTATGGCGGAGCTTACCGGAGAATTTGGGCAGTGGCAGCTCCGCATTTGACTTTATCGGGATTTCCTATTCTTTTTGCCGAGAATGATGAATACGACAGCTCCGATTGCAGCTGCTGCGGCAACGCAGATAAGTACGATGAGGAGCGTATTGCCGCTGCCCGATCCGCTCTGAGCATCGTCAGCATCGGGAAGCTTTGTTGCGAGCTCGGGGAGCGAAGGAACGGATGCATTCGAAATGTCGGTAAGCTCAGGCTCGTTTGCGCCCGGAGTTGTCCCGGACTCAGGCGTCGAACCATCGGGATTTGCGCCTTCCGGAGTGGGGGCAGCATTACCCGAATCGGTGGGAACGGGGGTAACGATTATTGTACCGGGGGTCGGAGTGGGCTCCTCGCTTCCGGCATCGGTAGGAGTGGGGACAGTAATATCTGAACCTATCGGAGTCGGGGTAGCATCGCCTGTCCCCGGGGCGGTAAAGGTGATTTCTCCGTTTATAACGGAGGATTTTACAGTGGTTGCCGTTGTAGTGCCGAGGGGCATGTAACCGAACTGGACAACTTCAACGGTAACCTGAGTGCTCGCGGCAATACACTCCTTAGCACGGAAGGTCACATCGAACATCTCATAGTCACCCGTAAATGCATCGTTGGTCATTGCGAGACCCACTTTGATTCTTCCCTGATCTGCAAGGGCGTAGAATTCAATCATTGCAAGACCTCCGGAGGAGGAAACTGCGGAGGTGAAGTCGCCGTTTGCCGTGCCGCTCACAATTTCGAGGGTGTTGACATCGTACTGGAACGAAATATGAGCAACATGAATCTGGTAATCGCCGCTGATAGCTGCCGTAAGGGTGAATTCTTCACCCGGTTTGATGTTATCGGCGCTGCTTATTGAAATTACTGCGCTGCCGGGGCCGTATGCCGCCTCTGCATAAAGCGAGGGCGCGAGGGTAAAAATAAGCAAAACCGCAATAAGTATAACAAGAGTCTTTTTCATAGGTGTTCTCCTTAAGGGAATTCATTCGGCTCAGCCAAATATCCATGCTAAATTATAGCATGTTTACAATGCCTTTTCAATAACAATAAGCACCAAAATGACGCACCTGCCGACAAACGGGGCCATGACCTCTTGACGAATCGTATTCTTGGGTTTATTATTTAAGTAGAGTATAGAAGCAGATGCGGAAGGAAAATAACGATGGATAACGATACCGAACGCAATGCCGAGCTTTACAACCCGGAGGATGAGAGGATATTCGATGAAAACTGTCTCCTTCACGGGACGCCGCATTGCCGTTTACTGAATATGGAAAGCTGCAATTCCTGCTATATCCGTAATCTCAGCGAGGAGGATCAGCGCAAAGCCATGGAGGATATAAGGATGGCGGCTGCTGCAATGCCGGTCGGAGGTATGGAGTCGCTCAGGCAGGATGATGAATGTGCATTCTGCCGCGGAATGAAGAATCCTGCCGACGGAGGATATGCGCTGTTCGATATAGGGCATCTTAACCCCAAGGCTATAGATGAACGCAAAAACGGCAGGAAGGCCTATAAAAGGGATGTCAGCATCGTTGTTCCGGTGCAGCTGCCGGTATGCAGGCACTGCAAGCGCAGGATACAGCTGATAAATTACCTTCCTCTTATTATCGGGCTCGTCATTACAGCCCTGTCATTTATCGTCGTAACCTCCAAGCCCGTGTACGGCGCTCTGAATAAGCAGGGCAGAATAATCCCCGTACTCGCTGCGCTTATAGGCGTACTTCTTGCGGTTGCGATTGCCAACCTTGCCAAGATGATACTGAAGAATGCGGCAGAGAGGAAGACGGTGCTGCGTCCCGGCACACTCAAACCCATTGAAAAACTGCGCAGCGAGGGATGGTTCGTGATAGAATCGGGTGAATTCGACATTCCTCTGACCTTTTCTAAGGAAGGGCTCAAAAACGGCATCATGACAGGCGGCGATCAGGAAAACAATATAAATGAGATCGTCAACTGGAATGGGGTCCGTTCGATAGGAAAATATAAAAAGGGCGAAGATAAGTAAGCGCTCTTGCGGTTGCATAAAATATGTATCCGTGCTATAATATCAGCGCTATATGGGGGCGTACATGGTTTCGACGGGGATCGTGGATGCCGGATAAGCGAGCCGAAGCCCCGAGCTTCGCTAAAATCGGGAAATCTTAAAAATAAACGACGAATCTAATTTCGTACCCGTCGCTGCTTAATTAGCGCGACTGTCCGCCCGCAGCTGCCCACGGCTGCGGATACGGGCATCATCAATGTGGGGAACCAACCCGGGCTTGTTCCGCCCCGGGCGGGATTAAGGGACTACTGAATCCGTGACCCTGTCGGCAGGGGCGCGGAGGAGGGAATGTCAAATTACCGACTAAGCTCGTAGAAAGTCCTGCAGACAGGTTTTCGGACAGGGGTTCGACTCCCCTCGCTTCCACCACGGATTGAAAAAAGCCTTGATTTTCAAGGCTTTTTTCTTTGATTCTAAAATGAATCTCACATAATAGGATTTATGTTATAGCTTAGATTACACTAATAATATTACTAAACAGAGTATCGCACAAAAATGCTCGAGGAGCACATATCCATCCTGTGACAAAGCCCAAACAGACATCCGGCAGCGGCTTTATTTGCAGAATGCTCATTTTCACAATAAACGCCGCATAGTGGAATATGAAGTGCTGAAAAAAGTTGATAAACATTTTTTGAACCACAGGATATTTTGATCCGGATGCTGTAACGGAGGTATAGGCACCGCCCCCATGGCTTGGACACCGATCGGTGCTTTTATAATAAAAGACCTTCCGCTTGCAAATACTAACAAAAAACGAACGGAAGGGCATACTATGATAAATTCCATATGGCCGGAAGCATCAACAGCACCGAAATTTGAAGCATTGAAAACCGATGCAAAGACAGATGTCCTAATCATCGGCGGAGGGATTGCAGGAATATTATGCGCCTATATGCTGAAACAGGCAGGCGCCGAATACATGCTTGTCGAGGCGGACAGGATTTGTCAAGGCATCACCCGAAACACTACTGCCAAGATAACAGCCCAGCACGGTTTGATTTATGATAAGCTGCTGAAAAAATACGGTGTGGATGCTGCGAGGATGTATCTTGAAGCCAATCTGACGGCGGTGGAGAAATACCGGGAGCTGTGCAGCCAAATCGACTGTTATTTTGAGAGAAGGGACTCGGTTGTATACGCAGCGGATACGCTTCGAAAGATTGAAAATGAACTGGCGGCATTGGAAAAGATCGGATTTGCTGCGGAATTTGCCGGTGACCTGCCGCTGCCGATTTCTGCTGTCGGTGCAGTGAAATTCCGCAATCAGGCGCAGTTTCACCCTCTGAAGTTCCTATATGCTCTCGCCGAAAATCTGAATATCTATGAACATACCAAGGTATTGGCCATCGGACGGAATGAGGTTATTACAAGCGGAGGCAGAATATCGGCGGAAAAGACGATAGTGGCTACGCATTTCCCGTTTCTAAACAAGCACGGAAGTTATTTTTTCAAGCTGTATCAGAGCAGGTCGTATGTTATCGCTTTAGAAGCAGCGCAGAATGTAGACGGCATGTATATAGACGAATCGGGAAAAGGGCTGTCATTCCGAAATTACAAGGATTTGCTTTTGCTTGGCGGAGGAAGCTGCAGAACGGGCAAAAAGGGCGGCGGCTGGCAGGTACTTAATGAATTTGCCCAAAAACAGTATCCCGATGCCAAAGAAGTATGCCGCTGGGCAACGCAGGACTGTATGAGCCTTGACGGAATGCCGTATATCGGGCAATATTCCAAGAATACTCCGAACCTCTATGCTGCCACCGGCTTTAACAAGTGGGGAATGAGCTCCGCCATGGTATCCGCCATGCTTTTATCGGACCTGATTCTGGGCAAGGAAAATGAATATGCCGAATTGTTTTCGCCGTCGAGAACGGTTTTGACACCCCAGCTCGCGGTAAACGCGGCTGAAGCGGTTATCAATCTGATTACTCCGACTGCTCCGAGATGTCCGCACATGGGCTGCGCGCTGAAATACAATAAAGCGGAGCATTCCTGGGATTGCCCGTGCCACGGGTCAAGGTTTACAGAGAACGGAGTGCTGCTTGATAATCCTGCGACGGGGGATAAGCGGGGGATAGAGGTATAAGCAAAAGTCCCTTTTGAGATAAACTCCTATTTTCTTACCGGTATTGCGACCAATTACACACTGATGGGCGTTGCCTTTTCAGCGGAGCTCTCAAACATGGCTGCGCCTGAGCAGGTTGAGGAAGTTAATGGCAGTTTTTCACCGATTCTCGGTATTTCCTTACTCGCCTTGATCGCTGATCTCGGCGCTCCCCCGGATTATCAGCAGCAGTAATCAATGAATCCATCGCGGTCATCGCAGCCAAAAAGGCATTGAGCTTGCCGGAGAGATCAAAAAAGACCGCAAAGCTTCATCGGAAAATAACAACGCTTGAAGGCCTCGCGCTGTGCTGTTACCCCACAAGACGCGAACTTCTCCGCCTGTATTCGAGAAATGTCAGAACAGCGGCTGCTGCCATGAGCACTGCGGTAATGACGGCAAACGCCGCCGAATGCGAAGAGGGTACGAGAATATCGACAGCAGAAATACCGGGGATGATAGAAATATAGCCGACCCATTCGCTGCCGAAATACAGCAGCACGCCGGGCAGAAGGATCAGCGCAAAGCCGGTAAGAGCAGCTTTTTCCCAGCTCTGCGAGCGCGAGCTGATAAAGGCCGTGAAGCAGCCGACCGCGATAAGCGCGAGCAGCCTCAAGCCGAATATCAAGGCAATGAAGGCGCCGAGCGTGATGCGGAGATTGGATTGGGCGAGAATATCCGCGTTCTGTATCGGCGCGCTGAGAGTGCTCTCGCCGAGACAGCGAACGAGACGTATCCATTGGCGCAGATACACGAGCGCGAATATCGCCGCAACCTCAAGCAGGATTATCAGGTATTTCCTGATAAAAACGAAGCCTCGGCCGCGGAGCGTCGAATGAAGCAGCTTTTCTGTGCCGGCGCGCTTTTCAAAGGTGAAAATCGGAGCGGCGCATAGTATGACAAGCGCGGCGGCAACTATCGCATTCCACCTGTGTATGCTGACGGAGGATTTGCCGATGGTTTCATCAAGCCTTGATTGGTCGAGCAGCCATGGTTCGTAGCCGCCCTCATCAGCCAAAGCCTTCCTCAGTTCCACCTGCGCTTCGAGCTTTGAAAGCGCTTTTCCAAAATCCTCCATGCCATCCTGATAATTCTCCATATTCGCTTTTGCCTGTTCGATATAGGCGTAGGTTTTCTCATCTATGGGGCCGCTTGCCTCTTGCAGATATTGGCGATAAAGGAACTCGTCCGCGGAACCGGAACTGTAACCCATGAAATTGAGGCGCGGAGCAATCCATATCGCTGCGACAAGGAAAAGCGCTGTTCCGCCGAGTATGAGCTGCTTGTAGCCCTCCATCGCTGCGATTGGGAGGCGGCTGCGGACGGCATCGGCGAGTTTGTTGAAGAGTGCGATAAGCCTGCCGAGCAGATTGCGGTTGCCAACGGGATAACGCTTTACGGAAATGAGGACGACGCCGATAGACAGCGCTGCTGTCAGCAGTACGAAAAGAACAATCAGCAGGTCAAGCACGCCGACGGGCAGCCCGAAGAAATTCATGTTTACATATTTGCCGAGCGCTTCAGCGGGGAAAATGTATGAGAAGATATTGACGTAGCGGAACACGCTCAGAGCCATCTGAGGCGGTATGAACGCCCATGCAGCGTATTCGGCGGCAAGGATTGCGATGACGGCAAGCCACGCAAGCTGCGTTTGCGAAAGGAAGCTCAGCACGAACCAGAATATCAGCCCGATAAGGAAGCCGCAGACCAGCTTTGCAGCGAAATACAATCCGATCCATTCGCCGATTGTGACGCGCAGAGTACAGGTGCGGAAGCTTTCAATCGACTGCACCGCGTGTGAAAGCGTATCCGTTCCGCCGTAGAGCGCGAAAGCCGTAATAAGCGTTCCGGCGTAGATGAGCACCGTGAACGCGGCGGACCAAATGAACAATACCGCGAGCCTTGAAAGCGCAAGCTTCTTTCTTCCGCTCGGGCAGCTTCGAACGAGCGTCAGCAGGCCGCTGCGCCTTTCCTCAAAGAACGCGAGAATGACGATAAGTACCGCGAATAAATATAATGCGTCCTGGATATTGAAATCCAGCCAGCGTTCGATCGCGCGGTTGCCTCCGAATTCCGGCGTGACGCCCGAAAGCGCTTCAAAATCCCGCGCCGTCTTTTGAATATTTCTGTATGTAAAGCTGTTTTTGTTTTTCCCGAAAACGGAGGAATTGCTCATTCGCTCCGCCTGTTCGCTGACGGCTTCGAGGTAATCGGCGTAGCCTGCGACGTGCAGCTTTGTGCTTCGCAGCGTGATGGGATTCCGGCCGTCAAAGGGATATAATTCGCTTGTATCCTCGTCTGCTTCCTCGGCAGTCATCGCGGCAAAGCGCTGTACGTCCTCTCTGTATTGGCGCGTTTCTTCGGAAAGATAGGAAACGCCCCGGAGAATATCTCCGCCCATCCTTTCAAGCAGGAACAGCGCGACCGCCAGCACAGGCAGCGCTATCAGTATGATGAGCCGCCGTTTATTCGATAAAATGCGCCGCAGCTCGTTCATGCCTCGTCCTCCGCTTCATCATCGCCGAGATAATGCAGATAAACGTCCTCAAGCGTGAAATAGCCGAGGAGCGGCTTCCGGCCTTCGGGCAGGGACGCGATGAGCTCCTTCGGCGCGCCGCTGAGCATGATTTTTCCCTTCTTGAGCAGTATTATATCGTTTGCGATTGCCTCTATATCGCTGACAATATGCGTTGCGAGCAGAACGATTCTATCCTTGGAAAGGTCGTGAATATAGTTCCGCAGGCGCACGCGCTCCTTCGGGTCGAGCCCTGCGGTCGGCTCATCGAGGATCAGCACCTTAGGCTCGCCGAGCATTGCCTGCGCAAGCAGAACGCGCTGCTTCATGCCGCCGGAGAATGATCCTATCTTGCCGTGCCGCACATCCGTAAGGTTGGTTAGCTCCAACACGCGCGTGATTTCGCTGCGGATGCTCTTCCCGGGAAGCTTCTTGAGCCTTGCCATATACGCAAGGAAGGTCTCCGCAGTCATGCCCTCGTAGAGCCCCTGCTGCTGCGGCATAAAGCCGAGCTGTGAGCGGAAGCTGTCTCCGAGCTTCAATATCTCTTCTCCATCGAAGGTGATCGACCCGCCGTCCCTTTTTACGTTATCCGTGATAAGGTTCATAAGGGTGGATTTTCCGGCCCCGTTCGCTCCGAGAATTCCGTAGATTCCGTCGCGGAAGGTATAGGAAAAGCTGTCGAGCGCGACCTTCTGCCCATAGCGCTTTGTAAGACTATTGAGTTTAAGCTCCATAATAATCACCTCTTAATACTGTTCTTATAATATTGGTTTCTGCCAACACCGCTTGATGCTTGCTCCGTCCTGACCGACCTACTCTCTATCATCGAAAACGAGCGACCATTCAAGAGTCTCCGTATTGAACGCCGCAATAGACTCCTGCTGGGGTGAAAAGGAAATCTGCCCGCTCGACTGCGGATACACCACGAACATGAAGTACATGGTATCATCGACACAGCCGATGTAATGCGTATAATAGTTCCCATCGGCGAAGCCGGGCGGATCTATGGCTCCGTCGGATATGAGTTCGCCGTCCATATTGTTGGTTGCGAGCATGAGTCGGTTACCGTAGGTCTCGGATGTTCCGTCCGGCGTTGTAACGGTATTGCAGCCTATGCAGAAAAGCAGAGCAAACAGCAATGCAAGCACGGCAGAGCGCTTAAAGAGTTTATTCGGCAGTGTATTCATAGACTCATCCTGACCGCTGCCGGATAATCCGGCAGCGGAAAATCAATCTTTATTACATGGCTTTCAGAATATGATTTTTCCGACAGCGCGGACCGTCTGATTGGTCATATACCCTCTTTGCTTTGCTTATTAAGCAGCAGGAAGCGCTGTAAAACCGCATTGAGAATGCTGCAAATCAAAGAATATCTTGCTGCATGCGCTGTCCGTCAGGCTTATCGGGCTGCTCACGGCAGCATCGCCAACACGCTAAAGCAGTCATCACTCGGGTCGTACGATGCAAGAACGCTTTTCTGTTCCTCGGTTAACCCTGCGAAGAAGAAATAGAATGTTCCGTCAATGCTTCCGAGAGGGTATTTGAGCCTTCCATCCAAGCATTCGTCCGGGAGCTCTCCGATACAGACTGACCCGGAGGAAAAATCGGCGCAGCTGTATGTGCTTGCAGATGTGAAGGTAAAGATTCGATCTTCAGAAACGAAAACAAGATGCTTGTCCGGGTCGGAACTGATCGGACTGATTTCCCCACTATTCAGGGAAAAACTGTATGCCGTTATTCCGCCCGAGAAAACAATGCTGTCTCCAACAACGAAGATGCTCTGTGCGGAGCAGGGAAAATCGCTCCCGGAATAGAGCTCGGTAAGCGTTTCATCGTCCATATTGTAGGATAAGAGGAGAAGCTTTTTATCCTCTCCGCGTGCGAAACATGCTATATAAAGCACATTACCGTTCATCCTTGCAAGTATCCCGTTGTAGCCTTTCGTATGCAGAATGACATTCGGGTCGGCTTCACCCGTCAGCTCCTGAGAGTAGACCGTCACGGAATAAACGGGTTCTGAATCCTCCACCGTTTCCCCCGAACCGCACCTGAAAAGCTTTCCATCGTAAATGCCCAAAAAGCCGACGTTCATGAATTCTTCAAGCGCATAATCGAGACTCATCACATCTTTGCGCATCGTGCCGTCCAGGTTCATACTGCAAAGAATGGGGATGAGTTCTGTTTTCGCCTTCTCAAACCGTCTCCAATAGATTTTGTTATTGTAAACGGTAAACAGTGGGTTCCCTCCGTAAAGCCCGTCAAGATATGCATTGCAATTATTATTGTCATGCGAACACTCGGGCTTTCCGCAAAGCGGCATGCATTCTCCTGTTTTTGTATCGGCAAAATAAACGAACGGCTTCCTGCCGCTGAAAGCAGGCTCGGTAAAATAAAGCGTCCCCTCATGGTATGCCGCAAAACCGCTGTCAACGAAAAAGAATCGGCTTTCTTCAATCTCAAGCTCGCCCTTATAGGCTTGTTGCTTAGCACATCCGCAGGTCAGCACAGCAATAGAAGCCGCAATCACGATAATAAACGCAAATACTCTTTTATCTGCGGTTATCTTCCCCATTTGCCGCCTGCCTCTGCCGCTTCGGCTTACGAAGCAGGAAAATAATTCAAAATCCATTGTTCCTCCTCGAAGTAATAAGCTCCTTGAGCAAGGTAAAACGGTGTACCGTCATACCGGTTTTATTATAACAGGAAAAAATCGCCGTGGAACAAAACTGCCGTAAAAACCCACTTTTCTGCCGTAAATACTTTTTAAGCCGACGGGGCGGCCGCCGAGAAATGCACACAGGGGGCTTGTTCCTTCGATAATTTCACGCATACCAAGATATGCTGTATGATTTACCCTATGCGACAGCGGAAATCGCAAGTGCCTCAAATATCACGGGCGGAGCTGCCGGTATGGCGTTCTACTGCCCCGGTCGCTCCGAGAATTCCGCAGATGCCGTCGCGGAAGGTATGGGAAAAGCTGTCGGGCGCGGCCTTCTGCCCGCAGCACTTTGTAAGACTATTGCGCTTCAGTTCCGTTTGAACGAATCATTGCCGTGATTTTTTCCGTTACGGTTCAGCCTATCACCGGCTGACTTGTTAGTCGAATTTAACCTCGTACTCCCACAGCACTTTGGTTTCGTGCGTTTCAAGATCAAACTCCATTATGTACCAGTTCTCCGAACTCCAATCATCGGGTGCAAGGCATGCATAATAATAGAATTTATTATTGCTGCTGCCTATATAGATCTTGCCGGATGGCTGTCCGCTCAAGCCCTCCGGGGGATAAGTCCCATGAAACAGAGGAACTCCGTTGAGATCACTGCATAAATAGCTGTTCGGGGATTCCCAACGCAGCATGATTCCTTCACCGATATCCATGGCCATATTATTATCCGAGCGGTAATGGGAAAACGATTTGTCCGCAAGCGAGAATACCGCCGCCGTTTGATACCCGGCGAGGTAAAGAGCGTCGTCCGCCGCAAGCAGGTATCGGTAATACGCATTCGCCCTTTCGTCCCGATACAGCTCCGCAAGCTCCTCCGTTTTGGTGTTGTATGAAAAGAGCTTGAGCACAAGCGGCTTGCCCGAATTGTCCTCGCTGTCAGGCCACATCTCGGATTCCGCAAAATAGAGGATATCTCCGCAAATCCTTCCGAAGATGAAAGCACGCTCGTCCGAACGATATATAAGCTTTGCTTCACCGCCGTTGAGCGGCTGACTGAATACTGTGCATACAATGGACGGTTTGCCGTCCGAGACCCGGCTGGCACTGCCGCATACATAAAGCACGCCCTCATGTATCTCCGCAGTGCCCTCTCCGTATGCAAGCGAATACAGCTCATCATCCAGCGTCAACTCCTTGCGCCTGTCGGTGCCGTCCGTCTTAATCGAGTAAAGGATGAACTCGGGCGAGCCGCTTTCTATCCAGAAAAGCCGGCCATTGTATAGCATCAGGCGGATAAATCCCGTCGCGTTGACGGAGGCATTGCAGTCCGCATCATCATGCATGCAGTCCGGCTTTCCGCACAGAGGCATGCATTCACCCGTGGAAACATCCAAAAAACGCAGCTTGGAATCAGGCTCGGAAGATAAGCCTCCTTCATAAAAGTAGATAATATCTCCGTGCTTTACAAAATCGGAATCGCAGTTGACGAAGAAGGGTTCGCTGCTTGCACCTTCACCGTTGGGTTTTCCGCTGCATCCCGAAAGCAGCAGGAATACTATCATTATAATCAATATGAATACGTTCTTCTTTTTTAACATTTTTGTCCTCCGTTCATGGCTGTAAGTGCCTCAAATTTCACAGGCGGAGCTGCCGGTATGGCGTTCTACTGCCCCGGTCGCTCCGAGAATTCCGCAGATGCCATCGCGGAAGGTATGGGAAAAGCTGTCGAGTGCGCCCTTTGGGCCGTATTTCTTGGATAAATCAGCAAGCTGAAGTTCAATTGCATTACCTCAATATTTTCTACTGATTTTCCTGCGAGTTAAAAAGAACTCTAACATCGTGTGTCTCAATATCAAATTCCACTATATCCCGTATAGCGGGACCATCCTGCCGGATAAAATCAATTTGATAATACATTTTCTTACCGGAGGAGCCTATATAACTGCGGCCCCATAAAGCATCCGGAAACGAGGGAGCGTTTTCAGGCGGGAACACTCCCGAATACAGTGTGTTCCCCTGCATATCGCGAACGGTGTATTTGCCGCCCATCTCCCAACACATATAATATCCGTCTCCGACATTTGTTGAAGTCTGTCCCACGGTGTTCAGAACCGAAACCCTGTCGTCTGCACAGGAATAAACCAAACCACGATCAAATCCGAAAAGATAAACCATGCCGTCCGCGGCAATGATGTATTGGTATGCCGCATTGGGCTCGGCATTTGAATACAGCTCCAATAGTTCGCCGCTCTTTATGTCGTAGGAGAAAAGCATTGTTGAAAGCGGCTTATCTTCATCCTCCGAATACTCCTCGGAAATCGCAAAATACAGTTTTCCGTCCATTATCCTGCCGAATGCTTCCACACAGTCATCGATCCGATAAATCAATTCTCCCTTGCTCTCATCGAAGCTCTGCTTAAACACGACAGCAGATCTGATGATTTCGCCGTTTTTTACGTTTTCGGCAGTACCGCAGATATACAGCACGTTGTCAATTATTTCGGCAGTTCCCATTCCGTAAGCAAGCTTAAACAGTTCAGGATCCACCGGCATTTCCTTTTTTCTGCCCGTTCCGTCGATGTTCATGGAATAGAGTGTTGTATTGTTATAGTTCCCTTCAAGCCAATACAGCCGCCCGTTATAAAGCATCAGCCATATACCGCTTGTGCCGATATATGCGTTGCATTCCATATCGTTGTGCAAGCATTCCGGTTTGCCGCAAAGAGGCATGCATTCCCCTGTTGCAGTATCCAGCGATGATATCAGATAAGCGTCGATATATGTTGAGCCATCGGAATAATGCCCGCGCTGCTGAACAAAATACATGATATTTCCGCTTTCAACATAGTCTGAGTGATGGTTCACAAAAAAGGGCGAATTGCATACTTCGTCATCAGTAACAGCTTCAGAACAAGATGTGAAAACAAGAAGAAACGACAAAAATACCAGTGCAAATGAAAAAATACTTTTCAATTTTTTCCTTCCTTTCAGCGATGCTGCCGCGCAAATTATGAGGCAGCATCGCATTATCATTTTCAGCCTGCGTTAGGGCCTATGCTGACAGACCAGGTCGTGCCTAAAAAACTATATGTACCGGTTGTACCTATTGCGCTCACGTTATTTGGAGTAGATTTGGAACTGCTGAGGCTTATACTTGTACCGTAATCTACTTCAACTGCTTTGCGAAGGCAAATGTATGTTTCATTATCACTGCCTATCCAAAGATAACCACCTCTCTCTTTTTGATTGATTTTATTATAACAGGAAAAAATCGCCGTGGAACAAAACTGCCGTAAAAACCCACTTTTCTGCCGTAAAAACTTTATTACTTCTCATAAACACAGATTGACCGATATGTAAAACCGGAGTATAATCTAAAAAAGCCCGTCAAGGAGTCGAAGATGCGCGAATTCCTTATCTCTGCATATGAGTGGCTCGTCTGCTTCAGTGAAGCGGTTGTCGTCTTCCTGCTGTTCAAAATCAAATTAAAATGTGAAAAGCCCAAGCTGTATTTTGCTTTGGGTCTTTTGCCCGTGATGGCTGCGCTTACCGTTGCAATGAATCAATTATCCCTTCCATGGGTGGCCGTTGCGGTGATCAATGCATTTGTTCACATCGTCTATGCATTTTTCCTGTTTGGCGGTTCGCCCGCTATGAAATGCATATGGGGCGTTGTGCCTTCAATGATTTTCTGCATATCCAATTATGTTTACCTGATAATATTTTATGTGATAACAGACATTGGCAACTCCTCAGTCATCCCCGGCAGCACAATCAGGATGGTCGGGCGGCTGATATACATGGCACTTAACTTCGGAATACTTCTTCCGTTATTGGCGATAAGGCATGATGAAGGCGAGCTGCCGGCCTTTCTAAGCGCAGGAAGCATTGTGCTTTCACTGATAGGCATTGCAGTTTCAATGTACTGCTTTTCGGGGCTGGTATCCCCGGAGGCAAGCAGGAGTTCGGCCGCGCCATGGATACAGTGCTCTGCGATTCTTGTATTGTGCATTGCGATTCTCCTTCTTTCCGGATACCTTTCGAGGCTCTATCATAAGCATCTTGAGATGCAGAAGGATCTCCAGAAAACCAAGCTGGAAGCAGAGCATGTTTCACAGGTAAGCGCAATGTATGATTACGTTCGCGGCTGGCGGCACGATATTAAGGGAATGATCGCGACTGTTTCGAGCCTTGCCGAGCGCGGAGAATACGAAGATATGAAGAAATACCTTAACGAGCTGAACGGTGCCGCCGATGAAACGAAGCTTATCGTCAGTACAGGGCACCCTGCGATAGACGCCACGATCTCGGCAAAGCTCATGCTCGCGGATAAAATGAATATTGAGGTTATCCATACCGTATCGGTCCCGGAGGAAATCGCCTTTGACAGCACGGATATTTGCTCAATAATCATGAATCTGATGGATAATGCGATAGAAGCTTCCGCCATGCTTCCCAAGGCGGATAGAGCGATAGAGCTTTCCGTGATAATGCAGAATAATATGCTGAAGCTTAATGTGATAAATACCTGCGTTGGCGATTATGAATTCGATGGGGACAAGCTCATTACAACAAAGGAGGACGCCGATATACACGGAATCGGTCTCGAAAGGGTGAAAAAAATAACCGATAAATACAATGGATTTTTCAAGATGGAACCGGGAGAGCACAGCTTTGAAGCAACCGTGCTTCTCCCGATGGGGGATTGACGCATATGCGAATTGCTTTTTTTGAGGACAATAATGAGCATGCCCATAGGATAGAAGAATCGATCAATATATGGGCGGAGAGGAACGACAGGAAGGTCGCTGTTACCCGCTACGCCTCGGCATTTGAGGCGAAAGACCTTTTTGTATTCGACTGCATACTGCTCGATGTTGAAATGCCGGGTATGGACGGCGTTGAGCTTGCCCGCGAGATAAGGCTGAACGGAAGCAAGACGCCTCTTGTTTTCGTTTCAAGCCATACGGAGTACAGCCTTGACGGATATGAAGTGAACGCTCTTAGGTTTATTGATAAAAATGACCCGAACTTTGAACGCAAATTCTTTGAATGCATGGATAAGACGGTATATGAGGTCGATAACAGCTTAAACGCTCACTATAACATAAAAGCCAGCCGAAAGCTGATAAGCATACCGATGCATGAAATAATGTATTTTGAGGTTATGGATCACGCCCTGACAGTCCATACCGTCGCAGGCACCTTCAAAGAACGCAAGACGCTTGCCGAGCTAAAAAAAGATCTCCCCAAACAGTTCGTTCGGATAGGGAGATCGCACATCATAAATATTCTTCAGGTTCGCCAGCTTACGAGAAAACAGGTGACATTCGGCAACGGCATGAAGCTTCCGGTTACGCAGAAGTATTCTGACGGCTTGTTTGATACATTCCTTTTAATGCGGTGATGATAACGGAATAAAAAGCTTTCCGCTATAATTGTTAACTGCCTCGAGCATAGCGGATAGGGGAATTTATTCCCCCTTGCTCCGGCTTTGAGGCAGCCCTCGGCGTCATGACTGCTTTTTTCTGAGAACGATTTTTATGAAGTTAAGATATTTGCCTGCGCCTGCTTCCATGGATTTGCGGTCGCCGACTGCGTATTCATTCTCCTGCCTGAGCCAGTCAGCCCAGACCTCGTCATTGGATTGCATCTCGGCAACCTCGATGACATCGCAGAGCTTGCTTGCGCACACAAGCTCGGTCCAGAAATTCACATCGTGCATATAGTCCATCTGTTCGGGCGTCCAGGATAGAAGAAGCTCGGGCGGCAAATTATCATGGCAGTCCTTTTTCATGCCGGGTATCGCAATATAGACGTACCCTCCGCCTTTGACATGGGGGAGGAGCTTATCATCGAGATAGGATTTGTCACGGCCGAAATAGTTGTACGAATCAACGCTTATGACTGCATCGAAATACTCCTTTCCGAACGGCATAGCTGTTGCATCCGCTTTGACGGGGATGATATGCCGATCGTCAAGCCCCATCTCTCGGAAAAACGGGAGATGCTCCTCGGGTTCGCTCCAGAGGTCACAGGCATACACGGTAAAGCCGTATTCCCTTGCCATAAACACGGAGGTCAGCCCCTGACCGCTTCCGAGATCGCAAACCCTTGCGCCGGAGGGTATTTTGCAGTCAAGCAGCAGTTCTTCGCAGAGCTTTATGGGGTTGGGTCCCATTATCATGCTCATGAATTTATCGGTATCGTATTTTTTACTGAGCTTATATTCCATTTTTACTCCTTTGGCTAAACGGTTTGTCCCCGCAAAAGGCGCAATGGGCTTCGCACACAATCTTCCGCAAGGATGTATACAGCCATGCGGCAATTATACCGAATGATCGCCTTCCTGTCAAACCGTTTTGCTTTATTGACAGGAACGTATTGCGTGAGTATACTGTATAATAAGTGATGATGGTATCCGTCAGGCGAATTTCCGATGATAAGGAGGATGGAATGAATATCTATCAAAAGCTCGCATTTGCTTTGCATTTCAAGGGAGTTTCTGAGAAATCGCGTGAAAAAAGCGAAAAATACGCTTCGATGACGGCCGATGAGCTTCGGAATCTTACCGATAACGAGCTTTTTGACGCCGTATACACGAGGCTGTGTGCGATAATTGACACAGCAAACGATATTACGGAAGGCGTCGGCAAGCTGAACCCGTATCAGAAGGCTTTATTCATATCGGATTATTTCGATTCGGAGGTGAATACCGGAGGGCTCGGTCTGTTTTTCGGCAATTCGAATCGTTTTTTTGCTCCGCTCGTCAGTGAGAGCCTTGATAAGATCGGGGCGGCGGAGCATAAGGGGCTTTTCGATAGGTTCGTAGCTGATAACGGCATCGACTTATCGGCGTTTTCGTCTTCGGCGACCTCCGATAAGGGAGCATTTGAGGACGTATGGGAAGAGCTTCCGTTCAGTGATTTTAACTTGGCTTATTACAGGCTCCAACCGCTTTGCGGCTTCTTTGTCAAATATGCAAGGGAGCATGTCGAAGAAATGTAAAGGCCGCAGGGATTATATTCGTATATATGCGGTATACAAACGATGTTTCAAAATAAAGAAGTAAAAGAAAAACTGCTTGCAGTGCTGCTTGCATTGCTCGCAGCCGCGCTGTACGCAATAAGCGTGCCGCTGTCCAAGCTGCTGCTCGAAAGAATGGGCTCGGTATTCCTCTCATCATTCCTGTACTTAGGCGCAGGAATCGGCATAGGAATAATGTATCTGTTTACGCATAAAAAAGAGGGAGCAAAGTCGGAGAGGCTTACAAAAAAGGAGCTTCCGTACACGGTCGGAATGATAGTGCTCGATATTGCAGCTCCGATACTCCTGATGATAGGGCTTAAAACTGCGACGGCAGCCAATGTGTCCCTGCTCAATAACTTTGAGATAGCGGCGACATCGCTCATCGCGTTGTTCATATTTAAGGAGCTTATTTCTAAAAGGGTATGGTTCGCTATCGGACTAATCACCGTCGCAAGCATGCTTTTATCATTTGAAGATATGTCCAGCTTCAGTTTTTCGATGGGTTCACTCTTTGTTTTGGGCGCATGCGTCTGCTGGGGCTTTGAAAATAACTGCACGAGGATGCTTTCAAGCAAGAATACATACGAGATAGTCATCCTAAAGGGTATTTTTTCGGGACTCGGGTCGTTCATCATCGCGCTTATCGTGCGCGAAGCCTTCCCGAGCGCGGTGGTGATATTGCTCTCAATGCTGCTCGGCTTTGTAGCATACGGGCTCAGCATCTTTTTCTATGTCAGAGCGCAGAATACGCTCGGGGCTGCCAAAACGAGCGCATACTATGCCGTTGCGCCGTTTATAGGTACTCTGCTTTCGTGCCTGATACTGCGGGAAAAGCCCGGATATATGTACTTCATCGCCCTTGCGGTAATGATATTGGGCGCAGGGCTTATCGTATGGGATACGCTGAAACAGCCGAAGGAAGTCTGAACGGAACAGAAATCGGAAAAATGCTCATATCGGAGCTGCTTGTGCGGCTCAGATATGAGCATTATAGCTTTATAAATCTCAATTATTCAGCTTGGCTTCCTCATTGAGATATTAAGGCTTCCGGCCGAAATTGCCTAAGGGTTCGCACGGGCAGAAGCTTTTATAAGCATAATCCATTCATATCGCTTTTAGGTTATCTTTTGAGCGATATAATCATTATATAATACTCTTCGTCTTTACGCAATAAGAAATTTCGAATTATTTCCCGGGAAATAAAATAATACCGCATTTATTCGGCAGAACTGATCTGAACCCCGAAAGCAAAACAAAAAATGAATCAAGCAGCTTCAAGGGCTTGCTTTCTGCGGCGAGCAGGAGGCAAGCCCTAAAGCTTGCTTTCCTGCGGCGTTTAGTGAAAAAGTCAAGGCTCCCTTCGGATTCGGCTTGGAATAGACTCATTGAGCAAAGGCCATTCGGGCAGGAAGTCCTACCCCGAATACCCGAAGAAAGCTTTGCGCGGTTTTCCTCTTAAGAACTCACCCCGCTTGCCGGCATGATAACAAATGTCCGGCAAACGGGGTGAAGTTCAGGATTCAGGCCTGCTCAAATCTTTTTTTATACCGTATAATACTGCGCCTGTGCATGCCACAGCTCGTAGTATTTTCCGCTTTCATCGGAAACGAGCGAAGCGTGGGTGCCCTGCTGGATGACAGCGCCTTCGTGGAATACGGCTATCTCATCGCAGAATTTGCAGGAGCTCAGGCGGTGGCTTATGTATATTGTGGTTTTATCGCCTGCAATCTCATCGAATTTGCCGTATATCTCCGCTTCGGCAATGGGGTCAAGCGCGGCGGTGGGTTCAATTCTTCATGGTTGTTCTCCTATCTTCTGCAAAGCATTATCTGATGTATTCAGAAATATCTTTCACAGCTTTTGCAGTTTTGTCACTCATAATTTCCCATACCGGTTCTGCTGTATGCTCACCGGCAAAGTATCTTCGAGCGCAGGAAAGCACCAATTTAATATCCTGCGTTTCGGACATGGCATTGTATGCTTCATTATAGATATTCATATCATGGCGTTGGGGGACCGTATCATCCACATCTACTTCAAAAAGATGTACTTTTGGCTGTTCTTCTTCACTTTCGCAACCCCAATCATACTCGTAGAGCTTTTTGCAGTTGGGTAGATCATCATAGAAATAGTTGCTTGTCATCCTACTATAGCTGTCGGGAAATTCGGTTTTGCGAATGAACTCAAAAGCGCCTTCTGTTGCCCATTTTGCATAGTCAGACCACTCCCATAGCTTAAATTTACTAAGAACAGCATACAGGTATTTACCATTCAATACCATTCCATAGAAGCAATCCTCGCTCTGCTCCAAGGCTTGAATAAATGGCTGAACAAGCTTCATATTTTTTTGATAGTCCGGTTTCATTTCATCGCCAAGTTTTAAGGTTTGGCTCATGTGATACAGTATCATTTTTTACTCCTTTATGTATGAGAAATAATCACTCGGTTGATGCCGTCATACGCTCCCCGTGGGAGAGGAATGGCGGTTCCGTCGCTCAGTTTGATTTCTGTCTTGGTTACACGGCTGATCTGCGTTAGGTTGATGATCGTGGAACGCCCCACACGATAGAAGCGTTCGTCAAGCTGTTTTTCAAGCTCACCCAAAGTCATTTTGACTGTAACGTCAGACAAGGCGTGAATGGTAACGTAGTTGCCGAACACGTCCGTGTAACGGATTTGATAAATCGGCACGCGCAGCATCTCGCCGCCGACCTCAAAGGTAAGCATGCGCTCGTTTTTCAAAAGCTTTTCCGCTGCCCTGTCAAGGACGGAAAACAGCTTTTCCTCCCGTACAGGCTTCATAAGGTAATGCAGCGCAGCGACATCATAGCCCTCGGAGATGTAGTCGGAATATCCGGTGATGAAAATAATCTGAACGGCGTCGTCAACCCTGCGAAGCTCCTTTGCCATGCTCACGCCGTCCATTCCGCCCATCTCGATATCGAGCAGAAGAATATCATAATCGCTCTTATCCCGATAGCGGAACAGGAAGTTTTCCGCAGAGGGGAACATGGTGAGAAACACGGCTTTTCCTGACTGCTCCGCCCATTTGTTGACCATATCTGCAATGTACTGCCTGTCGGCGGATGAATCATCGCAGATTGCGATGTTGCAGCCCATGCGTTCCCCCTCCTTTTTATCTGATTATACTTCTGTGAGTTCCGTATCGCAAGCACGCTTATGAGAAGCAGCATGGCATCTCGCTGTCAACCAAAATGCGGCAGCCGCAGGCGCGGACAACGGAACCGCCCGATTGAGTCGCGCGAAAACGGGTATGCATTTTGTGAAAAGTGCAGCCGGCAAAATGAAAACGATATGCTTTTCTTCTGCCTCCGGGTTTTCTCCTGCCCAACGGAGCTGAATATAATTATACCATTTACAATCACAAAAGTCCATTAAGAATGCGGAAATCCGGCGCGGCGAAGCCGTTATTGGAGCCGTTTTATGGTTTTATTGGCAAAAAATAAACAAAAACGGCAAAAAGGCACTCGTTTTGCGCGATTAAGTATTGCAAACGACGTGATAAAATACTATAATCACATTGTATAACACAATTCGCATCATGGGAAGGAACATGGGCGAGAAAAAAGTAAACGGAGGAAAAATATGGGTAAATTTGTTATTCGCAGAACCAACACGGGCATCAAGTTCGATCTCAAAGCCGGTAACGGTGAAGTCATTGCGACTTCCGAGGTCTACAAATCCCTCAACTCCTGCCGGAACGGCGCAGCGAGCGTAAAGAAGAATGCTCCCATCGCTAATTTGGAGGATCAGACCGCAGAAGAATATGCCAAGGAAAAATGCCCCAAGTTTGAGATGTATATTGATAAGGCCGGTGAATACCGTTTCCGCCTGAAGGCGACCAACGGCCAGACCATCGCCACAAGCGAAGGCTACGGCGCAAAGGCAGGCTGCCTCAACGGCATTGATTCCGTCAAGAGGAATGCCCCCGATGCGGAGATTGATGAGCAGCTTTAAGGCAAGAGAATATAATTTGATACTGAATAAAGGTTAGAACGGTCCGCAGCCGAGGCGGCGGGCGGCAAGGGCTTCCGGCATTGCTCCGGAGGCCTTTTTATTTACCCATTTAATGCGTACAGTGACTCAAGAATACAGAATGCTCCTTTATTCTCGCCTTGCCGAGCTTGACAATGTCGGGGGAACATAGTAAAATTAGAACAGCAAGATATAAAATAATTCTGAAAGGATGGTACTCGTTATGCTGCTGTATGAAAAGAAAGGCGCAGTCGGGATACTGACTGTCAATCGTCCCGAGGCACTCAATGCAATAAATTCCGCACTCCTTGATGAGCTTTATGATAAGGTCAGCGAGATTGCTGCCGACGAAAGCGTGCGCTGTCTCATCCTTACAGGAAGCGGTAAGGCATTCGTTGCCGGAGCGGATATAGGAGAGATGAAGGATCTCAGCAAGCAGGAGGGCTATGAATTCGGCATGCGCGGCCACAGGAGCTTTACCGCTGTTGAGAACCTTGAGATTCCCGTAATTGCGGCGGTCAACGGCTATGCGCTCGGCGGCGGCTGCGAGCTGGCGCTCTGTGCCGACATAAGGATTGCGAGCGAGCGCGCTAAATTCGCTCAGCCCGAGGTCGGCCTCGGCATAACTCCCGGCTTCGGCGGTACACAGAGGCTCATCCGCACGGTGAACCGCGCCAAAGCCATGGAGATGATACTTACAGCCCGTACCGTATCCGCTCAGGAAGCCCTGGAGATGGGCCTTGTCAGCAGGGTTGTACCGGGCGAAGAGCTTATGAATACCGCGCTTGCACTCGCCGAATCCATTGCGGCAAATGCACCCGTTGCGGTACGCAACGCTAAGGCTGCCGTAAGAAGGAGCTATGCGCGTGAGCTTAACGAGGATCTGGAGGCGGAAGCAAAGCTCTTTGCGGATTGCTTTGAGACCGAGGATCAGCGCATGGCGATGACGGCGTTCGTCAACAAAACGCCCAAGACCGAGTTCAAGGGCAAGTAATTATTTCAGGCGTATCTTAATCGGAAAATGTCTGCGGAAATACCGCATAGAAAGGAAATTATATGTCAATAAGGAATGTTTTTGTTATCGGCCTCGGCACTATGGGCCTTGACATAGCGCAGGTTTTTGCAAGCCACGGCATGTTCGTGCATGCTTATGAATGCAATGAGCAATTCCTCGAACGGGCAAAAGCAAGGCTGCACGCCAACCTTGCAAAGCGCGTTGAGCGCAGCAAGATGTCCCAGGAGGAAATGGACTATATTCTCGGCAATATATCATGGGAGGTCGATGACTATACCAAGTTTGCGGATGCCGATCTCGTCCTTGAGGCAGTTGCGGAGAATCTCAATATCAAGCGCGATATTTATAAGCGTGTAGAGGAATTCTGCCCCGAGCGCACTATCATTGCGACCAACACAAGCTCCCTTTCCATCACCGAGCTGGCAGCAGGTACCTCTCGTCCCGACCGCTTCATCGGCATGCATTTCTTCAATCCTGCCACGGTCATGAAGCTTGTTGAGGTCATACGCGGTATGGATACCTCGGATGAAACCTTTGAAACCATCACTAAGCTCAGCCGTAAGCTTGAAAAGGAGCCCGTTGAGGTATCGGAAGGTCCCGGCTTTGTCGTGAACCGCATCCTCATCCCCATGATAAACGAAGCATGCTGCCTCGTTCAGGAGGGCATTGCAAGCCCTGCCGATATTGATACGGCTATGAAGCTCGGCGCAAATCATCCTATGGGCCCCCTTGCTCTCGGCGATCTGATAGGTCTGGATGTCTGCCTTGCAATCATGGATACCATGTACAGCGAAACCAATGACCCCAAATTCCGCGCATGCACGCTCCTAAGAAAGATGGTCCGCGCAAAGAAGCTCGGTAAGAAGACCGGAATCGGCTTCTACGATTATACCGCAAAATAACCCCGAATTTATGATTTCGGAGCCATGACGAGAGCATGGCTTCTTTTATTTATTAATAACGTAAAAAATTTTCTAAAAGGCTTGAATATTTCCGAAAATGGTGGTAGTATTATCGGGTCATTCGCGTTTGAAGCAAAAAAACGTGTTAAACTATTTACTTTTCGGAGTGAAAATGTCTACTACACTGAATCTGAAAGCCGCATATCAGAGTCTGTCGCCGGCAGAACGCAGGGTCGCGGATTATGTGCTTGAAAATCCCGAAGAAGCATCCCATATGACAATAGACTGTCTGGCGGCGAATGCCGGAGTGAGCCTGCCATCTGTGACAAGGCTGACGAAAAAGCTCGGTTATTCGGGCTTCAGCGAATTCAAGATTGCGCTTGCCGGAAGCGTCGCCGCAAAGACGGGACGGGCGCAGAAGCTTGCTCTGCTCGATGACGATACCGATACGGAGTTTGCAGATAAGCTCCTTATGGGGCAGCGCAGCGCAATGGCTGCGACGTCGCTTTTGATAGACCGTGAAAGCCTGCGCTGCCTTGCCGACCACATCGTTTCGGCTAAGCGAGTCGTGTTCTTCGGACTCGGTTCGAGCATCGCTGCGGCAAGGAATATAAATGAAGATTTTTTGAGAATCGGTATTGACTCCGCCATCATGAGCAACCCAAACATAATGGGTAAGTATGCGCGTCTGCTCGGTAAAGAGGATGTATTCATCGGCCTTTCGCGCACGGGCCTAACCAAGCGTACTCTCGACTGCATGACCTTTGCAAAGGCACAGGGTTCGTTCACCGCCTTCTTTACGAATAATGAGGATAGTGTTGCCGTCGCCAAGGCGGATCTATGCTTCGTGACGCCGAGGCTTGATGAGATTTATGATTACTGCGGGCTCGAAACCAATGCCATGCAGTATGCTGTTTTGGAGGTGCTTTCCATAATGGTAGCGAGGAAATTGGCAAGGTTTTCAAAGGAAGATTATGTAAGGATACTGATGGAACCGGGAAACTGACAGCTATGCCCGAGATAAGGATAAAATACGATCTGCATACCCATACCTATTACAGCCACGGCAAGAACAGCCCGAGGGAGAATGTACTTCGCGCCGTTGAGCTGGGGCTTGATGCCGTTGCCGTCAGCGAACATGCCGAGGGAAATATGTACTACGGCGTCAGGGGAAAAAAGCTTGAGAAGCTCAATCTGGAGCTTGCCGAGCTGCGCAAAGAGTTCGAAGGCAAAATTGATGTGAGAACCGGGCTTGAATGCAATGTGCTCGATTTCGGCAGGAGCGATATACCTAAAAACCGAGACGAATACGATTTTATTATCCTCGGCTATCACAGGGGAGTACCGCCGACCAATAGGTTTGCGTGCCATATCCTTGCCGAAAGCTATCTCGGCTTTTCCGACCCCAAGAAAAATACTGAATCCATCATGCTCGCAGCGGAGAGGGGCAAGGCGAATATTATTTCCCATCCGAACGAGTATCTCCGCGTGGACATTGCGTACATGGCGGATTGCGCGCGTCAGCTCGGAATTGCGCTTGAGATAAATTCAAAGCATGTCAGCCTTTCTCCCGAAGAAATAAAAACAATCGCCGATCACGGCGCAAAGCTCATCATCGGAAGCGATGCGCACCGGGCGGAGAAAGTCGGGGATTTTGATAATGCCCTTATTGCGGCTGCAAGCGCCGGTGTGCTGGATAAGATTGTGAATATCGAGGTCATAAACGGATGACGGCTCTGACCGAGGTTCGGAAACAGCTCATCGAGTGCCTGAGAGCTTATATCGCAAATGAAGAACCGAAGGAGCTTATCACAAGGGATGAAAGCTTTGACGAGAAGCAGTACGGATTATTCCGCCTTGCTTATGAGCAGAAGCTGATACCCATTGTCTATGCTTCCGGCTATTCGCGCGGAGAAAATACGGAGTTTTCGCATAAGCTGAAGAGATCAGCCGTGGAAGGAAGCCTTATTCAGACCCTTGCGACGCTTAACTTTACGGAGCTTTACAGACGTTTTAACGAGGAAAACGTATCGCCGATCGTGGTAAAGGGAATTGTGGCGCGGTCGCTGTACCGCGAGGAATCCGTGCGCCCGAGCGGCGATGAGGATATATATGCCGAGACAGAGGAAAAATTCCTGCGCTGCCGGGAAATCATGATTTCCGAGGGCGGCAGGGCAGAGGACGGAGGGGATGAGGCTGCTGCGGTCATCGCATTCTTCTTCCCGAACGGACTTCATATCGAGCTGCACAGAAAGCTCTTTGACGATACCGCATTTGAAAAGAATAACGGCTGCTTCGCTCATGCCGAAACGCAGCTTCTCCGCCTCGGAGGAAGCGGCGCGGAGATTGAAATAAGGACTTTCAACCATACCGATAACCTGCTTTATATGCTTCTTCATGCACTCAAGCATTTCATTTCGGGCGGCTTCGGCCTCCGTACAGCGCTCGATATTGCGCTGTATGCCGAAAAGTACTTTGATTCCATCGACGGGAAAAGGCTGACTGAGGGTCTTGAGAACAATTCCGCTGTTGACTTCGCTTCTGCGATATTCGATATATGTACGAAGGAATTGGGCGCTGATAAAAAGATTTTTGCACTCATCGGGGGAAGGCATGCCGACGGCGGCGAAATGCTCGAAGATATCCTTGCTGCCGGAGTGTACGGTACGAGCGAGGAGAGCCGAGCTCACAGCGCGAATATTACGCGGAGTGCAGCGAACGGGGGAAGCAGGCTTTCGGGCATTGTAAAAAGCATCTTTCCGCCGTATTCCTATATGAAAAAGAAGTATTCATATGCTGAAAAAGCACCTCTTCTGCTGCCCGTCGCCTGGCTGCACAGGGGTATTCAGTATCTCTTCGGTCAGAAGCAGGGAAATACCGCGAGCGATACGCTCGACCTTGCCCGTAAAAGAGCAAAGCTGATAGAAAGCTACGGCATCAGGCTCGAAAGATAGGGCTTTGACGGCTTGACATATCATTTCTTTTGTGTATAATCAAACTCGAAGTATTATGCACGCTATGCGTGCCTGAACTAATTATTAAAATCAAAGGTTGGTCAATATTAAATGAAATCGCTCACCACGACAGAACTTCGCAAGCTCTTTCTTGAGTTTTTCCGTTCGAAAGGACATACCGTTATTCCTTCCGCTTCCCTGATCCCCGAAAATGATCCCACTGTCCTTTTTACCACCGCAGGCATGCATCCCTTGGTACCCTATCTCATGGGTGCGGCTCATCCTGCCGGCAAGAGGCTTACCGACGTCCAGAAATGCGTCCGTACCGGTGATATTGATTCGGTCGGCGACGCAAGCCATCTGACCTTCTTCGAGATGCTCGGGAACTGGTCTCTCGGCGATTATTTTAAGAAGGAATCCATTGCCTGGAGCTGGGAGCTGCTCACCGATGAGAAGTGGCTCGGAATCGACAAGGACAGGCTGTATTTCACCTGCTTCGAGGGTAATGAGAATGCGCCCCGTGATACCTATTCCCATGATCGCTGGGTCGAAATGGGCGTGGATCCCTCCCATATCTTCTATCTCGGCGCAAAGCATAACTGGTGGATCCCCGGTACGAGCGGTCCCTGCGGCCCCGATACCGAGATATTCTTCGATACGGGCAAGGAAAAGTGCTGCGAGAGCTGCGATCCTTCCTGCTCCTGCGGCAAGTATCTTGAAATCTGGAATAACGTATTCATGGAATACTTCCAGCCCGTCAACGAGCCGCTGCGTCCCCTTGAAAAGAAGAACGTAGATACCGGCATGGGCCTTGAAAGGACGATTGCGACCCTTCAGGGAGCTGAGAGCGTCTATGATACCGATGCATTCGTTAATATCCTTGCAAAGATATCCGAGCTTTCCGGCAAGAATTATAAGGATAATGCCGATACTGTCAAGGCATTCCGCATTATTGCGGATCATATCCGTACCGCAACCTTCCTGCTCGGCGACCCCAGGGGCGTTACTCCCTCCAATGTCGATCAGGGCTATATCCTGAGAAGGCTCATCCGCCGCGCGCTCAGGTACGCAATGCAGCTCGGCATGGGCGAAAATTCCCTCGGTAGGATTGCAGAGGTCGTTATCGCGGATTACGGCGATGTATACCCCGAGCTCAAAGAGAATGCAAAGCATATCGTTATGGAGCTTGACGCAGAGGAGGCACGCTTCCAGCGCACCCTTGTCAACGGCATGCGCGAGTTTGAACGCATCAAGGGCAAATTTGAAAACGGCGTTATCGACGGCAAAAACGCCTTCAGGCTCTTTGATACCTTCGGTTTCCCGATCGAATTCACGGAGGAAATGGCAAAGGAGAACGGCCTGACCGTCGATACCGAGGGCTTTAAGGCAGCATTTGAGGAGCATCAGCAGAAATCTAAGGCTGGCGCGGAGCAGAAATTCAAGGGCGGTCTTGCGGAAGCGACCGATGAAACGGCAAAGCTGCATACCGCAACGCATCTTCTCCAGGCTGCGCTCAGAAAGGTTCTCGATGAGAGCGTATCCCAGAAGGGCAGCAATATAACGGCGGAAAGGCTCCGCTTTGATTTCAGCTTCCCGAGGAAGGTAACCCCCGAAGAGCTGAAGCAGGTGGAAGAGCTTGTTCAGCAGGCGATAGACGCCCATGTTGATATAACCTGCGAGGAGATGACGGTTCCCGAAGCACGCGCAAAGGGCGCAATCGGTCTGTTCGGCGATAAATACGGCGAGAAGGTCAAGGTTTATACCATGGGCGAATTCAGCTGCGAGATTTGCGGCGGTCCCCATGCTGCGAATACCGGCGACCTCGGCACCTTTAAGATAAAGAAGGAAGAGGCTTCGAGCGCAGGCGTGCGCAGGATAAAGGCCGTACTCATTCCCAAGGAATAAATTGCTTTTTGCGGAGCGCAGGGCGCAAAAACCTTTGCGCTTCCCCTTTTATATGAGTAAACAAACTATAAAATCAACTGAATATCCGCGTCAGGCTTTGGGGAAGGAATTTATCGTGGCTGCCGGAGCTCGCGGCAGATTCGATGAGGAGGCGTTTCATGGCAAAACGCTTCTCTGCATTGATTTGACCGATGCAAAGAATTCGGAATTCGGCGATAAAAAGCGAAGGCGCTTTATGGAGATTGCCGAGAAAGCGGGCAAAAGGGCGGGCTCGGAGTTTGCTTGCTGTTTGTTCTGCGGAAATGAAGCAAAATTCCTGTTCCTTGCAGAGAATACCTTAAGCCTTGAGATGCTCCGTGCTTTTATCGGGTCGAGGACAAAGCTGAAAGCGGTATCCTCGGCAGTGACCGACGGCTATGAGTTTTATAAAAACTTTCTGCCGACCGCAGAGCAGCTGCAAAGGTTTAATAACGAGGAGATACTTTTCGATATCCGTGCGCTCGGCGATATAGGCGGACAGAGACGGGTTAATTTTCATCTTGCATTCCGCAGCGAACCCGATACAGCGGATTTTGCCCCGAATGCACTTCGCGAGGGCTTTGCGCTCGGTTCTGCGGAGGAGAGCAGCGATGATGATTGCTCGGTCGGCTTCGTGGTGCACCGCATTTGCGAGCTGACTCCTGATTCCGTCGGCGCTGCGACCGATAAGGTCATAGCCCTTGTCGCCCCGTATGGCGGCAAGCTCCTCTACTGGGATTGCCCGATACAGAAAAGACTGAAAAAGTGAACAAAATAGTATTTTACGCATGCCCGGGCTGCCCCGGGCTTTTTTGTACCCGTAAACCGATTCAATAATATCCTATCGAGCATATATTCTATTTTAGGTGAATTACTCATAATCACCGTTTACATTTTTCACGGATTTTGTTACAATTTATCCAATAATGGGAGTATGTTCTTTCAGAGAAGGAGCCGAGCCGGGGGAACCGAAAACAGCTGCCTTCGGCATCGGGAGAGGGGACATATTTCACATTCCGAGAGAAAAAGGAAAAGGAAAAAGTGGGTAACGAAATTGCAGTAAAAATGACGGACATCACCAAGACCTTCGGTGAAGTTTACGCGAACCGCGATGTCTGCCTCGATATTCACAAGGGGGAGATCCTTTCGCTTCTGGGTGAAAACGGCAGCGGCAAGACCACGCTTATGAATATCCTTTCGGGCATTTATTTCCCCGATCACGGATCCATAGAGGTCAACGGCGAACCCGTCGTTATCAGATCACCCAAGGATGCTTTTGATCTTCATATAGGCATGATACATCAGCATTTTAAGCTGATAGATGTGTTCACCGCAGCGGAAAATGTCCTTTTAGGCATGAAGGACAAGCTGAAGAATGTTAAAGCAGGCATCATTGATATATGCACAAAGTACGGCTTTGTGATGGACCCCGATAAGAAAATTTACGATATGTCCGTATCCGAGAAACAGACCCTTGAGATAATCAAGGTGCTGTACCGCGGTGCGGATATACTTATTTTGGATGAACCCACTGCCGTTCTCACTCCGCAGGAGACCGAAAAGCTGTTTAAGATACTGCGTGCAATGCGTGCGGACGGCAAATCCATAGTCATTATAACCCATAAGCTGCATGAGGTGCTGAGCATTTCGGATCGTGTCGCCGTGCTTCGCAAGGGCGAATATATCGGCAGCGTCAAAACCGGTGAGACCGATGCGCAGAGCCTCTCGAATATGATGGTCGGACGCAGCGTTTCCCTTAATATCGAAAGACTCGAGGTCAAAAACCGAGTTGAAAGGTTAAGGGTCGAGGGTCTGTCGGTGCATGACCATATGGGCGTACTAAGGGTTGATAATGTATCGTTCACTGCCTACGGCGGAGAGATACTCGGCATCGCCGGCATAACCGGAAGCGGTCAGAAGGAATTGCTTGAAGCGATTGCAGGGCTTGAAGATGCGGATAAGAATTCATCAATAATCTACATCGACCCGAATACGGGCGAGGAGGAACAGCTCTGCGGCAAAAATCCTCAGCAGATACGGGAAATGGGCGTCGGCTTTGCATTCGTCCCGGAGGATAGGCTCGGCATGGGGCTCGTTGCCAGCATGGATATCCCCGACAATATGCTTATAAGGAGCTATCTCAAGGGCAAGTCCGGCTTCGTGGATATGAAGATATCCGAAGAGCTTGCAAGCAAGGTCGTTGAGGAGCTCGGAGTTGTCACGCCGGACCTGCGCACAGAAGTCGGCAAGCTCTCCGGCGGAAACGTACAGAAGGTGCTCGTCGGCCGTGAGATTGCGAGCAATCCCTCGCTTCTGATGACGGCATATGCCGTTCGCGGGCTCGATATAAATACTTCCATGGCGATTTACCATCTGCTCAATGAGCAGAAGAAGCGCGGAACGGCGGTAATCTATGTCGGCGAGGATCTGGATGTACTGCTTGGGCTCTGCGACAGAATAATGGTTCTTTGCGCAGGCAGGATCAGCGGAATCGTTGACGGCAGGACGGCTACTAAGGAACAGATCGGACTCATGATGACTTCGATCGGAGGAGATCAGGAATGATTCATATTTCAAAAAGGGTTTCAATGCCGAAATGGCAGGGCTGGCTCATCAGGCTGGCCGCAGTGGGCATCGCGCTACTTGTAAACGCTGCGCTCATCTATGCGCTCACAAAGCTCAATCCCATCAGAGTTTATATAACCATGTTCCAGGGTGCATTCGGTACGCAGCGCCGCATCTGGAATACCCTTGCGGATACCGCAATGCTGCTCTGCATCGGCGTGGGCCTTGCACCGGCGTTCAAGATGAAATTCTGGAATATCGGCGCCGAGGGTCAGATCCTCGTCGGCGGCCTTGCTTCCGCTGCATGCATGATCTATTTTAAGAGCATTCCTTCGGGAATCCTGCTCCTGATTATGTTCATCCTCAGCGGCCTTGCAGGCGGCATCTGGGGCGCGATACCTGCCGTTTCAAAGGTCAAGCTCAATACCAATGAAACGCTCTTCACCCTGATGATGAACTATATTGCCATTCAGCTGACGTCATATTTCGTTGCGCTCTGGGAAAACCCCAAGGGCTCCAACTGCGTCAATATCATAAATCCCGATACCAATATCGGCTGGTTCCCGGCCGTATTCGGCAGGCAGTATCTGCTTAATGTGGTAATCGTAATGATAATGGTCGTTCTCATGTATCTCTACCTCAAGAGAACGAAGCACGGCTACGAGATAGCCGTTGTCGGCGCGAGCAAGAGCACCGCAAGGTATGCGGCGATAGATGTGAACAAGGTCACCATCCGCACCGTCAGCCTTTCGGGCGCAATCTGCGGTATCGCAGGCTTCATTGCCGTTGCAGGCCAGAGCCATACCATCTCGACCAATACGGCAGGCGGCAAGGGCTTTATCGCCATCATCGTCGCATGGCTTTCAAAGTTCAATACCTTCGTCATGATCCTTGTATCGCTCCTGCTCGTATTCCTCGATAAGGGCGCAAGGGAGATTGCTTCCAAGTTCAATATCAACGACCATATGTCTAAGATGATAATGGGAATAATCCTGTTCTTCATCCTCGGAAGCGAGTTCTTTATAAATTACAAGATAAATTCCGTAAAATCCGAGAAAAAGGAGGTCAAATGATATGAATCAGGTAGTATCACTGTTCCAAGCCGCTATCGTATTCGGTACGGTTATCATGTTTGGCTCCATCGGCGAAATACTGACGGAGAAATCCGGCAGCCTTAACCTCGGCGTACCGGGCATCATGTATCTCGGCGGCATTGCAAGCCTTGTAAGTGCCTTCCTCTATGAGGGCGCATGCGCAAAGGCAGGGGTCGCTCCGTCCCCCGTACTGCTCGTCGTGCTTCCGTTCGTCTGCGCATTCGCAGCCGCTGCGCTCGGCGGCCTCCTCTTCAGCTTCCTGACGATAACCCTTCGCGCAAACCAGAATGTTACGGGCCTTACGCTCACAATCTTTGCAGGCGGCGTTGCAAACCTCTTCGGCGGCTCGCTCAATAAGCTTGCCGGAGGCGTAGGCCAGATCAGCGTTGCCGCTACCAGCGAGCTCTACCGCGCCCGTATCCTCGGCTTCCTCCCTCTGCCGGATATCGTCAATAAATTCCTTTTCAATTACGGCTTCATGGTCTATCTTGCCATCATTCTTGCCGTAGTCCTCCATATTTTCCTCAATAAGACAAATAAGGGTCTGAACCTCCGCGCAGTCGGCGAATCCGCAGCAACTGCGGATGCAGCAGGCATCAATGTATCCAAGAATAAATACCTTGCAAACTGCATCGGCGCAGGCATCAGCGGACTCGGCGGTCTTTACTACGTTATGGACTATATCAAGGGCACATGGGCGAATGACGGCAATATCGAACGCCTCGGCTGGCTTGCGGTTGCGCTCGTCATCTTCTCCACATGGAAGCCCATGCGCTCCGTCTGGGGTTCGTATCTCTTCGGCTTGTTCTATTGGGTATTCCTTTACATCCCCGGGCTCAGCCGCCGCGCACAGGAGATATTCTGCATGCTGCCCTATGTCGTGACGATTATCGTGCTTATCATCGTCTCGATGAGAAAGCGCAAGGAGGATCAGCCCCCGGAATCCCTCGGTCAGGCGTATTTCCGAGAGGAACGTTAGCGAAATATTGAGTTTCAAGGGGCTGTTGCAAATGCAAGTTAATTGCAGGCAACAGCCTCTTTCCCTACGCGAAATATGCTTATTTGAGTGAGGAGTTTTGCTTAATACAGTGAGA
>SFIR01000011.1 GCA_004556165.1 Clostridiales bacterium | reverse complement strand
GCCGAATCGCTTTTGTCAAGCGTTTGCACGGTTTTTCGCAAATATATTTCAGTTTCTGCCTGCGCAGAGCTCCTTATACAGCTTCATGTACTCGCGAGCAGAGCGTTTCCAACTGAAATCGCAGCTCATTGCGGCATGAACGAGCGTATCAAAGGCCGCCCTGTCGTTCCTAAACAGCTCCGCAGCGGTTTTAACGGCATTATAAAATTCGTCCGCAGAATAATTCCTGAAGGAAAAGCCGTTGCCCTCGCCCGTATAGCGGTTATAGGGAATAATGCTGTCCCTAAGTCCCCCTGTCTCCCTGACAACGGGAAGGCTGCCGTAGCGGAGGGCATAGAGCTGCGAAAGACCGCAGGGCTCGAATGCCGAAGGCATGAGGAATATGTCGCTGCCCGCATAGATCCTGCGCGCTAAGGCGTCATTCATCTCCGCACGGAAGGCGAAGGCTCCCGGATGCGCGCTCTGGAGGTACGCAAAATGCATCTCAAAATGGCGGTCGCCCATGCCGAGCACGGCTATCTGTACGCCGAGGTCCAGAAGCCCCGGTATTATCATTTCGAACAGGTCAAGCCCCTTCTGATTGGTGAGCCTTGAGATGAGAGCGGCAACAGGCGCGTCGGCATCCTCCCTGAGCCCCAGCTCCCTCTGAAGCGCGAGCTTGCATTTTTTCTTGCCCGCTATGGAATTTTTGGAGAACCTTGCAGGCAGGCTTTTATCCGTCCGGGGATTAAAGGCTGCGGTATCAATGCCGTTCATAATGCCCCTTATATCACGGGTACGCATCAGACCATCCAAGGTCTCGCCGTATTCCGGAGTCCTTATCTCGTCGGCATAGCTGGGACTGACGGTATTTACGATGTCGGAACAGACGATACCGGCTTTGACGGCATTGACATTGCTGTAATACTCGGCTTTGGCGAGCGCATCCTGCCCGAGGCCGAGCATATCGTTGACGAGCATCGGGTTCATAAGCCCCTGATAGCGGAGGTTATGGATGGTATAGACCGTGCGAACCCTATTGAAACGGGGATCGCCGAGGTACTGCTCCTTAATGAGCATGGGTATGAGACCCGTCTGCCAATCGTTCAGGTGGATGATGTCCGGGACTATATCGAGGCGAGCCATTATCTCGAGCGAGGCACGGCAGAACCAGCAAAAGCGCTCCGTCTCAAAATCGCCTGCCGCATAGACATAATTCTGCTTAAAATAGTATTCGTTGTCGGCAAAATAGTAGGTCACGCCGTCAAGAGTGAGCTTCTCCGCCCCGACATACTGCTGACGCCAGCCCATGCTGACGCGAAAATCAAGAACATGCTCCATATTATTGCGGTATTCTTCTGGAATCATGCTGTATTTCGGGATAATGACGGAGACCTCCGCGCCCTGCTTTGCAAGCGCTTTGGGAAGCGAGCCTGTGACGTCGGCAAGACCGCCCGTCTTAATAAACGGGGTACATTCGGATGAAATAAAGACTGTTTTCATGGTAAGTCCTTTCCTGCGGTGATTGCTTTGCGCCTTGCGCCGACGGAATTTACCTATCCCTCGGAGCGCCGTTCTCGGCATAATAGGCGTCTGCTTCGGCTTCGAGGGCGGAATACTGGGCTTCGGTAAGCCCGTAATAGCTTCGGAGCTGGTTGGCGGCGATTGACGGGCGTTCGACGAGCATCCGGCGGAGGGACGCAATCTCCGTCTCCCATGCGGACCTGCTCGAGGGCGTTCCCCATCTTGCGATATGGCGGTCCATTTCCGTGCTCATCTCGGCTGCCATGCTGTCCAGAAGCTCCGTGAGCCTATCGGCGTTCAGGTGGTACTTCATGACGTAGATATAGCGCACAATGAAATCATGCCGCCATGAATCATTGGAATTGAGTCCGCAGAAGATATCCATTTGGCTAAGAGAGCCGTTGGCGGACGGTACACCGTTGACGTTGAAATAGTGATAGAGCAGATTGCCGCTTGATGAGCTCATGGCAAAATCGGAATCGAAGAAGATTGCGCGCCACTTTACGGAATAATCCGTCGTGCGCCAATACTTCTGATTGAACATATCGAAATCGGGCAGATAGTTCCTTGCGATGAGGTAATCCATGATGTTTTCAACATCGACCCACTGCTTGAACTGCTCGTACCTTTCCTCCGTCATGGGAATAACATAGGAATTGCCGCCGAACTCATCAAAATGCGCTGCGAATGCGCGGACGCGGAGGAAATCCTCATTGCTGCCCTCAAGCTCCATGGTATTGCGCTTGATTACATTCGCAGTATCGGGGTCAACGCCGAAATGGGTGGCAAGAAAATCCTCATTCATATTCTCCTTGAGGTCGTAAAGCCCCCAATACTGCCCGTTGATATAGACGGCAACGAAGCGGCTTTCGCTCGTATCGAGATTCAAGCCCTGCATCGCCTTGCTCGCAAACGAATCGCGGATACGCGCCTTTGTGTAATCCTGCCCCGCGTTTCTGAGGACGAGCGAGCCGAAATTCTTATAGTAGTCTTCCCCGAAGAAGGGGTATGTTATTTCGTTCCTGCCGTAGCCGGAGCGGAAATACAGGCCGAGGGATTTCTGCGGATACGCTCTGGTGCTTGCGCCCGATACCCTGACGCCCGCGGCGCTTTCGACGCCCAGAGTGCCGTCGGTTTCAAAGAACTGCATGAAGCATTCCCTTTCGACAACCGGCACGAAGGGCCTGCTTACCGCGTACATCTCGGAAAAATCCTGCTGCTCCATCGCAATCGTGACGACGGGTATGCTGTGCCTTTCCTCAAAAAGATAGGTCATCGAAACCGTATCGCTTTGGAGCACTCCCGGGACGAATACCGCCGCGCGGACGACCGTATTCGAGGAGATATAGAGGGGTTCAGTATAGACGGGGCTTGTTTCATCCGGCTTGCTGCCGTCAAGCGTATAGCGGACGGTGCTGTCGGAATTCTTCTTGATTATTTCAAGGTAAAAGCCTTCGGTATGGTAGATTTCGGTATCGGAGAGCTTCGGCGCAGCGGCGTAGCTTAGATAGCAGGTATCGGGATTTTTGCTGCCCTTTGTGGCTTCGGCGAAATAGACCCTCTCGCCCTCGCCCACATTCCTGCCGCTGGTGACGCCGAGCTTATTCGTCCCCGTTTCGAATACATCAACGATGACGCCGAGCTCATTCGTAATAAAGAGCGTTTCGCCTGCCGAAGAGAGCGAGAACGGAGCGACCTCGGGCGAAGCATCGAGGATGCTGTCCGAACAGCTTATGACGGCATAGCCGCCCGACGGGATGGTGATGCCGGAAAGGTCATACTTCATAAGATCGCTCTCGCTGTCGGAGATATGCCAGCCCGTAAGGGTCATGGTCTCATCTGAGCCGTTATAGAGCTCCACCCAGTCCATAAGGCCGCTGCGCGGTTCATTGACCGAGCAGGTTTCGCTTATATAGCAGGATGAGGGGTCGAAGCCCCCCACCGACATGGGTTCTGCGAACCCGGTTGTTCTGTTTTCTTCGCCCGGAGTCGGCTGAGGATAATAGAGTATTCCGCCGTCCGGACCTCTCCCGATGCTGATATTATCGGAAAGCGTCTCGGGAAAATCAATGCCGCCCATGTGCATGCCGTTATAATTTGCGAGGTATACTCCGCCGTCGCGGAGCGAAAGCGAGAAGGAGGCATGGAGCTCGCCCTCCGCAGCCGTTTCCCTTCCCGAACAGAATACAAGCAGATATTCGCCCGGCTCTATCGTTACATTCGGGAATGCCCATTTGTTCGGCTCCGCCTTATCATCGGTCAGATAATACCCGAAAAGGGAAACCGCGCTGTCCGAACGATTGTAGATTTCGACCCAGTCGCTCCTCTCGCCGTAGCTATCGGTAATGCCGTATTTATTGCTTAGAAGAACCTCGTTTATGATGATGGGCTCATTCCCGTCAAACTCCGTCCACGCTATGGAATTAAAGGTAATATCGGAATTTGCATAGCCCGGGGTCGGGTAAACGGTATAGGCGATGCCGCTTCCGGTCAGCACCGCGCTCGTACTCTCGGACATATTGTTATCGAAGGTGAATTCTGCAAGAAGCCTGCTGCCCGAAGCATGCAGGTAAGCCGTATTCTCTGCGGAATTCAGCTTGAAATCCGCATAGAAAAGGGGTATGCCGCTGCCGTCGTCAACGAGCTTTTCACCCGTATATGTGCTTCCGCGAAGGTAAACGGCGGCATAGGCATCCGGAGCAAGCTCGAATTCCGGGAACTGCCATTTCATCGGCTTTGTGCCGTCATCGCTGAGATAATAGCTGCTGAGATTTATGCTTCCGGAGGAAATATTGTGCACCTCAATAAAGCCCGTATCGCCGCGCATGACCTCGGAGATTACGAGAACATCGGAAGTTGACTGATTGCCGCTCGGGGCAGCCGTGGGCTTTTCCGCCTCGCCAATATCGGAATCGGAATTTGCCGCGCCGGGGGTCGGAGAGGAAGAAATACCGAAGCCTCCTTTCGACTTCATGGCGTAGGAATGGTCGGGCTGAAGCTCGGGGACGTTGATATCCTGAATATGCCTGCCGGCCTTATTAACGAAGCTGAGGCTGCATCCGCTTGCGGAGAGGTTGAAGGGCGCAACGAGATCATTCGCATCGCCCACTGCATCCTTGGAGCAGCAGACTATTATGTACGCGCCCGGGTCGATGCCCGCGCCCTCGGGGAAGGTATAGCTCATGCCCTTGGAGGTATTGACGAGCATATAGCCCGAAAGCTCCTGCCTCTCGGAGGAGGGATTGTACAATTCTATCCAGTCGGGGCTGCCGAGGGTCGGGTGCTTATAGCTCTGAGAATTGGATGTGACTATCTCCGTTATCCTTATATCGGAGGAATTATTCTTATTGCAGCCCGAAAGAACGGGAAGTATAAGCATTATTGCCAAAGCAAGGGATATGATTTTTTTGACGCTGTTTTTCTTCACGGCAAAAATCGCTCCTTTCGTTTTTTATTCATAACGGGAAAGCTCGTGCGGACTTTCCTTTTTGTTATTGTACCCCAACAGGGTAAAAAATGCAAGCTAAAGCGAGATATCAATGCCTATCGGGCAATGGTCGCTGCCCTGAATCTCGGGATGGATGACGGCGTCATTGAGCTTAGCGCCCAGCCTTTCGCTCATCACGAAATAGTCAATCCGCCAGCCCACGTTCCTTTCCCTCGCTTTGAACATATAGCTCCACCATGTATAGGCATCGGTGCGGTCGGGATACAGATAGCGGAAGGAATCAATAAAGCCCGCGCCGAGAAGCTCGGAAAATTTTGCCCTTTCCTCATCGGTAAAGCCTGCGTTGCCGCGGTTGGATTTCGGGTTCTTCAGGTCGATCTCCTCATGCGCCACATTCATATCTCCGCAGAGGATGACGGGCTTTGCTTCATCCAGCTTTTTGCAGTAATCGCGAAAAGCATCCTCAAAGCGGCACCTAAGATCAAGCCTCGTAAGCTCCCTCTGCGCATTCGGGGAATAGACGGTAATGAAGTAAAAATCGGGATACTCAAGGGTAATAACCCTGCCCTCACGCTCGAATTCCTCATCCGCTCCCATGCCGAAGCGGACGGAAAGCGGCTCATGCTTCGTAAATATCGCAGTGCCGGAATAACCCTTCTTCTCGGCGTAATTCCAGTAGGCATGATAGCCCTCGGGCGCAAAATCTATCTGTCCCTGCTGAAGCTTGGTTTCCTGCAGTGCGAAAAAATCCGCATCAGCCTCGGTAAAAAAATCGTTAAAGCCCTTGCCCATGCAGGCGCGCAGGCCGTTGACATTCCAAGAGATGAATTTCATAATATCCTCCGTAGGTTTCCTTCCATTATTATAACAGGGGTCCGCGCATTTGCAGCAGACCCCTGTAAATATATACCTCAATATTATACGTCCTTCAGAATATCCTTGAGCCAATCGCCCTCATAGAATTCGATACGCCCCGCATCGCAGGCTTCGGCAAGCTTTTGGTCGATGGGGAGCCTTGCCACATTCGGTATGCCGAATTTCCTTGCAAGCTCCTCCGCATGCGATCTTCCGAATACCTCGTGCTTCTCGCCGCAGTTCGGGCATTTATAATAGGACATGTTTTCAACTATGCCGATGATGGGAACATTCAGCATATTTGCCATGTTGACAGCCTTTTCGACTATCAGCGAAACGAGATCCTGCGGAGTGGTTACGACGACTATGCCATCAATCGGCAGGGACTGCATCACGGTCAGGGGTACATCGCCCGTTCCCGGAGGCATGTCGATGAACATATAGTCTATATCCTCCCACACGACATCGGTCCAGAACTGCTTCACCGTTCCGGCGATGATGGGGCCGCGCCAGACAACGGGTGCGGTCTCCTCCTCGAGCAGGAAATTGATGCTCATAAGCTCAATACCCGTCCTCGATTTCAGTGGCATAATGCCGTATTCCGTGGCGTATGCCTTTTCGTGAACGCCGAAGGCCTTGGGAATGGAGGGGCCCGTTATATCGGCATCGAGCACGGCGGTACGGAAGCCCTCGCGCATGGTATCGGCGGCGAGCATGGAGGTGACGAGGGATTTGCCCACGCCGCCCTTGCCGCTCATGACGGCAATGACCTTTTTGACGGAGCTGTGCTCATTGAGCTTGGCTCGGAAATCGACATTCTTCGATTCGCAGTCGATTTTACAGTTTTCGCAGTTATGGTTGCATTCTTCGCTCATTTCTGTTTTCCTTTGTGTTTATTCGGGTTTCTGCTTATATGCTCCGAATTTAATTTCAGCACGCATATTATAGCATGTTTTTCCGCTGCAAGGAAGCGGGAAAAAAATATAATCCGGGAGATGACGGGCGGCGCGCCCTGCTCAATTTCTGCCTCTTATGAATTCGTCCACGCCGCATGCAACGGCAATCGCCATGAGCCTTTGATACTCCGGGTCTTTCAGCAGCGCTTCATCGGAGCTATTCGAAAGGAAGCCGCATTCAACGAGCACGGACGGGCAGATGGGTTCGCGCACGACCATGAGATCCTCCTCGGTGGTGTCGCGTTCGCGCTGATCGGTCATCTGAGCGATAGTATGCATGACTATTGAAGAAAGTACCCTTCCACGGGTGCTTCCGGGGTAGTTATAGACCCTGACGCCGCTGACCGAGCGGTCACGGGGGAAGGAATTCATGTGGATGCTGACGGCAACGGTGAAAATATCATTCTTCATCATGGCTGTACGGGCTTCCATGTCGGCTGATTTCGTATCCGCAACGGCATATTCGCCCATCCTCGTCATGAAAACATAATAGCCCCTGTTCGCGAGCTCCTCTGCAAGCATACGCGAGATGATGAGGTTCAGCTCGCTTTCTATCGTGCCGCTCTGCCCCGACGCTCCGGGATCAAAGCCGCCGTGACCGACATCCAAAATGATGATATCGACCTCGGGATGCTCCGCTTTAAGCTGCTTGAGCTGCTCAAGGCGCGCATAAACCGCGCTCAGGTCGCCCTCTGTCACTGCAAGGGGTACATCCGTAACGGGCGCAGGGCTCTCCGTTGATGCGGGGGGTTCCGTGGGCGTGAGCGTCGGTACGGATGTCTGCCCCGACGGAGGGGTCGCATTCCCGGGCGGCAGGGTCGTATACACGCCGCCGATGGTTGCTGTCGTCTCCGGCTCGGGAGTTTTTTCGTCAATGCCCTCCCCCGGCTTTGACGAGCATCTTCCGATGATGACCGCACAAATGGCGATGATTATTACGAGTATTACAACGATAAGGATATTCAGCATCCTGTCAAGGTTCAGTTTCATTATTATCCAACTCCATTCCTCAATGCGGATATTGTACCATATTTCTTCGCCGAATGCACCTGCGGCTTTTGGCAATATAATAGATTTTCGGTCTTTTTGCGTCCGATTATTCCCCGTCCGGCGCTTTTGCTTGACCGTATGGACAAAAGCTGATAAAATATTATTCGGTATTACTTTTTATTCCCGATCACAGCAGTAAAGGAGCCTGCATGGAACCGTATATATGTTCCGTAGTCCCCTGCGCGGATTACGACCCGGAGCGCGTCAGCGCGGCAATGGACGCTGCGCTTACGGCTATTGACGGGCTTGATTTTGTCAAGCCCGGAATGCGCATACTGATAAAGGCAAACCTCGTTTCGGCGATGAAGCCCGAGCAGGCGGCAACGACCCATCCCGTGCTCGTTGCGGAGCTGACGAAAAGGCTCGTTGAGCTCGGCGCAAGCGTCGTCGTCGGCGACAGCCCCGGCGGTTTCTTCACACCTGCCGCACTCAGCCATGTATACAGCGTGACCGGTATGGAGCTTGCAAGGGAATGCGGCGCGGAGCTGAATCTCGATACCTCGTCAAAGACCGTGAATATCGGCGGCGTGGCTATGAAAAGCCTGACCTATACAGCATATATAGATTCATGCGATGCTATGATAGATTTCTGCAAGCTCAAATCCCACGGCATGGTGGGCATGAGCGCAGCAATCAAGAATCTTTACGGCGTCATACCCGGGCTGCTCAAGCCCGAAACGCATTATATCTACCCGGGCATGGAGCTTTTTTCGAATATGCTTGTGGATATCAACGAATACTTTAAGCCCAAGCTGACCCTTGTCGATGCCGTCATAGGCATGGAGGGCAACGGGCCCACCGCAGGTACGCCGAAAAAGCTCGGCTTTCTTATCGCTTCCAAGACTACCTATGCTGCCGACCTCCTCGCAGCAAAGCTGGTGGGGCTTGACCCTCCCTCCGTGCCGACGCTCAAGGCCGCCATGGAAAGAGGGCTTGTGCCGAAGGATATAAGCGAGCTTTCCGTATGCGGAAATATCGAGCTGCTTTCAACCTCGGATTTCGATATAAGGCCGCCTAAGACGGTCAAATTCCTCGGGGGCACGAAATTCCTCGTGACGCAGAAATTCCTCGAAGCATGCTTTACCAATACTCCGCACCTCAAAAAGAAGAAATGCGTCGGCTGCAAAAAATGCTTCAATATCTGCCCTGCGCATGCCATCACCATGGTGAAAGCAAAGCCCCGTATAGATAGGAAGAAATGCATTCGCTGCTTCTGCTGCCAGGAATTCTGCCCTAAGGCGGCAATGATAGTGCATAGGCCCATCGTCGCCAGAATCCTTCAGCGCAAGAGCTGAGGAAGCTGTACAAACGGGCCGCAATAATGTATAATATCTCGAAATTTCCCGAGGAGGCAACCCTATGAAACAGGTTTTGGGCTGCATACGCCGTGCCGACGAAAAATACGATTTAATACACGACGGCGATAATATCTGCGTCGGCGTGAGCGGCGGCAAGGACAGCCTGCTTTTGATGTACGGCCTGAAGCTGTACCAGATGTTTTCCAAAAAGAAATACGGGCTCTGCGCGGTAATGCTCGATCTCGGCATCGTTGAACAGGATACGAGCGGAATCGAAGCCTTTGCGCGCGAGCATGATATAGATTTTGAGGTCAGGCCGACCGATATAGGCGATGTCGTATTCAATATCCGCAAGGAAAAGAATCCCTGCGCGATGTGCGCCAAGATGCGCCGCGGCGCGCTGAACGATATAGCGGTATCCAAGGGCTGCAATATCGTTGCGCTCGGGCATAACCGTGAGGATGTGCTTGAGACCTTCCTTTTAAGTCTGTTCTTCGAGGCAAGGCTCAACACCTTTGCTCCCGTCACCTATCTCGGGCGGACGGGCATAACCGTTATCCGTCCCCTCGTTTTCTTCCCCGAAAAGGATGCTATCGCTGCATCGCGCAGGCTGAACCTCCCCGTTATCCCCGCAAACTGCCCCGTTGCCGGCAGCACCAAGCGCGAGGATATGCGGCTTCTGCTCCGGGATTTCCGCAAGATTGTGCCCGACGTTGAAAATCGGCTTATGAAAGCAATCGTCGATACGCATAAATACGGCATGTGGGACCGCATGAAGCTGCCGCCGCGCATGACGGGAGGAGTACGCATGCCGGAATGCGATCCGCTCGCACTTGACAATACCGGGTATGACGAATGATCCTTCGTTCTCCCCGAAAACCTATTTATTATAAAGAAAGGTCATATTATGGACGAATACATCGGTTACGAAAATGCAGAAAAAAGCAATAAGAAGCAGGGCTCGGGCATAAAGGGCTATCAGGTCTTTCTGCTGATGCTCGTCAGCGCCGTAATCGGCGTTGCCATCTGCCTTGCGGTGCTTATCGGAGGCAATTCGGGCTTCCGCCTCATACGCTTGCAGGGCGAGGATAAATCCGCGCTCGTTTCCATGATCGTCGATAGGATTGAGAAATACTATTATTTCCAAGACGAGCTGCCGAGCGAGGACGAGATGTTTACTGCTGCCGCGAAGGGCGTTGTATACTCCATCAACGATCCATACGCGGATTTCTTCACGGATTCCGGCTATAACGATTACCGCAACGAGCTGAACGGCAATTACAAGGGTATCGGCGTCACCATTGCGCTCGATCCCGAGGGACGCGGCATCGTGGTGCTGCGCGCATATGTCGATAACCCTGCGTACAATGCAGGCCTCCGCGACCGCGATATTATCATCTCCGCGAACGGCGAATCCTTTGCAGGGCTTGACCTTGATACATGCAGCGGCAAGCTCAAGGGCGAGGACGGTTCCGTCGTTACCGTCGAGGTCATCCGCGGCGAAGAAACGCTCACCCTTGATATAACCCGTGGTGATGTGACGGTTTCAAGGGTCTTCTCCGAACGCCTTGACAACAATATTGGCTATATCTGCATAGAGGAATTCACGGGGGACGCGGAGACGGCTTTCGATGCTCAGCTTGACGCGCTCCTTGAATCCGGCATTACCTCCCTCATCATCGACCTCAGGAACAATCCCGGCGGAAGCCTAAGCACCGTGCTCGGAATAGCGGACCGCGTGCTCGGCGACTGCGTAATCACAACCCTTGAGGGCAAGACCTATACGACCCCGGAGGTCTACCGTTCGACGGATGAGGAAAAGCTGGAAATCCCCTTTATCGTGCTCGTAAACGGCATGTCCGCTTCGGCAAGCGAGGTATTCTCGGGAGCCATTCAGGATAACGGGGCTGCGCCGCTTCTCGGCGAAAACACCTTCGGCAAGGGCATCGTACAGACCTATATTGACCTTGGCAAGGATCTCGGCTATCTCAAGCTGACCACCGATGTCTATTTCACCCCGAACGGCAGTATGATCCATGGCAAAGGGCTTGCGCCCGATATTGAGGTCGAGCTGCCCGAGGAATATCAGGGTCAGGCCCCCTACTACATGATGAATTACTACCGCGAATACGATACTCAGCTTGCGGCGGCAATTGAGTATCTGACGGGTAAATAAAGGATACGGGAAAAGCACCGCGCGGACGCCGCACGGTGCTTTTTCATAGGAGAAAACCGTTTCTCAGATTACTTCTGCCTGTAATTGCCGCAGAGACTCTCGTCCTCGGGTTTTCCTGTGTTCTTCCCGCTGCAGCAGGGCTCGATTTCGACACGGCTGAGTGCGCAGTACGCGCCGTCCTCATTGTGGCGGCAGCTGAGTACGCGGCAGCCGATGGTCTGGCAACCCATTTGACTCTTGCTCATTTTCATTGCTCCCTTCATTGGTTTTATCCTTAGTTTTGCCCGAACAGAGCACAATATTATTGGAAATTTGAGGAAAAACAGGCAAATTCCGCTTTGCGGGGTTAATGGGTGTTCTCCGTTAATGCGTATTTTGGAGTTAAATTCTGTTTCACCCCATTTTTACGCCTTAATCTCCTCCCATGAGGCAATATCGACGCCGGTATAGTAATGCATGAGAATCTCTCGGTATGTGCAGCCGCGCTTCGCCATGGCATTTGCGCCGCACTGGCTCATGCCCACGCCGTGACCGTAGCCGAGGCAGGTTATCTTCACCGCGTTTTCGGTAAATTCAAAAGTGAAATTCGTGCTGTGAAGGCTGAACAGGGCTCGGAACTGCTGCGAAGAGATGACGGTTTTGCCAATCTGCACGAGCTTCACCCTGCCGCTCTCCGTCCTTCCCCAGATGTCAATATCCGCTGCGGGGTCCGCTAACTCCGCTTCGGGGTAGGCTGAATTCACGGTATCTATAAAGACGTCATTCGGAATCAGCCTTTCGGAGGAATAGCCGCCCTGCTTCTCCTCCCCCTCGCTCACGACAGAAACAAGGTACGGAAGGGCAACGGCAAAGACCTCCTCGCTGTTCTCCGTCATTCCGCCCGAGGATGAATGGTACAGCGCGGCTATCAGTTTCCCATCGTTCACGATGACCTCTCCGCGCGTACTGCTGACCGCCGTCACGATTTTTTCATAGTATTTTTCGAAGTTCTCGCCCCATGCGCGCTCAAGGCTCGTCGTAAACGCAAAGGCCTGGCAGCAGCCGGGATTGGTGCAGACATCGCAGCCCGATTTGCATTTGCTGCTGCCCGTAATCCTCTTTTCGGTGAAGGTGCGCGCGGCGACCGCCTGCGCTTTCAACGCTTCCTCCTCAAAGCTCGCAGGCATCTCCCCCGCTACGACATGCACAAGGTAATCCTCGATTTCAAGCTCCATCACTCCTCGCTCGCTGTCATAAACGGTGATTATCTGTCCGCTTTTCTCAAGATGCTCCTCCTCAATCCTTACGGCAAGGTCGAGCATATTCATATCCGTTTCCGTCAGCGGTATCAGGTTCAGCCCGTTGGCAATATTCGGTATCAGATCAAGCTGCGTCACGGAATAAACCTTCCCTTTCCCCTTCGGAAAATTATGCGCGAGAAGCAGTACGGCAAGTCCTAAAGCTGCAATTATGATTATCAAACGCTTTTTCATGCCACAATGTATTCATTTTGCTTACCTTTAATACCTATTGACAGCGGTAACTATTCCACATATAATATTTTTAGGGATATTCCCTAAAATATTACCCGGGAAATAATAATATTTTTCGCTGTTTTCGGGCATTCCCGCACATAATAATTAAAAAGAAAGGATCGGTGGTACAGATGTTGTTCACTTTTGCGGCTCGGCTTATCGCAAACGGCAGCTTCCTTGCGGAATGGGCTGAAGCGCTGAACGTCGGCGGTATCATCCTGCTCGCAGCGGGCATTATCCTCATAGTCTGCGAAATGCTCATCCCCGGCATCGGCATTGCAGGCGTGCTCGGGTTTATTGCGACCGTCGCAGGGCTTATCGTAGGTTCCTCGACATTCGCGCAGGCTGCGTTTTCATTCGCCATTGTTGCCGTCATTCTGCTGATTGCGGCTATTATCATCTTCAAATTCATCTTCGGCAAGCGAAAAAAGGCTTCCAAGCTGATTCTAAGCGAGGAGATCACTCATTCACAGGCCGAAAGCGACGAAAAGGCCGCGCTCATCGGGCGTGAGGGCATTGCCCTGACGGCGCTGCGTCCCTCCGGAACTATCGAGCTTGAAGGGAAAAAGCTCGATGTCGTTGCGGACGGTGAATTCATCGTTAAGGGCGATAAGGTCGTCGTTTCCTCGGTCGAGGGCATTCGTATCCTCGTAAAGAAGGGCTGATATGGGCGAAAATACCGAGAAGCCTGCCCGTGAGGGCAAAAAAAAGGATAAAAAGGGCTTCGGGCTCAGCTTCTATGATACGAGCGACATCGCCGCTCAGGCGGATAAGGCCTATTCCAAGGATATGACGGAGGAAGAAATCCGCTCAAAGCGAAAAAAGGATTGGCTCTTCCTTCTCATCGCAATACCCGTTCTCATCGGGCTTTACTATCTCTGCGCTGTTATTTTCAGATCAATAAAATAAACGGAGGATTAAAAAACATGTTATCTAATCTTGTGACCGCCCTTGCGAAGCTCGGAGGAGCTCTCAACTTCTATTCCGACGGGCTCACCGGCGGTGTCATCATCGCAATCATTATCGTTGCAGTCATCTTCCTTATCTTCTTCTTCAGCTTCGTACCCGTCGGGCTTGCTATTTCCGCCCGTGCATCGGGCGTGCGCGTCGGGCTTTTCCAGCTCGTCGGCATGCGCATCCGTAAGGTCAAGCCGGCAAGAATCGTTGAGCCCCTCATCAAGGCAACGAAAGCGGGCCTGAAGCTGAACCTTGACAAGATGGAAGCTCACTACCTTGCAGGCGGTAATGTTGACCGTGTTGTCAACGCGCTTATCGCTTCCCAGGGCGCAGGCATCGACCTCAACTTTGAAAAAGCCTGCCTCATCGACCTTGCAGGCCGCGACGTGCTGAACGCAGTTCAGATGAGCGTCAGCCCCAAGGTCATCGAGACCCCCGTTATCGCGGCAATCGCAAAGGACGGTATCGAGCTTCGCGCTAAGGCAAAGGTCACGGTTCGCGTCAATATCGACCGCCTTGTCGGCGGCGCAGGCGAGCAGACCATTATCGCCCGTGTCGGCGAGGGCATCGTTACCACCATCGGTTCCTCCCACAGCCATAAGGACGTTCTCGAAAATCCCGACTCCATCTCCCAGACCGTGCTCGGCAAGGGTCTTGACAGCGGTACCGCCTTTGAGATCCTCTCCATTGATATTGCCGATGTCGATGTCGGCGTAAACGTCGGCGCAAAGCTCCAGATTGACCAGGCGGAAGCCGATAAGCGCATCGCTCAGGCAAAGGCCGAGGAGCGCCGCGCAATGGCAGTCGCTCAGGAGCAGGAGAACAAGGCGGAGGTACAGGGCATGCGCGCCCGCGTTATCGAAGCGGAAGCCGAGGTTCCCCGTGCAATGGCGGAAGCCTTCAAGAACGGCAGGCTCGGCATCATGGATTACTATCGCATGCAGAATCTCAAGGCAGATACCGATATGAGGGAATCCATCGGTAAGACCACCGCAGTCAACGAGAATGAATAAATTCTTCGCGGTCACTTGGAAAAGAGGTGATGTATCGTGGGAGAATTTATAGGTCTGATCTTTTTTATCCTTATTTCCGTCATAGTCTTGTCGGCGAAGAAAAAAGGCAAGGGTTCCATCTCCGGGTCCTTTACCGGCGAGAAGCCGGAGGAGGAAGCCGAGATCAAGGAGCAGGCGCAGAAGTTTTTTGATGCCGTGAGGCAGAAGCAGAGTTCTGCAAACAGCCTCGGCACTTCGGGCCTCGATAAACAATCTGCCGCAAGCCCTGCACAGCCGGAAAGGCGCACCGTCCGCGAGGAGAAGCCCATAATCGGCCATTCTGCCGACGACTGCACCGGCGGCAGCATCCATGACGGCTACCATGAGGGTACCGATTGGAAGCAGGGCAAGCCCATGCCGCGCAAAATACCGGAGACTGCTCCCGAGGGCGCACCCGTCAAGGGTTCCGATCACAGCATCCATTTCAAGGAGGCTGAGGTCAAGGAAACCCATGTATCGGGCGCAGAAAAGCTCACCGCGCTCCTCTCCGAAAAGCCCTCCATCGTGCAGGGCGTTATCTGGAGCGAGCTGCTCGGTCGGCCAAAGAGCGAGCGGGATATAATGCAGTAAAATCCGATTCCGGATAAAAGCAAGGGTCCGTATCAATGCGTATTGGTACGGACCCATTTATTTTTCCCGTGCCGGCTCCTTCGTGAGGGAGCTGAAAGCGAAAGCCGAATATTTCGGCAATATGCGCTTCAGCAGGAAGCGGCTTTCTTCATTTGATTTTGCGGATAATAAAAAAGCTGCCGGAAGTATGGAAAGTGTCCGTAAATCAGTAAAATACCAGTGTTGAAGTGTAATAACAGGCAGCACTTCAATAGGGTATGTTAGTTCACATAGATCATAATGTGTGGAAATATTCATTTTTGTGTGGTACAATTATTGTAATACGACTTTATGGAGGTATTTTCATGGGATTTTGGAGCAAACTGCTTTCGAGCATTGAAGACGCAGTTCGTCCAAAGGATTTAGATGACGATGCACTCCTTTTGAGGATGAAAGATGCTCTACAAGAAGAACAAACCTTGTGGCGCTCACAGCAGAGTTTCCTTGATCCCTGCGTTGCTAAAAGCTTTCAGAAAAAATGGTATTCGGAATACTGTTCCGCAAAGAAAAAAACAAGCGGCGTATTATTCTCCATTGGCTTATCAGGACGAAAAATCCGTAGCTTGGCTCCACAGTTTATTGGAACCTATGAGCATCTCCCTTCCAAACTGCACGCATACAATGATCGGTTAGCAAAGCAAAAGGCAGTCGATGCTGCAAGGCTGATTCTCCCTGTTGAAGGGAAGGTGCTTGACGAACAGCAAATGCGGTGTATAACAAAGGAGGTCCGCAACCACCTTGTACTTGCAGGTGCCGGAACCGGAAAGACCACTACCATTGTTGGTTATGTCAAATACTTGCTTAAAAAGAAAATCTGTACGCCTGATGACATTCTGGTTCTATCCTTTACAAATGCATCTGCCGCTGAAATGAGCGAACGGTTGAATAGAGAAATTGGCAAGCCGATCACCGCGCAGACTTTTCATAAACTCGGACTTGCTATTATCACATCTGTGCAGGGGAAAAAGCCAAATATTCATTCCGTTGACATCCGGCAGTTTGTCCGAAAGCAGTTGAACACACTGATGCAAGATACCGCTTATTTGAGAAAGCTGTGTATTTATCTAACGTATAATAGCAAGGAGCAAAAGTCGGAATTTGATTTTCAAACAGAAGAAGAGTACCGCGATTATCTGAAATACAATCCACCAATCACGCTCAAAAAGGAAAAGGTAAAAAGTTACGGTGAATTGGATATTGCAAATTTTCTGACGCAAAACGGAATTCTCTATGAGTATGAGCAGAAATACCCGATTGATACAAGGACATCTAAGTTCGGACAATATCGACCGGATTTTTACCTTCCCAACTTCGACCTATATATAGAATATTTCGGTATCAATTGTCAAGGAGAAGTTCCTTCCTATTTCAGCGGAAAAAACGGAATGTCTGCAACGCAAGCTTATCAGGAGGGAATGAAGTGGAAGCGTGAACTGCACCGCCAAAACGGAACACGCATGATCGAGGTTTATGCGTATGAAAAACTCGAAGAACAGCTTTTACCCAGATTAGAGGAACGCCTTAAAAAAGCCGGCGTAGTGTTTTCGCCAATGTCCCCCAAAGACCTGTGGGCTGAAATCGGAGGCACTGAGAATCAAAAGCTTGACCGAGTTGCAGAATTGTTTGGGGCGGTCATCACCTTGGCAAAAAGCAATAATTGCACACTGGACGATGTTCGCAGTAAAAACCGAAATTCTGGGAACTTGACAAGTGTTGACGTCGTGGTTGATCTAATTGAGCCGATTTATAATGATTACCAAGCCATGCTCCGCTCTCGCAGTGAGATTGATTTTAATGATATGATCAATATGGCTTCCGAATATGTCCGTCTTGGACGGTTTTCCCATTCATATAGTTATGTTATTGTTGACGAATATCAGGATATTTCACAGGCCCGCTATCGGCTTCTTAATGCAATGCGTCAACAAAAGGATTACCGTTTATTCTGTGTGGGTGATGATTGGCAAAGTATATATCGGTTTAGTGGCAGTGATATTGGGTTTATTCTCAATTTTGAGAAGTACTGGGGAGCTTCGGAAATCAGCCGTATTGAAACAACATATCGTTTTCCTCAGAGCTTGATTTCTGTGAGCAGCAACTTCATCATGAAAAATCCGAAACAAAAGCGGAAGCAGCTAAGTAGCGCCCTTGCGGACCAAGGCTTTTCTATGGAAAAAATCACAGGAAATACGGAGGCCTATTCTGTTGAGTTCCTTGCCGAAAGGCTGAAAGAGCTGCCAAAGGGAAGCTCTGTGCTATTCCTTGGAAGATACCGATTCGACATTAAGCTTTTGGATTGTGATGACCAGCTTTCTTATCAACGCAATGCTGCACTTGGGCGAACAAAAGTGACTTTCGCCAGACGCCCCGATCTGCAAATTTCCTTTATGACGATACATAGCTCAAAGGGATTGCAAGCTGACTATGTTTTTCTGCTGAACAATAAGGCATACGGCATGGGCTTTCCGAGCCAGATTGCCGATGCCCCTATTTTGCAGCTTCTCCTTGATAACTACGATAACTATCCTTTTGCAGAGGAACGCCGCCTGTTCTATGTTGCGATTACAAGAGCGAAGAAAAAAGTGTGGCTTGTCACACTCAAAGGAAATGAATCGGTTTTTGTGAAAGAGATTGATGCGATTTGTGGAAAGGAAATGCTAAAGGAACAATATACTTGTCCTTTGTGCGGCGGACGCCTTATGCGTAAAAGCGGTCCTTATGGTGATTTCTTGGGCTGCTCAAACTATAAAACCATTGGATGCCGATTCATAAGAAATATCAGTTCGGATACGACGCAACGCACAGATAGATAACTCCCTTTGTAGAAAAGTGCGCACATCTATACAGATACAGGTCCGATAAGTTCGCTCTGCGGGGCGAACTGCGAAGGCGAACCCTTCCCCTTATCACCCATGGCTCTGCTGTTATGATCGTTTCTCACACGGCAAAGAATCTGGCAGCGGATTTCTATGCTTTTGCTGAATTGGTCTCTGCACTGCCGGAGGTTCAGAATGATGGCATTGGATTCATTCCCCCGGACTAACTTATGTAAAAAAGAAACTGCGTCACCAAAGCCGCTCCATCCCCTAAAAAACCATTGATTTTCATTTTTTCTATTTACTTTTTTCAAAAGCTGCCGGAAGATAAGGCAGCTTTTCTTTATTTCACCTCAATATGCAGGCTTTCGGCTATATCAATTATTTCTATGGCACCGAAACGGGCATTATTGAGCACGAGGACGACGAAAATTCCGTTCGTGGGCTCGTAGGCGATGATATAAACATGCTCCTCCGCATTATAGCCCGATGCTTTCGAATAGGTCAGCACCGCCGCGCAGTTATCCGTATTTCTGCCCGTATAGATCTCGGTAAAGCCTCGGCTCAGGTCCATATCCGGGAATTGCTCCTGTGGAAATTCGCTCATGACGAGGTTGCGGTAGGAGCTCTCCGAAAAGAGCTGTTCATAGGTGCCATATGCGGTTCCGCCGTTGTACACGGCATTCGGATAGGCATAGGTGAGCGTACCTGCGGCAATGCCGCGACTATCGTAAATACGGTATTCCGCGTTTGCCTCCCCCTCGCTCTCGCTGCGCGCGCGGAAGCCGCCCTTGATGCTCATATCGAAGCTCACCGAAACGCTGTCGGTCAGCTCAACCGAGATAACGCTGCTCGATTCATCCTTCAATTCATATACCTTGCCGGACGATTTGCCGTTTGAAAGAAGCCAATCGGGACAGCTTACCATTGCGCCGACCCTCCAGCTCCCGCCCTCATACGCAAGGCAGATCACCTTATATGCCTCTCCGTTTTCGAAAAACTCGTTCGCTTCGGCAACGGTGAAATCCACCCTCACCCGATAGCAGACATAATCGCCGCTGTCGTAGAACTCCAGCAGCTCGCGGTAGCCCTGCGGCATATAGGTTTTGATGCGTTCGCATTCCGTAAGAAGCGCAGTCCGCACGGTCAGGATGCCGACATTATTCAGCTTATTCTGCTCGTTATTTACAAAGGCAAGCCTTTCCGCACGGTAGGGCCCGATAAACAGATTCGCCCAGCTCTCCCAGTCGCCCGAATTGATGGAGGAGAAGAAGCTTCCTATTACCGCCTGCTGCTCGCCGCTTTCGGCAAGGCTTGCGCCGAGGATAGGTATTCCGAGGCACAGAACGCTGAGAAGAATTATCGAGATGAGTTTTTTTGCCGTTTTCATTTCAGTTCGTCCTTTCTCCGCCCCAATAGACGCTCCTTGCAATATCATTGAGCGTCAGCATATCTATTATGCGGTAATAGAATTCAAACGCGACAAAGCATTTATCCCCCGGCCGTGACGAAAGGATGCCGACATTCATTTTATCGCTCTCGAAATTATAGCCGAGGGAGCAGAGATACTCCTTGGAATAATACACCTCGGTAATGGCATTGGTGTTGGCTTCATCAAACCTGTCGCTGAACTGCAAAGTGGATCTTGCGACGATGAGGTAGTATTCATCGGTGGCAAAGCGGTAATCGGGATCGGAATTGATGCCGTGATAGAATTCGTTGACTCCCCTTTTTTCGTCCCCCTCATATTCTGCCATGCTGCGTATGCTCGAACCAAGCCCGACCGCGCCGACGCAGCGGTCCTCGTCATCATAGATAAAGAGCCTTGAGGCGAACATATAGGCCTTGCTTCCCTTTGTCGACCCAAGGTATGCTTCATCGGAATACGGTATCGTCAGGCAGTACCAGCCCGTGGGGAGGATGAACCTGACATCGTAGCCATGCTTCGTACCGTCCGTATCGGTACGGGTAAGCTCCACGACAAAGCCGACGTATCTGCCGTCATCATTATTGACGCTGCAAAAGGAATTGATGTCTGCCGTGCCTTCGTACCTCCTGCCGTCTGTATCGGAACCCTGATGCGCCGGAAGGGGCGTTTCGTCGGGCTCGGGCTCGGCCGTCGGTTTTTCCGCGCGCTCAGTCGGCGCGGCGGTATTATCCGCTTTCAGGCCTATGCCGTAGTCCGGCGCGGCGCAGGAGGTCAGCAGCACCGCCGATATCAGAATCAGAATAAGCAGTTTTTTCATCGTTCCTCCACAAAAATTGCTTTATATTCTATTCTAATCCGCAAATGTATTTTGTCAAGCGAATACGGTAAATGTTAATAATTTTTCCACAGTTTCACCGCCTTGCTTTTCTTTATTCCGTGCGGTATAATGTAATCGGTAAAAAATCACTGAAGGAGAGCCTTTATGATAATTGCACTTGCGGCGATATTTGCCGTGCTGGTCGCAGCCGATCAGGTCACCAAGGTTTTAGCCGCCGATATGCTCAAAACCGTGGGCAGCTCGGCTGAATTCATACCCGGATTTATCCGTTTCGAATACTGCGAGAATACGGGCATGGCATGGGGCCTGCTGTCGGACAAGACGTTTCTTCTGACGATAGTATCCGCGGCAATGGTTGCCATCCTCGTTTACTTCCTCGTCCGCTGCTACAAGCCCATGCCCAATCTTATCAAGGCTGCAATAGTAATCATCTGCGCCGGAGCGGTCGGAAACCTTATCGACAGAATCGCATTCAATTACGTCCGTGATTTCATCGCATTCGATTTCGTCGATTTTCCCGTATTCAATATTGCCGATTCCTGCGTGACGATAGGCGTCATCATCCTTGCAGTCGGGCTGATTTTCGTAAAATCCGGCAGGGAATTCCTAAAGGCCATGGATGAAGAGGATAAAAAGAAATCCGAGGAGCGCAAGGCTCGCAGGATGGAGAGTAAAAGCTCTGCGCAGAGCGCCGAGCCCGAAGGGACGGACAGAAGCGCAGAAAGCACCGAAGAAACCGAAAACGATGGAGAATAATTGCCCCGTCAGCCCTCAGTATGACGCCGATGGGCTTGAGGAGGAGAGTTATCTCCTTACCGTTCCTGCGCCGCAGCCGCGCACCGACAGCTACATCGCTTCGGAAACGGAGCTTAGCCGTTCGACCGTGCAGAGGCTGATACGGGACGGGCTCATCACCGTGAACGGAAAAGCCGCCAAGCCCGGAAGCGGTCTCCGTGAGGGGGACGAAATCAGCGTCACCCTTCCGCCCCCTGCCGTAACCGAGCTGATACCCGAGGATATTCCCCTTGACATCGTCTATGAGGATGCGGACATCGCCGTTATCAATAAGCCCGTCGGCATGGTCGTCCACCCCGCCCCGGGCAACCCGAGCGGCACTCTCGTCAACGCGATAATGTACCGTATCAAGGATCTTTCCGGTATCGGCGGCGAAATACGCCCCGGAATCGTTCACCGCATCGACAAAAATACCTCCGGGCTTCTCGTCATAGCAAAAAACGATTTTTCACATAACTTTCTGTCATCCGAGCTCAAGACCCATGCCGTGAGCCGCGTCTATATCGCGCTTGCCGATGGGAATTTTAGGGATGACTGCGGCACCGTAAATGCGCCCATAGGCCGTCACCGCACCGAAAGGAAGCGCATGGCGGTCGTGCCGAACGGCAGAGAAGCGATAACCCATTATTCCGTGCTTGAGCGGTTCGGGGATAAAACGCTGCTGCGCGTCGAGCTGGAGACGGGGCGCACGCATCAGATAAGGGTGCATATGGCGTACATAGGTCATCCCCTGGTCGGGGACGATGTATATTCTTCCGGCAGGAACGATTTGGGCTTTATCGGGCAGGCTCTGCATGCTGCGGAGCTGAACCTCCGGCATCCGCGCACCGGGGAATGGATGCATTTTACCGCCGAGCTTCCCGAAGGCTTCCGAAAAGCACTTGAAAAGCTGCGCAGAAGCAGCAGATATGATAAACAGACGGAGAATCCATGAAAAGACTTGACCGCGAAACCATCAAGACCGAGCTTGAAAAGCCGAACGGCTCCACCCTGCTCGCAAACGACCCAAAGATTGACAAAGCGGCGCTGCTTGACGAAACCGCTGCGCTATATATCGAGGAGGGCATCGGTTCATCCCTGCTCGTGCGCATGCTGAAAAGCCGCATGTACATGCTGCGCCTAAGTATGTACCCAGGGATACTCCCTGCCGTGAGGGGGTATCTGCGCTCCGATTCGCCCAAGCTCCGCCGAAATTCCGCACAGCTTCTTGCAAAGCTCTCCCGTGATGCTGCGGATGCCGAGCTTCTTATTGATTGCTTGGGTAATGAGGATACGAGATTTGTACGTCCTTCCCTGCTGCTTGCCCTCGGAACCATCGGCGGCGAGGATGCAAGGAAGGCTCTTGATGAATATACCCCTGCTCCGCCTGCCGATGAAACGGAGGAAAAGCATTATCAAGCCGAATGCGAAGCGCTCCGCCTCGCTCGGGTAACCTGCATGAAGCATGAGAAGCATGATTTTATTGGCCTTGACAGGGTTTACGAAATAGAGCTCAGTGCGCCCGACCGCTTGAGCGAGCAGCTCAAGGAGGAGCTTGAGGAGCTCGATTTCCCCGTCAGCAGCGTTCGCCGCGCAAGCCTCAGCGTAAAAACCCGTGATTACCTCGGGCTTTTCAATGCGCGCTGCTTCTCCGAAGCACTCTTCCCCATCGCCCGCGGCGTGAGCCTCAAGCCAGAGACCGTTGCGCAGCTTTCCAAAGCCTTTATGCTCAGGTTCATGAAGGCAACGCACGGAGGTACGCCGCCGTACCGTTACCGCATTGAGATTGAGGGCGATATGGACGGGAGAACCGAATACAAGCATGCCGTCCGCGACCTTATCGACGATGATGAGATAGTCAATGCGCCTTCCGACTACGAGATAGAGCTTCGCATCGTGGCAGCAGGCAATGCTTCAAGGCTGTACCTGAAGCTCTATACCGTACCCGATGAGCGTTTCTTCTATCGCCTCGAAACCGTACCGGCTTCGATGAACCCTGCGACCGCAGCCTCAATGCTGCGCTTCGCAATGGATCACCTCACCTCCAATGCGCGCGTCATAGACCCCTGCTGCGGAAGCGGTACGCTTTTATTCGAGCGAGGCCTGCTATCGCCCTGCGCATCGCTCACCGGAGTCGATATTGCCCATAACGCCATTGACGCCGCGCGCACCAATGCCGCTGCGGCAGCGAAAAGGGGTATAAAGCAGGCAAAATTCATCTGCAACGATATTCTCCGCTTTGAATCGAAGCGCCCGTATGATGAGCTCATCTGCAATCTGCCCTTCGGGAACCGCGTTGGAACGCATTCGAGCTGTGAAAGGCTTTATGAGGGACTGCTTGACAGGCTTCCTCAGCTCGTCCGCAGGGACGGCATTGCCATACTCTATACGATGGAATTTACGCTTTTGAAGAACCTTATCCGCACAAGGCCGTATCTTGAAATCCTGAAGCAGGAGCGCACCGAGGCCGGCGGACTTACGCCTATGATATTCATTCTGAAAATACATTGATGAGGTAGAATATGGAGCTTTACTATCAATACCCCATGGTGACGGAAACGACTGCTTCCGTTCTCTCCTGCACGGAGGAAAACGGAGTATTCCTCGTCACGCTTTCATCAAGCCCCCTCTTTCCCGAGGGCGGCGGTCAGCTTTCCGATACCGGGCGCATTGATTCCGTACCCGTTTCGGAGGTCCGAACCGTTGGCGGAAAAACCATCCATTACTGCTCAGCTCCGCTTGCTGTCGGCAAGACCGTGACCGTCACGCTCGATGTAGACGCACGTCTTGACCACAGCGCGCAGCATACGGGCGAGCATATCCTTTCGGGGCTTGCTCATAAGCTTTTCGGGGCTGCCAACGTGGGATTCCACATGGCGAAGGATTACTGCACGATTGATCTTGATAAATTCCTCACCGATGAGGAGCTTAAAAAGCTCGAGCTTGCCGCAAATGAGGCGGTAAGAAGGAATTCGCCCATCACGACCGAGCTCGTCAGCGGAAGCGAGGCGGCTTCGCGCCCCCTGCGCAAGTTAGCCGAAAAGCTGAAGGACAGCAGGGAGCAGATACGCATCGTCTATGTTGACGGCGGAAATATTGATTCCTGCACCTGCTGCGGTACGCATCTGCACACCTCCGGCGAGGTCGGCGCAATACTCATTACCGATGCGCAGAAATATAAATCCGGCGTCCGCATTTGGTTTGCCTGCGGCGAAAGGGCTGTTCTCCACGCCGAAAGGCTGCAAAGCGAGGTCACGGCCCTTGCAAGGCGGTATTCGACCTCTCGCGAGGAGCTTCCGACCGCTATTGAAAAGCAGATAGCGGAGCTTTCCGCCTGCAAGCAGGAGATTAAAACCAAAGCTAACCTCCTTTCCGAGCTTTTGAGTGAAAAGCTGATTTCCGAAGCCGTCCGTGCGGATACCGCCGAATACATCATCAAATGCTTTGAAGGCTTTACTTCAAGCGACCTCAAAGCCGTTACCGACCGCATCATTGCCGATAACGAGGGCAAAAGGCAGCTCGTCGTGCTCCTTTTCTCCGTCACCCCTTCGGGTACGGATTACCGCATGGCTGCAACAAGCGGAGTCAAGCTCCCGATGCGCGAGCTATGCTCCGCGGTAAACGGTATTCTCGCCGGTAAGGGCGGCGGAAGCCCTGCCTTTGCGCAGGGTAAATCAGCCCGTACCGTCACCGATGAGGATATTGCCTCCCTTCGCGGCTATCTCGCTTCCGCGCTCCGATAGTTTCACGTGAAACACTGAAAGAATATGATTACCGATTCATTCGACAACAAAACGGAGCCCATCCTCAGCCTTAGGGATTTCTACGGCGAGCCCGGGTCAGGTCACGAAATCTGCCTTGTTATCTTTTCCAAGGCGATATTTGAACATATCCTCGCTTCGTTCGCCTGCGAGAAAACAGCGCATATCGCTTCGTGCGGCGGCGGCACGGATATATACAGCCTCCATTATGACGGCATGGACATTGCCTTTTATCTCTCGCAGACGGGTTCCGTCATGGCGGCGCAATGGGTTATCGAGGCAAACTATCTGACGGGCGCAAGAAAATTCATCATGTTCGGCTCGGCAGGCAGTCTCGATGAGGAGAAAACCACGGGGAAATTCGTCATACCGACCGAAGCGTACCGCGATGAGGGCATGTCCTATCACTACGCACCTCCGAGCGACTATATCACCATCCGCAATCACGAAAGGCTCGCGGGGCTTTTTGATGAGCTTTCCCTCCCCCATGTCGAGGGCAGGATTTGGACTACGGATGCCTTTTGCCGTGAGACCGTCGGGCAAATCGCAAAGCGCAGAGCCGAGGGCTGTATCGCAGTCGAGATGGAGGTCGCAGGCGTTCAGGCGGTATGCGATTTTCACGAGCTTGAGCTGTATGATTTTCTTGTGACAGGCGATGTGCTTTCGACTACGGAATACCGTGTCGAAGGGCTGCACGCCGCCAACCACAGCCTTGATAAGCTCTATATTGCGCTTGAAATTGCGAAAAGGATGTAAAGCGCCTTTCGGCGCGGAAAGACGAAAACATCAGCGAAGGTGCTGATGTTTTTTGTTTCTTATTTCTTATTTCTTATCTCTTATTCCTTTTATTTCTTCCCGGGTCTGCGCGGGTATTTTTTCGGAGTCTCCGCATATTTTGCCGCAATGATGATATTGCGTTCGCCCCAAGGGGTCGAAAAGCTTTCAATCTTCGCTGCTGCGCGGAGGTCTTTAATGATGCCCGAAGCCGTTTTCAGCTCCTCCTCCGCGCCCGGGCCCTTGTACATGAGCGAAATACCGTTTACCTTGACGAGCGGAAGCGTCCATTCGGCTATCCTATCCGTTCCTGCGACGGCTCTTGAGGCTGCGGCGTCGAATCTTTCTCGGTAAACCGGGTCTTTTCCTGCATCCTCGGCGCGCATATGCACAAGCTCCGCCTCGATTCCGAGCTCCTTTATGACCTCCTGAAGGAAGATGAGCCTTTTATTGAGCGAATCAAGGAGCGTCAGCCCTATATCGGGCCGCACGAGCTTCAGAGGTATGCCCGGGAAGCCTGCGCCCGTGCCGACGTCGATTAGCCTTGCGTTCTCGGGAATGAGCCCTGCTCCCAAGATGCTGTCCGCAAAATGCCTCGCCGCAACGCCCTCGGGGTCGGTGATTGCGGTCAGGTTGATGCGTGAATTCCATTCAATGAGCAGTTCATAATACCGAAGGAGCTTTGTTTTCACATCCGCGCTCGCTTCCGGCAGGTATTTTTCAAGCATTTCCTGCATCAGAGCGATATTTACTTCCGCTGTTCTTGTACTCATCTTTCCTTTATCGTTTTCAAAACTATCATAAGCACGCTTATATCCGCAGGCGAAACGCCCGAAATACGGCTTGCCTGCCCGATATTACGGGGTCTTATCGCGCTTAGCTTCTGCCTCGCCTCCATCCTTAGGCCGGAGATCGCGTTATAATCCAAATCCTCCGGCAAAAGCATTTCCTCCTGGCGGATAAACCTTTTTATCTGTTCATCCTGCTTTTCGATATAGCCTGCGTATTTTATCGCCGTTTCTGCTTCGCAGGAAGCGGGCGAGACGGGCAGTAAGCCCTCCTCGGGGTACAGTTCGAGCAGATCGGAATAGGAAATGCTGTTCCTCTTCAATAGCTCCCCGAGCTTTGTCGGTATCCTTACCTCCCCCTCGCCGCTCGCACGGATGATACTATTCAGCCGCTCGGTGGGCTGTACTCGTTTTTCAAGGAGTTCCTTGAGCTTTTCTATATCTTCCTTCTTCTTTTCGAGCCTTTTCAGCCTTTCCCCGCTGATTAGCCCCGTGCGCATGCCCATCTCGGTGAGCCTGAGATCGGCATTATCCTGACGGAGCGCAAGGCGGTATTCCGCCCTGCTCGTCATCATGCGGTAGGGTTCATTCGTACCCTTTGTGACGAGATCATCTATGAGCACCCCAATATAAGCATCCGACCGCCGAAGAGTGAACGGAGCTTCATTTTTTACATAGAGCCCTGCGTTTATGCCCGCTATGAGACCCTGTGCGGCAGCTTCCTCATAGCCGCTCGAGCCGTTGAGCTGGCCTGCAAAGAAAAGCCCTTTTATACGCTTTGAGCCCAAGGTCAGGTCAAGCTCGGTCGGGTCTATACAGTCATACTCTATCGCATAGCCGTACCTCGTAATCTCGGCGCACTCAAGCCCCGGTATCGTGCGCAGCGCATCGCGCTGAACATCCTTCGGCAGGCTCGTGGAGAAGCCCTGCACATACATTTCATCGGTCGAATTTCCCTCCGGCTCGATAAAAAGCTGGTGCCTGTCCTTATCGCTGAAGCGCACCAATTTATCCTCTATCGACGGGCAATACCGCGTGGGCGAAGCGTGGATTTTTCCGCTGTACATCGGCGAGCGGTCGAGATTTGAAAGGATTATCCCATGCGTTTTTGGGTTCGTATAGGTGAGATAGCATTCCCGGCAGGGTCTCGCTATGCTGTCGGTGAGGTAAGAAAAGGGCTGAACGGGATCATCGCCCATTTGTTTCTCCATTTTATCATAATCGACTGTCGAGCCCTTGACCCTCGGAGGGGTACCCGTTTTGAACCTTCTCAGCGCAAAGCCGAGCTCGGAGAGCGAGGCGGAAAGCCCGTTTGCACGGCAGAGACCCGATGGACCTTCCTCCTTCGTCACGCTGCCGACATGAATTAGGCTTTTGAGGTAGACTCCCGTACACAGCACCAATGCTTTACAGGCATATTCCATGCCGCCGGAGCAGATTATGCCCGTTACTCTGCCGTTTTCTGTGATAATATTTTCACATTCATCCTGTCTAACGGTCAGGTTTTCCTGCTTTTCAAGCGCGGCTTTCATGCGCTCATGGTATCTGACCTTATCTATCTGCGCTCTTGGGGAGTGTACGGCAGGCCCCTTTCCGAGATTGAGCATACGCATCTGAATGAGGGTTTCATCGGTGGCTATGCCCATTTCGCCCCCGAGCGCATCAATCTCACGCACCAAATGCCCCTTGCTTGTTCCGCCAATCGCAGGATTGCAGGCGCAGAGCGCAACGGAATCGAGGTTCAGCGTGATACACAGCGTCCTGAGACCCATTCGTGCGCAGGCAAGCGCAGCTTCAACGCCTGCATGCCCTGCACCGGTTACGATAATATCAAATTCTTCCGTACCATTCTTCATTCGGCTTCAAATTCTGCGGAGTTTTCGATTATTCTACCGTTAAGCTCCTTTAATACCTTCATATCCTTCGGGAATTCTATCCTTACCGCGGCAAGGTGCAGCCCCGATTTATTCTGTCTATTGAGCGTTCTGTCGCCGTACCTGTCGTCGCCGACTATGGGGCAGCCAATATGGGCAAGGCTTGCGCGAATCTGGTGCGTTCTGCCCGTCACGAGCTCGACCTCCACAAGGCTCCTTGCGCCTCTGCGCCCGATAAGCCTATAATCGCTGATCATTTCGACCGAGCCGGGGACACGGGTATCAAAGACGCTGACCCTCGCTCTTTCGCCGTCCTTTACGGCAAAAAGGCTCAGCCTTCCCTCGCGTTCCTTTGGAGCACCGAAGCTTTCGGCATGGTAGAATTTCCTTATCTTACGGTTCTTTATCAGCTCGACAAGCTCCCGCTCGGCTTTTTCGTTCCTTGCGTACATGACAAGACCGCTCGTCATCACATCCAGCCTGTGAACCGGGTAGATATTTTCCGTTTCAAGCGCGCAGCAGAGCAGCTTTTCAAGCGAACCCGGGGAATTTTCGTTCGCTCCTTCCTCATCGGCTTCCGCGCAGCCAATACCTGCCTTCTTATTGACGATGATGATATTTTCGTCCATATACCTTATGCGTATCCCCCAGCAGAGCGCGGACATTTCCTCGCGGAAATTATCCCAAGCGCCGCCCGATGGCTTTGAGGTAAAGGTCATCTCGGTTTTGAGCGTTGGGTGCTCTATCGTCAGGCTGTAAGCATAGAGGGCGATCTGCGTCCCGACCTTAGCGGAGGGGTTATAGCGCTGATCCCCGAAGATGGGATAGCCTGCGCTTGAAAGCTGTACCCTTATCTGATGGTGCCTTCCCGTATGCAGCGAAACATCCAGCAGGGAAAGCCCGTTTTTCCTTGTAACACAAGCAAAATCGAGGCTTGCTTTTTTTGCGCCGGGGGTGCTTTCATCCGCTGTGCGCGCGGTATTGCTTTCCTCATCGCGAACAAGAAAGCCTTCGAGCCTTGCGTAATCGGGCGGATTCCCGATGACGCAGGCGGCGTACTTTTTGACGGTCGTATGCTTTTTGAAGCTCTCGGTGAGCCTCGCCGCCGCCTTGCTCGTGCGCGCAAAGACCATAACTCCGCCGACCGGACGGTCAAGACGGTGTACAAGCCCCAGATAGACCTCTCCGGGCTTATCGTATTTCTCCTTTATATACCTCTTGGCGAGCGTCAAAAGATCCATATCCCCCGATGAATCCGCCTGTACGGGCATATTCACGGGTTTTTCGCAGACCAGTAGGTGGTTATCCTCGTAAATTACCTTCAGCATTTATTTATTCTGCTTTTCGTTCGGTTCTCTGCACCATCTGGCGGTACAGCCGCAGGGCAGCAGGAGCGAATTATTAGTTATGGGGAGACAAAGCTCCTGTGCGTCGATTTTCCCTCCTCTTTTGCCCGTTGCGACCTTCAGAACATCCTTCAGCACCGTGGGCGCAAGCCCCGTGGTATAGGAATTGATTATAAAAAAGCCTGCATCGCGGCTCAGAAGATCCATGCACTCGCTGACGAGCGGATAAAGCCCCGTTTCAATACGCCACATCTCGCCGTCCGGCCCCCTGCCGTAGCTCGGAGGGTCCATGAGAATGCCCTCGTATTCATGACCCCTGCGCTTTTCCCTCTGCACAAACTTCATTACATCATCTACGATGAAGCGCACGGGTCTGTCGGCAAGGCCCGAAGCGGCAAGATTATCCTTCGCCCAGGCGACCATGCCCTTTGCGGCATCGACATGCACGACCTCGGCTCCTGCTGCGGCAAGTGCAGCCGTTGCTCCGCCGGTATATGCAAACAGGTTCAGCACCCTGAAAGCCTTATTGCCCGTTTTTTCCCTGTAATTCTCAACGAATTTCCGCATGAAATCCCAGTTTGCCGCCTGTTCGGGGAATAGCCCCGTATGCTTAAAGCCCGTGGGGCGGACGATAAACTTCAAATCCCTATATGCGATAGTCCAGCTTTCGGGCAGCCTTCTGTTAAAAGACCATGCTCCGCCGCCCGAGGACGAACGGATATAGTGCGCATCGACATGCTCCGCCTGTTTCATCGGCCATATCGCCTGCGGATCGGGGCGCAGCAGCACCACGTCCCCCCAACGCTCTAACTTTTCGCCGTTTCCTGCATCAATTATCTCATAGTCCTGCCAACCGTCGGTCAGATACATACTAATTCTCCATCATCATATCGTAAATATTCATCAGCTCCTCTTTTGAGAAGTACTCGATGACTATTTTTCCCTTTTCCTCATCGCCGTTAAAGCTTACCTTTGTGCCGAATCGCTCGGTCAGCCTTTGCTGAGCATCGAGCATTTCGCTGCTCAGCTTCTGCGCCTTTTTTCTTACCGGCTTCTCCTTATCCGCTTCTTCGAGCATTGCGGCAGCCAGCCGCTCTGTCTCGCGCACCGAACAGCCCTTTTCGGCGGCTTCCCGTGCAAGCGAAAGCATCATTTTTTCATCACGGAGCGAGGAAATTATCCTTGCGTGGCCGCTTGAGAGCTTACCCTCGCGCAAAAGCCCCTGAATCTCCTCCGGAAGCGCCAAAAGGCGAACGCTGTTTGCGACCGCAGGGCGGCTTTTTCCGAGCTTCTTTGCTATCTCCTCCTGAGTGAGGTCATATTCGACCATCAGCTTCTTTATCGCCGCAGCTTCCTCCATCGGGTTCAGATCGACCCTTTGCAGGTTCTCGATAAGGGCAATCTCCCCCATCTCCTGCTCGTTCATATCGCGGATTATTGCCGGCACCTCGTTGAGCCCCGCCATTTTCGCCGCACGGAAACGGCGTTCTCCTGCTATTATCCTGTACCTTTCGCCCGTTTTTTTGACGATGATGGGCTGAACTATGCCGTGTTCGCGTATGCTTGCCGCGAGCTCACTAAGCTTTCTATCATCAAATTCCCTTCTGGGCTGCTCGGAATTATTATCTATAAGGTAGATAGAGATTGTGTTTACGCTGTTTTCCTCCGGCGTATAACCGCCCAGGAGTGCGCCGAGACCTTTACCGAGTGCCATTTTATGCTTCCTTTCCCGTTTCGTGACCGTTTACGACCTCATCCGCAAGGCTCTTATACGCCTTTGCGCCTGCGCAGCGAGGATCATACAGCGTGATAGGCAGACCGAAGCTCGGAGCCTCGCCGAGCCTGACCGAGCGCGGTATTATCGTATCATATACCTTATTTCCGAAGAACTTTTTGACCTCATCGACGACCTGACCCGAGAGCTTCGTCCTCGCATCGTACATCGTCATGACGACCCCCTCAACCTCAAGCTCTGGATTGAGGTTCTGCCGCACGATGCGGACCGTATTCATAAGCTGTGAAAGCCCCTCAAGGGCGAAATACTCGCACTGTATGGGGACAAGCAGCGTATCGGCGGCATTCAGCGCATTGAGCGTGATGAGACCGAGCGACGGCGGACAGTCGATAAAGATATAGTCGTAAAGCTCGCTGACTGCGCGGAGGGCATTTTTCAGCTTCTGCTCGCGCGCCATCATGCTCACAAGCTCAACCTCTGCGCCTGCCAGCTCAATTCTTGACGGAATTATCTGAAGGGTCGGTATTTTCGTGCGGAGAATGACATATTCCGCCTTTACGGAATTGATGAGAATATCGTAAACGCTGTATTTGCACTGCTCCTTATTTATGCCCGTGCCGCTTGTGGCATTGCCCTGTGGGTCTATATCGACAAGCAGCACCCTTTTGCCGAGCTGCGCGATGCATGCGGCGAGGTTGACGGCTGTCGTGGTCTTGCCGACTCCGCCCTTTTGATTCGCTATTGCAATTATTCTTGCCATATTATTCGCTCTCTTTCGTAATTCTGAGGGATCAAACCGATTCACATATCAATTATACACTATAAAATTCTATTTGAAAAGCGAAATTGTTTCACGGGAAACAAATTTGATTCAAAAAACATAAAAAATTGTTTCACGGGAAACAATCCTGCATCGAAAATGTTTCCCGTGAAACAATCGGTAAATCGGTAATCAGCGGTTATTGATGAGTATAAGCCCCCTGCCATCCTCGGTTGTGCCGCAGCAGAGCGGAACGACCGGGCAGGTATTCTCCGTCATGCAGTATAGGACGTCATTACGGTATGCTTCCCCGAGGGACATAAGATACTTGCAGTGCTTGGTTGCGGTGAGATCGAAACGCCCTTGTTTCCAATCATCATAGACGGATTTTGCTATCAGAGCCGAATCGGTGAATTCACAGCCGCATGACCGATCATAAAAATCGGAAACGAGCGCACCGGCAGCAATAACATCATCGGCGCTCGTATTTCCGCCCGTACCGGAGCAGATGACAGTCACATCGCCCGCGGCATCAAGAAGCGCAGAGAATACGGAAAGATGATTAATGAGTGATGAAGCAAATATCCTGACTGCACCCTTTATGCCCGTCAGGCATTTTGAGCCATTGGAGGTAGACATAACGCAAATCCTGCCCTGAACGCGCTCCTTAGTATACTCGAGGGGCGAATTCCCGACATCAAAGCCTTCAAGGGGCAGCCCTTTTCGTTCGCCGCCGAGAACGGTATTCGCTCGCCCGAGTGAATTCGCATAAGCCCTTGCCTCCTCAACTCCCTCAAATACGACTACACGCTCCGCGCCGTTAGAAAATGCGGCGGCGATGCAGCTCGTACAGCGAAGAACATCTATAACGGCAACATTTTTGCCGAGGGTTTTCTCAAGCGGCAGATCCGGCCTGAAATCAATAACATCAACAAGCATTTTGTTTTTCTCCCGTGTATGTTCTATTCGATTCAAACTTGCTTATTAAATTATAGCAGAACAGGATTAAAAATCAAGCCTAAATCAGCTTTACGAGCAGAATTGACATTATACAGCCGAAAAGACCGCAGATAATCGAAACGGGAAAAGCATATCTTGCCTTTCTTATGCCGACAGAACCGCAATAGACCGCAAGCGTATAGAATATTGTCTCTGAAGAACCGACGAGAGTGGATGCGGCACGGCCCACAAAGCTGTCCGCGCCGTAGGTCGTGAGCGTATCACGAAGAAGCGCAAGGCTCGCACTGCCGGAGAAAGGACGGAGTACGGTCAGCGTCACAAGCTCGGTCGGAATTCCGATACGGTTCAGGACGGGCGCGAGCAGACCGCTCAACGCATCCATAGCGCCCGAATGCCTGAAAAGGCTGATGGCCGCAAGCATCGCTCCGAGACTCGGGAGAACCCGCAAAATAGTCGGAACGGCTTCCGCCGCACCCTCGGTAAACGCCTCATAGGGATTGACCCTTTTAATAAGCGCATAGACGAACACTCCGGCAATCAAAGCAAGAAGTACGATATCAACCCATTTCATCGTGTGAAAGCCTTCCGCATAGTTTACATAAAATAATTGTTAAAATTGAAGAAAGTATTGAAGAAATCAAGGTCGGCAGAATGATTGATGAGGGATTTGACGAGCCGCAGGCGGTGCGGATTGCGATTACGGAGGTTGGGATAAGCTGGATGCAGGAGGAATTGAGCGCAAGGAACATGCAGACATCGTTGGAGGCGATGCTGCTTCTCTCTCCCCTATTTTTGGTAAGCTCCTTCATGGCTTCTATGCCGAAGGGGGTCGCGGCGTTGCCGAGACCGAAGAAATTTGCGGCAAGGTTCAGAGTTATGGGCGCAGCGGCGGAGCCGACATTCGGCATGAGCAGCCTAAGCGGCTTTTCCATTCTCCGAGACAGAGCGGTAACAAGCCCTGCACGCTCGGCAACCTTCATTATTCCGAGCCAGAGGATGTACGAGCCGCCAAGCCCGAGCATGAGCTCCAATGCGGAATCTGCGCCTTCGAGCATGTACCCGAGCGCAAGATCGGCAGTGCCGTTCATGATGCAGAAGAGCATGCCGACAGAAATCATGATTACAAAAAAATACCCCAACATGGTAAAAGCTATGCCGGGGTGTGGAGAAAATAGTATTAAAGCACGGAATTTTTACGGAAAGCGGAGATAACAGGGATAAAATGATGGAGCGAAAGAGGGAGCGAGCTGCTCACTGCATACTCAAATTATCCGAAAAAACTTCGCTTTTCCTTAAAAAACTATCTCGCAGCCGGAGAGCGCATAGCGGAGAAGATCCACTTCGCCTGCGGCAATGGGGTTGCCGGAGAGATACAGTACCTCCAGCTCGATGAGGGGTGAAAGCTCATTATAAACGTTGACAACCATGTTATCGGTGAGGTTGAGACGCTTGAGAGCGGTCAGGCCCGAAAGAGCGCTGACATCGGTAATCCCATTCCCCTGAAGCTCAAGGGATGTAAGGCGGACAAGCCTCGCAAGGGAGGTTATATCGGTAATGCTGTTGCTTCCGAGATGTAAATCCTCAAGAAGGACAAGCATCGAAAGCGGAGCCGGATTGCTGACTTTACAGCCGTCAAGATCCAGCCTTTGAAGCTTGGAAAGCGAAGCAAGGGGACTTATGTCGGATACATCGGTATAGTAGAGAATAACCGTGGAAAGCTTTGAAAGAACGGAAAGCGGCTTTATATCCGAAAGCTCGGGATTATCTCCGAGATCGACATATACAAGGTTCTCAAACTTCATAATATCCGAAATATCGGTAAGACCGCACCCGGAAAGACAGAGATCCTCATATTCAAGCAGTTTTGAATACCTGATTGTTTTGCCCTCAAGGCCGTACATCGCTCTGAAAGCAGCTTCGAAAACGCTGTCATTAAAGGTAACAACGGGATCGGGATCCTCGGTGGGGATATCGGTGGGCGGCGGCGTCAGCGTGGCTTCTTCCGTCGGTCCAACGGTCGGATCCGGTACGACAGTGGCTTCAGCCGTCAGGGACGGGTCGGGAGTAAAAGTCTCTTCGGGAGAAGGAGACAAATACGGCTCCTCCGAAGCGGGATCATCGGTGATTCCCTCAGTCGGCATATCGGAAGGATAATCCGTCGGGAAATCGGACGGTATCGGCGTTGGGGTGACAGGTACTCCCGTAAATATCGGAATATCGGTCGGCTCGGCACTGAGCGTAGGCTCGGGCGTCGCATCGTTATTCACAACGGGCTGCTTCGAGCCCGACTTGATTATGAGCACAACAAGCAGGACAATTATTATCAACGCAAGCGACGCGATGATAATAAGCATCAGCTTCTTGGAATCAAGCTCCTTTTTAGTTTTATTATTATTTTCCAATTTGTATTTCTCCTTTTATAGGTAATTACGCTATTTTTTTGCATTTGCGAAAGGTATCCAATCGCGAGGTACTATTATAGCAAGGTTTCTGTGAAAAAGCAACACCAAAATTCGCTATAATTCCTTAAAAAAGGCAAAGAGGAACGATGCCTGCGGCACTCAATAAATAATATTTGGAAACGAGTGAAAATGTAACCTTCAGCTTTCCTGCCTGCCAAAGCGGTAAATGCCGGCAGCAATAACGCAGGATAAAAAATCGCATATCAAAACAGCAGAAACAGACAGTTTAATTCCATATAATCGGAAATAACAAAGATAACGGGAAAGCCCGATTGCCCCCGTAGCTTCACTTTAGCTTAAATCACGCCTTATAACAAAGGAACAGGAGAACGGGAAAGCCCGATTGCCCCCGTAGCTGCGCTTTAGCTTAAATCACGCCTAATAACAAAGGAACAGGAGAACGGGAAAGCCCGATTGCCCCCGTAACCTCACTTTAGCTTAAGACACCACTTATAATTAAGGAACGGGAGAACGGGAAAGCACAATTGCCCCAGTAACCTCACTTTAGCTTAAATCACTCCCAGTCGATAGCGTCAATTGAGGCAAGATACTGCTCCATATAGTCCATATAATCATCGGCAAAGCGCATATTATAGGTTTTATACTTATCAAAGGACTTATTGAGGGCATTGAGGAAACGCTCGTAGACGACCTCCTCGTCGTAGAAATCATCGTCGATCTCCTTCAGGTATTCGTCATCGAGCTTTATCAAAAGCTCGAGCATGGAGGAAAGGTCATCATCGGGTACGAAATCGAAATCGCCTGCATTGCGGTATTTTTCGGTGATGTATTCTTTTGCTCCTGTAAGATCCAGTTCCATATAAATATCCTTTCGATTATTGATAGTTTATCAGCCTACAACGTCGAATTCGACGCTCGGAAGCCGTGAAGCAAAGCGGTTGGTAAAGCTGTCCTTCCCCACCTTGGGCGAAGCGCCGAGAACGATGGTCTCAATATTGTGCTCCTCGGCAAAGGTAACGAGAGCATCAATGACATCATTCTCACGGAGAATGGTAAGGTCGGCTCCGACCGACTTTGATACATTATAAAGGTAGTTTATCGCGTCCGCTTCATCCTCGGAGCCGAGAAAATGCTTGCCCTCGCGCACGCAGTGGACGACATAGAGCTTCTCATTCGGATTGAGCCTGTTCGCTCCGTGCAGTACAAGCCGCTCACAGGTGCGCTGACCGGTGACGCAGACCATCAGCCCCTTTGGAAGCGAGGATGAAGAATTGTTTTTTTCAGTTTTAAGATGTTTCATCAATCATTTACCGTTCAAACGCCGTATTTTTCATGCACTCCCTATGCGCTCGCGGAGTGCTTCTTCTATAACTCCTTCGGTGACGAGCGAATCATGGGAATTTATCTCTTTGATGACCTCTTCGGGAGTATTCGCAACGGAATACAGCTTCAGAAATTCCTTATTGGTATAGCCGTCACGCACGCAGCAGGCGAACTGCCCGAGCAGTGACGAATAATAATCATCTATATTCGCAATAACTATCGGTTTATTGTGATAACCGAGCTGCTTCAGGGTCATTACCTCCATAAGCTCCTCGATAGTCCCGAAGCCTCCGGGAAGCGCAACGAATGCATCCGCCTTTTCTTCCATCAGCGCTTTTCGTTCGTGCATGGTCGGAGTCTCTATTCTCTCGGTGCAGTATTCATAATAGATACCGGGAATATTGAGCTTTTCGGGAATGATGCCGATAATCTCGCCGTTACCGCTGTGCGCGCCGCGCGCACAGGCTCCCATAAGCCCGCTGCGCCCTGCTCCGAAAACGAGCCCCATATCATTTTTTGCAAGAAGCTCACCGAGGGAGTACGCAAAATCAATGCAGCTTTCGGGTATGGAACTGCTGGACGCACCGAATACGCATATTCTTTTATGTACTTCTGTCATTTCGTTTTCTCCCAAGGTTTCTTTACAGTATTATAACATCAAATATGTGAATTGAAAATGAATAAATAAGGTCTTTTTTTGAAATAAATGGTATAATTTGAATAAAAAGGCATACAAATTCAATAAAACGCTTGATTTTTTATATGTGTTCTGCTATGATAGCAAAAAAACAGAGTAGGTGGCAGCGAGTTTCGTAAGTGTTGAGGATACAGGGAGTTGATCCTCAAACGAAAACTCAGCCGGATGAGAGTGTATAATTCCGTACAGGGCTGCACTCGTCCGCCGGAGGTTGCTGTGCAGTCACCGCATCCCGCTGTTACAGAAGGCAGAAATATCTGCATGTTTTTGCAGGCATTTTTGCAGTAACAACGAATGCTCTTGTTGGGAGGATTCGATTTTTTTATGGAAAAAACTATTAAAACCACAGGTAATGTTTCCCGTGAAACCTTTACCCACCCCTTCTCAAAGCGCTTTTGGCAGCTAAGCGCAATGGAATTCGAGAGTATAAAAATGCTCGTCTTCGCTGCAATCATCATCGCGCTCCGCGTCGTGATTAAAAGCTTCAAAATCCCCATCGCTCCGCCGCTTCTGTACTTGGGCTTTGACTTTATGGTCAATTCCCTGGGTTCCATGATCTACGGCCCGATAATGGCGCTTGCAGTCGGCGCAGTCAGCGACACGCTGGGAGCAATAATTTTCCCGATTGGAGATTATTTCTTCCCGTTCATCATAGTTGAAATGATGAGCGGCTTTATCTTCGGCATGTTCCTTTACAGGCAGAAGCTCTCGGTCTGGAGAATAATCCTTTCAAGGCTCGCAGTCGTTATCATCTGCAATTTTATCATAAACCCGATAATAATGACCTGGTATAACAAGGTCTATTACCTCGGCGCATATGAATTCATCACCATTGCAAGGGTTGCGAAGAATGCGGCGATGTTCCCGATTGAATGCGTTATTCTTGTCTTCTGGCTCGGTGCGCTGAGCAGTGCCCTTTACAGCCTTGGCTATACCCATTTCAAGCCGAAGAAAATGGAGATTAAGGCAAAGCACATTATTGCGCTCGTGCTCGCTCTCCTCATAAGCGCAGCAGCAATAATCGGCTACGTCTTTTGGAAGAACGGCGCAGATGCGAAAAAGGCAGTCAAAAAAGCCTTTGCGGGAAATGAAAATGTGACCGTCGAGGCCGTAAGGGAAAAGGGCGATGACGGCTCGACATATAAATGTACAATCATCAGTGAGGACGGAAAAGAGCTCGTGCTTCATTATAACCCCACGACAAAGGTCATTTCCGAAAGAAGCAGCGATATACTCGAAGCCGTTGCGAAAGAAACGGGCGTTGATGAAGCGGAGCTTTCAGTCAGCAATATAACCTTTATCTTTGCTGCAGAAGGAAGCGAAAAGCCTTACGGCTTCGTTTACACATTCTCGGATGAAGATATTAAAAAGCTTAATATTTCATTCTATCAGATAACCTTTGATGGCTTTGATTTCTACTACGACGGATAAATCTCTTTTCGGTTTTTGCGGTACCCCGGCTTTTGGGGTACCGTTTTTTTCGGAAAGCGGAAGAATTCTTATTATAAGAGCTCGAAGGCATAAAGCTGTTTTATCCGCCGGAATGAGAAAACGTAAAGCCGGAATACGCCTTTATTCTTCATATTATCCTAAAAAACTATTGCTTTTGCAGGGTCTTTACCTTATAATGAGTATGGTATAATATGAATATTGTGAAAAAATGTCGAAAAATTTATCCTCGTTTTTATCAACTTATATTCATATTCCGATGTGTAATCTTTAATTTGTATTACAACATCTTTTTTATTCACCGCTTTATCCGCATGGAAAGCATGGAAAAAGAGGAAAGATTATCCGTAGTTTCCATGGTTTCCACAAGGAAGGATTATTGATGGTTGTGAAAAAAGAGGATAAAAGGATAATGTTGATAAGAGGTCATTTTATCCTTTATCAGTAAACATCGGCTGTTGATTAAAAATATAAATAAAATCAGGAAAAACGGGAGTTATCCGAATTATCCTTGCAGCTACTGCTGCTACTGCTGTACTAATAATAATAATAATAATATAGGGGGAGATAAAATGCGATTCACTGTTGATACGAACGAGATGAACGAAGCCGTCTCCGTTGTTACGAAGGCAATGCCTGCGCACAGCAGCCTGCCGATACTGGAGGGCATCTATATCTATGCCGGCAACGGAAATCTCTATATGAAATGCTCCGATCTCTCGCTTCAGATAGAGACCGAAATCCCGGCAATGGTCGAGGAGGAGGGCTGCGCCGTGCTTCCGGGCAAGCTCTGCTTCGATCTGCTGAGAAGGCTGAACGGCGAAAGCATTTCATTCGAGAGCGAGAAAAACTCCCTCAAAATAAAATCGGGAAGAGTCAAATCTTCGCTTCAGATAATGCCGGCGGAGGAATACCCTGAGATGGTCAGGGTCAATGACGAATTTTCAGCCGAGATAGAGCAGGGTATACTCAAGAGCATGATACGTCAAACGAGCTTTTCGGTTTCGTATGATGAATCAAAGCCCATTTTGAACGGAGTTCTTTTGAAATTTACCGAGGATAAGAAGCTAATCATGGTCGCGCTTGACGGCTTCCGTCTTGCTATGAGAACTGAAAAGATAGATAACTGCACAGGCGAAAAATCCGTTATCCTTCCCATACGCGCATTGCAGGAGATTTCAAATATTCTGCTTAATGATGAGGAAAAGATTAAGCTTACCTTCTCATCCACCCATCTAATGCTGAATATCGGCACAACAAAGCTGATCTCAAGGCTGCTTGACGGCGAATACGTCAATTACGGCGGTATCCTCCCAAAGAATTTTGCGACAAAGGTCAGCGTGAATGTAAGTGAGCTTCGCGACAGTGCCGAAAGAGCGCTGCTCATGGCAAGGGAGAGTAAATCAAATCTCATCAAATTTAGCTTTTCGCATGATACCCTAAGCATTACAGCGAACAGCGAAAAGGGCAGCATCAATGACGAAATCGAAATAAACCTTGTCGGTAAGGAATTCGATATAGCTTTCAATGCAAAGTACATCCTTGATATAATGAAGGTGCTGGATGAAGAGACCGTCTATCTCAATATGAATAATTCCGTCACCCCCTGCGTCATAACTCCGACCGACGGAGATAAATTCTATTATATGGTACTGCCTGTAAGGCTTTTTAACTGATTGAAAAGGAGAAATAAAATGGAACTCAATAAGGCTGTTGAAGTATTCAGAGGTTTTACGAAAAAGAGCCATGCTTTCGACCATGCGCTCGGCGTAATGTATTATGATTTGGACACAGCGGCGCCGAAAAACGCTGCGCAGGGCTTTGCCGAGACTATGGAGATAATGAGCGAAATTACTTATAATCTCACCGTTGACCCCGAAAGGATGGAAGCAGTTGAGGTGCTGATGGCTCATAAGGATGAGCTTCCCGAGCTTCTCCGCCGTGAAGCCGAGGAGGAGCACAAGTCTATTGAATTCATGAAGAATATCCCCATTGAGGAGTATACCGCTTTCACCGCCCTGCTTGCCGAAGCCAACAGCAAATGGCGCGAAGCGAAGAATACGAACAACTATTCTCTTTTTGAACCCATTCTTGCAAAAATTGTCGATTATAACAGAAAATTTGCGGAATATCAGCATACGGATAAATGCGCGTACGATTATTGGCTCAATGAATTTGAGGACGGCGCAAGCATCGAAATGCTCGATGAATTTTTCGGCAAGCTGAAAAAGGAGCTCGTTCCCCTCGTAAAGAGGATAACCGAAAAGGGAGATATTATTGATACTTCCTTTATGAATAAATCATACCCCATACCCGAGCAGAGAAAATTCATGGCATATCTTATGAATGTCATGGGCATCAATCCCGATGACTGCGTGCTCGGCGAGGTCGAACATCCCTTTACCACCAATTTCAATAAGCATGACGTCAGGATTACGACCCATTATTATGAGAATATGGCAATAAGCAGCATGTATTCCGTCATTCATGAGGGCGGCCATGCGCTGTACGAGCTCAATACGGGCGATGATTTGATAGGTTCTCCCCTTGCAACGGGTTCTTCATTGGGCATTCACGAATCCCAATCCCGTTTCTATGAGAATATCATCGGCAGGAGCGAAGCCTTTATTGAATACGTCTTCCCCGAGATGAAAAAGCTCTTCCCCGAGCAGCTCGAAGGCGTTACCGCGCATGATTTTTATCTTGCGGTCAATAAATCCGAGCCCTCTCTCATAAGAACAGAAGCGGATGAGGTCACCTACTGCCTTCATATCATGGTAAGATACGAGCTTGAAAAGAGGCTTATGGACGGAAGCCTAACCACCAAGGAGCTGCCCGCGGAATGGAACAGGCTTTATAAAGAATACCTCGGCGTGGACGTCCCGAGCGATACCGAGGGCGTGCTTCAGGATTCGCATTGGTCCGGCGGTTCGATAGGCTATTTCCCGAGCTATGCCCTGGGTTCCGCCTACGGCGCGCAGATCTACCATCATATGAAAAAGGAGCTTGATATTGATAAGCTTGTATCCGAAGGCAGAATACCCGAGATAACCGCATGGCTTACCGATAAGATATATAAATACGGCAAGGTCAAAAAGCCCGATGAGCTTATTATGAATGCCTGCGGCGAGAAATTCAATGCCGATTATTATGTAAATTATCTTAAAGAGAAGTACGAAAAGATTTATAACCTGTAAAGATGAGATTATTTATTGCGATAGAGCTTCCTAAGCCGATGAAAAGGGAGATTTCGCTTGCTGCTAAGGAGCTGAGGATAAAGAGCACGGGCGGTAAATTCGTCAATGAGGATGATCTTCATATCACCCTTCATTTCATAGGCGAGAGCAGCGATCTTGTAGGCGCAGTCAATGCCATGAAAAAGGCTTCGCAGGGAATACGACCCTTCTTGCTCAAGCCCGACCGCTATATGTATACCGAAAAGAGCGGTCATAAGACTTCGTTTATCACGATGAAGGGAAGCCTTGAAGAGCTCGATATACTTCGTGAAAGCCTCGAATGTGCGCTTTCCGATCACGGCTTTGCACGCGAATACAAGAGGTTTTCACCGACGGTGATAATAGGAAGAAATGTCGGGCATGATGAGCTGACCTATTCCGAAATGCAGGATCATAAATTCAAAACGGAGATGACTGTAAACGGCATAACTCTGTTTGAAAGCAGAAAGGAAAACGGAAAGACCGTGTTTATACCCCTTCACAGGGAGAAATTTTAGGGAAAATTTTATGGAAGCATGTAACATAAGGACCGGCATCGAGGATGAGATTCTGTTCATCCTCAATCCCGTTGCCGGCAGCGGAAGAAGCGGTAAAATGTTTGATGAAGCCGAGGCTCTTTTGAAGCAGGCAGGCGTCAATTACAGCGTTATTAAAACGGAGCATCCCGGTCACGCAACCGAGATAGCGCAAAAAGCGGTCGGAGAGGGCTCAAAATTCATCGTTGCCGTCGGCGGTGACGGTACTGTCGGCGAGGTCGCTCCCGTATTATTGGGAAAAGATGAGCTTACCTTCGGTGTCCTCCCCTTCGGTACGGGCAATGACTTTGCAAAATCTCTTAATATCCCGAGCAATGCGGAAAAGGCAGTCGAAATCCTGCTAAGCAACAATGTGAAAAAGGTGGATATGGGTCTTGCTGCCGAGCTTCATGGCGAAAAAAGGCAGAAATTCTTTGTAAACGTCGCAGGTCAGGGCTTTGATGTGAGCGTGCTTGAGAATACCGCAAAGCATGCAAAAAAAGCAAAGGGTATGCTCCCCTACCTCATCGGGGTTGCGGAAGCGCTCATCCATAAGACGAAGCTGCGCGTAAGAATCAAGTGCAAGGAGCTTGAAAAGGAGCTTGATATGCTCATCTGCATCGTCGGCAACGGCAAATGCTTCGGCGGCGGAATGCTCGGCACTCCCCTTGCGGAGGTTGATGACGGTAAATTCGATATATGCCTCGTCAAAGACGTCAGTACCTTGACTTTTCTAAGGCTGCTCCCTGCATTTATAAAGGGCAAGCATATTAAAAGCAAGGTTGTAAACTATTTCAGGACTTCCGAAATTATTATTGATTCGGATGAAAATTACCTTATCGAGACCGACGGGGAGATTATCCTCCGCACACCCGTCCTCTATAAGATACTTCCGGGCGTTCTGAGGGTCATTAAGGCCTGAGCGGATTTCCGGCGAAAGGAATAAGAAATGGCCCGTAAAAAGAGCGGCATCAAAAAGTTCATAACGAGCAGGGGCTTTAGGCTGATACTCATTCTCGTCCTTGCCGTACTCGCTGTTATCGGGGGCGTATGTGTAATAAACAACCTGAAAGAGGTCGTAAGCGTTACATATATGGATGAGCTCGCCGGCGATGATTTTGTTTTCAACGGAAACGGTATCATTACCTATCAAAACGGGTACTTTAACTATTATGACCTGAAAAGCGAAAAGAAGAATAAAAGCGAGTATATCGGGGCTGCCGATGATCAGGTCAGGATCGCAGCAGGAAGCGAAATAGAGATAGTCTATACCGATATTTCCTTCAGGATAGTAAGGTTAAAGCGCAATATCGAGGTTGACGGCATTATCGAAGGATGCAGCTGCGGCGGAAATTTTGCCGCTTTCTATATCCTCGGCATGAACGGTAACCACCGAATAGAAATCTATAATGCTTCGGGCGATCTTCTGAGGTCAAAGGAATATCCTTCCTCGGTCATAACGAGCTTCGGGTTTGAAAGCTATGACAGCAATGTTTTCTATACTGCCGAGCTTATGACGGTCGGTCAGGATCTGACTACGACCATAACCACCTATGATCTCGGCAGGAACAGCATCAACGGCCTTCTTTCCGTACAGGGTATGATAGTCGGCAAGCTGTTCTTTACCGAAAAGAGCATCTTTGCAGTCGGTACAAAGCAGCTCATAAGGTATGACCGCATCACAAATAAGGAGATATACAGGGTTCTTATCTATGGGTATGACTGCTCGTCCGCCGCTGTTTCGGGGTCAAATGTCATCTTCGCTCTCACTGCGGCAGGCACGGAAAGCCCTGCGGTCGTAAAGCTGCTGTCGGTCAAGGAGAGCGATACGGCATCGGATACCTTTGTAACGGTCAGCATCGAGCCGGGAAGCTATTTCGGGATGCTGAACGGAAGGCTTTACACAATAAAGGGAAGCTGCATCAGAAAATACGCTTCGGACGGAAGCATTGACGGAAGCACATCCATTGAAGGCAGTATTGATGCGGCATATTTCCTCTCCGACAGGTATATGCTTGTTCACACGGAGATGGGCTATCGGCTTCTGAAAGCCAAATGATTTAATAAGGAAAGGAGGTACGGGATGATAACTGCTGCGATAATAGGCATAATTCTTCTTTACATTCTATCGGGAGCCTATAAGGGATTCCTTTGGAGCGTATATGTTCTCGGCGCAAGCATAATTTCCTGTGCGCTCGCTTTTGCGCTGATGGGCCCTATTTCGAGTGCCATCAGGAATAATGAATATATCTATAATTCCATGCTCAGCTATACGGAGGGCGCGGAAAGCATCTATGATGTGGAGCTTAGGAAGGTCCCCATAGATGAAATATCGGATGATGAGCTTGAGGAGGTCATGGAGCGATCCGATCTCGTATTCCCCCTGCGAGACAGCGTTTATAAAAATATCACCCTCAAAAGGTTTGAATCCGAAGGCATCGTAACCCTCGGTGATTATTTCAATGAAAGCCTTGTCAGGGTCATTATAAATATTGCATCGTTCATCATAGTTTATCTCGTGCTTAGGGTTATTTCGACCTTCATAATATGCTGGGCAGATTACACCTTTAATTTCAAAAAGATACGCAAAGCGGATTTCGCTCTCGGCGGCGCAATAGGTCTTCTCCGCGGCATGCTGGGGCTTGCGGTTATCTTCATGTTCGTACCGATACTGCTTACAATCCTTAATTTCGATTCGATACGAGATATGGTCGAGGGCAATACCCTTGCTGCCTTCTTCCATAATTCCAACCTGCTTCTGATGCTCATTCCCGGAAAATGAGCATGGGGGTTAATAACGAAAGCTTCCTCCTTGAGGGTGAACGCCTGGATTCCCTTGATTATAAGGGCATGATGCTCATCCAGAAAAAGGGGGAATTCTGTTTTGGCACGGATTCCGTCATACTCTCATCCTTTGCAAGGGTGAAGAAGAACGAAAGCTGCATTGATATGGGCGCAGGCAGCGGCGTCATATCGGTACTTCTCCATGCGAGGACGCTTTGCCGCGTGACAGCAGTCGAGGTTGACCCCGATCAATGCGGCAGGCTTAAAAGAACCTGCGAATATAACGGCATAGGCGAGTGCGTTACGGTTCAAAATCTTGATTATATACGCGATACTGAGCTTATCGGCAGGGGTAAATTCGATGCTGCGGTCTGCAATCCGCCGTATTTCCGTACCGACTGCGGAGAACTGAGCCGAAATTCCGGCGCAACGCATGAGGTGAATGCGGATATTCCTTCAATCGCAAAAGCGGCTGCTGCGCTTCTGCGCTACGGCGGTAAATTCTTCCTCTGCTTTCCTGCGCAGCGGCTTTCCGAGGCATTCACGGCATTGACACAGGCGGAGCTTGAACCGAAACGGCTGCGGCTGGTGCGCTCGAAAAGGGTAAAACCGCCGTATCTCGCGCTCATCGAAGCAAAATCGGGCGCAAAGCCCGGGCTCACCATAGAGGACGAGCTTATCATCCATGGCGAAAACGGAGAATACACGGAGGAGCTGAGGCAGATTTATCATCTTGACTCGGAGAACGGCCGCAATGAATGAAGAAATCATCAAAAATATCATTGAAAATCGGGAGCAGGACGGGCTTCTTCCGGCAAAGCTCTATCTCGTACCGACTCCCATCGGTAATCTTTCGGATATAAGCCTGAGGGCTATAAGGGTACTTGAAGGCGCGGCGGAGATTTATTGCGAGGATACGAAGCCGCTTTATAGCTGTCACGAGCATAACGAGCGTCAGCGCGCGGAGGAAATACTGCAAAAGGTACGGAGCGGCATTGCGGTTGCATTCATCAGCGATGCCGGTATGCCGGCAGTATCCGACCCCGGCGAAAGGCTGGTACGGGTATTCTCCGAAAATAATGCGCCGTTTGAGGTGCTTCCGGGCGCAAATGCCGCACTGACGGCGTGGATAATGTCCGCACTTCCGACGGATAGGCTGTATTTTTCAGGGTTCCTGCCCCGAAGCGGTGCGGAGAGGGCAGCGGCTATCGCGGATATTGCAAGGGCTCCGGCAACGAGCGTCATCTATGAAAGCCCTCTAAGAGTCGGAAGTACCCTTGCGGAGCTTTATGAGAAGCTCGGCGATAGACCCTGTGCGCTCGTGCGAGAGATAACCAAGGTCTATGAGGAAGCGATCAGGGGCAGCCTATCCTCGCTCAGCCTTCGCTATAAGGACGAACCGCCCAAGGGCGAATGTGTCATCGTTATCGGAAGAAGCGGAGAAGCTGAGGCTTCGGAGGATGAAAAGCCCCGTGAGCTCATAAGAATGCTCCTCTCCTCCGGCTGCTCCACCGGGGATGCCGCCAAGATAGCCGCTTTCGCGCTCGGCGGTCAAAAGAACAGGATGTACAGGCTTGCCACGGAGATAGGAAAAGAGTATTGAGCGGTGTATTTCGCGGATGATACCGCTTATTCCGCATGAATACAGAAAAAACGAAGCTGCTCCTAAGTTAGGGCAGCTTCGCTGCGTAAAGACGATGATTAACCGAAATGAGGGACTGTTTCCGGCAGGACTGTTTTTTAGCGGGCTATGTATAAAGCCGAGCTGTCGCAGCCGGGATGAATACAGTATAGCTGTATGAAGCCGGGATGCATCATACTTTTATCAAACGAAGAACAGAAGCGCTGTCTGTGCCGCCGCGAATAGGGGGAAGAAGAGGCGGAAATACCAGTGCTTTGTCTTGTGGCGGAAGAAGAACATGCCCAAAGTCGAGCCGATGCCGCCGCCTAAAAAGGCGATGAGAAAGAGGGTTGCTTCCTTTATGCGCCATTTATGGTTTATGGCACGGTTCTTATCAATGCCCATGAGGGCAAAGCCGATAACGGACATCACGGCATAGATGATGAGAAGAAGGTGGAGAGTTTTCATTTTTCGGAATTATATGCTTCCATATTGCTTGATGCGGGGAGCAGTATACGCATGGCGCTTACGGTAAGCTCATCCGAGCCAATGACGGTACCGGGATCGCTGAGTATGCTTTCGGGAACGGCATCATAGAGCTTAATGCAGAGCATTTCCTTAACGAGGGTGGAGCTGTCCTTCTGGAGCACCCAGCCCTTTGAGGTAAGAATATCAATGCATTCACGGAAGGTCATGCCGACCTTTGCGCCGTCAATATCATAGCGGTCGGAGCTGAAGAGAATATCGGCGCACATGATAATGTCGTGCCTGTCGGGATAGCCGCGCATGAGGGCGTTTGTGCCGTCGTCAGCGATATAGATGCGTGCGGTAGCATCTTCATTCTTGGCAGCATAGCGGAAAACGGGGTCGGTGCTGCCGTAGCAGTTATAGATAAGCCCGAGATTGCAGGGAAGGTGCGAATCCGCAAGCAGAGCGTCGATTTCGGATGTATCATAGGGTACCCATGCGTACATGCCGGAGATCTCTCCGTTTGCTTCGACGGCGAGGGAGATGACGATAATTCCCTTTTGATAGGCAATCTCACGGCTGGTGGGTACGCCCGTGGTCTTGGCTTCCTCATCATAAATCTTTTTATAGCCGAAGGAGGTAAACCTCTTATCCGCAGCCTCATAGGAATTCCCGACCTGCACGCCGAGGAAGCTGCGCTCGGTATTGTAATCCGTGACGGTGCGTCCGTTGACCTGCTTGACGGTCTTGAAGGTGGAGAGGATGCGTACTGCGGTCACATACAGCGAGGGAGTATCCGTTTCGCCCTCAAAATGCATTTCACGGGTGCCGAGGGTATAGGTGACGTCCATATAATCGGCGGACTGATGGGTCTCGATATGGCCGACAACGCCGCTGCGCATCTCATAGCCGCTGCCGAGCTGCTCCGAGGGAGTCCCCATCAGCTCGGGAATGACGCTGTTTTTATTGAATTCGACGACTTCGGCATACCCTGCAAGGGGGTTATCCGATGGGGTATCCTTGCCGTTCGTCCATTTATTACCGCTATTGCAGCCGAAAAGGGGCAGAATAAGGGTAAAAAGGGTGGCAAGAACGAGTATAACACCGATAAAACGTTTATTTTTCATGGCTTCCTCCGAAAAATTTATTACGGCAAGTATACACTATTTACCGCCCGTTTTCAAGAGGAAGAAAAATACTGCCGCTATTCGGAAAAATCGAACGGAAGGCAAACTTTGCTTGCTTTTTAAGGGGATAACATTTATAATGTAAAATGAAGTATGATTAGGGAGGCATTGATGGGTCCATCCGCATTTGAGGAATGTATGGTGCGCGAGAAGCTCGTCCCCTTCGGGGGGACGATAATTGCTGCCGTGAGCGGAGGGCCGGATTCGATGTACCTTTTGGAAAGGCTCCGCAGCCTTTCCGCAAATTCCGGAGAGGCAAAGGGGTTCAGGCTCGCCGCCGCGCATTATGAGCACGGAATACGGGGCGAGGACAGCTATCGTGACCGTGATTTCGTCAGCGGATACTGTGCGGAGAGGGGTATCCCCTGCTATATCGGGCATGGGAATGTGCCTGCATATGCTGAGGAGCACGGGCTTTCCGTCGAGACCGCCGCAAGGCTCCTGCGCTATGAGTTCCTTGAAAGCTGCCGAAAGCGTGAGGAAGAGGAAGGAAGAAGCGCGTATATTGCCACGGCGCACCATGAGGACGACAATGCCGAGACCATACTTATGCATCTTCTCCGAGGCTGCGGCGTGCAGGGCATGCGCGGAATGCGTTACCGTACAGGAAATATCATCCATCCGATGCTCGATATCCCCAAAAGGGAGATAACCGAGTGGCTGGATTCGGAGGGCATCCCCTACTGCATCGACAGCACGAACGAAGAGGCGGACTGCACAAGAAACATCATGCGGCTTCGGGTGCTTCCTCTGCTTCAAAGCATCAATCCCGCGGCAAATAAGAATATCGCGCGAAGCGGCAGGATAATGAGCATCGAGGATGATTACATCGAGGAAAACGCCCTTGCCGCGCTGAAGGACTGCGCTAAGGTCGTTATCGGAAGCGGTGAGATAGGCAGCGGACTGCCGAAAAGGCTCATCTGCCTTGACCGCAAAAAGCTCTCCTCCTGCTGTACGGCGATTAAGCGCAGGCTCGTCATGATGGCATTTGACGAGGTCGGCGCGGTGCAGGATATTGAGTATGTGCATGTCGAAGCGGTGATTAAGCTGCTCGGCTGCTCCCCCGGAGCGAAAACGCAGGCGCCGGGCGCAAGGGTCGTGCTCAATCAGAACAATGTTTACTTCTTCGCAGGCGAAAAGGAGCTTCCGAACGAGGAAATCAGGCGCATAGAAGCGGCGGAGATATGCGAGGGAATGGCCGTCAGGACGGGTACCGGGGTATTCAGGCTCAGGCTTATTCGGGATGAGGAGCTGAAAAAAAGGCTCATCCGTGAGGGCTCGCCTTCGGAATTCACGGGATACCTTGACAGGGAAAGGCTCTCCCCTGTCATCTCGATACGCCAAAGGGCGCAGGGCGATATGTTCAGGAGGGTCAATGCTCCCGGAAGCAAAAGCCTCAACGATTTTTTCATCGACCGCAAGGTGGACGGAGTGATAAGAGATATTCTCCCTATTATCTTTTCGGATGAAAAAAACGCTGCGTTCATACCGGGCTGCGGTGTGTCGGAACTCTATAAGGTTACGGAAAGCACCGAAGCAATACTTGAAATCGGGTTTTATCCCGATGTGAAATGACCATAAGCGGAAGCTTAAAATAAAGAAGCAATCAAATTTCGAAAGGAATACTACAATGGTTAACAAGACAGGTCTCGAGAACGACATCAAATATGTGCTCCTTGACGAGGCACAGCTCAAGGACAGAGTTAAAGCTCTTGCACAGCAGCTCACCGAAGATTATAAGGGCAAGAACCCCATCTTCGTCTGCGTGCTCAAGGGTTCCGTCAATTTTTTCAGCGATCTGACAAGGCATTTTAAGGATTACTGCGAATATGATTTTCTTGCGATCTCCGCATACGGCAACGGTACGAAGAATTCCGGTATCGTCAGGATAAACAAGGATATGGATATGAGCATAACCGACAGGCATGTCATCATCGTTGAGGACATCATGGATTCCGGCCTCACCCTCAACCATCTGACTGCCATGCTCCGTGAGCGCAAGCCTGCTTCGCTCAAGGTCATTACCCTTCTTGATAAGCCTGCACGCAGGGAATGTGCCATTACCCCCGATTACTACGGCTTTGTCATCCCGAATGAATTCGTCGTCGGCTACGGTCTTGACTATGCCGGGCTTTACAGGAATCTTCCCTATATCGGGGTTCTCAAGCCCGAGGTATACGAATAATCACCGAAAATTGTCGGCCGGTTGATGTTTTGTTAACAATAATCAGCTAATATTTGAATATAAGGAGGAAGCAAAATGAAGGTATTGCTCACCGGCGGTGCCGGCTATATCGGCTCGCATACCGCAGTTGAACTCATGACCTCGGGCTATGACGTCGTCATAGCGGATAACCTTTCCAATAGCTGCAAGGAAGCCATCTCCCGTATTGAGGAGCTCGGCGGAAATAAGGTCAGCTTCTATGATATTGACGTCTGCTGTAAAATGGAGATGGAAAAGCTCTTTTCAGAGCAGGATATAGGCGCATGCATTCATTTTGCAGGGCTCAAAAGCGTCCCCGAATCCACCTCAATGCCGCTTTCCTATTACCGCAATAACCTTGATGCAACGCTGACGCTCCTTGAAACGATGCAGGAATTCGGAGTAAAGAAGCTCGTCTTCAGCTCCTCCGCAACGGTCTACGGCGTGCCCAAGAGCGTACCCGTCAATGAGGATGCGGATACATGGTGCACAAACCCCTACGGCTGGACTAAGTACATGAGCGAGCAGATAATGCGCGATGCTGCCAAGGCGGATGAAAGCCTCAGCATCATTCTGCTCAGGTACTTTAACCCCATCGGCGCGCACGAAAGCGGACGAATCGGCGAGGATCCCCAAGGCAAGCCCAATAACCTCATGCCCTATATCTCACAGGTTGCCGTCGGCAGGCGCGATAAGCTCTATGTCTACGGCGATGACTACGCAACTCCCGATGGCACGGGCGTCCGCGATTATATCCATGTCGTCGATCTTGCCAAGGGGCATATCGCTGCGCTCGAATATGCCGAAAAGAACCCCGGCTGCATCGCCGTCAATTTGGGTACGGGCTTGGGTTACAGCGTGCTTGATATCGTGAAAACCTTTGAAAGGGCAAACGATATAAGGGTTCCCTACGAGATAGCTCCGAGGCGGCCCGGGGATGTCGATACCCTTTATTCCGATCCTTCACGCGCGGAGAAGCTGCTCGGCTGGAAGGCGGAAAAGAATCTTGAGGATATGTGCCGCGATACATGGAATTGGCAGAAGCATAATCCCAAAGGTTACAGGGAATAATTTTATTCTTTGAAAGGCGGTAAGTGATGGAAGAAAACGAAAACAGCAGCATCGCTTCGCTTCCCGAAGAGGAGAAGAAGAAAAAGTCCAAGGTCGGCAGAATCATTCTATGGATACTGCTGGGTGTGCTTATTGCGCTCATACTTCTTGCCGTCGGCTTCGGGATACACACCTATATCAAGCTCAAGGGCATGAATGAAGGCGCCGCTCCGTTTGAACCGGTCGAGAATATGCCCTCGGGGTACAGCGAGATAGTGACGCCGAATGTTACGCTCGTTCCGGTGCTTTCCCCCGATGATATTGATATTACCGTTGATTACGATATCGACATTGACCCGATAGAGTCAACGGACGACCCCATCTTCGTCACGAATCCCAAGGATGAGAATATCGTCAATATCCTTATGATAGGAACCGATGCGCGCGGTAGCGAACGCGGCAGGACCGACAGCATGATGCTCGTTTCCTATAACAGGGCGACCAATGAAGCGAAGCTCATCTCGTTCCTGAGGGATTCATGGGTCTATATCCCCGGAAGATCGAGCTGGAACAGGCTCAATACCGCATATTTCTACGGCGGCACGGGGCTTCTCATCAACACAATCAATATCAATTTCGATCTTGATATACAGTACTATATGAAGGTCAACTTCAGTTCGCTCGAAAGGATAACCGATAAGCTCGGCGGCATTGATCTGGAGCTTTCGGAAAGGGAGGTTGACTATATCAACAATAACGGCGGTGAGCTTGAGGATAAAGGCGCAGGCTGGTACCGTCTGAACGGCAAGCAGACCCTCATCCATGCTCGCAACAGGAAGATAGGCAACGGCGATTGGTCGAGGGCGAAGCGTCAGCGGCAGGTCATGTTCGCATTCCTGAATAGGGCGATGCAGGAAAAGAGCGTCGGTTCGCTCACCTCCCTCGTGTACAGCCTGATGGACGATGTGGAAACAAATCTGACCCCGGCTCAGCTCATATCGCTTGCGGTGGATGTGGTATTCGGTTCGGAGCTTCAGCTTCAGAATCGCTCGGTTCCGTTTGAGGATACCTGGGAATATGCGTGGGAGGGCAGGATGGCAGTCATCCATGTTGACCTTGAGAAGAACGCAAAGCTGCTCAATGAATATCTTTACGGTGAAAACTGATATCCGCTCTTGGGCAATAAATACAGAAAAGGCATGAAAAAATGAAAAGCATTAAGGCAGCAGATGAAGAAAGGCGGCTTCCCGAAAAGAGAGCATTGCTTATTTTCAATCCCATGGCCGGGGAAAACCGTGCTCTTCGCAATCTTCCCGATACGATCAGGCACATGACCGAGCATGGGTATCTCTGCACTTCACTCACAACCACATATTCAGGAGCCGCAACCGATTATATCCTTTCCTACGGTGCGGAGAATGATGTCGTCATCTGCTCCGGCGGCGACGGCACCGCAAACGAGGTCATTCGCGGAATGATGCAGCTTAAGGAGGAGGATAGACCCCTTTTCGGGTACATCCCTTCCGGCAGTACGAATGATTTTGCCACCGCGCTCGAGATCCCCAATAATACCGAGGAGATTCTCGAAAATATCACCGACGGCGATATAGTGCCCATTGATGTGGGGCTGTTCAATGATAGATACTATGCATACGTTGCGGCATTCGGCGCATTCACCTCCGCATCGTACTCAACTTCGCAGACTCAGAAGAATATCTGGGGTTCCCTTGCGTACTTTGTGAACGGTATCGGCACTATCAAGGATATAAAACCCATCCACGCAAGGTTCACTATGGATAATGAGGTCGTTGAGGATGAATTCATCTTCTGCGCTATCAGCAATTCCAAGATTATCGGCGGCATTATCCGCCTGAAGCCCGGCTGGGTTGCAATCGACGACGGAAAATTCGAGGTTCTGCTCATAAAGTATCCTAAGAATGCCGTTGAGCTCGGCAAGATAGTGAATGCAATCACCATGCGTGAGCTCAAAAACTGCGAGCTTATCCGCATGTTCTCCGCTTCCGAAATAACCGTCGATGCGATTGACGGAACGATAGATTGGTCGCTCGATGGCGAAGGCGAGCTGAATGTGAAAACCGCGCATGTCAAAAACATTCATTCCGCGGTAAGCACCTTTGTCAAAAAGGGCGCAGGAAGCCTCTGATGCCCTGCCGGAGCATGATGCTTTGCACGCTCCATGCTCCCCCGCTCTCTCGGTTTATTATGCAATGAAACCGGCAAGCTGTTTTCGGAGGCAGCTCCGCCTCCCGGCAGGCTTTTGGCTCACAGCGGACGAAACAAAAAAGCTGCACCGGAGCCTGCGGTTCCGATGCAGTGCGATAAGCTTTGGCTGCTTATTTTTTATTCAGCTTTCCGGAAATATCAGCAGCGGCATAGATGAGGCTGCTGTTTACAAGACCGATAAGGAAGACGATGAGGAATCCGCCGAAGCCGGAAAGATCGAACATATTCAGCTTCGATGCAATGCAGATAGCGAGAATGAAGGTTATAAGGAGATTGACCACTGCGATAAGCTTGAGGATGATTGCGACAAGGCCCTGATCTTTTATCAGAGCTTTGATGTCAAATTTCACTGTGGGTGCCGATGAATGGCCGCAATTCGGGCAGACAGAGGCGCCGTCGGGCATGGTATTTCCGCACTTGGAACAGAACATAGTTTTTCCTCCTGTTATATAAAGTGAATTGCAGGTTATATCCCTGTGCCTCATATTATAGATATAATATTTCTTCAAGTCAAGAAAAATTTACAAAAAAACCTTTACAAACCCATTCTGCTCTGTTATAATACGTTCGCCCTGTTGGGTAATAATAGAATAAAATTCTTCGAGGCGGGGCGAAATTCCCCACCGGCGGTAAAGTCCGCAAGCCATTTGGCACGATTCGGTGAAATTCCGAAACCGACGGTATAGTCCGGATGTGAGAAGAAGCAGCTCCGAGGATAGCTTTTTTCCTGCGGAGTTTTTTCTTTACCGAGAAGAGAACGGAGTAAAAATGGAACAGATCACCCAAACCAAAAAGAAAAAAAGCGCGCTTAATGTGCGCGCAATGGTATTCGTTGCGCTGCTCGGCGCGCTCGCAGCAGTGCTGATGAGCCTCAATTTCCCCCTGCCCTTCATGCCGTTTTTCCTGAAATTCGATGTTTCGGATATTCCTGCGCTGTTTGCATCCTTCTACCTCGGGCCCGTCAGCGGTGTTATCGTCTGCGTGCTCAAGGTCGGTCTTGAGCTGCTTATGACCGGTACCGAGACCGCCTTTGTCGGGGAGCTTACAAATCTCATCGCCTGCATCATGTTCATCCTGCCGGCGTCGATTATTTACAGGGTCAAAAAGACCAAAAAATCTGCCCTTATCGGCCTGATCGTTTCCACCGCCTTTGCCTGCATCGTCTGTATCTTCCTCAATGCATTCATCTCGATACCGATGTATTCTTCGCTCTACGGCGCACCCATTGAGGCGATAATCTCGATGTGCGCAAAGACCATGCCTGCGATAAATAACATCTATACTCTCCTTGCCTTCGGCATTATGCCCTTTAACCTCATCAAGTACGGCATCACCGCGCTTCTGACCTTCCTGCTCTATAAGAAGCTGGAAAAGCTCCTCGAAAAGCCCATCCGCGGCTGAGATTGCCGGATATAAAGCATATTCTGCCGGTATAGGCAGCATAAAATGAGCTGCGGAAATGCGCCGCTCATGGATTATCAAAGATAATGCAGGGGCTTAACGCAACAGCCCCTGCATTGTTCCGCTGTCTATTCAGCTATACGCCGCAAAAGGGACTGCCCAAATGCATCGTACCCTTAAGGACAGTAACTTAAAGGTGCGAGCATTGTGAAGGGCAGGAGAATAGAGAGAGGTTTTTACGCTTCTCTCTTTTTTCTTGCCCTTTTTCTGTTTATAGCGGTACATTCGACTCTTTTGATGCCTTTAAGTACAATTGTGATAGAAACTCAAAGGAGGTTGCAACATGCGAGATAAGAAGTATTACATAGCATTGGATGACTTTAAACGGCGGGTGGTTGTGAACTGCCTGAATGAAATGCGGAACAGCCTAATCGCCAACGGCAAGTACATCGATGCGGTGGATGAGGTTCTGCTGAAAATCATTAGCTCAAAACAAAAGAAATTCAAAGTAATTTACAAGGAGGCGTGATTATGGAAAAGTACATTTATGATGAAAAAACCGGTATCAGCTATACTCTGCAAGGCGATTATTATTTGCCCGACATTGCCCTATCCACTGAGGAACAACAGCCTGTCGGTTTATGGGGACAGCGACACGCACGATATCTAAAACAGCACCATAAGGTTTTGTATATGAGTGTGCTGACAAGTGGTAAGCTGAATGGTTACCTTGTTGACATTGACAAGCAGGCAGAAGAAATGTTTTCTCGTCTGGTAAAACAGATGGCAGAGCGTGAGGGTGTAACCGAAACACTCAAAGCAGAAAATCAAATGGAGTGGGTTGGTCGGATGAACAATATCCGCAGCAGAGCCACAGAAATTGTAAACAACGATTTGATTTACACTTTTTAATTACATCAGAGAAAAGCAAAAAATCTTTTCGTTGTTTGCTATCTATGGCGTCTAAGTTCTACCATATATATTTCCGTTAAATAACAATACATTGCTAAAGACCGTCAAGTCTCATTTGAGATCTGACGGTCTTTGCATTAGATAGAGGACTGTAAAATTTTGTCCGGTCATGACAAAGCCGACCACCAAAGCACTTTTTGGTGGGATATGCGACCAATTCAATATTGAATAGAGCCGATGAACTGAGAGGTATCTCGCAAATTCATCGGCTCTGCGTCTTATGCGTCTGGCTCTTTGCAATCAGTATTATCTTTGCTTTCATTTTGTACACTCCTCAGTTTGTACACTGAACTGCATGGGCGTAAACCGCAGGCCATCGACGGTTTGCTCTTCGCCCGTCGGGACAAAGCCCAGATGACGGTAGACCTCCACCGCGTATGGGGAAGAATGGACGGTAAACTCTTGTTTGGCATAGTCCTGCCGCATGGCCTCAAACAGCCGCCTGCCGATCCCCCGGCGGTGATAGACCGCATCGACAAAGAAGCCGCCGATATGCTGGGGTGCTCTCATACAAAGTGTTCCGACCAGTTTGTCGCCATCAAAAGCTCCATAAAAGGTCAGCTTGCGAATGCGTTCCTGATCTTCCAGACTTGTCCGGAAATGGTCAATGCCCTCCTGCGAGTACTCCGGTGCTTCAAACTCCAGGAACACCCGCCAGCACAGCTCCAGTGCCACCGTGATTTCTTCTTTGGTGAGTCTGCGGACGGGGTACGGTTCCATGGTGCAGGTCAGGCTGTATAGAGCCATATCCAGGATCTTGCCGTTCTTCACGGCGTTATTTTTCATGGTGCCCTCATAGTGGAATCCCGCCTTCTCCAGCGCCCGACGGGAGCCGGTGTTGTAGGCAAAGGGCTCGGCATAGATGCGCAGGATGTCGGTCGTATCAAAGACGATCCCGCAGAGCTGCCGGATGGACTCCGTCATGATGCCCCGGCCCCAGTATTCCTCAGCCAGATAGTAGCCCAGCTCTGCCGTCTGCCGGTGGATATTGCTCTGCCGAAAGGCACCGATGCTGCCGATGGCACGATCATTGCGCGTGATGGCATAGGCAAAGGTGCTGGTTTCATCTGCGCAGAGCATTGCGGAGATGTAGTCACTGGCGTCCTGCTCTGTGTATGGGTAGGGAAGTCCGTCCCGCAGATTGTTGAGGACTTTTTCGTTGTTCAATGCCGCTGCCAGATCCGCTGCGTCCGACAGCCGCCATTTTCTCAAAATATAGTTCATGTGTACCGCTCCTTCCATGGCACTGGGTTTATCACACTTAATATGGAAGTCCCTCTGTTATAGCGTTCTCCACGGCTTTGCGAATGACCTTACTGGAGCAGGTAGCACCGCTGACGGCATCCACCGCCGTGGTCTGCTCCTGCACCATCTGACCAAGAATTGCTTCCGCCGGAGTACCTCTTCCGTTTTCATGTTCCAAAAGTTCAATGCTTTCCAGCCGGTGATCCCGGACAGTGACCCGAACCGTTGCCCGGACAACGCCAGTGTCACACTGACCTTCATAGATGCCGTCTTCTACCTTTGTCAGGTCGATTTCATCAAAGGTAAGCGCGTCCACCTTCGCCTTATAGTCACCGATGGATGTGAGGTAGAGTCCACCCGCAAAAAGGCCAATGACCAGAAGTGCCGATACAACGATCAGAACTGCTTTTTTTCGCTGGCTCATAACTGCTCCTCTCTGTACCATTGCAGAAGCCCGGCAAGGTTTTCCGGACTGACATAGTTTTCATCCTTGCTCAGCAGCTCCAGCATTCGCTCATCCTGGGCAGAGCGGTGCTTCTGAGAAGCAAGCCCCTTGGTAAGCATGGAGATCATCAGCTTATCCATGCCCTTCAGCCTGCTGCGGTCAATACCGCCCTGGAGGGTAAACAGGGGGATGCCCTCCGGAATGGAGGTGGCCTTTCGAACCTGGTCGGTCAGTGTTCCGGTATCACACAGCCCAACCCCGCAGACAGCGCAGAGGGCAAACCGCTTTGCGGCTTTGGAATAGCCCTTGACATGGCTTGCGTGGAGCCAGCCCAGATAGATCACCGGGCTGCCGCCGGAGAGTTGAGCGTTGGCCTCATCAAGAGAATAAACCGGAAGACCAATCTGTTCCCCCAGCAACAGGGCATATTTCCGGGTGTGTCCGGTGTTGGATGTGTAGACGATTGCAGCAGGTTTCATTGCAGATTCACTCCTTATCGCGTTCAAACTCAAACCAGGCGGCAGATCAGCTCGGGGTCTGTCAGGTGGATATGCAAAAATTAGAACAATTTCCTATCCCCAATGATGTCTATGCCAAATTCTTTTGCAATGGCATGCTGCTTGTAGGGATTGATTCTTTTGATTTCGCCATTTTTTCTAAACAAAGACCCAGTCTCTTTAAACCAGAATGTTTTTCCGGCTTCCTTACACTGTCTTCGAATATCCAGCACCCAATCATAATCACACATGCGAGCATCTCTGCCGGTTTCGCCGCCAACCGTTACATGTTCTACTCCATGCAAATAGTTTGACAAATCTATTTTTTCCAGCATAGGTCCGCAGGCAATGAAACGACGTTTTATTGGATAGGATAAAAATAATGGTAACCTATAATCAGCTATCTCCTGAGTTTCTACCGTACACCCCAAATTCACATTATCATATCCTTCTCCCCAGTCTTCAGGAAGAGACACCATAAATCTGTCGATTCGCTTTGTAAGAATCAAGAACTCTATATCCTGTCTCTCTTTTATCATAGCCCAGGCTTCTTTTCTCCAAGTATCGGCACCTGGATGAAAAAAGTCCGTAGCAAAACAAGTGGCTAATACTTTATCTCCTTTGATACAATATTCACCTTTCTTGTTTTTTTGAATAGGCCAATCAAACTTGTCCGTCTTCGTTATTTCATTTTGACCATACCTCTTGGCATATGGTCCATAATAATAGCAATATTTGCAGCCTTCACTATAATAGCTGCATCCTGTCCAAGGTTCCCAGTTCATAATTTGTTCCTTTTAAAAGTCAAATGTTCCCATATACTTTATCCCTTCAGATTCTTCAATGCCCCCGGATTATCTGCGAGAATCATACCAACAGTCGGGCATTTTTCCAGTTCTTCGCAGTCGCCGCAGGTTTCAACACCTTTCTTCAGCGCACACTGACGAATCTCACAAAGGCTGTCACAGAACACCGTTTTGATTCCGTCGGCACGGCAGCCCAAACAGTTGATATGTTCCGGCAGAATCGGCACATGATTCAACTCTGACCACGCTTTTGCGGTTTTTTCCCGCAATTGCAATCATTTTCCTCATAGATATGTACCTCTACAAATTCGTCTTTTCTATTTTTACTTCTGAATCTTCACTGCGCATCCATAGGGTCTGGCATCCAGCTTTTCCTTACAGCCCAGCTTTTTGGCGATACGCCCCATAAAGAACCGGGAAATGTGCCTGCCGAACAGATTGTACATTCGGATTTGCTTTTCCGGCATATATTCCGGCCCGGCAAAGGCGTCTACAGCGGATTTTTCAAAGAAGCCGATTTGGGCAAAGGTTCGTCCCATCTGCGTAAAAGGAGCCAGCATTTTCTCCCGGTTTTTTTCGTCCACCAGACTGGTTCCAAACATATCCCCCTTGATGAGGGTGCCGGCGTAATCACAGCCGAGCTGAGCGGGCAGTGTTTCCAGGAACGCTTCGCAGCAGCGGCTCTGGGATGCTTCCGGGAAACCTCCCTGAATCAGAAAGGCCAGCTTGGTGCCGGGAGTCTTTTTGGGGGTAAGCCCCGACAGAAACTCCAACAGAATGCCGGGAATGTTCTCCACATACAGAGGAAACGCAATCAGAATACGGTCATTCTGTGTGAAAGCCTGAGCCGCTCGCTTCCACTGCCTGCGGTCGGACAGATACCAGACTTCCGTGGTATTGCAATTTTCTTCAAAACCCTTCTGAAAGGCGGTGATGACCTTGGCGGTGTTGCTTTTGGACTGTGGCCTGGTCGCACCGCTAATGATTACGAAATGCATGACAGCACCTCCTTGGCATGGTCAATCGGATATGCGCCCATATTTTCTCCGCCGAAATTCAGCATAACCCGCTCCATCCAGTAATTCAGATAGGCTGTATCCGCCAAACCGGAGTACAGCAGGCCAAAGCGGAGCTTCTTATCATAGCGTGGCACATGGCGGAATTGGCCGTCCACGACATGGGTGTACATGGTAACCAGCGGCAGCGTCCGATCAATGACATTTTTCATCCGGTAATCCACAAAGTTCAGCGCAGTGCCGGACAGAAAGACCGTGGCATCATAGGCAAGATAGGCCTTCAGCAGTTCCTCATAGCCGTCCTTCACAGCACAGACTCCCGGTGTCACAAGCCAGCAGGCGTTGCAACCGATACAGGGACGCAGATTTTTCTCGTAGGTGTGAATCACCCGAACTTCTTCCGCGCCTCTGCCCAGAGCTTCCAGAGCGGAGGAAACTGCCGGGTCGTCCTCCGGCAGAGTATTGATGATTAATAACTTTTTCATTTCTTTTCTCCTTTGCGCCGTCCCAGATAGCGTAGCACCTGATGACGGTATTTCAAATATTCCGCACCGAATGTGGCGGTCAGATAACGCTCCTCCTGCAAAATCTGCAAATGCAGCATGCTGACGGCAAAGACTGTAAATGTTGCAGTCAACAAATTGCAGAACATCAGCAGCACGCCGATATACTGCAAGTCAAATCCAAGAAAAGCCGGATTACGGCTGTAAGCATAAACGCCGCCCGTTACGAGTTCTGTTTTGTCATTGGCCGGAATGCCTGCCCGCCAGCTGTCCTTCATGCACAGAACGGAAATCAGAAAGATCAAATCACCCACCATACCGACACAGAACCCGGTAAAGCGGGCGTTTGCAGGTAGATGACTCCAGTCAAATGTGATGGACAGCAGCTGCGCGGGGATGATCCCCACGGTGGCAATTCCCATCAGCGTCTCCACTGTGTGGGTCTGAGTGTCCTTTCCGCGCCCGATCTGCATGGTCTGGATACCGCGGCGCTTCTGCCGCCACTGTTTGACAAGGTAAAAT
>SFIR01000032.1 GCA_004556165.1 Clostridiales bacterium | reverse complement strand
GGCCTCCTTTCTTGTTTTTTGCCAATTTACATTGTAGCAGGCTTTTCGCTATGGAGCTATCCTTTTTTTATTTTGGACACTTAATTATACAACTTACCGCTTTCTGAAAAGAACCGCACCGCAGCCCGAAAGCAATGCCGCTATGCCAAGCGAGGAAAGCGCTGCCGCGCCCGTACCGGGAACGGGAGCAGGGGTCGGCGTGGGATCCGTGGGCGCTTCGGTGGGGTTTTCCGGCGTTTCCGTCGGTTCTATCGGCGGCTCGGTGGGGATGGATGGTGTTTCCGTCGGTTCGACCGGAGGTTCGGTGGGGATGGAAGGTTCTTCCGTCGGTTCGACCGGAGGCTCGGTGGGGGCTTCTCCGCCGCCTGCGCCGAGAACCTCGACCGCATCAAGGTTGACCGAGAACATATCGGTCACATTATAATGGCGGAACGCAATGCGGATATTCTCCCCGAAATACGCCGAGGTATCGACATAATATGTGGCAACGGCTGAGGATGCGGTAAAGAATGCTATCTCATCGCTCCATGTGCTGCCGCCATCCGCGGAAACATATACGCCGATGCATTCCGAAGCATAGTTTCGGTCCTGCCCGACCATCATGAAGCTGACGAAGCTGCCTGCTTCGAAATCGGGGCTGACGAGCCAGTTATCGGGCATGAGCGCGCCGTAGCCGTTGACATAGGACTGCGAATTCATGAAGCCCTCGCCCTCGGGGACGTTCATGCTGCTGTTTATCAGCCAAGCCCATTCGTAGCCGTCGCCGTCCTCATCGAACCAGTACCAGCCCTCATCCTCGGGGTCTTCCTCAAAATACCAGCCTATGCCGTTCGGGTCGATATAATTTGCGCTGACCGTAATATCGGAATAGACCGCCGCGCCGTCATACCCCCAATAGCCGAACTCCAAGCCGGGATGCTCGGGTGCTTCGGGGAATGCCTCCTGCGGTATGACGCTGCCCGCGGGCAGGGTGTATTCGGAGATAAAGCTTCCGTCAATGCCGTCAACAAAGGTCACGGTCATATCGGGGGGAATGGGTTCGGGAATATCGGCATCGGGATAGAGAGTGCAAAGCCCGAGCACCTCAGCGCCGCCGCCGATGGTTCCGAGCTCGGTCAGCTCGGCCGTTTCGGTATCAACGGCATAAAGGGTGCCGGTGGTATTATAATGCGCCCAGTACAGCCTGTTGGTGTTCATATCCCATGTCATGGACTGCGCATACTGCATCTCAATGCCGGTAAAGCCGATATCATGGCACATTGCGGTATACTTGTCGATGCTGTAAAGCTCTCCGAAATAGCTGATGCCGAACATAGTACCCTCATTATCTATCGCAATGACGATGATTGGGTCGCCATGCCCCATGGGGTCGCCGTCCGAATCAATGAATTCGGAAATATAGGTCATAAGCCCCGTTGCGCGATCGACGGTATAAAGACCGCGAAGGTGGTCATTGCTGTTATCGGCGGCAAGCGCATACATTATGTTCTCGGTATAGTCGTATGCCATGCCGTATACGGTATGGAATGCAAGGGCGCTCGTACCGGGGTAGGAAAGGGTCCATGTATCGGTATCAATGGTATAGAACCTGATATCAGAGCCGTTGCTGTCGTAGTTATAGCCGTAGATCGTCGTACCGGCTGAAGCTGCGGCGAAGGTGAACGCTGCATCCCGAACATTGAGGTTCGTGATTACGGATGGATCGGAGGAGTTGAAGCTGCCCCATATTTCGTCTGCGCCGTTGGGGTCGTAACCGATGTAACCGACGAATTCCGCATCCTGCTCCCCCTGCGGTTCCTTATCCGCAAATGCGGGAGCTGCAAATAATGACAATGCAAGAACCGCCGTGAGGATAAACGCAATGTGTTTTTTCATATTATTCCTCCTTGGTATTATATGGTTTTGCCGTGACCGCCACGGTTTTTTTCAGAAGCAATACCCATTCGGCACTGAATCCGTGTAATCCGTATTTTATCACTGAATAATGTGATAATCAATATCAATGCCGCATGGAAAGCGGCAAGCCGCAGCATGCTTCCGCTTATCAGAGGATACTGAAATACCGTTATACGTTTATTTCGACCTTTTCATCGTCCGCACCGGTAAAATCTATTTGGGAGATGAATTCCTCGACCTGATGCGGCGCACGGCCGATGAAGTCTGATGGGTTCATCACTGCGGTTATCTCCTCAAAGCTGAGGGGGAACTCGGGATCTGCGGCGAGCCTGTCGAGAAGGTCACAGCTTTCGCCCTCCTTCATTCTTGCCGTTGCCGCCATGGAATTGCGGCGGATGACCTCATGCAGCCGCTGGCGGTCGCCGCCCTTTTTGACTGCGCTCATCAGAAGGTTTTCGGTTGCGATGAAGGGAAGGTATTCGAGCACCGCCTTTTCGACGATTTTTTCATTGACATGCAGCCCCTCGGTGACATTTCGCATAAGCCTCAGCACCGCATCGCAGGCGAGGAAGCCCTCGGGAAGCGAAATGCGGCGGTTGGCGGAATCATCAAGAGTGCGCTCGAACCACTGGGTCGATGCCGTCATCGGGGCATTGAGCGCATCCGCCATAATGTACCGAGAGAGGGAGCATATGCGCTCGGAGCGCATCGGGTTGCGCTTATATGCCATTGCGGACGAGCCGACCTGGTTCTTTTCAAAGGGCTCTTCGACTTGGCGGAGATGCTGCAAAAGCCTTAGGTCGTTTGCAAATCGGTATGCGCTCTGGGCAATCGAGGAGAGGCAGTTGAGTATCCTGCTGTCGTACTTTCTCGGGTAGGTCTGCCCTGCAACGCCGAACATAGCATCAAAGCCGCATTCCTCCGCGATAAGGCGGCTCAGCTCCTTGACCTTTTCCTCATCCCCGTCGAACAGGGAAAGGAAGCTTGCATCGGTGCCGGTCGTGCCTCGGCAGCCGTGGAATTTCAGGTTGGAGATAACGAAATCTATCTCGTCCATGTCAAGAAGGAAATCCTGGATATAGAGGCAGGCACGCTTGCCGACGGTTACGAGCTGCGCAGGCTGGAAATGCGTATAGCCGAGGGTCGGCATGCTTCTGTATTCCATTGCGAAGTTGCTCAGGGCTTTTATAACCGCAGCAAGCTCGCTGCGGATGTGGATAAGGGCATCACGATAGATCATGAGGTCTGCATTATCCGTCACATAACAGCTCGTTGCGCCGAGATGGATTATCCCCGCTGCGTTCGGGCAGCTTTCGCCGTAGACATGGATATGCGCCATGACATCGTGGCGCAGCTCCTTTTCCTTTGCGGCAACGGCGTCATAATCTATCCCGTCATTCACATGCGCTTCAAGCTCCGCGACCTGTTCTGCGGTCACGGGGAGGCCGAGCTTATGCTCCGCGCGTGCAAGAGCGACCCAGAGCCTGCGCCATGTGCGGTAACGAGTATCGGGCGAGAAGAGCTCCAGCATGTATTCGGATGCATAGCGTGAGGATAACGGGGATTCATAGATCGGTTTCATTCTTTGTCCCTCTTTTTCTTATTTCTAATGAGAGCTCCTTTCACTGTACGCGGCGAAAGGAGCTTTGAAGTTAATTATCTGTTCTTCGGGGATATGCTGCTCTTTAGGATGACGTCGTGCGAACCGCCCTCGATTATGCTTGTGGAGGATACGACGGTGAGCTTTGCGTTCTTCTGAAGGTCGGGTATATTCAGCACGCCGCAGTTGCACATGGTGGAGCGCACCTTATTGAGGGTCGCAGCAACATTATCCTTGAGGCTTCCGGCGTAGGGGACGTATGCATCGACGCCCTCCTCAAAGCTGAGCTTGCCTGCGCCGCCGAGGTCGTAACGCTGCCAGTTGCGCGCGCGGTTGCTGCCCTCGCCCCAGTATTCCTTATAGTAATTGCCGTTGATGAGCACCTTTTCGGTGGGGCTTTCATCGAATCTTGAGAAGTACCTGCCGAGCATGACGAAGTCAGCGCCCATTGCGAGCGCAAGGGTGATATGGTAATCGTGCACGATGCCGCCGTCCGAGCAGATGGGGACATATATGCCCGTTTCCTTAAAATACCTATCGCGCTCCTTTGCGACTTCGAGCATGGCTGTTGCCTGACCCCTGCCGATGCCCTTCTGCTCACGGGTGATGCAGATGGAGCCTCCGCCGATACCGACCTTGACAAAATCCGCACCGCATTCCGCAAGATAACGGAAGCCGTCGCCGTCAACGACATTGCCAGCGCCGACCTTCACGCTGTCGCCGTAGTTGGCACGGATGAAATCTATGGTTTTCTTCTGCCATTCGGAGAAGCCCTCGGAGGAATCTATGCAGAGGATGTCCGCGCCTGCTTCGATGAGCTTCGGTACGCGCTCCTCATAATCACGGGTATTGATGCCTGCGCCGACGAGATAGCGCTTGTGGGAATCTATGGATTCAAGGGGGTTTGCCTTATGATTGGAATAATCCTTGCGGAATACGAAATATTTGAACCTGCCCTCCCTATCGACGATGGGAAGGGAATTGAGCTTATGCTCCCAGATTATATCGTTTGCGACCTTGAGGCTTATATCGTCATAGGCATAGATGAGCTTTTCCGCAGGGGTCATGAAATCCTTGACCCTTGTATCGAGGCTCATGCGGCTGATGCGGTAATCCTTATCGGTTACGAGGCCGAGGAGCTTGCCCTCATTCGTGCCGTCATCGGTGATGGCAACGGTGGAATGCCCGGTACGCTCGTACAGCGCGAGCACATCCGCAAGAGTTGCATCGGGGGAAAGATTCGAGTCGCTCTTTACAAAGCCCGCCTTATAGGATTTGACATTGCGCACCATCCTTGCCTGATCATCCGGGGTCTGCGAAACGAAGATGAAGGAGATGCCGCCTTCCCTTGCGAGCGCAGTTGCGAGGGTATCGTTGGATACTGCCTGCATTATGGCGGAGACCATGGGGATATTGATGCTGAGAGCCGGTTCCTCCTCGCCCTTCCTGTATTTTACAAGCGGAGTGCGAAGACTTACATTTGCAGGTATGCATTCGCTGCTCGAATAACCGGGGACGAGCAGGTATTCGCCGAATGTCCTTGAGGGTTCATCATAGATGTATGCCATTGTTTTTCTCCTTGCTTCCTTTTTGTATTGCTGTAAATCCTGTTTATTTTCTGCTTGCTTCCGCGCAGTCCGCGAGATTTGCCATAAGCATTGCGACCGTCATCGGGCCGACGCCTCCGACCGCCTTGGTGATATAGCTTGCCTTTTCGGATACGGTATCGAATTCGACATCGCCCTTCAGGTGCCCGTCCACGCTCGTCTGCCCAACATCTATGACGACGGCATTTTCCTTAACCATATCGGCTTTGATCAACCCGGGGCAGCCTGCGGCAACGACGAGTATATCCGCATTCCTGGTTATCTCGGGAAGGTTAGCGGTCTTGGTATGGCAGACGGAAACGGTAGCATTGCGGTTAAGAAGGCATACGGCGATGGGACGGCCGACCAAAATGGATTTCCCGACTACAACGGTATGCTTTGCCTGCACATCGACGCCGATGCTGTCCAGGATACGGAGTATCGCGCGCGGCGTACATGCGACGATGGCAGGATTGCCGTTCAGCAGCTTGCCAGCGTTGCAGAAATGCAGGCCGTCGATATCCTTTTCGGGGTCTATCTCATCGAGAACGGTTTTTTCGTCAAGATGCTCCGGCATTGGTGTCTGCACGACGATACCGTGTACGGACGAATCTGCATTCAGCTCCCTGATGAGGGAAATGAGCCTATCCTGCCCGATGTCGGCACGAAGGTTATAAAGGACGCTCTCCATTCCGAGCGAAGATGCGGCATTCTGCTTTAGAGCGACCCTGCGCCTATCCAGCTCGTTATCGCCGATCTCTATGAGCGCGATACGGGGTATGATGCCGCAGCTGACCAAATCGTCCACACGGCTCCCAAGCTCCGTATAGACCTCTTTTGCCAGTGCTCTGCCGTCAATAACTGTTGCTGCCATATGTGATACTCCTTTCCCGTCGGGCGAAGCCGGCAGAATTCGAATAAATTAGTTAATTATACATGATGTTTCCCTTCATGGCAATACGGCATACGGATATAATTTTAATTGTATTTAATATGAAAAATGAGTCCCCGGCTCTTGACGCTGAGGGGTATGGATGCTATAACTGAATGAGCAAACAGAGAAAGGATAAGTCGGAAATGAGTATCGAGCTTATAGAACGTGATATAGAGGAGCTTAGCAGCATCGAGCCTTTATGGAGGCAGCTTAACGAGATTCACAAGGCAAAATCGGTGAATTTCGGAAGGGTCTATGAATACTATACCTTTGAAAAGCGCATGGAAGGGCTTATTGCCGGCTTTCCAAAGGGCAAACAGCTTCTGAACATACTCATCAATACCGAAACGAACGAGGATATCGGCTATTGTCTCAGCACGATTGAGGATGGCGCAGGCGAGATTGAGAGCATATTCATTAAGCCCGAATACAGGCGGCAGCATTTGGGCGAAAGGCTGATGAATTCCGCTCTTGCGTGGTTTGATCTGAATTCCGTCCGCAATATCACCATCGGGGTCGTCTACGGCAACGACGAAGCCCTGCCGTTTTACAGGCACTGCGGCTTCGACGTCAGCGTATATCTTTTAAGAAGGTCTGTGAGGTAACGGCACAGCCGCTTTTTTACACCATCACTGCGACCATGACGCTCATATCATCCGCTCCGCTCCTTTTTCGGGCGAGTGAAAGTATCCCGTTCGCCGCTTCCTCGGGGTCGGAGAAGGCGGCAAGGCTCTCCGCAACGACAGCGGTAAGCTCCTCTCCGAGCGCATCACAGATGCCGTCCGTCATCATTACGAGTGCATCTCCTCGGCGAAGCGAGAGCGTACAGACCGCAGGGCATATATCCTCGATTATACCTATCGGAAGCGACTCCGAATACAGGGTTCTTATCTCCGGGACTGCGCTGCCCCTGCCGAGAAGCGAAGGATACATGTCTTTCTCCTGTTCGGAGCTTATTTCTTGCTTTTTCTCCCACTCGGGGCAGTTTGCTCCGTTATTCTCCCCTTCGGATACCGTATTTCTCCCGTTCGGGCTCCATGGTTTGCGTTTTTTACGCGGAGTGTACCATACTTTCGGCGCGTTCGAGTTGGGCTCGGCATCGTTTCCCGATGCCTTTTTTGCTTCCTCGATCACCTCTGCAAGCGTGCTGTACGTTATCCTGTCCTTTGCGCTTTCCTCGAATGAGCGCAGCAGAAATCCCGGTGAAGCTCCGTTTTTAAGCAGCTCAACATTCCCCGTGCCGAGATCTACAAAGGCGATATCGAGGGTCGCAAACATATCCGGCAGTCCCTTATCGAGCATAATCCTGTTTGCACATTCCGCCGCCTCTGAAAGCCCGTAGCCGATTCCGAGCAGCTTTTCGATGGTGTCGAGCACCTTTGCGCTTTCCGTTTCCGCTTCGCTTCCGCTGCCCATGCCGTCACTGAGCGCAAGCAGTACCTTCTGTCCCTTTCGCCTGATCAGGCAGCTATCGCCGTTGACAGGATTCGCTCCCTTTGGTGTGAGCGAACAGCCGACTGCTATATCGTATTTCTTTCCGCCTTTGCTTTCGGGTTCGCCGAGCTTTTCGATGCAGTCGCTGACACAGCGGAGCTGACGCTTTATAAATGGATCCGCCGTGCTTTCGCCAAGCGCTGAAACGACCGAGCAGAGCGCATCTATCTTCATCCGTGAAGGCACCTGCGGCTCGGCAGCCGCAGTTTTTTTGCTCGTCTGCTTCGGGAGGATAAGGGCAATGCTTCCGTCCGTCAGACTCTTTCCGAGGTAATAGATGAGCGCAACAAGCAGCGAACTCATGATCATTATGCAGAGCGCGAGCATTGAGCTTAAAAGCTTCCTGAAGCTTCCGATGCCGAGTATTATGGTCGGGATCATCAGCGATACAAGGATGCCGGTGCTTTTTCCCTTCAGGCGCAGCTTGCCCACCCTCGGCAAAAAAAGCGGCACGGCGGCAAAGATGAGAAAAAGGAGCGTCGGGAGGCTTGTCCTCATGATACAGGCAAGCAGAGCTCCTATGTACGCCGAGAGCGGGTCAATACCGATTAGCCGCAGTCCACAGGCGAAGGCAAGCCCGAAGGGCGAGAGCTTTACATCAAAAACAGTTGGCTCTATCAGCCCTATCAGCAGCGAAACAATACCGAAAAACAGATTTCTGTATCGCAGCAGCGTTTTCCTCGCAGCGCCCGTAATGATTTCATCAATAATACCATGCAATGCTTCCATATCATCAACCCAGCCAGAGATTTTTGCGGAGATAACCGCAATAGTATTGTAGCTCGTCCGCAGTCGTTCCTTTGACGATTCAGGGCTGAAAATAAAGGCTTTTTCATGCCGATTTTGATGATAAAGATTGAATTTATCCGAATACAATGGTACAATTTTCCAAAGCCCCTATGGGAAAAGAAAAGGCAGGTTCCGATATGACAAAGAAATGCGTTATGGCGCTTGATGCCGGCACTACGAGCAGCCGATGCATCCTTTTTGATGCAAAAGGCGATGTGATATGCTCCGCGCAGAAGGAGTTCATGCAAATCTACCCCAAGCCCGGTTGGGTTGAGCATGATGCGAATACCATATTTGATACTCAGCTTGAGGTCGCAAGGGAAGCCCTTGCTGCTTCGGGCCTAAAGCCCTCCGAGGTCGCCGCAATCGGCATCGCAAACCAAAGGGAAACGACCATAGTCTGGGATAGGGCGACCGGTGAACCCGTATCCAATGCCATAGTCTGGCAGTGCCGCCGTACTGCTGAATACTGCGACGAGCTGAAGGCAAGGGGGCTTACGGAGCCCATCAAAAAGAAAACAGGGCTCGTTATCGACGCGTATTTCTCCGCAACGAAGCTCCGCTGGATACTCGAGAACATCCCCGGCGTGCGCGAGCGCGCAGAGAGAGCGGAGCTATGCTTCGGTACGGTCGAAACCTGGCTCATCTATAAGCTCACGGGCGGAAGGGTGCATGCAAGCGATTACTCCAATGCTTCTCGCACCATGCTTTTCAATATAAATACCCTTGACTGGGATGATGAGATACTAAAGGAGATGAGCATTCCGCGCTCCATGCTTCCCGAGGTCAGGCCCTCGAGCGGCAGCTTCGGCGAGACCCTCCCCGAGTTCTTCGGCGAGAGCATACCCATCATGGGCGCAGCAGGCGATCAGCAGGCGGCGCTGTTCGGGCAGGGCTGTTTTGAAAAGGGCGATGCCAAGACCACCTACGGCACGGGCTGCTTCATTCTCATGAATACGGGCGAAAAACCCGTGTTTTCAGAGCACGGCATGCTCACTACCATTGCATGGGGCGTGGACGGCAGGATTAGCTACGCCCTTGAAGGCTCCATCTTTATGGGCGGTGCGCTCGTTCAGTGGCTGAGGGATGAGCTTAAAATCATCTCCACTGCGCCCGAATCCGAGAGCCTTGCGCTTTCCGTCAGCGATACCAACGGCTGCTATGTCGTCCCTGCATTCACGGGCCTCGGTGCGCCGTACTGGAATCCCTACGCAAGGGGCATGATCGTCGGCCTCACAAGGGGGTGCAGCAGCGCGCATATCGTCCGCGCTTCGCTCGATGCTATCTGCTATCAGGTGCTTGACGCGCTTTCCGCAATGGAGAAGGATGCAGGCATACCGCTCTCGGGGCTGCGCGTTGACGGCGGTGCTTCCGATAATAACTACCTCATGCAGACCCAATCTGACCTTCTCGGTACGGATGTGCTGCGCCCTGCCTGCGTTGAAACGACCGCTCTCGGTGCAGCAAGCCTTGCCGGCCTCGCCTGCGGCTTCTATGAAGGGCATGCCAAGCAGAATATCGCCGCGCGTTTCACCCCGAGGATAGGCGAAATCGAGCGCGCCGAACGCCTCAACGGCTGGCGGCGTGCCGTCCGCTGCGCCGTAGCATGGACGGAGAGCTGAGATTGAGCTTTTACTCAAAAAAATATTTTTGTCCGAATTTTTGAAAATACTATTGACAAAGTAAAATATGGTGGTAGAATATTGTTAGCACTCAAAGATATTGAGTGCTAACAACGCATTTATGGACATGAGGTGAATTATATGGCAAAGAAGCAGTTTAAGACGGAATCGAAGAGATTACTGGATCTGATGATAAATTCCGTTTATACGAATAGAGAGATTTTCCTGCGTGAGCTTATCTCGAATGCGAGCGACGCACTGGATAAGCGTTATTTCAAGAGCCTTACGGAGAATTCCTCTCTGACCCGCGGCGAGCTTGAGATAAGGCTTGAGCCCAATAAGGAGAACAGGACGCTCGTTATCTCCGATAACGGTATCGGCATGACAAAGGATGAGCTTGAAAACAACTTGGGTACGATTGCAAAGAGCGGTACCCGTGCATTCAAGCAGGAGCATGCCGATGATGAGAAGATGAGCGAGGATATGGACGTTATCGGTCAGTTCGGCGTCGGCTTCTACTCCGCTTTCATGGTTGCGAAGAAGATCACCGTTCTGAGCCGTGCAGATGGTTCCGAAGAAGCATGGCTGTGGGAGAGCGAGGGTCTTGACGGCTATACCGTTGAGCCTGCCGAGAAGGATAGTGTCGGTACCGTTATCACGCTGTACCTCAAGGATAATACTGATGATGAGAATTACGATGAATTCCTCGAAACCTATACGCTTCGCGGACTTGTCAGGAAGTATTCCGATTATATCCGTTATCCGATTAAGATGATGATTGAGACCAGCCGCCTCAAGAAGGACGAAAGCGACCATGACAACGATGAATGCGAGTGCGAGCATGACCACGACGAGTGCGAATGTGAGCATGACCATGACGAGTGCGAATGTGATGAGTGCAAGGAGGAAAAGGAGCCGGAGTATGAAACGGTGGTTGAGGATACGACCCTTAACAGCATGGTTCCCCTCTGGAGGAGGAATAAGGCCGAGCTCACCGATGAGGATTATAACCAGTTCTATACCGATAAATTCCACGACTATGAGAAGCCCCTCTGCCATATCCATTACAATACCGAGGGCGCAATAAGCTATAATTCGATACTCTACATTCCCTCCGCCGCGCCGTACAATCTCTATTCCAAGAATTATAAGCGGGGGCTCCAGCTCTATTCAAACGGCGTGATGATTATGGAAAGCTGCGAGGATCTTCTTCCCGAATTTTTCGGCTTCGTTAAGGGCCTTGTAGATTCTTCGGATATATCGCTGAATATTTCCCGAGAAATGCTCCAGCAGAGCAGACAGATGCGCGCCATCGCAAACGGTCTGAAAAAGAAGATCAAATCCGAGCTTGAAAAGCTCCGCGACAATGAACGCGAGACTTACGAGAAGTTCTTCAAAACCTTCGGGCTTTCGATTAAGTACGGCATCTATGAATCCTACGGCATGGAAGCGGATTTCCTTTCCGACCTGCTTATGTATGAATCCGCAAAGGAGAACCGTATGATAACCCTCAAGGAGTATGTGGAGGCGCTCAATGAGAATCAGACCGAAATCTACTATGCATGCGGTTCAAGCCTCGATGAGCTAAAGCGCATGCCGACCCTCAAATACCTTCTTGACAAGGGTTATGATGTACTTCTCATGCCCGATAACGTCGATGAATTCGCCCTCAAGATGATGAACGGCTTTGAGGGCAAGCCCTTCCGTTCCATCACCGATAAAGAGCTGAATATTTCGACCGAGGATGAAAAGAAGGAAGTCGAGCAGAAGCAGGAGGAGAATAAGGAGCTCCTTGAAGCCGTCAAGGAAGTGCTTTCCGGCAAGGTCTGCGCCGTAAGGCTCACGAATAAGCTTTCCGATGCTCCTGCCGCACTCGTCAGCGACGGCCCCGTATCGCTTGAGATGGAGAAGGTTCTTTCCGATCTCCCGAACGGTTCCGAAGTGAAAGCGGAGCGTGCGCTCGAGCTTAACCCCGAGCATCCTGCCTTTGTGTCTCTCAAAAAGGCGATGGAGAATCGGGCTGAGGATGAGGAGAAATTCAAGATCTTCGTCGAGCTGCTTTACGACCAGGCAACACTGCTTGCCGGGCTTAAGATCGAAGATCCTTACGAATTTGCAAAGCGTATTTCCTTATTGATGGCTAAATAATATTGAGCATAGCGCGGCGTATCGTGATTCATCACGATACGCCTTTTGTTTATTTTGGTTCCGTTAGATATGCAAAGTGCAGGCATCAATGTGATCTGAACCCCAAAAAGTCAGACAATTGAAGTAAAGCAAGCGGCTTCGAGGGCTTGTTTCCTGTGTACGGCAGGGGATAAGCCCTTTAGCTTAGTTTGATTCGTTGTTCATTATCCCCGTGACATCTGAATGGACTTGATTATTCCGTCCTTTTCCGCAGCAGGGATTGCTCTGCTATCTTCGCGGTCAACTCATTTCGGATTCGGTTTGGTTTTGTCAAATTCTTTCTGTTGCCTTGCTTCCGTTCCGCTCCGTACATATTCAAAAAGCGAGCTCCCTTTCGGGAACTCGCTTTCTTTGAGTGAAGTTAGCTTCACTTACTTATTGGATTAGTCCTCTTTCTTCCTGAACAGAACTACGCCTGCGCCGGAGAGAAGTGCCATTACGCCGAGACCGATCAGGGTTGCTGCGCCGGTGCCGGGTACGGGTGCGGGGGTGGGAGTCGGCTCCACGGGAGGCTCAGTGGGCTCTACGGGAGGCTCAGTGGGCTCTACGGGAGGCTCGGTGGGCTCTACGGGAGGCTCAGTGGGCTCTACGGGAGGCTCAGTGGGCTCTACGGGAGGCTCAGTGGGCTCTTCGCCGATGATGACAGCACCGTCATAGACATAGTGCTCGATGAGCGTTACGGTACCGCCGATGGGGTAGTTCTTGAACTCGTTTACGGTGATGTCAAGGACATTGGTCTCTGCTGCGCCCTCGAGGACGGTTGCATTGATCGTGTAGATCACCATGGGCTCGGAACCTGCGGGGATAGGATCATTCTGAGGATCAACAACGCCGAGACGGATGGAACCGGGAACGGTGGTGTAATCAAGAACGACCATGCCGCCGAGACCCTGTGCATTGGTGATGAATTCACCGTAGGTGATGCTGTTGATCTGAAGTGCTGCGGGATCGTAATCCAGCCACATGTTCAGAACATGTGCATTGCCTTCGTATGCATAGAGCACAACGGGGATCTCAATGACGTCGCCAACCTGTGCATAGTAGTTGTCTACTACGAAGGAGGGCAGCTCGCCGATGGGAGGCAGGGTGGGCTCTACGGGGGGTTCGGTGGGCTCTACGGGAGGTTCGGTGGGCTCTACTGTGCCGCGGCCGAGTACTTCTACTGCGTCAAGGTTGACGGAGAACATATCGGTTACGTTGTAGTGACGGAATGCTACGCAGATCATCTGGCCTGCATAT
>SFIR01000002.1 GCA_004556165.1 Clostridiales bacterium | reverse complement strand
CCTCCTTTCTTGTTTTTTTGCCAATTTACATTGTAGCAGGCTTTTCGCTATGGAGCTATCCTTTTTTTATTTTGGACACTTAATTATACAACTTACCGAAATTAGGTCATTTTGCACGGTCAAAGCTTCGATTTTGCTGTATAAACGCGCCCGGGAAGCTGCGTGATAAGTCCCATTAACTCCATTTCCGTCAGATACGAATTCAATTCCGCCGCAGTAATACCGGTTGTTTCGCATAGATTATCGAACGGCCTTTCCCCCTTCTGCAGGGCAAGATATAGCTTCTTCGCGGACGGAGACAGATTCTTAACCGCATTATCCTCTGATGCCGCACGGTTGTTCTTCTCATACGAAATATCCGTTATTCCGAAGTATTCAAGAATATCATCCGTACCGTAAACGGCCTGAGCCGCACCGTTTTTAAGCATCTGATTTGTACCCTGACTCATCCTATCGGTTATTCTGCCGGGAAGCGCAAATACCATTCTCCCCTGTTCCATAGCCGCGTTTGCGGTTATCATCGTGCCGCTTCTCAAGCCTGCCTCAACTACGAGCAGCCCTTGACTCAAGCCGCTTATGATTCGGTTTCTCATCGGATATGAGCCCTTGAAAGCGCGCGAATGCGGCAAAAGTTCGCTCAATACAAGCCCACGTTCGAGGATTTTATTCATTGTCCTTGCCGTTGAATCATTCTTATCTACGCACACGCCCTGACCTAATACCGCAACGGTCGGAAGCGGATTCCCGTCAGCCTTCAGTGCGCCGACCGAAGCCATGGCATCGCACCCATACGCAAGACCTGATACTATCGTAAATCCGTTTCTTGCCAGTGTCTCGCCAAACAGTGCCGACATGCTTTCGCCGTAATCTGTACAGTTACGGGAACCGATTATCGCGAACGGCAAGCTCATATTATTTATATCTCCGCAGCCTCTTGAATAAAGAACGAGCGGCGGATCATAGATACATTTCAGAAGCTCGGGATAATCATCGCTTGCAAAGGTCAGCGCTCGCACGCAATTTGATTCCAAGCCCGAAATGAAATCATCGATTTGCTGCATTGGAGCAAGCAGCCGGAGCTTTTCCCGTTTTTCGAGAGAAATCCTGTTTGGAAATATCTCGGTTCCTTTTCTTACTGCTTCATACAGCTCAACAATGCCGCCATTTGCGTCAACAAGCGCATGGGCAGATACAGCACTGCATTCAAACACATTGCTCAGCCAGATATAGAGCTTTTCTTCAAAAGAATAGTTCATTCCGCACCCCAATACTTGCTGTCTACCGAGCGATACTGCAGAGCTTCTGCAATTGCGGCACGCGTGATTCTTTCATCTCCCGCAAGGTCAGAAATCGTCCTCGCAACTTTCAGAATTCTGTTATACGCTCTTGCAGAAAGATTCAGTCTCGTAAATGAAAGCTTAACGAGCTGTTCGGCATCGTCTTCAAGGATGCAGTGCTTCTTAACAAGCTTAGAACTAAGCTGAGAATTCATAATGATTCCGTCGTCAATATATCTCCTATTCTGTATCTCTCTCGCCCTTGTCACCCTTTCTCGTACAGCTGCCGAACTCTCGCCGAGCTGTTTGGAAGTAATATCATCATAATCAACATCGGTCATCTCGACATGAATATCTATCCTGTCGAGTACGGGGCCGCTTATTCTGCCAAGGTATCTTTCAATCTGGTATTTTGTGCATTTGCACGGTTTGGTTCTCGAACCGAAATTGCCGCACGGACATGGATTCATAGCGGCAACAAGCATGAAATTTGCCGGATAATCGGCTTTAGCCGCAGTTCTCGAAATCGTTATTACACCGTCCTCCATAGGCTGGCGCAGCGCTTCAAGTACCATTTTGGGAAATTCTGCAAACTCATCGAGGAACAGAACTCCGTAATGCGCTAAGCTTATTTCTCCCGGAAGAGCCCTTGCTCCGCCGCCGACGAGTGAAGGAATTGATGCGGAATGATGCGGCGAACGGAACGGCCTTTCTGTCACAATATTATTTTTCCCTCTCATAATACCGGCAACGGAATGTATTTTTGTGATTTCAAGGGCTTCTTCGTGTGTGAGCGGCGGAAGAATCGACGGAATGCTTCTTGCGAGCATTGTCTTGCCCGATCCCGGAGTGCCAATAAATAGGATATTATGTCCGCCTGCCGCCGCAACTTCCGCAGCCCTTTTTGCGGATTGCTGACCCTTTATCAGAGCAAAATCAGCGTCATACTCAACCTGCTCCGCTCTCCATACGGTAAGCGGTTGTGGGTCAATATGCTTATCTCCCCTCAGAAACATTGCCGCTTCGGCAAGAGAAGAAACCGGAATCGCGGTTACTCCGTCGATATACATAGCTTCTGCGGCATTCTCTTTGGGAAGCAAAACCTTTGTGTATCCTCGAGCTTTTGCGTCAATTATCATCGGAAGCACGCCGTTAACGCCTCTGACGGAACCGTCAAGCGCAAGCTCACCGATTATTACCCAATCCTCTACCGACCAATTCTTGATTTCACCGCATGCGCAAAGAATACCGACAGCAATGGGAAGATCGTAGATTGAGCCTTCCTTTCTTATATCGGCAGGAGCCAGATTAGCGATTATTCTGGTTTCGGGAAAATTGAAGCCGGAATTTATAATTGCCGAACGAACTCTTTCACGCGATTCCTTAACCGCATTATCCGGTAAGCCCACTGTTTCGAATTTCGTCATACCGTATCCTATATCGACTTCAACCGTCACAGGAAAACCGGTGAGCCCGGTCAAACCGTAGCTCATTATCCTTGAAAGCATGCTCTGCACCTCCTCAAAACAGCAGTTATGCCGGGAAAGCTCTCTCTCCCGGCATTCCATATCAATCAGTTTTCTGTATCTTTGCGGTTGAACACGATAAGCTTATTTCCAATAAAGTTAATGATGATACATATAACAGCAGAAACAAGCATGCAGAACCTCTCGCCGTTGATAACTTTTACAATAAGATTTGGTAGCCCCAGCGACTCCCACCAACCTATGAAGCCCCATTTATCCTTCATGAAATACATAAGTGCTGTTGAAACAGCGAGAACAACAAGGTTGACTCCGATAAAACTGATAATCTCTCGCGCATCCTTTTTGCGTTCTTCCTTGAAGGTCCATCGGGTATTAAGCAGGTAACTGTTCAGTATTCCGCAGCAATATCCGACTATCTTTGCAAGATAATAAATGCTGAACAGAGCATTAAGCCCCATGCTTACTATAAGATCGATAAGAGTATTGCTGATACCCACAAGCCCAAACTTAATAAACTGAAGAATACTTTTTCGTCCTTCGCTTTCGGGTTTCTTTGCTGTTGACTTATTCGTCTCAACATTTAGATTATCCATAATACCGCTCCTTTAGATCAAAACCATATTCCGAGGAAAGTCCATGTCGGCAGCCACTGAAGGAATCTGATATATGCCTTTGAAACATGGAGACCGCTGATCACCGGGTAGAAGAGACAGAACAGCACAACTGCAAGTATGAGCCATACCCATTTGATGTACTTTACCCAAGGCTTTGGATTGGGGGTGCCGGGGGTTTTAGAGTTAAGCATTGCTTTATTCACTTCAAAGTAGCAATACTTATCCTCATAATGCTTCAGGACATACACGCTTGCAAGAATGATAAACGGCACTGTTGCGAAGTAATGGTATACAAATACGCACCTTGACACGAGCATCCACGGAAGCATTGCTGATGCTATGCTCATCAGAATCATGAACGCATCAGTGTTAAACTTGATTTTACCAAGCAGAAGCATTATTACAAAGGTCAGAGTGCCGACAAAGCACACCCACCAAACGGCAGGATTTCCGAAAGTTGAAATCGTTCCTGCCCTTGTGGTGTCCGCATCCTCGCTTGAACAGAACCATACGGGTCTGTTGGACAGCGGCCATTCATACCATGCAGACTGATATGAATGAGTTGCGGTAAGCTTGCTGTGATAATTGTACATGTCCTTCTGGTTTTTAATTACACCGTTCATGTATGCGCTTACCTTATCACCGAGCGACAGATCCTCTTCGGTTGCATATTCATCAGCTGCAATCTCATTCTTATTGCGAAGTTCGATCGTCTTTGCATCAACAGCTTGCTGCTTCCACTGGCCGTTCCAATACGGACGGTACGAAACGACGTAAATCGAAACGGGGATCACAATAAAGAACAGAACGCACCACAGGCAGGTGAACAGGAAACGCTTAGGGTAGTTCATCGCGTTCTTATATGCAGGTTCTTCAAGCGAATCTTTACTCTTGTTTTTTTGCTTCAGAATGTTCTTTGACTTGACCCACATTGTTATCATTTTTGCAAAGAACATGACCGCAAGCGCTGCGCCCGTATAAACACATATCCATTTGCTTGAACAGCCCAGTCCAAAGAACAACCCGGAAAGGCCAAGCGGAATCAGCGTTGATTTCAGATCATCGCCAAGATCCATCTTGATGAACTTATACATATAGTAGATCATGCAGAGATTAAAGAATACGCCGTAGGTATCAATCGTGGCAATCCTTGTCTGCGTGAAATGCATAAAATCAAATGCAAGAAGTCCGGCGGCAAGAAGGGCAAGCTCGGATCTTTTGAACAAGCGTTTGCCGAAAGCGTACATGACGGGTATCATCGCAATACCGAATATTGCGCCCATACACCTCCAGCCAAACGGGTTCATTCCGAAAATGCTTATGCCGATTGCAATGATCTGCTTTCCGAGAGGCGGATGTGTCCATTCGTAGATGGACATGCTGTTAAGTCCCTCGTATGCAGTTCTTGCATGATACAGCTCATCAAAATACATGCCCGTCATCGCGGTGCGATACTGAGAAGCGGTATCCTGCTCATCAATCAGAGCATTCCCTGCTTCATTTTCTGTATGAACGGGTATAGTATTTCCGTCAGCATCAAAGAACGCAAGTTCATTAAGAACAACGCTTCCCTTTGTGACGCTCAGCGTAACGGTCTGTATTTTTTCTGTCCCAAACGGATATTTGCTTGAATCATTAGCATCAGCGCCGTTTGCCTTTGATCCCGAGATCCTGCTCCAACGATACATCGTACCGTATTCCTGGCTGAAGCTAATTGTTTTGCCCGTATCGGATGTCAATGTATACGTTGCTTTATTGGCAATTCCGCCATTCTGAGAGACCCTGTAAATTTCGGCAGCTTCGTCTAAACTGATAACAACAGTACTTTCGGTGTCGCCCTTCCATGCGTTTTCAGGCCCCTTTAGGCTTCCGAGATTGGTAAGCGCAACTACTGCGTATACAGCAGTCAGTACAACAACAAATATCCAGTCCTTGCGGGTATAATGAAGCTTAGTATCGGTTTTACCCGGAAGATCGGGTTTGGTACTTAAAAACAGCTTATCCGATTGTGCAAGGGTCGGAGGATATGGTTTTCTCCTGTGCTTATCAAAATTTGTTTCATATTCAAGCAGGAAAACTATGGCAATCGGCACAAGAATGTAAACGAAGCACATAATGACTACCATTTTGCTTCTTGCTGCAGCTTCTTTTGTATTTGCAGAAGTGTTAGAAGAACCGTTTCCGTTTTGCGCATTCTCGGTATAAAGGAGGATAGCATCGCTGTTCGATGAAACCTGCTCAACCGTAAGGCCGCTGAACCAAGCAGTTCCGGTAGCTTCGGCACCGAATCCTCCGAGCCGTAAACCTACCTGAACGGTTTTCTGATCTTTGCCGGTCTTTCCGATGACTTCGAGCTTCGTCCAATCATGTGTACCAATAATGCCGTCGCTGTGGGTAGTAGAATCCTCAAAGCCAATGTTTGCACCGAGAGCCCCGACAACATCGGAGGTTTTGACATAGCAGGTGAACTTATACGTCTTATTGGGCTTAACAGTAATAGTCTGCATGAGCCTTGAATCATCGCTGCCTGAGTTGGTAAGCTTTACAACGTTTCCGTATGTCGGATCGGTTTCCATAGTGAAATAGCTCACCGGTTTAGGGAAATCGGTATCATGATCCAAATAATATGAATAGAACTCCCATCCGACAGGTAATCCGCTGGATGAATTTATTTCATCCAGATTGCCGTTTTTTACTATATCTTCGACATTTCCTCCGCAGCTGCAAGCAAATGACATGCATATAAGCAGAACAAATATCAATAAATAAGCTAATCTCTTTTTCACTTTACTTTGCTCCTTTTTCCTGTTCACCTGAAGATACTGCGTTAGACAATACCAGGTCTTCGGAATTCTTTCTGAATATATCTCCGATGGTTCTTCCCCGAATCATAATATCCACACATACATATGTAAATATTACAAACATAACAACATTTATTATAGATACCCACTTTATCAGTTTCAGATCCCAGTACGCTGTGTTTGTGCCTATATACTCACAATAATAGAACGAAGCCATGCAGTTCATAAATATCGGTATAGAGTACAGAGCCGCAATCATGAGAAGCCTCCGATCGGAATAAATGACGTATGCTAAGATCAGCAAAAGTATTGTCGGAATTATGTACCTCTCATGCATATAGTGACCAATCGTAAACAGTGCGGAGAACAGATATGCAATTGAAAGCATCAACGCACCACGATGCTTTTTTCTTCCAAAGACATAAAGGACAACGGTAATGGCAAACGAAATGACCATGCCGATAGTGCCAAGAGTTCCGTATGTGATGCTTCCGAATGCGATCTTATCAAGCGAAGCCCAGTTAGCGCCTATCATACCGTACAGATTATAGGCATTGATAGAAACGTATTTATATGAAGTCGCAGTTCCGAGATACTTATCAAGAATGATTTGATAGAATGGATACTCGGCAGTATGATACGGTAATGCCGAAACAACGATCAGCATGACCGCAGACAGTACAGCGATGGCGGTTTTTATGATGCGCTTTTTGACATCATCGTTTGATTTAATATTTGCTGTACTAAAGAAATTCGGATCAAATATGTACATAAAATAAGCAATCGCAAGAATAGGGCCTGCCATCAAAGCCTGAGGTTTCAATACTATTGAAAGCCCATATACCGTTCCTGCCCATATCGGCTTATTTGTCACCAGAAGGATAATGCTCAATGCAAGCAGAACGGTAAAGATCTGATCGACCTGACCGTAGCCTGCGGAGTTATACATGATTACAGGATTAAAAGCGACAAGAGCCATTAGAACAAGCGAAGGCTCAAAGCGAAGTTTTTTTCTTGCAAGATGATAAACGAGATATGCCGAGGCAAGATCTGCAATAAACGAAGGCAGCTTAACAAGGAAAACATAAACAGAATCATAGGCTCCGGAAGCATTTTTAACTGTATGTCCGAAGAGATTTGCTATTTTACCCATAGCTGCAAGCACGGTAATGTATCCCGGCGGATAATCCGAGAAGCTGCCGCCGCTGTAAAAATTCTTGAGTCCTTTGGTCGCAGCACGATTAGCCCAAGCGGTAAAGCAATTGATGTCGGTCTTGTTGCCGACTATCCAGTTTGACAATACAACGCGAAGAGCAAAAGCCGCTAAAAGAACAGCAGCAACCAAATAGAAATTATCCTTGTCCTTAACAAGATTAACAGGTTTTAGCAATGCTTTCTTTTGGGATTTTGAAGCGATAGAAAGATATGCATACTCTAAGGGGAAGCGTGAATAGAATACTACCGCTGAAAAATATGCCAAAAATGAAAATACCGCAGCACTGATAATCCCGGATGTAGGAAACGGATTTGTCATGTTCCCGATATACTCTCCTTTGGTTCATTTTCGTAAAGCAAGCGCCTGCTTTACACGCTTAGTTAATTCTACCATAAATTCACTTAAAATGAAATACAAATTTCCATTCATTCTATATATTATGTCCATTCCCTATGTGCTGAAAAAAAGCTTGATATCCACGTTGAATTAAGCTATAATTGATAATGAGGCTTTGTGTAAACAATTTCTTCCGTTCCGGAATACGCGCAAAACCATTATCCGGCAATATTCGTTTAATATAATGAGATAGAAAGAAAGGCACCCGATCATCGGGTATAGGATGCAAAATTGAAAAGAAGTTCTGTATTTAAGAAGTTTATAGCTGTACTGACGTCAATAGTTGTTGTGTTTTCTGTACTGTCTGTCAGCATCAACAGCGCGTATATGGAGAGTTTCGCCGCAAATTCCGGGCAGGATATAAAATCCGAGCCCATCGTTACGTCCGTGCCCAATCCCGAGCTGCCGGCGGGCAGTCTCTTCATTTCTTCTTCCCCCGAAAGTCTTGCAGGCGAAGGGAATGTTGTTGTATCAATTGTTGTAAACAACCTGAACGAGCCTGTGTCCGTTACTCCCTCACATGATCCTTCCACATCACCGGAGCCCGGCGATGAGATGTCGCCCACCCCTTCGCATGATGCAGGCCGTGAGATCAATGCGTCCGAACATAAGGCTGGCTCCGACCCAAAGATAACTCCGCAGCCCGGAACAACCACGCCCGGGCCTGTTACTCCGTCCCCCAGTCCGACGATTGTACCAACCGACACTCCCACGCCTACTGAATGGCCTTCAATCGAACCAACCCCTGAGGGAACCCCATATGTGCCTCCTACCGGCATAATGGATTATATTGATGTGACCGTTTCCAACAGTTACCATGCAGATTTCGGTTCGCCCGTTCATTTGCCTGCAGGAGGATCTATAACACTTACCGCTGAGCTGCATGTTAAGGAAAAAATGATCGGTGTTCCTCTTACGTTTACCGTATCATGGAAGCAGTATTTTAACGGTGAATGGCGAAGTGTTTCACACGATCTGACCCTTCTTATCACCCGTGCTAATACTGCCTATATGTCCGTCAGCAGAGTTATGGACAAGGCAAGTGCCGTCACCGGTGAAGAGGTCGTGTTTACATATACCCTTGTCAACACCGGTTCAATCAAGCTGAATAATATAAGGCTCATTGATAAAGCCATTACCGGAAGCGATCCGATGGTCGCACCGTTTTCGCTTGCATCAGGCGAAAGCTTTGTATTTGTCTACACATATACAATGGGTAAGGGCTCTGTAGTATCCGAACCCGTAGCATACTTCACTCCCGAGGGAAGTACCGAGGAGCTGCGCGTATCCGCTTCAAAGCGCACTCTCGGAATTCTACATGCTCAGTTATCCAAGGAAGTGCTTGTCGGCGCATCGACTCCTGAGGGTGTGAAATACACGCTGTACCTTACAAATAACGGAAACTGCATGTTGAACAACCTTGTTGTTACCGATGACCTTGGAAATCGGCTCACCGGAGCATTTAATCTTGCGATAGGCGAAACCAAAATAATCGAATACAACGCTCCGAACCCGGATAAGCTCCGATATGTCGTCTTTTATATAACAGGTGAAAACGAAGGCGTCGTTTTCAGGGATAACACCGTAAGCTATCCCCTGCTGCCCTACGTTGATCCGTCGACTCTCGGAATTGATTTCAGAGTTGCGATAGAGCAGCAGCTTACTGCGAGCAATTATGTCGTATTACGTTTCTATATCAGGAACTACGGAAGCATAAGCTATGAGAACGTCACTATTGTTGAGCCTAATCTGGATATAACGGTTTGGGATTATCAGCATTTAAGTCCGTCCACTGGTGAAAACGATTTCTATTCTGTGCCCTGTACGCTTTATACCGGAGGCGAACGCGAGCTTTTGTTCCAGCTAACGGCAACCGATATTTCCGGGAACTCGCTTCGCTATGACATCACGCTCAATGCTTTTTACGGAGAAGATATCGTTCCGGGAAATGAGACGCCGCAGCCTGCTGACCCCAATGTTGTTGAGGATCCGCAGCTCGGAGAAAAATTGGAATCCTTGATTACCGATTATTCACCTAACGGCGAGCGTCTTAAGAGTGTCCGTTCGGTCTTCACCACGATCATCATCATCTCTTCCATAGCTATCGTTGGTCTGATAATTGCCGAGGTCGTTATCCGCGTTGCCATAAGTAAGCAGAATAAGAAGAATAGCGGTAATAAACCCGTTGAAGTTAAATCCGACAAATAAAAATTTTCGAACGCTTATACAGGAATCGATGCGTATGCATTCTATGCATCCGCATCGATTTTTAAAAGGAGGAACCAAATTATGGAGTTGTGGCAATACTTTTCTTTGCTCGCTGTTGTTCTTATCAGCTGCATATGCTGTATTATCCTTATAGTTAAGCAAACGGATCGGAATAATACATCGGCAGCGGTCGATGAGATTTCAAGGAAGCTCGTTGAGCTTGAGTTTCGTCTGAATGAGGATTCCGAGCAGAACGCTGCAAATCTAAATCGCAGCATTGCCGAGCTTCGCACCGCGCTGAACGAAAGCATGGCCGTGCGTTTTGATTCTCTCGGAAAGCAGTTGACGGATAGACAGTCAGCACTCGAAAGCGGACTTTCCGTTAGGCTGGAAGCCCAGAATAAATCCGTAACCGACGGGCTTGACGGTATTCGTAAGAGCTTTGAAGGATCATCCCGTCAAAGCGAGGAGAGGTTCAAATCCTTTGAATTAAGCAGCATTGAGCAGCTGAAGCTTATCACCGCTTCTCTTGAAAGCAATCTCAAGCAGATGAGAGAGAGCAACGATAAGAAATTGGATGAGATCCGCGGAGTCGTTGACGAAAAGCTTCAGCGTACATTGAATGAAAGGTTCAACGAAAACTTTAAGCTCATCAGCGAAAGGCTTACCGAAGTCTACAAAGGGCTCGGAGAAATGCAGAGCCTTGCTGCCGGTGTCGGTGATCTCAAGCGCGTTCTATCGAACGTTAAAACAAGGGGAAATCTCGGTGAACTTCAGCTCGGGGCAATTTTGGAAGAGATACTTGCGCCCGAGCAGTATGAACGCAATTTTGACGCTAAGAAGAACAGTGGAAATGAGCGTGTCGAATTCGCGATTAAAATGCCTTCCGATGATAACGAGTCGCTTTACCTGCCCATTGACAGTAAATTCCCTGCCGACACCTATGAAGCACTCGTTACAGCGTATGATTCAGGCGATCCCGACTTGGTTGCCGCTGCAAAGAAGACGCTTTCGGATACTCTTCGGACTTGTGCAAAGAGTATCCGCGATAAGTACATCAATCCACCGCGCACAACCGATTTTGCGATAATGTTCCTGCCTGCCGAGGGACTCTATGCCGAAGCGGTTCGGCTTGGGCTTATCGAAAAGCTGCAGCATGATTATAAGATCAATATTGCCGGGCCTTCGACAATGGCCGTTCTTCTCAACAGTCTGCGCCTCGGTTTCCAGACACTGGCTATTCAGAAGCGAAGCGGAGATATTTGGAAAATACTTACAGAAATCAGGAAGGAATTCGAAACATTCGGCGAGGTTCTTGAAAAAACACAAAAGAGCCTGAATACTGCCAATACCGAGCTTGAAAAGATGATCGGGGTTCGGACTCGTCAGATCATTAAGACGCTTAACAAAGCATCTTCCCTTAATCCAGATAATCAATCCGACAAAAAGCTTATGATCGACCTTGAATAGGAGCTTATGTTTGATAGAACGGATTGAGCTCCGCCGCAGGGTACGGTTTTACGGCAAGCGAAGGAATACTGCTTGCATAATCGAAATTGGGATTATAGTATTTATCGCCTTCTATCAGCGTTTGCCTGAAGCTGTCGTAGCAGCGTTCAAGGTTCTCTTTGCTTGCTGTACCGTATGACGGAATATTTCCATACATGATTGCCTCTGCATACGGGGTGAAGTAGTTCATATACCCCCTTCGCATCAGTCTGATGCAGAATTCCGTATCCCAGCCGACCATGCTTAAGGTTTCATCAAGCATGCCTGCACTCATAAAAATGTCTCCGCGTATTGCCATAAAGGCTCCCGATACTGCGGAGACATTCCTCTGCAGACCCGTAAAACTGAGCTTTAATATGTCGGCAGTATCATCCGGTTCGCCCCGATACGGACATCCTGTCCAGCCGTTTATACCGATCACCTCACCGACTGAAATTATCCTGCCGTCCGGGCCTATAAGCTTTCCGCCGACTGCTCCCGATAATCTCATCATCGCAAGATTCTTCATCTCATCAATGAATCTCGGTGTTGTTATCTCACAGCTTCCGTTGACAAAAATCAGAAGTTCGTTTATAGCCTTTTTTGCACAATGATTGATGATCTGCGGCAATGACAGTTTGCTGCCAATGCTGATCAACGATGCGGTCCCCGTCTTCTTCAAGGCATCCAAGTATCGTCTTAATTCTGCATCTTCCCTCCTGTCGTCTGCAATATAAATACGATACCCGTTAGAGTAATCTGAGCCCAGTTCAATTGATTCGACGCATCTTTTCAGGTTCTCAAAGTTATCAATATTGGGAATAATAATGCTTGCCTGCGGTTCCTTTCCGATGTCAACATTGATCTTTAGAGTGCCTGTATTCTTCCCTGTCGAGCATGATATTGAAGTCTTTTTACCCGATACAGTGCTCTCCATAACATCCGCTGCATGTGCATTATCCGTCCATTCATTCCCATTTCGTGAAGAAAGCAATATCCGTGCGATATGCTGTGTTGTCCTTGCTTTTCTCAGTGCTCTGACCGCGTACTGCCATCTGTCCAAAGGAGTTCCGCCGACAAAACCTCCGATCGCTTCAAAGACTCTTTTTGATATTATCAGAGGACTGCCTATCGAATTATGCGTAAGGACCGTTACATTTCCATATTCCGGTTTAAATATCGGTTGGCAGCGATTTCCGTTATCGTCAAGTGCGTCTTCATCGGCAAATACAGCTTCAAAGTCCTGATTACTTATTGCGGATTGCATCATTAAATACAGCGCTTCTGACGAAAGTATATCTCCCGGACGTAATTGCAGTATGTATGCTCCGCGCATATGCGCGCTTGCCTGCCTCCAAAGGTCTTTTTCGGTTCCCGAAGAAATAACCACCCTGAGATTTGCGGTATCGTTAAACCTTTTAAGCTGTTTTTCTTCCAGTCCGAGCATAATGCATGCTTCCCAGTTTGTATAAGTCTGCGCCATCAAAGAGATCAATGTTGCATCAAGGCTTGCTCCGCTGCATTCCTTTGCAACGATTGCTATTGATACGAGCGGAGACGGTTCGGCAGCATTTTCTCTTTGCTCCTCAAGCTGTTCATGCGTAGGCGCATTATTTGCGAGGTATTCCTCATAATTATCAAACTTTGGCTGTTTTCCTTCGCGTTTCGGCAGTTCGTCAAATAAAGCTGCCGCCATATCCGCTGCAACCGTCACTCTGTTTTGAAAACCCTTTGTTTCTTTTCTTTCATTCTTTCTTTCCATACAGTTATTTTTTACCTTGCGCCCGAAATTATCCCGCGAAAAAACTTGAAATATATCGCATGTTATGGTATTCTGTTTTTGCAGGTTTTAATCAAGCAATAGTGAAAGGATACACATACTATGTGTGATTACAATTATGATGTTGTTGTCCTGGGCGCAGGCCCGGGCGGTTATGAATGTGCAATAAGATGCGCTCAGTACGGCAAGCGTGTTGCATTGGTTGAAGCTCGTGAAGTCGGCGGGACCTGTCTTAACAGGGGCTGTATCCCCACAAAAGCTCTGCTCCACGGCGCTGAGGTATATGAGTGCGCGAAGAATTCCGCTGTCTGCGGTGTTATCACCTGCGAGGTTTATTTTGATTTTGCAAAGATGGCAGAATACAAAGATACCATCGTATCCAAGCTCCGCAGCGGAATCGCAGGGCTCGAAAAGGCCCACGGCGTTACCCTTATTGAAGGTTTCGGTACTGTTGTTGACGCGCATACTCTTGATGTAAACGGAGCAAGCATTTCCTTTGATAAGCTCATTCTCGCAACAGGAAGCTCCCCTGCCCGTCCTCCCATTCCCGGTATAGACGGCAAAAACGTGGTAACTTCCGATGATATTCTTACCATGACCGAGCTGCCGGAAAGCTTCGTCATCATCGGCGGCGGCGTCATAGGCATCGAATTTGCAACTCTGTTTGCAAGTCTCGGCAGACCCGTTACCGTTATCGAAATGATGCCCAGTATACTTCCCGGTGTCGATGCCGATATAGTTCGCCTGCTTTCGAGGGTTCTCAAGAAAAAGAAGGTCAGCGTCATCAATAATGCAAAGGTCACTTCTATCGACGGCGGAGATAATGTAACCGTTCATTATGAGCTCAACGGTCAGGAAAAGACTGCTGAGGGCGCTTGCTGTGTTGTTTCCGTTGGCAGGCGTGCAATGACTGCCGGTATCGGTCTTGAAAATGTCGGCATTGAAATGAACCGTGCATTTGTGAATATTGACGAGCATTGCAGGACTAATGTGGAAAATATCTATGCTATCGGTGATATAACCGGTAAAATTCAGCTTGCACATGTCGCAACCGCTCAAGGTTTTACTGCGGCGGCAAACGCATGCGGTCACGAAGAAACAATCGGTTATGATATCGTTCCCTCCTGCATCTACACAAGCCCCGAGATCGCTTTTGTCGGACTTAGTGAGGATAAATGCAAAGCTCAAGGTATTGAATATCGGGTTGGTTCTTTCAATATCGCAGGCAACGGCCGTGCTATGATCATGGGCGATGCACTCGGAACTGCAAAGCTCATTGCAGATCCTAACGGCAAGCTCCTCGGCGCGCAGCTCATGGGGCCTCGTGTTACCGATATGATTGCTGAGATAGCCGCTGTCCTTAAGATGGGCGGAAGCATATCCGATATCTCCGAGACCATTCATCCTCATCCCACTGTCAGCGAAGTTATTGCTGAAGCGGCGCACGATTTTGATGGCCTCTGCTGCAATGCTTTGCCTAAGCGCAAATAAACGGAGTACATATGTTACTTGATGAAGCAATAAATAAGCTTGAAGCATGTAATCAGAAACAGCTTCTAAGATTCTATAACGAGCTTGATCCCGAAAAGCAAAACATGCTTTTATCCCAGATCGAAGCAACCGACTTTTCCGTTGTCAGAACCGATAAAGATTCGGGCGCGCGCGGAGCTATCACTCCGATCGAAGTTACCGGAATGAGCGAGATCAATTTAAGGCGAAATGAATTCATGTCCGTAGGTCTTAGCGAGATCCGTTCGGGGCATGTTGCCGCTGTGCTGCTTGCCGGCGGAATGGGAACGCGTCTCGGTTCCGATGCGCCCAAAGGCATGTATAATGTCGGAATAACCCGTGATCTCTACATCTTTGAATGCCTCATAAACAACATAAAGGATGTAACCAAGGCATCCGGAAACAGCATCCACCTTTTCGTTATGACCAGCGATAGGAATAACGATGCCACGATTGGTTTCTTTAGAGAGAAGAATTATTTCGGATACGACCCGGATTACGTTCACTTCTTTATTCAGGATATGGCGCCTGCTTCCGATTATAACGGCAAGGTGTATCTTGAGGAAAAGTGGAAGATATCCACCTCTCCCAACGGTAACGGCGGATGGTATTCCTCCATGGCAAAAGGAGGTATGCTCGACATAGTTAAGGATAACGGTATCGAGTGGCTTAACGTATTCTCCGTTGATAATGTGCTTCAGCGCATTGCAGATCCTGTTTTTGTAGGTGCAACTAAGCTTTCGGGCTGTTCCGTCGGAGCCAAGGTCATAAGAAAGGCGTCGCCCGATGAACGGGTTGGCGTTATCTGCCTTGAGGACGGACGCCCATCCATAGTTGAATACTACGAGCTTACCGATGAGATGCGAGAAGCTAAATTCCCGAACGGTGATCCGGCATACAACTTCGGCGTCACTCTCAATTACCTTTTCCGTGTTGAGGAGCTGAATGCTATCATCGGCAAATCTCTGCCGCTTCACATTGTTGAAAAGAAAATACCTCATATTGATGAGCACGGGGAGCATATCGAACCTGATAAGCCCAACGGGTATAAGTTTGAAACCCTTATTCTTGATATGATCCATATGCTCAACGGCTGCCTTGTGTTTGAGGTCGACAGAAAACACGAATTCGCTCCGATCAAGAATCGTACCGGTGTTGATTCCGTTGAAAGCGCAAGGGAGCTGCTGAAGCTCAACGGCGTGATATTATAGTATCTCGGTAGTCACTGTTTTTCTGTTCTGAGAGTTGGAATTCACTCAGAATATGTTAAAATGATTTAGTACAAAATAGAAATCAAACGAAGGCCCGAGAGATCGGGTGTCGAGAAAGGAATAACACAAATGGAATACACGCAGGAAGTTAAAAATATGTGCTGTGTATGCAAGGGCGCAAAGCATGAGCCCGCACCCATACCCGAAGAAGGCAAATGGGTAAATGCCAAGCAGATCACCGATATCAGCGGTTTTACCCACGGTGTCGGCTGGTGCGCACCTCAGCAGGGAGCTTGCAAGCTCACCCTTAACATTAAGGACGGTATCATCGAGGAAGCTCTTGTTGAGACCATAGGCTGCAGCGGTATGACTCATTCCGCAGCAATGGCTGCCGAGATCCTTCCCGGCAAGACCATACTTGAGGCTCTCAATACCGACCTCGTTTGCGACGCTATCAATACTGCAATGAGGGAGCTCTTCCTTCAGATCGTCTATGGAAGAAGCCAGAGCGCTTTCTCCGATAACGGTCTTGCAGTCGGTGCAGGGCTTGAGGATCTCGGTAAAGGTCTTTGCAGTATGGTTGGTACCACCTACTCCACCAAGGAGAAGGGTGCAAGGTATCTTAATCTTACTGAAGGCTATATTACCAAGCTCGCTCTTGATGACAACAATGAGATAATCGGTTATGAATTCGTAAAGCTCGGTCAGATGATGGAAGCAATCGGCAAGGGCATGTCGCCCAACGATGCTTACGCTAAGTTTACAGGGCATTACGGAAGATTCGATGAAGCCGCAAAGTACATCGATCCGAGGCATGAGTGAGGTAAATACTATGGTACATTTTGAAGGTTACGAAAGAAGAATCGATAAGATCACCGCTGAACTCAATAAGTACGGCATCAAGGATCTTGAAGAAGCAAAGGCAATAGTTGACGGTATCGGCGTCAATGTTGATGCTATCGTCCGTGGGATTCAGCCCATCTGCTTTGATAATGCGGTTTGGGCATACACTGTCGGCGCAGCTATCGCCGTTAAGCTGAATGTTAAGTCAGCAGCAGAAGCTGCCGAAGCACTCGGGCTCGGGCTCCAGTCCTTCTGTATTCCCGGTTCCGTTGCTGACCAGAGAAAAGTCGGTCTCGGTCACGGCAATCTGGGTGCTAAGCTCCTTCGTGAAGAAACCGAATGCTTCGCTTTCCTTGCCGGTCACGAAAGCTTTGCTGCAGCCGAAGGTGCTATCGGCATCGCAAAGAAGGCTAACAAGGTCAGGACAAAGCCCCTTCGCGTTATCCTCAACGGTCTCGGCAAGGATGCGGCATACATCATATCGCGTATTAACGGCTTCACTTACGTTGAGACCAAGTACAACGAATACACCGATGAGCTCGACATCGTCTATGAGAAAGCTTTCTCCGATGGTGAGAAGAGCAAGGTTCGCTGCTACGGTGCCGACGATGTCAACGAGGGCGTTGCAATCATGAGATTTGAGAAGGTTGATGTTTCCATAACCGGCAACTCCACCAACCCCACCAGATTCCAGCATCCCGTTGCAGGAACGTACAAGAAATGGTGCGTCGAAAACGGCAAGCAGTATTTCTCCGTTGCTTCCGGCGGCGGTACCGGAAGAACTCTGCATCCCGACAACATGGCTGCAGGCCCTGCAAGCTACGGCCTTACAGACACGATGGGCAGAATGCATTCCGATGCCCAGTTCGCAGGCAGCAGCTCCGTACCCGCCCATGTGGAAATGATGGGACTTATCGGTATGGGCAACAACCCTATGGTCGGCGCAACCGTCGCTGTCGCGGTCGAAGTATCCGAAGCACTGAAAAAATAAAAATCTGCATCGAAAAAGTCACCTGCGAGGGTGACTTTTTCATTTCACAGATACTTTCTTATTTCACAGGAAAGCTCCTCTTCCAAAGCTATCAGCCGTTTTGCAATATCCTTTGACGTTTCGCTCGCAGCCTCATATTTATTGAGATACCTGCTTAATGATTTGATTCCCATATTGCAGCCGTCGGTTATCAGCTCTGCGATCGTTGCATCGTCATCATGGATTGCCATTTTAATTCCGGTTTTCATTTTTGACATTGCCTTTGCTGCCGCAGGAGGTTCCTTGCCCTCATCCCTAAATCGATTTAGCTCCTGCACTATCTCATTTTTCAGCTTTTCGTGCTTTGCCATGCACTCGCTGAGCATTCCTCTGAATGTGTCATCGTTGACTCTATCAAGCACATCGTCAATAGCCGATATGCCCATTTGAATGCCTGAATCACATTCCCTCAATAATCTTATCGTATCTTGTTCTATCATAGCGATTCTCCTTTATTTCTTTGTTCTTTAATTATTTTTACAAATATCTAAGATATAATTCTTTTTCATTCGAATAAGTTGATGATTATATTTGCAAACACTGCTATATGTGGTATAATTAGGCTGTATTGTTCTGTAACGTAAGTTGCGGATATGTATTTATTATTTTTAACCTTTAGGAGGCTAACAATGGAAAACGTAAAGGTAGCTCTTTGGGGCTTTGGCGCAATGGGTTCCGGCATTGCAAAGGTTCTTCTTCGCAAAAAGGGTGTTGACATCGTCGGTGTTTGTGATATTCATCCTGCACGCGTCGGCAAGTCCATCTTTGATATTCTGGGTGTTGAGCGCGGCGACCGTGCCGATGTTCTCGTAAACCCAAATATCGAAGAGGTCGTTCATGACGGGAACTGTGATATCTGTGTTCTTGCAACCGACTCATTCACAAAAAAGGCATTTCCGAAGATTAAATACATCGTTGAGCAGAATGTCAATGTAATATCCACTGCTGAGGAAATGAGCTTCCCGGCCGCTCAGGAGCCCGAGCTTGCCGAAGAAATGGATAAGATTGCAAAAGAGCATGGCGTTTCCATTCTCGGAACAGGCATCAACCCCGGTCTAATGATGGATCTTCTCGCTATCTGTCTCAGCGGCTGCATGACTGATGTCGAAAAAGTCACCTGCCGTCGTGTGAACAGTCTCTCCCCCTTCGGTCCTGCGGTTATGGAAGAGCAGGGCGTGGGTCTCACCGTTGATGCGTTTAATAAAGGTGTTGCAGACGGCACCCTCGCAGGTCATGTCGGTTTTGCTGAGTCCGTCGGCATGATCTCCAAGGCTCTCGGCTGGAATGTGGAAAAGTTCGAGCAGCAGATGTCCCCCATCGTTACCTCTGTTGACAGGAAATCCCCTTACGGTTTCGCAAAAGCAGGCGATGTTGCCGGCGTCAGCATGACCGGTCAGGGATATGTCGATGGAAAGGTAAAGATTGATATGATCCATCCTCAGCAGATCGAGCCTGAAATGGAAGGCACTCATACCGGTGACTACATCGTTCTTGAAGGCACTCCCGAGGTCAACATGAGCATACGCCCCGAGGTTGACGGTGGTATCGGCACCATTGCAATGGTTGTCAATATGATTCCCCATGTCATTAACGCCCGTCCCGGTCTTAAGACCATGCTCGACCTCCCCGTTCCCCGTGCGATCATGGGCGATTTCAGGGACTATATCGAAAAGTAACCATTTAATCGTAGGGCTGCAGCGCATGCAGCCTTACGATGATTTAATATTCAAATCAAAAGGCAGGTATTTATTATGGCAAAGAAAGGCGATTGGGTTCAGATCCACAACATCGTGCTGAAACCCGAAGAGCGCTCAAGCGCATTGCCTGAGGATACAAAAAAGCATCCGCTGGAGATGTGGGTGAAGGGTTATTTGCAGGCTGACGCCAAAATCGGTGACGAGGTCGAGGTCATCACCCGTACCGGTCGCCATGCGGTCGGCACACTTGTTAACGAAGCTCCTTATTACGAGCATAACTTCGGTTACCTCATTCCCGAGGTCCTCAAGATTGGCGATATGGTTCGCGAGATTACCTTCGGAGGTGACAAGTGATGGATAACAGCTATGCGGCAATTATGGCCAGGAAGAACGAAATAATTCGTAATTCCGTAGGCATGGAATATTCTTCTTTCGAGTATGACGGCATCGGGTTCGATTATGAAGCGATGATGGCGTCAACCGGATATACCCTTCCGGAGCTTCAGCGCGTACAGGCAATGTTCAGCGTTGGCAATACTCCTCTCATTGAGCTCAGAAACCTTACAGCATTGGCACGCAAATGTGCTCCCAAAGGTAAGGGCGCAAGGATATTCATCAAGGATGAATCAACGAACCCCAGCGGAAGCTTTAAGGCAAGGCGTTCCTGCACGAGCGTATATCAGGCAAAGAAGCTCGGCTATAAGGGCGTTATTGCTGCCACCAGCGGAAACTACGGCGCAGCGGTTGCCTGCCATGCCGCAATGGCAGGTCTTAAATGCATCGTCGTTCAGGAGTGCTATGACAGCCGAGGCGTCGGTCAGCCCGAGATTATTGAAAAGGCTCGTAAATGCGAAGCCCTCGGTGCAGAGGTCGTTCAGCTCACCGTAGGCCCCGAGCTTTTCTCCACCGTTCTTCGCCTTCTTGAAGAGACCGGCTACTTCAATGCTTCTCTGTACACGCCATTCGGCATTGCCGGTGTCGAAACTCTCGGTTACGAGATAGCACAGCAGTTCCGCGCAAAGTTCAACCGTGATCCCGATGCTGTTGTCTGCACCAACGCAGGCGGCGGCAACCTTACCGGTACCGCTCGCGGACTTCGCAAGGCTAACTGCAATGCAAAGGTCATCGGCGCAAGCGTTAACCTTTCCGGTCTTCACATGGCAAGCGATGAGCAGTTCAACAAGAAGAGCTTTACCACGGGTCATACCGGATTCGGCATTCCTTTCTGCGTAAATCCCGACCGTTCCGATGTCCCGAGAAGTGCCGCGCGTCCTCTCCGTTACATGGATAGATATGTTACCGTCACCCAGGGCAGCGTATTCTTCATCACCGAAGCGCTTGCTTCCCTTGAGGGCCTTGAAAAGGGTCCTGCCGGCAACACTGCACTCGCGGCGGCATTCCGTATTGCTCAGGAGATGGATGAAGACCAGATGATCGTTGTTCAGGAGACCGAGTACACAGGCGCAGGCAAGCATATCAATCCCCAGCTTTCTTTCGCTCGTTCCAACGGTATTGATATTCACTTCGGCGATCCCAAGGACGAAATCCCCGGCAAGTCCATCATACTTCCTGCTCATCCCTCGCTCATCAATGTAACCGATTGTGATCTCGACCATGTCCGCCGTTCCAACATCAAAAACGCTGTCGGCACTCATAAGGATGAGCTTACCGATCAGGATATTCAGTACCTCATTGCAGAAACCAACTCCAACGAAGAGTTCGTCCGCAATGTGATTGCAAGCCTGTGATTTATAGGTCTTTTACTTCAAAAACCTGCAGTAATTCGGTCAATGACCAAACTAATACATCTTTCGAAGAAAGGAATACCTTAAATGAAAAGAAACGATGATTTCGCCGAGCGTCACGAGCATCTCGCTTCCCTCACCGATGAGCAGCTTGAAGCAAGATTCTGGGAACTCGCAAATAAACTCGTAGACCCCCTTCTTGAAATGGGTTACGAGTACACTTCCCCCGCTGTCGAGCGTTCCGTACTGCTGCGTATGGGATTCTCCTCCATCGAAGCTAAAGCTATCGTTGATGGCTGTATTGAGCATGAGCTCATGTCACACGGTACCGGAAATGTCATCTATCGTCTTGCAAAATCCAAGAATATGGAAATCCGCGAGGCCGGTCTTGCTCTTATCGAGGGCGGACTCTGGCAGGATGCCGAAAATCTGTTCAAGGGAGGCAACAACTGATGAGCGATTATAGACTTACACCCGATAAACCCATTGACGTAGCCGAAATTCTCAAGGATCTCAAGGATTACCGTCCCCGCCGCCGTGGCTGGGTATGGCGTAAACCCGTTGAGAATCTGCACATGGGTCCGTTTGAATACCATGACTGCACAGAACCCCTTGAGCGCAGTGTTCCCCTTCCTCCTGCTCATTATTTCGGAGATATTGATCCTCAGCCTGCTCCCGTAATCACCACGGAGATCGCTTCCGGCAGATTTGAAGACGATATCCGCCGTATGCGCATGGCAGCGTACCATGGTGCAGACCATATCATGGTCATCCGCACCGCCGGTCAGAGCCACTTTGACGGGCTTATCGAAGGTACTCCTCAGGGTATGGGCGGTGTTCCCATCACCAGAAAGCAGGTTCGTGCTCAGCGCAAAGCTCTTGACATGATCGAAGATGAAGTCGGAAGGCCCATCAATTATCACAGCTATGTTTCCGGCGTTGCAGGTCCCGATATTGCTGTTATGTTCGCAGAAGAGGGCGTCAACGGCGTACACCAGGATCCGCAGTACAACGTAATCTACCGCAATATCAACATGATCCGTTCCTTTGTTGATGCCTGTGAGAGCAAGAAGCTCATCGCATGGGCAGGAATGGCCCAGATAGACGGTGCACACAACGCTAATGCAACCGCCCGCGAAGCATGGAAGGTCATGCCCGAACTCATGGTTCAGCATGCGATCAATGCTATCTTCTCGGCACGCGTCGGTATTCCCAAGAAGAATATCTGCCTGTCCACCGTTCCCCCGACTGCAACCCCTGCTCCCTGTGTTTACATGGATCTCCCCTACGCTGTTGCACTTCGTGATCTTTTCCACGAATACCGCATGCGTGCGCAGATGAACACTAAGTATATCGAGTCCAGCACCCGTGAAGCAACCGTGACCCATGTTCTCAACATGTTAATCTCCAAGCTCACCAGTGCTGATATTCAGAGCACCATTACTCCCGATGAGGGCAGGAACGTGCCGTGGCATATCTATAATATCGAAGCCTGCGATACCGCAAAGCAGACCCTTGTCGGTCTGGACGGCCTTATGGAAATGGTCGAGCTCAAAAAGGACGGCTATCTCCGTGACAAGGCCCGTGAGCTCAAGGAACGTGCCGTTCTCTTTATGGAAGAGATGCTTGAACTCGGCGGTTATTTCAATGCCGTTGAGGAAGGTTTCTTTGTTGACAGCGGTATCTACCCTGAACGCAACGGGGACGGCATTGCAAGGAAGATCGACGGCGGCATCGGCGCAGGCACCATCTTCAAGCGCGATAAGGATTATATGGCTCCCGTCACTGCACACTACGGCTATAATAACGTCGCTCAGTACGGTGAAGAATATGTCGATAACCCCTCCGCTCTTATCGACGGATGCACCCTTGAATGTCCTGAAAAGATCGTTTATATCGACGAGCTCGACGAAACCGACAATGTTAACGTCCGTATGGAGGAGGTTAAGGACTTCGTACCCGGCGGCAAAAAGATCCGTCCTGAAATGGAATGGCTCGCAGACGGTACCGTCATGCTGACTATGTTCTTCCCCGCTCCCAAGCCCATTGCAGAAGCGGCAGCGCTTGAATGCGCAGCTCGCATGAACCTAACCGAATGTGAAGTCATAAGCCGCGAGATCATGTCTCCCCAGGACGGCACCCGTATCGAAGTTAAGGGTAAAGTTCCCTTTGCGATTGATGTTGATTCCCTCGTCATCCCCAAGGAACCCGATGTGCTCTCCGATGATGTTATCCGCGCAGATATCGAGCGTCGCCCGATGAAGATCGTTGCTGCGACCGTCGGTGAGGATGAGCATTCCGTCGGTCTTCGTGAGATCATTGATATTAAGCATGGCGGAATTGAAAAGTATGGTATGGAGGTTCATTATCTCGGTACATCCTGTCCGCCCGAAAAGCTTGTAAACGCTGCCGTTGAGCTTAATGCAGATGTTATCATGGCTTCCACTATCATAAGCCATGACGATATTCACTATAAGAATATCGCAAAGATCGACTCCATCGCCCGTGAAATGGGTATCCGCGACAAGATTATCTTCATTGCAGGCGGTACTCAGGTCACTCCCGAGCTTGCAAGAAAGGCCGGTGCGGATGAGGGCTTCGGGCGCGGCACCCATGGCGTTCATAATGCTACCTTCCTCATCAAGCGCAGATGGGAGATGGAGAAGGCTGAACGCGAAAAGAACAACAAGGACAACAACTGATTGCTTCACTATGGGGACGGTTGAGGCTGTCCCCTTCATTTTAATGGTTTTGCTATGTATATTGATATTCTGGTTGCTGAGATCGGCTCAACTACAACGCTCGTAAATGCTTTTGACGGCATAAATACTTCCGCCCCCCGTTTTATAGGTCAGGGACAGGCACCGACTTCGGTACTTGAAGGCGATGTTCGTGTTGGGCTTAATGCTGCGGTTTCCGATTTAGCGCGGAATTTAGCCGTGGGTGGTATTGAATACGGTCAGATGTTTGCAACCTCAAGCGCTGCCGGCGGACTTCGCATGTGCGTTCACGGGCTTGTCTATGATATGACGGTAAAAGCCGCTCAGGCTGCCGCACTCGGTGCCGGCGCAATAATCAAGCTTGCTACCGCAGGAAAGCTCAGCGAATACGATATTGATGATGTCAAGGCTCTTCATCCGAATCTTATCCTGCTTGCAGGCGGTACGGACTACGGAGAAAGGGAAACTGCCGTTTACAATGCAAGGGCAATTGCCTCATCAGGGTTAAAGGAGCCCGTTATCTATGCCGGCAATATACAGAATCGCCGCATCATCGAGGAGATCTTTTCTGAAGCCGGAATCCCGCTTTATATAACAGAGAATGTTTATCCGAAATTGGATCTCCTTAATATTGAGCCGGCGAGAAAGATAATTCACGATGTATTTGAGCAGCATATCGTTAAGGCTGCAGGTATGGAGCATATCCGTGATATGGTCACCGGAAATATCATCCCCACTCCCGGAGCGGTTATGGAAGCAGCTCAGCTTCTTTATAACGATATCGGCGATCTTGCTGTTATCGACATCGGCGGAGCAACTACCGATGTTCACTCCGTGACCGAAGGCTCGGATGAGATTTCAGTACTGATGACCACTCCCGAGCCTTTTGCGAAACGAACCGTTGAAGGTGACTTAGGGCTGTATGTAAACGCAAGAAACCTCGTTGATATGATTGGCATTGATGAGCTTAATAAAGAGCTTGGTCTCAATGTTGAAGAAGTCATGAGCTGCTATAAGCCGATCCCGGAAACCGAGTCTCAATTTAAATTAACCGAAAGGTTATGTCTTGAGGCAGGTTTGACTGCGGTTGAACGGCATGCAGGAGCTTTGCGCTATATCTATACTCCCCGCGGCAGGCAGACTATTGCCGAAGGAAAGGATCTCACAAAGCTGAAGTATCTTATCGGTACCGGCGGAGCTCTCACACGGCTTCCTCACCGCAAAGAGATCATGCGTAAGATTGCGGATTGCAACACAAACAGTATGATGCTCTACCCTCGTCCTGAAAAGCTGGAATTATTGTATGATAATGACTACATCATGGCTTCTCTCGGAGTGTTGAGCAAGGTATATCCCGAATCCGCATTGTCGCTTCTGAAGCAAAGCCTCGGGCTTGAAATGAAATAATAAAGGAGAATATATGTATCCGAAGCTGATTATCAATCTGAATAAGCTGAAAGAGAATCTCGATTGGCTTACTTCCTCATGCCACCTCAAAGGTATTTCCGTTGCCATCGTGACGAAGGTCTTTTGCGCCGATGAAAGAATTTGCGCATTGATAGATGCAAGCAGCGCGGATCTCTTTGCAGATTCCAGATTACAGAATCTCAAAGTCATTAACACTTGCAAATCCAAACAGCTTCTCCGCATACCTATGCAAAGCGAGATTGACGATGTCGTACAAACGGCCGACATCAGTATGCAGAGCTCTCCTGATACTATCAGGATGTCGGGCGAATCGGCGACAAGGCAGAATAAGCGCCATAAGATCATTCTTATGATTGACCTTGGGGATCTCCGGGAAGGCATTTTCTTTGAAAATATGCAGAAAATCTATGAGGCTGCCGATGCAATTGTATCCTGTAAAGACTTAGAGTTTTATGGAGTCGGCGTAAACCTGACATGTTACGGCGGAATCCTTCCGGATGAGAAAAATCTCTCAAAGCTCATTGAAACAGCAGAACTTCTCCGCAAGCGTTATTCCCTGCCCATCCCCGTAATCTCAGGCGGAAATTCTTCGATGATGACGATGCTCAAGGAGGATCGCATTCCCTTCGGTATCAATCAGCTTCGTTTGGGTGAGTCATTTGTACTTGGGAATGATACATCGACGGGACTTCCTATGGCTGAACTCAATACAGACTGCTTTGTGCTTGAGGCTGAGCTCGTCGAAGTTCAGAAGAAACCCAGTAAACCCATCGGGACCAGTGGTCTGAATGCATTCGGCGAGCATGTCGAATATGAGGACCGCGGAGAGATGATCAGGGGAATCCTTGCTGTCGGCAGACAGGATGTTGATGTTGACGGACTGACCTGCCTTGACCCCGACGTTGAGATACTCGGCGCAAGCAGCGATCATCTTATCGTTAATCTCACAAATGCGATAAGCCATGGTCATGATTACAGAGTCGGCGATACGATTAAATTTATTCCGAGCTATGGCGCATTATTAAGGCTCACTACAAGTAAATACATAACAAGAGAGTACATTGATTGAAGATATGGCTGTTATAAGAATAAACGAAAAATTAAAAAAACGCGGCAAACAGGAGGTTAGGCTCATCCCTCAAGCTTCCGATGGCGCAAGGATTAAGGTGCTTGTCGGAACATGTGCACATTGTATGAAGCTGCATGAAAACACTTTGAAGGCCATGCACGAACTCGGTTACCCCGAGAGCGAAATGGAAACGATTTCCGATCTCGTGACAATAACACGCATGGGTATCGTAGCTACTCCCGCATTGATTGTTGACGGAAAGCTGCTTTGCTCCGGCAAAGTGCTCTCAACCGATGAGATTAAAGAATTGATCAAAAAGGAGGATTGATTATGGAACAGATTATGGATAATGAACAGGAAAGAATCGAAAAAGAGCGTGTTATCAAAGCCTTTTTCCGTGACGGAAGGCTTGTCCAGATCCCGGCAAAGATGAAAAAAAGAATAATTGCCTATAAAATAATCCTCGATAAATTTGAATATGATCGTGATTATCCTGAATCAGAGGTCAATGAAATAATAGGTTCGATCTGTGATGATTTCTGTACTGTTCGCAGGGCCTTTGTTGATGCCGGATGGATGACACGAGCTTCCGGGGTTTATCGCAGGGTGAAAACGGAATAATAGTACTACACTCATGTCATTTTTAGCATCTATTGGATTAAAATAACCGCTTTAGGCGGTTATTTTAATTTGGTATTACTCCGCTTTCATGGTTTTACTGCTGCGTTTCCTAAACGCAGGTTTACCCATGATTAGATTTGAACAAGGTTTCTCGATAAGATATGTTGCGAGTATCGCCGCAGCAAATGCAACGACCGTGATTATCAAAGCGTATTTATTCATCCATGCTTTATCCCCAAGCTGATTCGGAGGAGTATCTCCCGTCCAGGCAGGTATCCTCCATTGCTGCTTAAGCTCTACGCATAGCCATTGATGCCATATATAGAGGTTATATGATATCCCGGATAGGAACCGCATAAATCTATTGGAGAAGATCCAGCGCACCCATTTGGGAGACAATCCCAATGTGATTATAATCATGCTGAAGCATAGAGTCAATGTAAAGCGGTATTTTACCTGCCAGATCTGCGCGTCGGCCCCCGATAATGCCGCACATCCGCTTATCAGCTTATTCATAGTGAAAAGACTGATTACTGCAAGAAACAGGCTTATGTACTCTATCAGCGGGGTTCTTTTCTGCTCTTTAGCAATCCCGACATATACAAAGGCTGCTATCATACCGTTTGCATATACGGCAAGGAAGGCCGGGAACTGGTTTATGAGAATTGAAAGATACGCTCCTTCACGATAAACGAATCCATTTTTATAAATAATGAACAGCGCATACATTATTATTGCAACCACAGCAACTTTAATTATGGAATTGCGTGTATCATTGGGGCCTCCGGTACCGCGTTTAATGAATCCGGCAATAAACGGAAACAGAATATAGAACCATACCTCAATCGCAAGCGTCCAAAGAACAACATTCAGGTTGGTGGAAAAATAAGTCTTTGCAAACAGAGTTTGCGTGAGAGTCAAATGGGTTATAAGGTCGAGTACTGCATCAGCAGTCGTCGAATACCTGCCGAGAGCCAAACTGTAAATAAACAGAGCTATCACACAAAAACAGTAGCTTGGAATGATCCTTGAGACTCTTTTGCGAGCATATACCTTCCACGAATCCATGCTCTCCCCCAGCAGCACATGTCTTGCGACAGGAAGAAAAAGCAGGAACCCGCTAATAAGAACCATCATGTCAACGAATAAGTATCCCACCTTGGCATAGTTTGTAATATTGATCTGAATTATCCCCAAAAATGAAAGCCACGGCGTTTGTACAATCGGAAAAATCCATGTCTGCTGCCAGAAGTGGAAGATAAGTACGATAATTACGCTGATAGCTCGTATTCCGTCAAGAACGTCGATATGTTTTGTATCTATTGTGCGATCATTATTCATAACTCGCTCCTCACGGTTTTTTATTCATCCTATCATAATAATCCAATAATGTCAATAAATTCTGCATGCACTGCCAAAATAAAATATATCTATGTTTTTTTACAGTATTGATTTATAATATTGACAAGAAACACTTGCGGAGAATTCGATGAACGATCGTACTAAAACAGCCGATATTCAGGCTAAACCTCTTCCGATGAGCCCTGCGGAATTGATTGAATACGGGTATGAAACTCCTGATTTTGTTCTTGTTACGGGCGATGCATATATTGACCATCCGAGCTTCGGCACTGCCATTATCGGTCGGGTCTTATTTGCACATGGCTATTCGGTAGGAATAATCGCTCAGCCCGACTGGAGGAAGCCTTCATCTTTCACCGTCTTCGGAACCCCAAAGCTCGGTTTTCTTGTTAACTCCGGAAATATGGACTCAATGGTTAATCACTATACGAGCGCAAAGCGCCCCAGGAGCGAGGATGCTTATACGCCCGGAGGCAAGCGCGGCAAGCGTCCCGACCGCGCCGTTAAGGTATACTGCAAATGTATTCGTGATCTTTTCCCCGATTCACCCATCATTATCGGAGGTATCGAAGCAAGCCTAAGGCGTTTTGCGCATTATGATTACTGGGCTGACAAGGTGTTTCCGTCAATTCTTATTGATGCCGACGCGGATCTTCTCATTTACGGCATGGGCGAACGTCAGATAGTTGAAGTTGCCGATGCTTTGAGCGGAGGGCTGAATATTCGCGATATCAGCTACATAAACGGAACGGCATACCGTGCAGACAACCTTGACAGGGTCTATGAATACAAGCTGATAGAGAGCTTTGACGAGGTAGCTAATGATAAAATTGCATATTGCAAAGCATTCATGAGCCAATACCGTGAGCAAAATGCTATATGCGGTCAATGCCTTGTGCAAAAGCACGGCAATGAATACGTAGTAGTCAATCCCCCTGCGCTTCCACTCAGCACCGAAGAGATGGACGAAGTCTACGATCTACCGTATACAAGGCTTCCCCATCCAAAATACACCGAGCATATCCCTGCGCTTGACGAGGTCCGGTTTTCGCTTACAAGCTGCCGTGGCTGTTTCGGTCAATGCTCTTTCTGCGCCCTAACATTTCATCAGGGCAGAATCATTCAGGCACGCAGCCATGAATCGCTTATTCGCGAAGCAAAGCTGATGACAATGCATCCTGATTTTCGTGGCTATATTCATGATGTCGGCGGTCCTTCGGCTAATTTCAGGCAGCCTGCCTGTTCAAAACAGCTCACTAAAGGCGTATGTAAGGATAAGAGCTGCTTAGGTTTTGCTCCGTGCAAAAATCTTCAGGTCGATCACAGGGATTATGTGGAGCTTCTCCGCAAGCTGAGGAGTATTCCGAATGTTAAAAAGGTCTTTATCCGTTCAGGTATCCGATATGATTACCTTATGTACGATAAGAACGATGCTTTTATCAATGAGCTTATCAAGTACCACGTCAGCGGTCAGCTTAAGGTCGCACCCGAGCATATAGATGATCATGTGCTTGAACTGATGGGAAAGCCCGGCGGCGAACTCTATGACCGTTTCGTAAACAAGTACAACAGCATCAACAAAAAACTCGGTTTGGATCAATACATCGTTCCTTACTTCATGTCAAGCCATCCGGGCAGCACCTTAAATTCCGCCATCGCGCTTGCCGAATACCTTAAACGAACCGGTCAGCGGCCCGAACAGGTTCAGGATTTTTATCCTACCCCCGGTACATTATCGACCTGCATGTTCTATACTGGGCTTGACCCTCGCAATATGAAGCCCGTATATGTGCCAAAATCGCCTGAAGAAAAAGCCATGCAGCGTGCATTGATGCAGTTTTTCATCCCCAAGAATCGCCCTCTTGTGCGCAAAGCGCTGAGACTCGCTGACCGTGACGATCTGATAGGGAGCGGAAAAAGCTGCCTCGTTCCCGGCGAAGCAGCCGAACGGGCAATGAACGAGAAGCGCTCTGCGGCCGGATCGGCTGCATCAAGCAGAACCCGTAAAGGTAACAGTTCTTCAAAGAAAAGAGTCCTCCCTAAGGATAATCGCATCAAAAAGCGGTAATCATCTTCTTCCTGATACTGGAATATTACTGCATAATGTGATATAGTATGTTTACTAAAGTCTTCTGTTATTTCCTTTAATGGAGCTTAATAAAGGAGTATAAATGGATAAAACCAAAAAGTCTTCATTTGTAACCGGTGCTGCGATACTCGGCATCGCAGGGCTGCTTGTCAAAATAATCGGTGCAGTCTACCGCATTCCGCTCACGAACATTGTTGGTTCGGACGGTATGGCATATTATGAAGTTGCCTACCCCTACTACTCCTGGCTGCTCGTCATTTCCTCTGCAGGCATACCTACGGCCGTATCAAAGCTTGTATCGGAGCGCATTGCTCTTGGGGACGGGATCGGTGCCAAACGGGTATTCAAGGCTTCGCTCAAGCTGTTATTTGTTATCGGTATCATAACTTCCGTTCTCTTGTTCGCTCTTTCGGGTAGTATCGCAAAGCTCTCAAACGCAGAAGCCGCAAAATACTCTTTTATGGCTCTTGCTCCGGCGCTCTTCTTCGTTTCCATTATGTGCGCCTATCGCGGCTATCTGCAGGGAATGCAGTGCATGACCGGAACCGCTATCAGTCAGATTGCCGAACAGATATTTAAGCTTATCTTCGGATTCAGCCTTGCCTATTATTTTGTAAAGATGCAGCCGGACCGACCGGAGCTTGCTGCGATGGGTGCGCTTTTAGGCGTATCCATTTCCGAGCTTATCGCGCTTGTCATTATCTACATCTATTACAGACACAATATCAGAAAAGGAACGCTTGCTGTCTGTCAGCTTCTCGTGGAGCAAAGGGTAAAGCGCGGTCCGACGATGAAGACAATCGTCAAGAGACTTCTGATAATCGCTATACCCATCACCATCGGAGCTTCGATAATGCCTATAACAGGCATTGCGGATTCGGCCTTTATTATCAATATTCTTGAAAAGAAGAATCTTGCCGCCGGTATGCTTGCTGAATCCGATACGCTTCCAACAGCTATCTCTGCCGCCCGCCAATCCTATACAGTATTCAGGAGCTATGTAACCACTCTGACAAATATGCCCGCGGTGCTTACACTCGCGCTTTCCATGAGCTTGGTGCCTGCCATCTCCGAAGCCTGTGCGCGCAAAGATCGAAGTACTGTCAAAAATGCAAGCAGTACAGGCATTAAGCTTGCTATGCTCATCGGCGCCCCCTGCGCAGTCGGTCTGTTTGTAATAGGCGGTCCCGTTATGAAGCTGCTGTATTCCGAACTCAGCAGTAATTCCGATCTATACAGAGAAGCCGTTGATGTCATGTATTACGCATCAATAGGTGTATTGTTCCTTGCTCTCGTGCAGACGCTGACGGGAATCATTCAGGGCCTCAACAAACCGAGAGTACCTGTTTACTTTCTCGCAATCGGAGGAGCTATCAAGGTCATCAGCATGCTGCTGCTCATGAACTTCACAAGTCTCGGTATCCGCGGAGCAGCCCTTTCGACTGTGCTTTGCTACGCATTTGCCGGTATTGCCGATACCATTTATCTTATTAAAACTGCCAAGCTGGATATCTCCTATATCGACACCTTCATTAAGCCGATTTTTGCTTCCGTTCTGATGGGACTTTTGGTTTGGGGAATCTATTCACTTGTTGTGAATACCGGAAGAACCGTTGTTGCGACCATGCTTTCGGTTGTCGTAGGAGTTATTGCATACTGCGTACTGATAATAGCACTTCATCCGCTTTGCAGTTCCGATTTTGATTTCATTCCCAAGGGAGCTAAGCTTAAAAAGCTATTCAGAAAATAGGGAGGATCACATGGATAATCAAATCTTGTATCGTGAAATAATCGAACAGCGTGAAAAGGATACCCTCTCCTCCTACGCGCAGCTTGTCGTAAACACTCGAGGCAGGGCTAAAGAGATTGAGCTCTGCCCTGTTCGGACCGAATATGTGCGCGACCGCGACCGCATCATACACTGCAAGAGTTTTCGCCGTTTAAAGCATAAAACACAGGTTTTCCTCTCTCCCATCGGTGATCACTATCGCACAAGGCTCACACATACACTTGAGGTCAGCCAGATAGCACGCACTATTTCAAGAGGTTTGCTTCTTAATGAAGACCTCACTGAAGCCATCGCCATGGGGCATGATCTTGGGCATACTCCCTTCGGGCATTCCGGTGAATCCGTGCTTAATTCGCTCGTCCCCGGCGGTTTTCAGCATAACAAGCAGAGCCTGAGAATAGTTGAAAAATTGGAAAACGGCGTTGGTCTCAATCTGACTTATGAAGTTCGTGACGGAATACTGAACCATAAAAAGGACGGCAATCCATGTACTCTCGAAGGTTATGTCGTGAGTCTTGCCGACCGAATAGCATATGTCAATCACGATATCGACGATGCGATACGCGCCGGGCTTCTTACCAATGAGAGCTTGCCGGAAAGCTGTATTGAGGTCATCGGAGCAACGCACGGCAACAGAATAAATGCGCTCGTGCTTGATATTCTAAGTGAATCCTACGGTAAACCGTATGTCAGAATGAGCGAAAAAATGGCTACGGAGTTTAACAAGCTGCGTAGCTACCTGTTTGATAACCTCTACCACGACTCAAAGGCAAAAGCCGAAGAGGGCAAGGCCGAAGGCATTGTTGAAGCACTTTACAACTATTACCTGAAGCATATTGAAAAAATACCCCCCGAGTTTACCAAGTACATCTCGGAGGATGGTGAAAAACGCGTCGCAGCAGATTATATCGCCTGCATGACCGACAGATACGCGGTAAGGACATATATGGATCTGTTTGTTCCGCGCGATTGGGCATAAGCATACCAAACAGCGGATTAAAACCCTCTCAGATGGCAGAGAATCGATCGTTCTATCCAGTACGAAAACTCTGATTTGGGAGAGTTTTTTTCATAATTCTTCATGTGAAAATACATCTCGGTACCATCGGAAACATCATGCCATAGGTCAGTAAACACGAAATCAAAGCTGCCCTCGCCCATTTCGGTTTCCGCATACTTAAAAGCATCGGCATGTATGATACTGAGCTTCTTCCCGGCAATACCGAATTGGGGCAGAATGTATTTCTTAAAGAGTTCGATTATCGTATCATTGAATTCAACTACGGTGACTGAATCGACTTCCGGCTTCAGAGCGGTCATATAAGCAAAATAACCGAGACCGAGGCCATACGCAAGCACCTTACCGTGTGCTGCGGCAATCGCAGGCCGCATCGTGTTTATCTCAAGCGGCGTTACCGTCATCCAGATACGATCATCCTCCATAATCGCAGGATAGCTCTGTTCTTCCGCGAAAAAACCTATCTGCGGAATTATCCTGCCGTCGGATTGCATAACAGTATCGTCACACACAAATGCCTCATATGGCTTAAAGCAGGAATGTGATAATTCAATCCCTCCGCACTTAACGCATGGCAAAGCAATATTCCTGTAATACGGATCATTTTCGAAGCCATTCCTGTCGATTTCTCGGATCATTTTCAGGAAATATTCGTTAAACAGCTCTCCTCCGTCACCCTCAATATCAATGCCGCAGTATGCGGCGAGGATATATGTGTAGGCTTCTTCGCGCGTTAGTGAGCAGGCATTTGAAAGCTCCGAAACGGCCGAAGCATCTATCAAGCAGGGCGCATCGTTCAAAAACCTTGACATAAGGTTCATTATATATAGATTCTGTTCCTGAATAATCATCAGTTCATTTCTCTTGTCAAAAGCAGCTTTGCGGCGTTGATATAGCCCTGTTTGCCCAAACCGAATATCTGCGCAATGCAAACATCTTTTATGACACTGACCTTGCGGAAATCTTCACGACTGTTTATGTCGCTGAGATGGACTTCAACTGTTGGTATCTCGGATGCTTCTATTGCGTCCCTTATTGCATAGGAATAGTGCGTAAAGGCTCCTGCATTGATTATCATGCCGTCTATCTCGCCCATTGCCGACTGTATTATGTCGATTATCTCACCCTCATGATTGGTCTGAACACTGAAAAGCTCGGAGTTGCAGCTCTCGACGTAGGCATCAAGCTCTGCAATGATGCTTGATAGTGTGTCTGTTCCGTAAATATCGGGCGAACGTATCCCCGTCAGATTGAGGTTAGGGCCGTTGATTACAAGTATTTTCACAATTTCGCTCCACTCATTTTTCTTGATTATACCATAGTATTCGCATAAATCAAAGGGACATTATCAAATCATCCTTGAATATGTACTCTGTTATGATATAATGAGGGCATGAAAAAGCGCTTTACCTATGCAATAATCGGTGATCCTGTCAAGCACAGCAGATCTCCCGAAATATATGCTCCGTTGTTTCTTCGTCATAATATTGACGCGGATTTTCTGCGCATTCGAGTAACAAAGGATGAGCTTGCAAATATCCGTGAGATCGTCAAGTCCTATTCACTCAATGGCTTTGCCGTCACTATGCCGCATAAGAAGGCAATCATTCGGTATCTTGATGGTATTTGTGATGAAGTAAAAGCTTCCGGCTCCGTAAATATCGTCACCGTTGAACAAAGCAGTAACGGGATTGAAGGTAAGCTTATCGGACACAATACCGACGGAGAAGGTCTTATAAACGCCCTGAAGGAAGCAGACATTGATGTCACCGATAAGGATATTGTGATCCTCGGCAACGGCGGTGCAGCATGCGGAGCAAAAGAAGCAATAATTCGGCAAGGCGGGCGAGTGAAAATTATGTCTCGCAGCGAAGGGCATAGCCTCGATGCTGCGATAGTATCAGATATGTACAATATTGAACACTGCGACATCTTGATTAACGCAACCCCTCTCGGAATGCTCGGTTCTCCCGAATTCGATTCACTTGATTTTTTACAGCGCATGAAGCATGGAGCTGCCGCTGTTGACATGGTCTATGCAGGTGCATGTGATTTTGCCGATGGCTCCCCTACTCGATTTGTCCACGAAGCAAAAAGGCTTGGTCTGATCTCCTTCGGCGGAGACAGGATGCTTTATCATCAGGGGCTTATTGCATTTCGGCTGTGGACGGGCTTCGACGCCTTATAGGGCATAAAAAACAGGGTTGCGAACCTTCATGATTCGCAGCCCCTTTCTTTTATTTCACAACAACATTTACAATATTTCTTATGGCAATGAACTTGACTATGTTCTTGCCTTCAACCCAGGGTATTACCTCCGGATTTGCGAGCACAGCTTCACGCAGTGCCTCCTGCTCCACACCGACCGCAACATTCATTTTTGCACGAACCTTGCCGTTAATCTGAACAGCGATCTCCATCTCTTCCTTAACGAGAGCGCTCTCGTCGCATTCAGGCCATTTACACTCGTAAATGGGAGTAGTATAGCCAAGAAGCTGATTCATTTCCTCAGTGATATGAGGTGTAACAGGGTTCATAAGGATGAGCAGAGTACGCAGCTCCTCACGAGTAACGCCGCCTTTAGCATAGAAATCATTAACAAGGCTCATCATTGCGGCAATAGCGGTATTGAACTTCATCCTCTCGAAATCTTCGCTTACCTTCTTGATGCAGCCATGCACCGCAGCGGCCATTTCCTTACGGATTCCGTCACCTTCAACTACCATATCCTGAAGCCTCCATACCCTCTCGAGGAATCTGCGGCAGCCCTTGACTCCGGTTGTACTCCAAGGTATGGTCTGGTCAAATGCTCCGATGAACATTTCATATGCTCTGACCGTATCCGCACCGTATTCCTTAACAAGATCATCGGGGTTGATGACGTTATTGAAGGACTTACTCATCTTTCTGCCGTCCTCGGCAAGGATCATTCCGTGGCTGGTACGCTTCATATACGGCTCGGGACATCCGACAACGCCGATATCATAGAGGAACTTGTGCCAGAACCTTGAATACAGCAGATGCAGAGTTGTATGCTCCATACCTCCGTTGTACCAATCGACCGGCAGCCAGTAATCAAGTGCTTTCCTGTCGGCCAGGCAGGTATCATTATGCGGATCGCAGTAACGCATATAGTACCAGCTCGAGCCAGCCCAGTTGGGCATCGTATCTATCTCGCGTTCCGCAGGAGCACCGCACTTGGGGCAGGTGGTATGTATCCAGTCGGTTGCACGGGCGAGAGCCGATGAGCCATCGTCGGCAGGCTTGAAATCATCGACTTCGGGCAGTCTCAGCGGAAGCTGATCCTCCGGTATCGGTACCCAGCCGCAGTGCTCGCAGTAAACGAGCGGTATGGGCTCACCCCAATAACGCTGCCTGCTGAAGAGCCAATCGCGGAGCTTAAAGTTGGTTTTCTTTTTGCCGATTCCTTTTTCTTCAAGCCATGCTATCATTGCTTTCTTTGCTTCTTCGACCTGCATACCGTTAAGGAAACCGGAGTTTACGAGCACGCCGGACTCGCAATCGGTAAATGCTTCCTTCTCGATATCTCCGCCCGATACTACTTCAACGATCGGAAGACCCATCGCTTTAGCAAAATCGTAGTCCCTTGAATCATGCGCAGGAACTGCCATAATTGCACCTGTGCCATAGCCCATGAGCACATAATCGGAGATCCAGACAGGAATGGGTTTGCCGGTTGCCGGATTGATAGCAGTTATTCCCTCGAGCGGTACGCCTGTCTTTTCCTTTACAAGCTCGCTGCGCTCAAAATCGCTCTTTCTTGCAGCCTGTGCGCGGTATTCATTGACTGCATCAATATTCTTTATCCTGTCAGCAAGCTTCTTAACAATGGGGTGTTCGGGAGCTACAACCATGTATGTCGCACCAAACAAGGTATCGGGGCGAGTAGTATAAATCCTCAGGCCCTCGTCATAACCCTCAATACTGAATACGACCTCCGCACCGGTGCTTCTTCCTATCCAATTCTTCTGCGACGTCTTAACTCGGTCAATGAAATCGACCTTGTCAAGATCGTCAATGAGTCTGTCCGCATACTCCGTTATCTTCAGCATCCACTGTGAACGAACCATCCTGACAACGGGAGCGCCGCAGCGTTCGCATGTACCGTCAATTACTTCTTCGTTCGCGAGGCCGACTTTACATGAGGTGCAGAAATTTATCGGAAGCTCCGCTTTATAGGCGAGGCCTTTTTCAAAGAGCTTCAGGAATATCCACTGTGTCCAGCGATAGTAATTGGGATCGGAAGTATAGATCTCCCTTGAGTAGTCAAAGGAGAAGCCGAGCATTTTAAGCTGGTTATGAAATACATGCATATTGCGCTCGGTTACCTTAGCAGGATGCTCTCCGGTCTTTATCGCATAATTCTCGGTCGGAAGGCCGAAGCTGTCATAGCCTATCGGGAATAGGACGTTGTAGCCCTCCATACGGCGCTTGCGGCTGATGATATCAAGAGCCGTATTGCTGCGCGGATGACCGACGTGCAGACCGGCTCCGCTCGGAAAAGGGAACTCAATAAGCGCATAGTACTTAGGAAGCGTATAGTCATCCTTAGCTTCAAAGCAATGCGTATCATCCCAAATCTTCTGCCATTTCTGCTCTATTGGCAGATGTTCGTATCGTTCACTCATAATAACCTCCATACCTTTCGGTAATTATCATCAAAATAAAAATACCCTCCGTCCTCATTCGAAGACGAAGGCAAAGCCCACGCGGTACCACTTCGGTTGCCGATAAATCGACCGCTTAAGCCCATAACGCAGGCATACGTCCAATGCTGAAATTATGTTCACATCGGAGGCTCCGCGGTGAGGTTCGAGAGTATTCGATACCGTCTTTACAGCAGCCGACGGCTCTCTTTGATCGAAATAGCATCCTACTTATCCGTTTCAAAGCCTTTACTTGCGTGATTATACTGTGTTTGGTACGGTTTGTCAATACCCGATAATGCCCTGTTTTTCAAAAAAGTGCATATTTAGCCGCGAACAGTGGATACTAACCGTAAATACATGGTAACGGAGGTTTTCTTTAGAATGAAAGCAACTGGAATTGTCAGGCGTATCGACGAACTGGGACGTGTCGTTATCCCCAAGGAGATACGCAGGACGCTGAGGATACGTGAAGGCGATGCTCTTGAGGTGTATACCGACAGCGATGGCGGGGTCATCCTCAAAAAGTATTCACCCATCGGGGAGCTTGGGGATTTTGCCAAGGAATATGCAGAATCGCTCCATCAATCGGTGGGATATACTACCCTGATATGCGATAAAGACTGCGTAATTGCCGTTTCAGGCGTGCGCAAAAGCACCCACGGAAGCAGCATTGCTGTTGATAAAGCTATCCACCCTGCGCTTGAAAAGCTGATGACCGCAAGGGAAAAAGTCAATGTAAGCAAGCTCAACGGTGATGACATGTATCCTATTATGGCAAGTGATGATAATAACGACGCATACTCGGCAGAGCTCATCATACCTATACTTGCTTCCGGCGATGCAATAGGAGCAGTTATCCTGCTATCCAAGGACGACGGAGTCGTTTTCGGGCAAACCGAAGTAAAGGTTGCTGAAACCGCAGCGAGCTTTATGGGTAAGCAGCTTGAAAATTGAAAGTGAATTTATCGAATCTCTTTGTTTTGCTGTGTGTCGTGCTAATGCCCGACACACAAAAGCTTTTATTACTGCATATTATAGAATTGCTATTGACGAGAAATAATCGGCTATACTCCAGTCGGGCAAGCGAACGATACGATTGAATATGAGCAGTCCGGAAGAAGAATTAAGCTTATTCACTCCGTTTCCGCATGTAAAGACGGAAAGATTTGCGAAGCACTCACATTCAGTGAGCTTTTCCATATCCTCGCAGAATAATTGTCCGCATGAATGAACGAGTATTTCAACACTTTCCCCATAGCCGAGATAGAATTTCATTCGACAGTCCGTTATCGCTCGAACGATATCGACTTCATTGTACCCATTGATTTCAAAGCTAACGGCAAATTCAAATTCCGCATCTCTGTATGTGTTTTCAATTGTTTCAACATTTATATTCAAATATCCGCTGTCTATCAGTATCACTGATGGAATCCGGGCGTTATTCAGCATTTCGACAGCTTTCTGCATTTCATCCGGATTACCGAATTCAAGGATAAGTATAAGATTCCTGCTGCCGGCTGCTTCGCTGACATTCTTAGGAAGGATAATATTGAATTGCTGCTTTTGATAGTAAGCGATATCATCTTCGAGCAGGTCAATATCCCTGTATGCCACAGCATAAATTATCGTATCATTCGTTCTTAAAACACTAACGGTGCTCGGTTCATTTCGAAACAGTATGCATACTGTGCAAAGCAAAACCACCATCGTAAGCGTAGCTAATGCGCTCCTGATTCTCTTATTCATAAAGCTCTCCCAAATAAATGCTTGAAAAATTAAGTAAATCCATTATAATGTATGCATGGATTCCGGAAAAATCTATGGAGCCTTTGAGGAGATGATAAAATGAGATGCAGTTGTATGAATTGCGGCGTATATATGATACAGTCGGATGATGCGCATCTTGGCTGTGTTTGCCCCGAATGCGGCAATCGCTGTACCGCCTGCCTCGGTACAAATACAGTGATGGACAAAGAAACCGTTAAGTCTCTTAAATCCGATCCGTTCCTTGCATCAATGCTGCTTGAGCGTTTTTCAGAAGACAACGAGCAATCTTGAAAATGATACAATAAAATAATGTGCTCCCATAGTACAGTCACTCGAAAAACGAGATGAGTGCTTCCCATGGGAGCATTTTTTAATCCAAAGATGAGTACTTATAAATTCGTTCAGCTTCTGAGATCAGCATCCAAACGGAATTTAAGCGTTTTCAGTATTGCCTTTACCGCCTGATTGATGTCCTCATCATTGAGAGTTCTCTCATCGCTGCGCAGGTCAAAGCTGAAAGCCATACTCTTTTTACCTTTAGGTATTCCCTTATCTCCCGGAACTTTGGGGTAGTAGACATCAAATACACGACAGTTTTCAACAACTACCTTAGTCTTTGCAGTATTGATAATGTCGATCACGGTCTGAGCTTCGACGCCCTTATCAAGGACGATTGCAATATCCCTCTGAACGACCGGGAATTTGGGCATCGGCTTGAACTTGCGAAGCTCATTTGAATGCGCCAAGAGCTTATCAAAGCTAAGCTCAACAATGAATACGGGAACAGGGATGCCGAAGGCTTTCTGAACCTTTGAGTTTACGGCACCAATCTCACCGAGCACATCGGAATCAACCTTTATGATCGCCTTTTTGCCCGGATGCAGATACTCGCCTCCGCCGACTTCAAAACGTGCATTCTCAATGCCAAGTACGCCGAAGAGCTGTTCAATTGCGCCCTTCGCTGAATAAAAGCTTTCAACAGGCCCAAAGCACATGAAATTAACAAGTTTACGTTCCTCTGGCAAGCCGTCTGGATTGTTGTTGAAATGAACGTTACCGACTTCAAAGAACCTGCCGCAGCCTGATTTACGGTTGCAGTTGACGAGTGCTGTCCGCAATGCTCCGCCTATCAGAGTAGTACGCATTAAGCTCTGATCCTCTCCGAACGGATTGCGAAGCCTTACCGTCTGCCTCTTTTCATCATTCTCCGGGATGAGAAGGTTATCGTATTCCTGAGGAGAAGTAAAATTGAAATTATAGGTCTCCATGAAGCCGAGTGAAACCAAAGTATCCTTTATAAGGTCCTCAAAAGCAAAGCGTTTGCCGATCTTTCCTTGGAATGTATCGCCATTCATCAGCGTTGCAGGAATATTCTCATAGCCGTACAGCCTTCCGATCTCCTCTGCAATATCCCAATCGGTTTCAATACCGGATTCGATATCCGTACGGAAATGGGGTACCGTTATATTGAGCTTATCCCCATCAATTTTGCAGGGAATATTTATGCTTGAAAGGAGTTCACACATCTTCTCGGGGCTAAGATCGGTATCAAGGATGCGATTTACATGTGCATAATCAGCCGATACCTTCCTTTCGGAGATATCCGCCGAGCATACATCTATCATGCCTCCGATCACGCGCCCTGCATTGAGCTTATGTACGAGTTCAATTGCTCTATTGACAGCAGCTTCAGCATTGACTGCTTCAACGCCCTTAACAAAGCGTGCCGAAGAATCCGTGGAATGATGCAGTTTCTTAGTCGTATGACGAATGTTTGCAGGGATAAATACCGCACTTTCAAATAGCGTTGCTTTAGTATTCGCGGTAATCTCGGAGTTTTCTCCGCCCATTACACCTGCAATGCCTACGCCCTTATTGGGATCTGCAATCAGAAGCATATCTTCGCTCATGATGCGTTCTTTGCCGTCAAGCGTTGTGACATGCTCGCCCTCATATGCGTTACGGACGATAATATGCCCGTCTTCTACACAGGCAAGGTCAAAAGCATGCATTGGATGACCGTATTCAACCAAAACATAGTTGGTAATATCGACGATATTGTTGATGGGACGAAGCCCGACAAGGCGAAGCCTTTGCTGCATCCAACGAGGTGAAGGTTCGATCTTCAGATCTGTAACTACCCTTGCACAGTATCTGGGGCAAAGCTCCGGATTTAATATCGTAACCGAAGCATAGTCGGAAGCATCGCCTTCCCCGGTTATAGCTTCGATTACCGGTTCATGGAATTTCTGCCCGAGCGCACTTGCGGCCTCGCGGCAAATACCGATGATACTCTGGCAGTCCGGTCTGTTCGGAGTCAATTCAATAATAAAAATAACATCGTCAAGATCAAGAGCTTCCTGTATGCGCTGACCGTTCTCGTGTTGTTCGTTGAGGATAAGAACGCTGTCATTGCTTGCTCCCTCGTATTCTGCATCGGTAATACCAAGCTCAGCTCCGCCGCAGAACATGCCGTAGCTCATGACGCCGCGCATTTTGGTCGGCTTTATCTCCATACCGTCGGCGAGCACCGCACCATCCAATGCAACGGGGACCTGACAGCCGACAGTTACATTGGTTGCATTGGTAACTATCTTGAGCGGTTCTTCCCTGCCCACATCGACATCACAAATGCGAAGCCTCTCGGCGTTTGGATGCTGCTCGATACCGGTAATAGTGCAAACATAAACATTCTTGATCCCGGGCATTTCAGGAATTATCTCGGCGACCTCGAAGCCTCGAAGAAGCATTCTGTTTGCGAATTCCTCGTGAGTTACATTATAATCAACATAGTCTTTAAGCCATTTAAGCGGTAGTTTCATAGTTTTGCCCTCCGATCAAAGCTGTTTCAGAAAACGCGCATCGCCCTCATAGATCAAACGGACATCGTTGATTCCGTATTTGAGGCATGCAACTCTGTCAACGCCGACGCCGAAAGCGAACGCCTTCCATTCCTTGGGATCGAGCCCGCAGTTTTCGATCTCATGCGGATTTGTAATGCCGCATCCCATGATTTCCATCCAGCCCGTTCCCTTACAGGAGCTACAGCCTTTGCCGCCGCAGATGGTACAGCTTATATCGACCTCCGCAGACGGTTCGGTGAATGGGAAATAACTGGGGCGAAGCCTTGATTTCACGTTTTCGCCAAAGACAGCCTTTACGAAAGTATCAATCGTACCCTTAAGATCCGCAAGCGTCAGATCCTTATCAACAACGAGTCCTTCAATCTGCATAAAGACGGGGCTGTGGCTGGCATCGGGTTCATCAACGCGGAACACCCTGCCCGGGATAACAAGGCGGAACGGTGGCTTCATCGTCATCAGAGCCCTTGCTTCACAGGGCGATGTATGAGTACGCAGCAAAGTCTTGTCGTCGATATAGAATGTATCCTGCATATCGCGTGCCGGGTGATCAAGCGGAAGATTGAGCTTTGTGAAGTTATAATCATCATACTCTATCTCCGGGCCTTCAAATGTCGTAAAGCCAAGGCCTATGAGCGCATCGCGTATCTCACGATACACGACAGTAAGCGGATTTAGTTTGCCGAGAGGAACGGTCTGAATTCCGGGAAGAGTAACGTCCAAAGCTTCCTTCTCGTTCCTGCGTTTTTCAGCCAGCTCAACCATTGCAGCCTTGCGGGCGCCGAATGCCTCGGCAAGGGCCTGTTTCGCGGCATTTGCAGACTTTCCAAGCTCCGCGCGTTCTTCCGGCGAAAGCTTGCCCATTGAGCGAAGAATACCCGTTAATGCTCCGTTTCTGCCCAATATCTCGATGTTAAGTTCGTTAAGCTCGGCCTCGGACTTAACCTCTTTCAGTCTTGCCAGAGCGTTCTCGCGAATTTTTGCAAGTTCTTCAAGCATGATTATTACTCCTATTCCAATGCACTATTACTATGTGCATTTCAAAATATGCATTATAAAAATATAAGCACACTCGTCCCAAGGGACGAGTGTGCTTTTCTCGTGGTACCACCCTAATTCGCCGCAGAGAACTACGGCCTCATAGATAAGCTGTAACGTGCTTACACGGTGGGGACTACGCACCCAAACAGGCTTCACCCTCACAGCTCCGGAGCGAACTTTGTGATCATCCTCCGCCGGCCTGCTCCCAGCAAACGCAAGCCTCTCTTTGGACGGTGTGATAATCTTTTCTCCATCAATGCCATTCATCAAACTGAATCAGCTGTTGACAAACCGACATCACTATCGGCGTCAAATTACGCGTATTATAGCCTCATTTGATTTGCTTGTCAAGCGTTTTTTTCGGTAATTTTCTCTTCGGATTCCTTTTCGGCAAGCGCACTGATACCGGTTACTGCATCCACAGGAAGCGAAAAGCTAATGCCCTTGCCCTTCTGAGCCAATCCTGCATCAATACTTATCGCAGTCATTATATCATTGCGCTTTTCACGTTCCGTTAAAATCATTATGAGATCCTTTTCAGGCTGAATAAGCGCACCGAAGAACTCCTGCAATTCATTTGTTCCGGTTCCCCTTGCGTTCAAAACCGTACCTCCGAATGCGCCTGCCTTCTTCGCAGCTTTCATAACTTCATCAGCATATCCGCGGTTTACAACGGTCAGTATCAAATCGTACTTTATCATTTAAGCCTCCTGATGTTCTTGGTTTATCTTATTCAGCATGCCTGACAAAAGATCAAAAGTATCCTGCTGAAGCGCCATTGCTGATAACGGAATTGAAAATGCAATCCCGTGACCCGGTTCGTCAAGATGCATGCGCTCCGATATTTTATTCATTATCAAATCTCGCTGTGAAAATGCAACCGTCAGCATGACAATATCTTTCTCCGTCTCGCCGAGACCGAGCAGCGATAAGGTTTCACTATCCGCAGTGCCTCTTCCGAGCATTATCAAGCTATATGATATTCCCTCTTCTTTTGCAAGCTCGATTACCTGCTTTCCTTTGCCTCTTGCCACAATGCATGTAATGAATTCGATACGTTCACTGCCTAATACGCTCATATCAGATATCCTCCAAGTCAAGGTCGAATTCGATAATTGTTACGTCATTATTATCGCTGATGCTCGTTGCCTTATTGGCGCGGCGGAGCTTCGCCTTATAAGCAACACCCATAATTTGGATAGTAATAAGAGGCGTTAATGCAACCATCGCAACAAGACCATACGCATCGGTAGAAAGGTTGCCTCCAAGCGCTGCGCAGGCACCGAGAGCAAGCGGCAGCATGAAGGTTGCAGTCATTGGGCCCGAGGCAACGCCGCCCGAGTCAAAAGCAATAACGGTAAAAATCTTAGGTGAGAAAAACGAAAGCTCTATTGCCAGTGCGTAACCCGGTATGAGGAAATACCAGATTGAAATTCCGGTGAGTACGCGAAGCATGGATATTCCTATGGAAATTGCGACACCGATTGACAGGCTCAAAAGCATTGCACGCTGAGAGATAGCGCCGACAGTCAGTTCCTCAACCTGTTTATTAAGCACCCGTACCGCAGGCTCAGCCATAACGACAAAGAAGCCGAGAATCATGCCGATGGGAACGAGTATCCATGATACGGATGAGGCGGCTATCGCATTGCCGAGATACAGGCCTGCCGGCATGAAGCCGACATTTACGCCCGTGAGGAAGAGAACAAGACCGACAAAGGTGTAAACAAGGCCGATACCTATCCTTGCAAGATTCTTCTTCGGCAGATGCATAAAAATCACCTGGAAGAGAAGGAACAAAGCGATTATCGGAAGCAGCGCAAGCGCGACTTCCTTTATGCAGCTGATCATGCCTCTCCCGAAGCCGCCGAGTATATCGGCAAAGTTCATATATTCGGGTGCCGTGCCAATATCGCTTGTCACTTCGGAAACACCTGTTACAATTCCAAGCGTCAGCATTGCAAGTATCGGTCCGACAGAGCAGAGGGCAACTAAGCCGAAGCTGTCATCCTGGGCATGCTTGCCGCCGCGAACCGTTGCAAAGCCGAGACCCAATGCCATAATGAACGGAACGGTTATGGGGCCCGTCGTGACGCCGCCGGAGTCAAATGCTACCGGTACGATATTTGGGTTTGATACGGCAACAGTACCTGCCATCGCAAACATGAGTACATACATCGCAAGGAGAACTTTCGTTAGCTCCACATTCTTTATAACCCTTACGAACGCAAGTACGAGCGAAACACCGACTCCGGCTGCAACAGTGAGAATTACCACCCACTTATTGATTGAGCTGAATTGATTTGCAAGTACCTGAAGATCCGGTTCGGCAATTGTGATGATTGCGCCGATAGCCAATACAATCGGAATGAGCACTTTGTAGCTCCCCGATTTTACAAGATGCGAGCCGACCCTTTCGCCCATCGGCATCATAGCCGTATCTGCGCCGAGCGTGAACAGGCACATACCTACAATAAGAAGAAATGCGCCTATCAGAAATGCTATAAAAGTATTTGTCGGCATTCTGAAGAAGAATTGAAGCACGACTACGATGAGCGTAACCGGCAGCACCGATGAAAGGGCTTCTTTAAGTTTTTCGAGCAATTGTTGGTTCATTCGTTAAAGTCCTTTCTGCTTATAAAAAGGAATATGTTCTTTATCCGATATTGAACATATTCCTCAGGTAATGATACGAATCGATCAATAATACTATGTTTTATTCCGGAAAATATTATTTCCGGATCTCATCCCTAAGCATGGGCATGCTCATGCAGCGGGGACCGCCTCTGCCGCGGCTGAGTTCGCCGCCGGGGATCGGGCTGACCTTAACGCCTGCTTTGTCGATGAGTTCATTAGTGATAGTATTCCTGTCATAGGTGATAATGGAGCCCGGTGCCATCGCAAGCGAATTAGCACCCATGTTCCAGTGTTCGCGTCTGTACTGTATAGGATCACCGCCCGCAATCTCGACAAAGCTGACCTTATCGAGACCCAAAGCCCTCTCAAGCACATGCTCTGTGCCGTCCGTGGTGCAGCTAATGTTCAGTTCGCCGTTGTTCCCGGGAGTAAGCTCATAAATATCGAACCATTTATGGGCAATGCAGGGATGTGCAAGGAATTTATCGTAATCAATATGAGTCATCAGCACATCAAGGTGCATATAGGTTCTTGAGCTGGGATTTTTGAATAAAAGTACTTTTTCATAGCCCCTCTCAAACAATGTCCCAGCCAGCCTCTCGATAGCGGCGGAGCTTGTCCTTTCGCCGCAGCCTATCGCTACGCAGCGATCAGACAGCGACAGCACGTCACCGCCTTCAATGCCGCAGCCGCAATTATAGTCGTAAAGAAGATCAACGCTTCCTGCGCCAAACAAAGGATGGTATTTATGAATGTAGCGAACGAAAAGCGTCTCGCGCATTCTTGCAGGCATACTCATTGCGGATATGGCAATGCCCGTACCGATGCTGAAGCTGATATCTCTTGTGAAATAGATGTTGGGGAGCGGATCGGTAAGGAACGGATAATCATCCTTAACGTAAAACTGAATGGGTTTTTCCTTTATGTCCTTCAAATCGTCACGGGTAATGCCCTTTGCTACCGTATCAAACAGCTTATCATATGGAATCGCATCGAGATATTCGGCAACGGCCTTCTTCAGGCTTATTCCATGGACACCTATTTCAACGAAGTCATGAATAAAACTCTTTTTGACCGCTTCATCTCGCACAACATCGGTGAACATATCCTCGATGTACACGACATCGACTCCGTTTGAGCGAAGAATATTCGCAAATACATCATGTTCTTCGCCTGCCCTTCGGACATCGGGAGTATCCTCTGCAAGCATGCGTTCAAGATAATCCGGCATCAGATTTGCGAGCTCGATCCCGGGACGATGAAGCATGACCCTGCGCAGACGGCCAATCTCAGACTTGACATTTATAAATTCGTTCACAACAATCCTCCAAATACAGAGAGTAGATTCGATTCTACTTATTATAACATAACAAAACCGGAATTGGAACCCATTTTGAGTATACAATTCCGGATTATTGTGCCAAAACAGAATTGATCAATAATGAATGTATTTATACAGATTATCTATTACTGCATGTATAACATTCATGATTTCTTCTTGGAATATAAAGTACAATACAAGTGCCGCAAGCAGAATCACGGTATATATCAAATACCTGATGAGCTTTGATCTCGCAAACGCTCGGCTGTTAAGGTTAATGCCGTCAGCGAAGGCAAAAACGAACAGGAAAGCAAGATTGATTATGGGTATGAAGCATATTGCTTCGCGCCAGAAGAAGCCCCAAGTGCTTAACGGCTTAAGCTGCGCCTGCATTTTCTTGACAAGAGCCGGATCGTAACCCTTTTCCTTTTCCTTTTTCTTTTCCTCATGCGGTGCAGCATCCTGATTCATAGAAAATCCATCGTAGGCAGGGCTTGCCGTGGGGACATATGCAGGGACGGAGTTAGCAGCCTGAGGAACATCCTGCTCTGTGATAACATGGTTATCTTCCGAATTCTCGACTTCGGTTGATGTTATCTCAACCTTCACTTCTTCAGTCAGCTTTTCAGTCTCCATTTGTTCTTCATTATTGATGTTTCTTTCCTTTGCGGCGCATTCGGCGCAAAGGACTTCATTCTCCATAGCCTCATTATCGCATTTAATGCATTTCATATTATTCCTCCTTGTGTCAAAATTCACTTTCTGTTTATGTCCGTTTATATCATAGCACTAAAAACGCCTTTTGTATATGCTGAAGTCCAAATTTTCTTCTCTTTTTTCAAAAATAGTCCGCAAATACCAATCTTTTCAACGCAAACACTATCATAAAGTTCACTCGGGTATTGACAATTTACGTTCGGAGCGGCATAATAACTATGCTGATTATAAAGGGAAGTGTTTTTTTGTTTCCCTAAAGAAAGGTTCATAATATGGAAAGCAATTTCGAGCCCCGTAATTTTATAGAAGAATTCATCGTTCAGGATACTAAAGCAAATCCAACCGTAATGACAAGGTTCCCACCGGAACCCAACGGTTATCTTCATATCGGACACGCAAAAGCTTTATGGATAAACTTTTCTACTGCTGAACGCTTCGGCGGTAAATGTAATCTTCGCTTTGACGACACCAATCCAACTAAGGAGGATGTCGAATACGTCGATGCAATTGAAAAGGATATCCGCTGGCTCGGTTTCAAATGGAATAAGGTCTGCTACGGCAGCGATTATTTTGATACCTGCTATGAGTTGGCCGTTAAGCTGATAAAAGAGGGCAAGGCCTACGTTTGTGATCTCGACAAGAATCAGATTAGGGAATACCGCGGAACGCTTACCGAGCCCGGCATCAACAGCCCCTACCGCGACCGCAGCGTCGAAGAAAACCTCGACCTATTCGAACGCATGAAAAACGGCGAATTCCCCGACGGCAGCCGCACACTTCGTGCAAAGATAGATATGGCTTCGCCCAATATAAACATGCGCGATCCTGCGCTTTACAGGATACTTCATAAGACGCATCACCATCTCGGCGACAAATGGTGCATCTATCCGATGTATGACTTCGCTCATCCGATTCAGGACGCAATTGAAGGAATAACGCACTCACTCTGTTCGCTCGAATATGAGGCTCACAGACCCCTTTATAACTGGGTCATAGATAACTGCGGTTTCGAGCATAAGCCCCGTCAGATCGAATTTGCGAGGCTCAATTTATCAAATACTATCATGAGCAAGCGTTTCCTGCGCGCCCTTGTTGAGGGGCATTATGTTGACGGCTGGGATGATCCGAGGATGCCAACCCTTTGCGGAATGCGCAGAAAGGGCTATACGCCCGAGGCTATCAAGGATTTTCTTGAGCGTGCAGGCGTGGCGAAATCCGATTCTCTGATAGATTCCGCTATGCTCGAGCACTGCGTCAGAGAGGATCTGAACGCACACTGCGACCGCGTAATGGCTGTGCTTAATCCCGTTAAGGTCATTATCGATAATTATCCTGCCGATCAATTTGAGGAAATCGAGATTGAAAACCTTCCCATAGCCGAAGAAGGCGACGAAAAATTCGGCAAGACACATATTGTGCGCTTCGGCCGTGAAATCTATATAGAGAATGATGATTTTATGGTCGAACCTCCCAAAAAGTTCTTCAGGCTGAAGCCCGACGGAGAGGTCAGGCTAAAGGGTGCATACATAATCAAATGCAATTCATTCATCCTGAACGACGACGGCAGCATTAAGGAGATTCATTGCACCTATGACCCCGATACCAGAAGTGGAGAATGCGAGCGCAAGGTAAAGGGCACGATACAATGGGTACCTGTTGCTGATGCTGTTCCTGCAGAATTCAGGCTTTACGACGCCTTGATGACCAGTGAAGATGTAAGCGCAGATGATTTTATCGACAAGCTGAATCCGGAATCCAAGAAGGTCGTTCATGGGTTTGTTGAGCCCTATCTTGCTGCATCAAAGCCCGGCGATAAATTCCAGTTTATGCGCATCGGTTATTTCTGCACCGATCCCGATTCGAGCGAAAATAATCTCATTTTCAACCGAACCGTCGGTTTGAAGGACAGCTATAACCCTTCCAAGCAATAGCAGAAACGCATCCGCAGAAATTATATTTTTAGTTTCGGCGGATTTAGCTGAAAATCAGGTTGACTAATTGTTTACCGCTGTGTATAATGATTTGGTGTTTAGAGGTGAACACACCTTATAACATCGTTCCTACGGATGTAAATCCGTGAATCAGCAATGTCCCGCATGAGAGAGGGGGGAAATTGATAGTGGAAATCCGCGTTGGTGAAAACGAATCCTTGGAGAGTGCAATCAAGCGTTGGAAGCGTAAATGCGCTCGTTCGGGTATCCTTGCTGATGCAAGAAAGCGTGAACATTACGAAAAGCCCAGCGTAAAGCGTAAAAAGAAAGCTGAAGCTGCCAGAAAGCGTAAGTATTGATCTTTGAATTTGGCTTGAAAAAGACTGGAACAAATGCATGTGCATTTGTTCCTTTTCTGTTACCAATATTGTATTTCTACGATCAGGCAGCATGCAATTGCAGCAAGCAGAAGAATTGCGGTGCCGAAGACTGCATAGATGTTTTTCCGTTTGCCCGAATGAATTATATAAGCAATGTCATAGCCGAAGCATATTATTGCCGCTAATGGTATCAATATCGTATCAAGCATGCTATTCCCTCGTTACGGCAATATAATAGTCGGATAAGATGAGTTCAACATCGAAGGTCAATTCGCAGTCCTGATATTTATTCTTCCAATCAAAAGCTTCCCATTCCGCAGCGGATGTGAATTTTTTTGATACCTCCTTGCCGATGCCGATAGCATCGCTGTTCACATCCCTGCAGCGGCTAAACACCCTTTTAAGCTCCGTTTCAAAGAATTTTTCCATCTCATCTTTGTATTTTCCATCCCACTGGGCGCCCATATTTCCGGTCGTGTCCTGCTCAAGGCTGATGCTCAAAGTAATACTGATCTCCCCCGTTACCTTGTCATCTTTTATATCTACGCTGATTTTATGTTCATCCAGCTCCGCAAAGACAACCGTTTTTCCTTCATCGAGCGGAACGGCAATACTTCCTGTACGGAACTCCCCTGAAGCAAGGCTCAGATACTGCGTATCAACAAAATCAAACGTTCCGACCATTTTCCATCCGTCAAATATTGCTGCGCCTCCGACATATATCTGCATACCTCCGATCCTTTCCGATTTTGAATCGCCGATCGGGTTATTCCCCTGAGATGCTTCATCGCGCTGCTTTGCATCTGTAATTATTTCAGAATCAAAGAAACAGTACGAAAGGCCCACATCAAATCTTCCGCCGCTGCATGCTTCATATAGTGAAGCAACGCTGTCCACCGCAACATTTCCCGAGATCAAAGCATCACGGTAAATATTTTCGTGAACCCTATTGATATTCTGATCGTTGTTCGCCATCCTGCCTCCGAGGAATTCCCTTGCGCTGCAGTCGCTGATAACTACCATGGAAGACGACCTTATCCGCAGCTTGTCGAGCGACAGTGTAAAGAACTCCTCTATCGCTCCGCTTTCCGCAATCTCCTTATTGAATACGAATACATTTGTCCTTGAGAAGTTCAGTTCGGTCGGGAGTCTCTGGTACAGTTTGTTTATCACCTCAAACAGCGTATCCCCTTCATCCGACAGTATTGATGCTCCGCTCGATATTTCATCGGCATTGCTGAAGTTCTCGCCCTGAAGTTCAAGCGTGATATCATATTTGTATTCCTTTCCCGGATCAACTCCTATGGTCGCAACATAGGCATAGTTATCCAGGCTAACCGGATTCAAGCATGAAGAAAATACCAATAGTGATGCAGCTGCCAATATGTTCGCAAAAGTCAATCTTAGTTTACTACGCAATACTTTTCTCCTTACCCTTCGGTCTCTTTTTCAGCAAAGCTGCTAACGACACCGCCAAAATCGGAACTGCAAATACTACAAACCCAAGGTTATTCCATGTATCAACCAGCCACTCGTACTTTGTAAAGATGCCGTCAAACTCCATTAGAATCATTGCCGTGACCAAAAGCGTAATTGGCGCGGTGACCGGCCTTATATCGGATATTTTGAAGCTTCGCGCAAAAAGTGAAGCTCCTGAATAGATGTAGAATGCTCCCGTTATTACTCCTCCGTTCATCCATATCATCTGAGCAAGCTTGTCAAGCCTCAGATAGCTTGTATCGCCGAACCTGAGATGATTTATTCTGCAAAGGGGTGCAATAAGATTGCTCAGGTCGGAGTATGAGTAGATCATGCCGAGTAAAAGCTGAACGACAAAGCAGATGAGAGCTGAGATAACTGCTGAACGTACTCCGACATAACGCATCGTTTTTCTGCCGTTAAGGCCGGATGATGATATCAATAGCCCCATCAATGCAGGCAGGAATGATACAGTCTGTGAAATCGTCATGGTTACGACCCGTTCGGCTGAACAACCGACTAACGGATACAGTCTGTACGAATCAATTTCATTCCACGAAACAATGAAGGATACCGCTGTAACAACCAGTATTACGACAGAATAGCACTTGGCTGTGCGGCCGAGAGCCTCAAAGCCGAGCCAGGCAAGCACCACAGAGGCCGGAAGCATGAACAGAAGTATCTGTCGATAGCTTACTCCGGCAAAAAAGAGTCCGTGCATTATTTGAACGAACCGCATGAGCGGCGCATACGCGGAAAAAGAAAACCCTATCAATAATATTATGGAAACGATGTTGCTTCCCAAGGCACCGAAGCAGTTGTCGAGCATATCCGAAAAATTATCATAACCGTTACGCTTCATCACTTCCGTAATAAGGCAAAAAAGCAAAAGCGCAATAAATGCCGCAAGCGGAAGTGTGATATAAGTGGCATTTCCGCCACTGTACGTTGATTCCGGATCCAAAGTGAATAAACTCGTAATGCACATGGAAATCGCTGCGAGGCTTATGCCCTCCAGCATGCCCATTCTGCCTTCTCTCAAATTCATTCTTACCATCTCCTGTCCGATGTTTTTAGGCTTTCGCCGAATAATCTTTTTTCTTTTTCAGCGTATCGCTGTGCGTGTTCATATAGTCCTCGGCGCGATGATGCATACCTATCCTCCCGCGGAGAATAAACGGACGCTTATTATAAGTTTTCGGAGCATAAGGTGCCAAGAACGGAACACCGAATGACTTCAGATTCGCCAAATATGCAATGAATATCACAAAAGCGCATGTGAGCCCGAGAAGCCCTGCAAGCCAGGCAGCAATCACAAAAGCAATTCTGAAGTACGAAGCGGCAATCTGTGATGAATGATCCGGAATGCAGAAATTGCCGAGGCCTGAAATAGCGACCACGATCAGTATTACCGAGCTTGCAAGGTTAGCCGCAACGGCAGCCTGACCCAATATCAGACCTCCTATTATGCCGATTGCCTGACCTATGCTCCCAGGTACGCGCATGCCTGCTTCACGGATTAGCTGGAAAACCAAAAGCAGCATAACCATTTCCGCCGCGATCGGAAGAAAAACCATCTGCCGCGATTGAATTACGGTGTTGAGCACTTCATTGGACAGCAATCCCTGATGATAAAGTGCCAGAGCAATAAAATATCCCGGAAGCAGAAGCGAAAGCAGTACTCCGATGTATCTCACAATTCGAATTACATCGCCAAGCGGTTTTCTGAGATAAACATCCTCCGGTGAGCTCATCAGGCTCGCAAGCGTGATAGGAACGATTATTGCAAACGGGCTGCCGTCCGCAATCAGAGCTACGCTGCCCCTCATAATGTAGTTCGCAGTCCGATCCGGGCGCTCCGTTGCAAGCGTCTGCGGAAGCGGAGAGCTCGGGCAGTCCTCTATCAGCTGCTCCAGAACTCCCGTGCTGAACATTGAACGAATATTTATCTTCGCCAATCTCCTCTTGACCTCTTCGATCAGGCTTCTGTTTGTTACTCCGTCCCTATACAGTATAGCGATTTGGGTATTGTTGTCTCCGCCGGAAGAGCGTCTCTCTACCACAAGGTCATTCGACTTGATTATCCTTCTCACAAGGGTAATATTCGTGCGAATGCTTTCGACAAAGCCCTCCTTCGGTCCCCTTACTACCTTTTCGTTTTCTGCGCTCGAAACCGATCTTTTTTCGTATCCACGCGTTTCCAAAATGAGGGCTTGATTCTCTCCCTCCATGAAAAGGATCGTCATACCGTCCATTATCGCCTGCTTAATCTTTGTAAGATCATCGGATGTTTCATCCTCCGATATCTCAACATAGTGTTCGCGCAGATCGTTCAGCCCGACATCCTCTGTTTCATCAATTTTGAGTAATGGCTTTATAATAAAGTCACTTATGAGATCGGCATCAGCCATGCCGTTCATATACACGAGCATTATCTTTTCTGCTCCGGCCGTAAATCTCTTGAATATTACGTCCTTGTTTATATCCGTTCTGAACGTTTTTCCGAGCTTATCTTTTACTTCAGCTAAAGTATCGGGGCAGGGGTCATATGCTTCTTCTTGCTGTGCAGGAACATCCTCCCAGCCGAACAGATGCCGGGGTTCGCCCGATTCGCGCTCCAATAATTCAAATCGCATATCAGGTTGATCGAATGCGACCTTATCCTTAATATGTTTCCAAAAAGACATATTTTTTCACCTTCAAAATCAGAGTCTGAACTTATTATCGGCTCGGTGAGTTGATTTAATGCAATATGCATTTTCGGACAATCTGCTTACATATGCTTTATCGAATTAAATAGAGAGGAAACGATTATATGAAGGTGTTTGTCTTAACAAAAAAGAATTTGATCGCCGCAGGTCTTATACTTGCAGTAATAATTCTTGCGGTCGTTCTCGCGATTGTATGCAGCGATAGAAGCACTGAACCTAATGTCGGTACCGATCCTTCCCCCGATCCCAATGCACAGATCGGAAACGAAGTTGAAAGCTATGAGCTTGCGGTATTTGCCGGGCTTCAAAAGGAGCTGCCGGTGTACAGCGTTTCAAGGGAGGATAAAAAAATCGCTCTGACCATCGACGCGGCATGGGCAGATGATAAGACGGAATTTATTTTGGAAACGCTTAACAAATACAATATCAAAGCAACCTTCTTCCTTTGCGGCTTCTGGGCAGAAAAGTACCCCGATATTGTAAAAAGGATCGACGCAGAAGGCCATCAGATAGGTAACCATACGGCGACTCATCCGCATATGAATAAGCTGTCTTCTCAGCAGATACTTGACGAACTCAAGAAATATGATGACATTCTTGAGTCGATAATCGGAAAGCGCTCCACCCTGTTCCGAGCACCTTACGGTGAATACAACGATAATGTTATCACAACAGTTCGTAATGCAGGCTATGAGGTCATTCAGTGGGATATCGACACGGTTGACTGGCGTGAAGAGAGAAGTGCAGAAACTATCCTGAATTCTGTACTGCCCAAGCTCAAACCCGGCTCGATCATTCTCTCGCATAATAACGGATTCAAGATTGAGCAGTACCTTCCGACTTTAATTGAAACTGCCCTCGGGCAGGGATATGAATTTGTAACCATAGGAGAGCTTTTGCTCGATGGCACAACGATTATTGATGTGAACGGCGTACAAAAGCCTGCAAACTGATTAAGAAGCATATCCGTGATTCCATCACATTCCATCTCGAGAATACAAAAAAGGCACGACATCAGCCGTGCCTTTCGGTATGGATAGAATTCGATCAGTCTTCGGGATAAAGGGGATACTTTGCGGTGAGCTTAGCAACCTCTGCCTTGACCTCTTCGACCGCATCTTCGCCGTTGAAGACGATCTTTGCGATAAGACCTGCAATTACCTTCATGTCGTCCTCTTTGAAGCCGCGAGTGGTCAGTGCTGGAGTACCGATGCGGATGCCGCTGGTGACGAAGGGGCTGCGAGTCTCAAAAGGAATGGTATTCTTATTAACGGTAATATTGGCCTGATCAAGCAGAGCCTCAACCTCCTTGCCCGTCCTGCCGCTTGCGGTCAGGTCCACGAGCATAAGGTGATTGTCGGTGCCGCCGGAGACGATCCTAAGGCCTGCATTCTGCAGCTCAGCAGCAAGAACCTTAGCATTCTTGACGACCTGGGTCTGATACTCTTTGAACTCGGGCTGAAGCGCTTCATTGAAGCATGCTGCCTTTGCAGCGATGGTATGCATGAGAGGACCGCCCTGAGTACCCGGGAAAATACCCTTGTCGATAGCCTTGGCATATTCTTCCTTGCAGAGGATGAGGCCGCCGCGGGGGCCGCGAAGGGTCTTATGAGTGGTGCTGGTTACGACATCTGCGTATTCTACGGGGTTCATATGAAGACCGGCTGCAACAAGGCCGGCGATATGAGCCATATCTACCATGAAGATAGCGCCGACTTCATGTGCGATATCAGCGATGATATCGAAGCGAATAGCTCTGGGATATGCGCTTGCACCGGCAACGATGAGCTTAGGCTTGCATTCATTTGCAATGCGGCGGAACTCATCATAATCTATCTGCTCATCCTTCTCGCTTACGCCGTAAGGAACGACATTGAAATACTTACCGCTCATATTGACGGGGCTGCCGTGGGTAAGATGACCGCCGTGGCTGAGGTTCATGCCGAGAATTGTATCACCGGGGTTGAGCAACGCAAAGTATACGGACAGGTTTGCCTGTGCGCCGGAATGAGGCTGAACATTTGCATGCTCTGCACCGAAGAGCTTCTTAACGCGTTCACGAGCGAGGTTCTCAACCTTATCAACGCATTCGCATCCGCCGTAGTAGCGCTTTCCGGGATAACCTTCTGCATACTTGTTTGTAAGGTGGCTGCCCATAGCTGCCATAACAGTCTCACTCACAAAGTTCTCCGAAGCAATAAGCTCGAGGTGGCTGCGCTGGCGGGCAAGCTCCTCTTCCATATAGCCGCAAAGTTCGGGGTCATGAGCACGAATTACATCAAACTGAATCATAATTACCTCCATAAGGTTATAGTAATTCCATAATTTGCATTATAGTACACAAATCAAGAAACAGCAACAGAAAAGTAAAAATATACAACTCTTGTCGGCAGCAGCAAGAGCCCCTGCGGCAGCTTTATACAAAAAAGTTGAAATTTCGAACAGAATAACTTATAATAGTGCATACTCTATTTCAGCTGCTATTCTTCTCATGATCTTTTTATGCTGCGGAATCAGCTGTCAGTAAAAGCGGAGGTAAGCATGAGATTTGCTATAGATGCTTTCGGCGGAGACCACGCTCCGGAAGCAATAATTGAAGGTGTATTACTGGCAATGGAGCATTATTCCGATTTTGATGTCATATTGACCGGTGATGAAGCCGCAATAAAAGGTGAGCTTGAAAAACACGGTTCTGATTACACAAAGCATCGAGCTCGCATCGAAATCGTACACGCTCCCGACATAATCACATGTGAAGATCAGCCCACAGTCGCCATTAAGCGCAAAAAAGAGAGTTCCCTTGTTAAAGCGCTCAGGCTTGTAGCCGACAATGAAGCCGACTGCTTTATATCCGCAGGAAGCTCCGGTGCCGTGCTTGCAGGCGCTACGCTGCTCGTTAAAAGAATTCCCGGAGTTCTTCGCCCTGCGCTTGCTCCGCTCATTCCCACACTCAAGGATCCTGTCATGCTGATCGACTGCGGCGCCAATGCCGATTGTAAGCCCGAATACCTTGTCCAGTTTGCTCACATGGGAACCGCATACTTTAAAGCAGTGCTTGGCATTGAATCCCCTCGCGTTGCTATCGTCAGCAACGGAACCGAAGAAGGCAAGGGAAATGAGCTCACCAAAGCGGCATATGCCCTTCTCAAAGACGAGAAGGGGCTGAATTTTGTCGGGAATTGTGAGTTCCGAGATGTCATGACCGGCGACTATGATGTTGTGGTTTGTGATGGTTTTGTCGGCAATGCCATACTGAAATCAATGGAAGGCACTGTATCGGCGCTTCTTAAGATGCTCAAATCCGAGCTTATGAGTTCGACAATATCCAAGCTCGGCGCAGCAATGAGCAAGTCTGCTTTTAAGACGCTGAAGAGCAGAATGGACTATAAAGAACACGGCGGAGCACCTCTGCTCGGCATCAACGGAGGAATTATCAAGGCACATGGCAGCAGCGATTCTACGGCCATTGCATCCGCAATCAATCAGGCAAGAAAGCTTGTTCTCGGCAACATTACCGGCGAGATAGAGCGTTATGTGCACAATAAGACGGAAAACGAGCAATAATCGGACGTAAGAAACGAATTGAGGTTTGACTTCGTGCTCGTTTTAGAGTAAAATGACTATCAGCAAAACTTTAAAGGAGAAAGAATTATGCTTAATGAAATTCGCGAGAGCATTGCTGCTCAGCTCAACATTCCTGTTGACAGTATCAAGATCGATTCAAGGCTTATTGAGGACCTGAAAGCCGATTCACTTGACATCGTGGAACTCGTAATGGGTCTCGAAGAAAACTACGGAATTGAGATACCCGATGAAGATCTTCCCAAGATCAAGACCATTGGTGATATTATCAGCTACATCGAAGCTGCAAAGTAAATAGTTTTTTTGTCCATACCTCGTCAAAGTGCATTGATGAGGTATGGCTTATCTCGTAATGATTGCGGAGGAAATAATGCTTCAGAAGGAACGCATTGAACAGCTTAATGAATTCTCCGCAAAGCTCAGCTACAGCTTCACTGATATTGACACTCTTAACACTGCGCTTACCCATTCTTCCTATGTAAATGGCGAGAACAAAGCGCGTAAGCATAATGAGCGCATGGAGTTTCTGGGTGATGCTGTACTTGAGCTTTGCGTAAGCGAATACCTGTATCTTAATTATCCCAAGATGAATGAAGGCTTAATGACCCGCACGAGATCAAGGGCAGTATATGAGCCCGCTCTTTATCAGGTCGCAGAACAGCTGAATCTCGGTGATTATTTGCTTTTGAGCCATGGTGAGGAGAATACCGGCGGACGCGATAAGCCGTCCATCCTCTCTGATGCGCTTGAAGCGGTTATCGGAGCCATATATCTCGACGGAGGCTTTGCGCCTGCTAAAAGATTCATCCTGAGCTTCGTAAAGACAAGCATCGAAGATGCTATCAAGAGCGTAAGTGTCAAGGACTATAAGACCTTGCTGCAGGAATACGTGCAGAGAAATCATCTCGGCGAGCTTGCATATACCGTTATTGGTATTTCCGGTCCCGACCATATGCGTGTATTCACCATGCAGGTCAGCATAGGCGATACCGTCTATGGTTTCGGCGACGGCAGAACAAAGCAGGAAGCAGGTCAGAACGCAGCAAAAGCAACTCTTGAGCTGCTCAGCCAACCCACATAAGGTTATAAATGCAGTTAACTAAGCTTGAAATAAACGGATTTAAATCATTTGCCAAACGTACCGAGCTCATATTTGAGCCCGGTATTACCGGTATTCTCGGGCCTAACGGCTGCGGTAAAAGCAATATTGCAGATGCATTTCGTTTCGTTCTCGGTGAGCAGAGCGCGAGAGCGCTCCGAGGCAAAAAGGTTGAGGACTTCATCTTCGGCGGTACCGAAAAGCGTAAGGCTATGTCATATTGTCAGGTCTCGATGTATTTTGATAATTCCGACGGTACCCTTGCTTCCCCCTTCTCCGAAGTCGTTGTTTCCCGTCATGCCTATCGTTCCGGCGAAAGCGAATACTTCATCAACAAAACTCCCTGCCGATTGAAGGACATACATGAGCTTTTCCGCGATACGGGAATCGGCAAGGACGGTTATTCCATAATAGGTCAGGGACGTGTCGGTGAGATTCTTTCCGATAGATCCGGTGACAGAAGGGACGTATTCGAGGAAGCCGCCGGAGTCATGAAATACCGTGCGCGCAAGGAAGAAGCCGAGCGCAAGCTCGATAACACAAAGAAAAATCTAATTCGCCTTGACGATATAATTTTCGAGCTTGAATCACGGCTTGAACCGCTTAGGCTGGACAGCGAAAAAGCAACCGAATATTTCAAATACCGTGAGGAGCTGCGTGATCTTGAGATCAACCTGCTTCTGTATCAGTACGACCGAGCGGCGGAAAAAGCTGCACAGCTGACCGAGTCCGCCGATGCATTAGCGTCTGCTATAGATAATACTGTCATCGAAGAATCGTTGATCGCTGCGGCTTGCAATGAGGAAGAGGAACGCGAACGCGGGCTTTCCGTCACAATAAGTGAGGTTTCGCAAAAACTTGTATCCATGTCCTCAGATGTTGAATCGGCTGCCGGACGCGAGAATCTGCTGCTTGAGAAAAAACGTGCGCTTGAAGCCGAGATACAGCGGCTGAATGCACAATCCGAAGAATACCGAGCTAAGATCAATGCTGCCGAAGAAATGCTTCGATGCTGTAAAGATGCATGCGAAAAAGAAAACAGGAATTATGCGCTGCTGAATAAGGAGTTCTCCGCTGCGGAAGCCAAGCTGCGCGAAATCGAAGATAAGATAACCGAAAAAGAGGCCTTGCTTGAGAACCGCAAGCAGGCCATGATGGACGCGATGAACCGCATTGCGGATACCAAAAGCAGGATTTCCCGATTCGATGCCATGCGGTCTTCGCTGTCGGACAGGCTTTCCGCAATCATTTCGGAGCGAAGCGAATATGAATCGGAGGGTCAAAAGCTGAGTACTGAGCTGAATGAAGCAAATGTTGCCCTTGATTCCGTCGCATCAGAGAAAGTGCTTTGCAACGATGCACTGACTAAAGCCACTGACAGAGTGAACGCCGTAAACGAGCAGATTTTCTCTTTATCCCGTAAGCAAAGAGAGAGCGAAGATTCCGTCAACTCCATGCGCTCGCGCATCAAAGTACTGACCGAAATGAAGCGAGCTCATGAGGGGTATTATTCAAGCGTCCGCAGGCTGCTTAACGATGCCGAGCGCAATACACGGCTCAAATCCTGCATACACGGAGTCGTAGCGGAGCTCATTTCCGTTCCGCCGGAATATGTGGATGCTGTTGAAATGGCACTCGGCACTGCTCTTCAAAATATTGTTGTCCCAAATGAGCAGGATGCGAAATTCATAATCGAATATCTCAGAAAAAACGATTACGGCAGAGCTACCCTTCTTCCCGTAAACGCAATGAAGCCACGTTTGCTTACGAGCGAGGAGCGTTCGTTTATCAACATGGACGGCTGCTATGGGGTTGCATCGGATCTCATCAGTTACTCCCCTGCCTACCGCAGCGTTATTGAAAACCTGCTGGGCCGTGTCGTCATAGTTCGTGATATTGATGTCGGTATTGCAATCAATAAGCGCGCTCACTCGTCTTTCCGTATTGCCACTCTTAAGGGCGATATTCTGAATCCCGGCGGCAGTATGACCGGCGGAAGCATACAGAAGCGTGAATTCAGTCTTCTCGGGCGTGAGCGCGAGATCGAAGAGCTGAACCGCACGATAAAGCAAACCGAAAGCAGTATCACCGATATTTCTGCTAAGATTTTCGGACTTAATGACGAGCTTGAAAAAGCGAATACAGATGTTTCGCAGGCGGTCGATTCCCTCAGAGCGCTGGAAGTGCAAGTCGCGTCATTCAAAGAAAAAGCGGATATCGTCAATAAATATGTTCAGAAGAACATAGATCTAATCGCAAAGCTTGATGATGAAGCCGAAAAGATTCGTGATTCGTTAGCCGATATTGAGGCGGAACGCGAAAAGGCACTTGCCGATGCAACGGGTCTTTCCGACGGCAATGCCGTTACAAATGATGATATTCGTTCCGTGCAGCAGGAGATCTCGCTGCTTCGAGGCGAGCTGCAAAAAGCAAATAATGCTCTTACCGATGTCCGTGTCCGGCTGACGGCATCCGATAAAGAGCTCAGTGCATCGGAAGCTGAGGCAAAGCGTCTTGAAAAGGAGATTTCCGAGCTTAATTCTTCCGTGCAGTCATGTGAAAGAGCTTGCAGCAGTGCATTTTCAGCAATTTCCGAGATTGAAGCCGAAAGGAATTCTCTCGTTTATGAATTGAATTCGGATAGGGATAGATTTGAAAAGCTGAACGAAGAGCTGAAGCATCTTGAAAGCGAACGTGCGGAGCGGCTCAAGGCTCTTGATGAAAAGAGAGCATCGCGTGAGCATATTACTCAGCAGCTCGTTGAAATGCGCGACCGCAAGCATCGTTTCGAGCTTAACCTGAACCGCGCCCAGATCGATATGCAGGCAGCCACCGACCGTCTCTGGAGCGAATATGAGCTCACATACGAAAATGCACTCCCCTTCCGTCACGATATTCAGATCACTCCGTCACATATTCGTGCGGATGAACTGAAAAAGAGTATTAAAGCTCTCGGAACGGTCAATACCGCCGCTATTGAAGACTATCGCGATGTTAGCACTCGCTATAATGAGCTATCGGCGCAGTGCAGTGACCTGAAACAGGCGGAGGCTGATCTGAATGAGCTCATTTCGAAGCTCACTGCAACGATGGAAAAGGAGTTTAAGGAACAGTTTGCATTGATACAAAAAAATTTCAGTTCCACCTTCCTTGAACTGTTCGGCGGCGGTCGAGCCGAGCTTGTGCTTTCCGATACCAACGATGTGCTTAACTGCAATATTGACATCATTGCGCAGCCTCCGGGAAAGAAATTACAGCTTCTTTCCCTGCTTTCCGGCGGCGAGCAGGCATTGACCGCAATAGCTCTGCTGTTTGCCATTCTCAAGCTGAAGCCTGCGGCATTCTGTATTCTTGACGAGATAGACACTTCGCTCGATGAAGCAAACGTTGATAATTTTGCCGAATACCTCAAGAAATACTCTACGGGAACGCAGTTCATAATAATCACGCACAGAAAAGGTGCAATGGCGGTATGCAATACGCTTTACGGCGTATCAATGGAGGAAAGAGGCGTTTCCTCGCTCGTATCTGCTAAATTTACAAAGTAATAAGGAGACAATCAATGGATAAATCACCTGAAAAGAAGAAAGGGCTTTTTTCAAAATTAAAGGACGGCCTTAAAAAGACCCGTGATACGCTTTTCGGAAGTCTGTTTGTTGAGACTGACGAGAAGATCAATTCTGAATTCTATGATGATCTCGAAGAAGCGATGATCATCTCGGATATGGGTATGGCAACGACTCAGAAAGTATTGGATTCATTGCGTAACGAGCTAAAAGAGAACAAAATCCATACCAGATCGGAGGCGAAGCGTGTTTTGGTTCGTCTTTTGGCGGACAGAATGCAGCCCGATACTGATTTCCTGACCGATACCGATCAGGCTGTGATAATGGTCGTTGGTGTCAACGGCGTCGGAAAGACGACTTCCATAGGCAAGCTTGCAGCAATGTATAAGTCCGAAGGCAAATCCGTTATGCTTGCAGCTGCCGACACTTTCCGCGCAGCTGCTGCCGAACAGCTGACTATTTGGGCTGAACGGGCAGGTGTACCCATCGTGAAGCATAATGAAGGTGCCGATCCGGCAGCGGTAGTTTATGATGCAATCGCTTCATTCAAGGCTAAGAAATGCAATGTTCTTATCTGTGACACCGCAGGAAGGCTTCATAACAAGGTCAACCTTATGAACGAGCTTTCAAAGATGCGCAGAATAATCGATCGCGATCTTCCCGGAGTGCCTGTGGAAGTATTGCTCGTTCTCGATGCAACCACCGGTCAGAATGCCATTGCTCAGGCTCAGGTCTTCGGAGCAAGCGCAGGGTTAACCGGTATAATTTTGACTAAGCTCGACGGTACCGCCAAGGGAGGCGTTGCGGTCGCAGTCAAGGATGAGCTCGGACTTCCCGTGCGGTTTGTCGGGGTCGGCGAAGGAATTGATGATCTCCAGCCATTTGATGCCGAGGCTTTTGCAGAAGCGTTGATGTGATATTTTGAGAATACTCCGCAGAAGAAGATTCTGCGGAGTATTTCAGTGATTACACATAATCATTTTAGATAACACAAATTAGGGTATACAAAAGGCATACCCTAATAATAACTCAAATTGCTGACAGACGGATTACTTGTTCTCTTCTTCGTCCATCTTGATGACCTGCTCGCCATCATAGTAACCGCAATGCCTGCAAACCCTGTGAGCCAGCTTCTTCTCGTGGCACTGGGGGCATTCAACGATAGCGGGGACGGTCAGCTTCCAGTTAGCTCTACGCTTGTCACGCCTTGCTTTCGATGTTTTTCTCTTAGGTACTGCCATTTTCTACACCTCCTCTTCATCATTGAGCAGTTGCGCGAGTTCTTCCAAGGAGGAGAAGTTGGCATTCTTCACCGATTTTGAACACGAACACTGCATTGTATTCAAATTACAGCCGCAAACGGGGCAAAGCCCCTTGCAGTCCGGCTTGCATAAGCCGTATAACGGAGCATTGAGGATGATAAGATCAAACACCATCTTATTCAGATCCAATGTTTCACCATTGAAGGGATAGCATTCAAGCTCTTCCGCTTCATTTTCAGAGGTCTTAATGAACCTTTCCGAAAAATCAACACTGAAATCCTGTTCGAATTCCTCATTACACTTTGTGCAGTTCATCATGAGCCTTGAGCTGAGCACGCCTGCCACGTTGAATCCTTCCCCATCAAAAACATAGGTCAGGTCGACTGACACCGGCATAGTGAATACGAGCTTATGTCCGCCGAAATCAATCGGCTGCATATTCTCCTCAAAATGCCTGCTTGAAGGTCTCCCCGCAAGCTTTAACTCTGCAGCAACATTCAGTTCCACACAATGCTCCTATCCAAAGTTGTACAATACAACCTTTCATATTTTATATGCATCGGGTTGTCTTGTCAACAGCTAAACCGTGTTTTTTGAAAATATAATGAATAAATTATGCCTTTACAAGCTCAGCGGTCTGGGTGGCGATCATCATTTCTTCATCAGTGGGGATGACAAAGACCTTTACGCTGCTCTCCGGCTTGCTGATCTCAACATTTTGACCCCTGGGGCAATTGCTGTTGAGCTCATAATCGGGAACAACGCCGAGATAGCCAAGACCGCTAATGATGCGTTCGCGGATGTTGGCTGCATTCTCGCCCACACCTGCGGTGAATACGATGGCGTCAACGCCGTCCATTGCGGCAACATATGCGCCGATGTACTTCTTGACCTTGTATGCAAGGGTCGCAAGAGCAAGCTCTGCGCGCTCGTTCCCCTGCTTTGCGGCAGCCTCAATATCACGCATGTCGCTTGATACGCCGCTGATGCCGAGCACACCGCTCTTTTTGTTTAAATAAGCATCCATCTCATTGACATTGAGATTGAGCTTCTTCATCAGATAGAGGACGATCGCAGGATCTATGTCTCCACAGCGCGTACCCATTGGAACGCCTTCAAGGGGAGTCAGGCCCATGCTGGTATCAATGCACTTGCCGCCCTTTACAGCAGCGATGGAAGAACCGTTGCCGAGATGGCAGGTGACAATCTTGGTCTCCTCAGCAGGCTTGCCGAGCATTTCGACAGCGACCTTGGAAACGTAGTTATGCGAAGTCCCGTGGAAGCCGTAGCGGCGAACCATGTTATCGGTATATGCTTCATAGGGCAGCGCGTAGATATAAGCTTCCGCAGGCATGGTCTGATGGAATGCGGTATCGAATACTGCAACCATGGGAGCGTTTGGCATGATCTCGCGGCAGGCACGGATACCCATCATGTTTGCAGGATTATGGAGCGGTGCAAGATCGGTGAGTGTCTCGATGGTCTCCATTACGGCATCATTGATAAGGACGGGGGCTGTGAACTTTTCGCCGCCGTGTACAACGCGGTGACCGACTGCATCGATCTCATCCATGCTCTTGATAACGCCGTTTACGGGATCGAGCATTGCATCAATAACGAGGCGGATAGCTTCGGTATGATCCTTAACATCGCGAACGACAGCAAAGCCGGTCTTGCCCATAGCAGGCTTATAAATAACGTTTGAGTCGCTGATGCCGATACGATCTACGAGGCCCTTTGCGATAACATCCTTGGTATCAACATCGATCAGCTGATACTTAAGGGAAGAACTTCCGGCATTGATTACGAGAACTTTCATTTTTCCTATCCTTTCAAATTCGCTGCAGAAGCAGTTGTAATAGCATTTGACGTCAAAAACCATTGACGAATGAATCCTTTTGTATTATAACATAATTGTGCATGCTTTTGTAGCACGGATTAAAATATAAAATGGAGTTTTATCTTGAACTGCATAGGAATAATTGCCGAATACAATCCCTTCCATAACGGACATGCATATCACATTGCGGAAGCCAAACGGATTTCCGGGGCCGACTTTGCAGTTGTCTGCATGAGCGCAAGCTTCGTTCAAAGGGGCGAACCGGCATGCGTTGATAAATATACGAGAGCACGATGGGCAATCCGAAACGGTGCCGACATGGTTATTGAGCTCCCCGATGTGCTTTCTGTATCCTGTGCAGAGCGTTTCGCTTTCAGCGGCATTAAGCTTCTTAATGCGACCGGGCTTGTTTCCGGCATCTGCTTCGGGAGCGAATGCGGTGACATTGCGATGCTGAAGCATGCTTCCGAAGCCGTACCGGATACCGATATTTTGAGGTCTCATCTTGCTGAGGGGAAACCGTATTCCGCAGCAATGAGCCTTGCCGCTGCCTCTCAAGGTTCGGAAAGCCTTTTAGCTTCCCCGAATAATCTGCTTGGCATTGAGTATCTAAGAGCAATCAAAAGGATAAATCCCGAATTGAATTCTTATACCGTAAAGCGGGTTGGCTCGGGATATAATGACAATTCACCGAACACTCCGTTCGCGTCAGCAGCGGCCATACGGGCTTCCTTTTCGGTATCATCGGGTATCTGTTCTTCTTCGCTGCCCGAGGATGTTTCAAGCGATATTGCACAGTCTATTGCATCGGGTCGGTTCCCTGCTGCCTCCGAACACCTGACCTCTGCAATCTTCTATTCACTTCGCAGGCTTGGGCCATCGGGCATTGCTCAGCTTGCGGAAGTATCTGAAGGGCTTGAAAATACTATCTTCCGCTCTGCATGTGAAGAAAAAAGCTATCGGGATTTGATTTTCGGTATCAAATCGAAGCGATACACGATGGCAAGGATCAAAAGAATACTGATAAATGCACTTCTCGGTACAACTGCGGAGCTTCAGGATATGGCGCTGAACGCTTCCGACGCTCTCTATATACGTGTTCTCGGAGTACGCAAGGATTCAGGGCTGCTCTCCGCGCTCGGAACGTCGGCAATGCTTCCCATCATCACAAGGCATTCGGATTTAGACGGCTTATCTGAAAATGCCAGGCTCGTTTTCGAGCATTCTTCGCTCGCATCGCGTATTCATGCGCTCGCGAATCCCGGAGACATAAGCGCGAGCGATCCTTTTTCAGCACCGCTGATCGTTCTGTAATGCTGCCTTCATAAAAATCTGCCTCATGACATAGTTTTTGTCATGAGGCATGTTTTTACAGTAATAGTGATAATACTATGCATTATACTTCTGTTCTTCAGCTCGCAGTCGATGATAGGTGCGGCAAGGGGTTTTGAGCTTTTTATTACAAATGTCTTCCCCGCCCTGTTCCCGTTTACCGTATGTGTCCAAGCGATGAAACTGCTCGGCATATTCGAAGTAAATTCAAATAGCATGCTTGTAAATACGGCAAAGATTTTCCTCTTATCAGCAGCCGCCGGTTCGCCGACGGGTTCATTTCTTGTAGAAGCAGGCTTTGGAGGAAGCACGCCGAAGCTTTCCAAAAATAAGCGCAGCATCCTGTCTGCGCTCTGTAATCTCTCAAATCCTGTTTTCATTATCGGAACCGTTGCAGGGAGTATGCTCGGAAGAGCAAAGCTTGCTCTTCTTTTCCTTGTTTCACATTACGGAACTGCGAGTATACTTGTACTCCTCTTTACATTATTCAATAAGAAAAACTGTTCCTGCCAGTATTCCAAAGCTATTGATGGCTGCAGGCTCTCCGAGGTTTTGCCGGCAGCTATCGAAAATGCTGTTGCGGTTGTAATGAAAATCGGAGGTGCGATCGTCTTTTTCAGTGTAATTACCGGTATGCTTGACGGACAGTATATTTCAGCCATTATTAGCCCAAAGCTCAAAACCATGCTCTGCGGTTTATTGGAAATGACTAACGGGATATCAAGGGCCGCTGCTTCAGGCACGGACCTCAGAAGCAGCTGTGCTTTGATAAGCTTCATGCTCTCGTTCGGCGGTATCTGTATCGCCGTTCAGTCTATGAGCGTGGCTAAAACTCAGATTCTGCCGTATCTATTTACAAAGCTCGTCCAAGGGCTTATTTCGGCACTCGTTTGCTTTGTGCTTTTTCCGTTATTCTACAGCGGAGCAAATGCGGTCATTAACGGGCTTGATTCCGTGTTATTGACTCGAAACGCAATAGCGATCGGTGAAATAGCTGCCTGCGCTGCGCTGACATCGGCTGCAGCAACAATAATTGCGATACTTTTTACAGGGAAAACGCGAGCATAGCGGTAACCGCATGTATTGAATCGGATTACATACATGCAAAAAGAGCAGAATCGGAGTTCTGCTCTTCAACGCATACAATATCAGTAATCCTCTTCCTCGTCATCCTGCTGACGCATGCCTCTAAAGAATTCGCTGAACTTTGAAAATCTGCCCTTGTGATTGTTCCTATCGTCGGAATCGTCAAACTCATCCTGCTCCTGTTCTTCCTGAACATACTCTTCCTCGGGCTGCTCCGATTCAACAGGCTCTGAAGATTGCTCTTCGTCTCGTTTTTCTTCTCTAATACCGATATTTGATCTCTCATCATCCGCGAGGTTATAATACTTAACAAGTGAATTCATGAGCTCTTCAAGCACATCATCTGCAAGCTGCCTTGCATTATTATAAACCTTATTGGATCTGATTATCGTAGAACGGCGAAGGTTCTCCGCTCGTTCGTTTGCCTGTCTGGTTATTTCACTCTCGCTTATCAGCCTCTCGGCCTCGGCATTGGCATCGGCAATAATCTTCTTTGCGTCTTCCTCCGCCATTGCGACCTTATTTTCGTAATATCCGTCGGCATCGGCATGCCTTGATTCGGAATACTCGTCGCCCTCGCGTACTCTGGCATCGTAATAATCGTCCGCGGAAATGTGCTGATCCTGGAAATACTGATCGGCTTCCGAGGTTATCCTGTCATGATAATTGTTTGCATCATCAATAGTATTGGCAGCAGTTGTCCTTGCATCTGCAACCATCTTATCGGCAAGACGGGAAGCATCATCTACGATCCTGTCTGCTTCATCATGAGCCAGATCCTTTATCCTTGCTTCCTCACGCAGTATGCTGTTCGCGAGGCGAATATTCTCGGGGAGGCTTGTCCTTAGATCATTCAAAAGATCATCTATTTTATCAGCATCGACAACTCTGCTCCTGTTATTCCCGAGGAAAGGAGTATTCTGTCGCTGAACATAATCGGAGATCTCCTCAATAAAATCCTCGATTATCTGTTTGCAGTCATTGTTTCTGTCGTTAGGCATTTTGATTTACTTCCTTTCAGCTAAAATATTATGATTCCTGTATGCCTGATGAGCGGCATTCGGGACCAGTTCCGAAATATCGATCCCTATTGAGATCAGCTGCCGAACCAAGCTCGAGCTTATGTATGCAAGCTTTGGATCGGAAATCATATAGAGCGTCTGTATCTCCGGAGCGAGACGATTGTTGACCTGTTCGAGCATGCTCTCGTAATCGACATCGGAACCGTTCCTTATTCCCCGTATGATACAGCCTGCGCCGAGCTGCTTTGCCTGCTCCGTCAGCAAGCCGTCAAAGCTCATGACGTCAACATTTTCTATTCCGGATACTGCATCACGGATAAGGTCTTCACGCTCGCTAACCGTGAACAATTCGCCATCCTTCCCGGGATTATACAAAATCGAGATATGGACGAAATCAAAAACCTTTGCGGCACGATTGACAATGTCAAGATGCCCCAATGTGAACGGGTCAAATGTACCTGCAAATATTGCTTTCATATTTACTCTCCTTTGTAGTAAATATAGGTCACTCCGACGTCGCCGTAGCGTCTTGGTTCGCGGAAAACCAGTGAGCTTTTCGTCCGCTCACTCAAAAGTGAAATATCCGGAGGCATGCTCCATGAATGCTCAGAAATAATAATGCAGCCTGTACTCAGCATTCCGCCGCTGACAAGTTTATCAAGTACTTTTTCGGTCAACCCTGCGGCATACGGCGGATCAAGAAGTACGAGTGAAAACCGTTTTTTTCCTGCTGCCAGCCTATCAAGAAGCAAAAAACAATCAGCGCAATGAACTTCGGCACATTCGGAAAACCCAAGTGCGTCGAGATTCTTCTCAACAAGCTTTGCAGCCGTCCTGCTCTTATCGCAAAACACGGCGTATGCTGCGCCGCGTGAAAGCGCTTCAAGCCCGAGATTTCCGCTCCCGGCAAAAAGGTCGAGAACGATCCGATCCTCAATATCAAACTGGAGCATACCGAACATTGCTTCCTTCACCCAGTCAAGCGTGGGACGGGTTTCTCTTCCGTCCGGGGCGTCAAACCTTCTTCCCTTGCGGCTTCCGGAAATAATACGCAACTTCTCATACTCCTTCTGTCAAAGCTTACAAAAGCACAATGTACGTCTACTCATTTAATTCTAACACCTATTATATTGTCATTTCAAGGTTTGCGCAGCGTTCATCATGTATATATTATTCTGCGTGTTTAAAAACGTTTGATGGCAGCACAACGTAGTCAAGAGGTCTATCGTGAGATTCTGTCGGGAGGGACGGTAAAAGCTGAAAATCAAAGCCTACACCGACTGAGCATGCATCGGTTTTTGCCAGCAGCCTATCGTAATACCCACCGCCCTGTCCGAGTCTTGCGCAGCATTCCGTATAAGCAACAGCGGGTACGATAATAAGGTCAAGCTCTTTCGGAGAGATTTCCGTGGATTTATCGGGGTCCGGCTCAAGAATTCCGTATGCTCCTACGGTAAACGAATCAAGAGATTCCGGAATAAGAAGCTTCAGTCCTCCGTTTTCGATGCACAATGGAAATGCAGCCTTTTTCCCTGACGAAACAGCATCGCGCACGAGTTCTCCGACATCAACCTCTCCTCTTGCCGCCATATATGCAAGAATTACGCCGGCATTTTTGTATTCATCCAATGCCATGACCCTTTTGCAGATCAAATCGGAAGCTTCGGCAGCGGCATAACGATCCTGTTCTCTCCGCATACTGCGGAGTTTTTTGCGTATTTCGGCTTTTTGCTCTGCTATTGTCATATCGAGTTTTATAAATTATCGTGTACTGTCTTGCCGTTGACGATGGTCATAACACATTTGGTTCTTGCGTCCAGAGGATCGCCGCAGAACACTGCAATATCGGCGTCCTTACCTACTTCAAGCGAGCCAACTCTATCAGCAATACCGACGATTTCGGCAGCATTTATCGTTATGGCCTCAAGCGCAGCCTTCTCAGGTAATCCTTCTCGAACCGCAAGCGCTGCGCATACGGGAAGATATTGCTCGGGGATAACGGGATGATCCGTCATCATGGCAAACTTAATGCCGTTCTCATAGAGAATGCGCGGCGCTGTCATGCTGAGATTTCTCAGCTCTATCTTGCTTCTGTCGGAAAGGAGCGGTCCGATAATGATTCCTGCATCAAGCTGTTTCAGATCCTCCTTGATGCGGTCGATAATCAGATAACCCTCAGTAAAATGGTCCAGTGTTATTCTGATATTGAATTCCTTTGCAATTCTAATAGCTGTAAGAATATCATCGGCACGGTGCGCATGTATCTTCAGCGGGAGCTCCCTGCGAATAACGGGAAGCATTGATGCAAGTTTGAAATCGTAATCCGGCTTCTTCTCAGCATTATTCTTTGCAGCAGTCAGTTTTCTGTCATACTCCAAGGTATCGAGCAAGGTCTTTCTGAGCGTGGAAGCAACGGTCATCCTTGTATAGAAGGTCTTGCTGTCCGTGTATACACGCTTTGGGTTCTCTCCGAAAGCCGCTTTCATGGCAATAGGTTCACGGATTATCATGTCCTCAACCCTGCTGCCGGCGGTCTTCATTGCGACGAACTGACCTCCTATCACATTGGCACTGCCGGGACCGGTCACTACCGATGTCACGCCGCCCCTGCAGGCTTCTTCAAAGCATCTGTCAAAAGGATTGATTGCATCAATCGCACGAAGCTCCGGAGTTACCGGGTTTGAATACTCATTTCCGTCATCGCCTTCAAAACCCATTCCGTCTTCAAACATGCCTATATGACAATGCGCGTCAATAAAGCCCGGGGTCACAACACAGCCGTCTACATTTATGTACTCCGCATCGGGGTACTCAAGATCTGCACCGAGTGCAACGATTTTTCCGTCTTCAAAAGCAATATCGCCCGTGAATTCATCGCCGACGATCGGTATGATTTTTCCGTGTTTCAGTACTTTCATTTTTTACCTCCAATATTACAATGTTTTCATGGTTTCCGCTATTGAATCTAACACATCTCCTGCTATAAGCGCACGGTTTTTCAAAAGCGATAAAGCAGTATCAGCCGATTGACCGAGTAAGTAAGCTCCGCAGCTTGCAGCATCAAAGGCAGTTAGTCCCTGAGCAAGCAGACCCGATATGATACCTGTCAGAACATCCCCACTGCCGCCTTTAGCTAATCCCGGATTTCCCGAGATGTTATAGCGAATGCGTCCATCAGGTGCCGCAATAACGCTTGCAGCGGATTTTAGAAGCAGCACTGCGCCGTACTCTTCAGAAAAGCTTTTTGCGGTTTCAACGGGATGCTCAATCACGGATTTAATATCGGTATGGATGAGCCTTGACATCTCGCCCGGATGCGGCGTCAAAACGCAATTTTCATGCAGAAGTGAAAGCAGCTCAGAATCCATAATGTTTATGGCATCGGCATCAACAACGCACGGCTTACGGCTCATCAAAACTTCATACAGTTTTTTCTTGATTTTTACGTCATTACCGCTTCCGCAGCCTATACCGACTGCCGAAGCTTTAGATATATTAGACCTAATATCCGAATCGGAATCCGCATTTACCATAATCTCCGGTCTTATGCCAAATGCCTGCACTATGGAATCCGGTACCACGGCATTTACGAGACCCGAACCGACGCGAAGCGCGGCAGTTGATGCCATTACTGCGGCGCCGCTCATCCCCGGACTGCCCGCAAAAATGAGCGTTCTTCCGAAATTACCCTTGTTTGAAACAATTTTTCTATCGGGAAGACACGATCTCACAAATTCATCATCGATCAGTTGTTCTTTTGAAAATCCCGTCTCTATGTCCTCATCCATATACCCGATCGGACAAGCCGTTATCTTTCCGACACACTCACGATATTTGGTAACTATGAGACCACGCTTGATGCACTGGACTGTTACAGTCTCATCAGCTTTGAAAACAGTTCCGAATATCTCGCCCGTATCACCGCTCATGCCGGAAGGAATATCAATCGCTATGCGGTAAGCTGAACAGGCATTTGCAAGCTCAATGGCATCAAACGCCCTGCCCTCTATCTTTCGGTCAAGACCGGTTCCGAAAAGACCATCGACAATTATTTCTGCACTGCTGATCTCGGAAAGCTCCTCAGTCATGGAAAGACGCATATTGGCTGCTATTCGATAATTCAGGAGCGCATCGCCTTTGAACCTTTCAGGATCACAGCACAGGATACCGATTGACTCAATTCCTTTGAGTTTCAGTATCCTCATTAGTGCCAGACCGTCACCGCCGTTATTTCCGCCGCCAATCAAAACTGCGGTTTTTCCTTTGCGCGGAGAATTCAAAACGGCATCGGCAACTCCCCTTGCTGCCGTATCCATCAGTATGCAGCCGGGTATTCCCTGCTCCGTCATCAAGTATCGGTCAATTGCCCTACATGTTTCATTTGTTGCAACAGTAATCAATTTTCTTGCCTTTCTTCAGTCAGCCATCTGATCGACACGTCTGCCGAGTCGATGGCCTCGATGTTTCCGTCTTCATGCGATACGATGAGCCTACCTATGCTGTCAATCTCAACAGCTTCAGCTTCATATCTGCTGCCGTCGTTCCGTATCACCTCAACAGCTCGTCCGAGAGTGATGCAATTATCCGAATATAGCTTGATAATGGTTTTATCACACCCGGCCTTAAGCATATCCGCAAGCTCCGTCAAGCAATCGGCGATCCTCAGACCGAGCGAAATCCTGTCAAAATCCCTATTGTACAGCAGCCGGAGTGATGAAGCAGGCTGATTCAGCCCATACGGTATGTCGGCGGCATTGACGTTGATGCCTATACCGACCACCGCATAGCTTCCGCCGCTGAGGTCATTCGCGGCCTCGGACAAAATCCCGGCGACCTTGAAACCGGAAATAAGAATATCATTCGGCCATTTTATTCCGGTGTTCCGCGTCATTTTATGTTCATCCGCCCTGAGATCGGTGATTGCTTCATTTGCTGCAATTGCGGCTGTCAGGCTGATAAGAGGTATCAAGTCCGGGTTTATGCCTTTAAGCGGAATACATATGCTCATTAGCAGCGCCCCATCGGTATTGAGCCATACTCTTCCGCGCCTTCCCCTGCCGGCCGTCTGTTCGTCCGCGATCAGAACAGACGTTTTCATGCCAAACGAGGCATTTATTCGCCGTTTCAGCTCCGTATTTGTGGAATCAACCGTATTTATTCTTTCAAATGCATAATCAGCCATTGTCTTCGTTTCTTACCGGAAGCTCCTCCAGTATCTTTTTAATACAGTCATATGTATATCCGCGAGAAATCAGTCTTTTTCCGACACGCCGTATCCTCTCTTCCTCGTCAAGATTGGAGAACTGCCGATAGTATTTATCGGCAACCGCAGCAGCATTTCCGTATTCCGTTTCATCGCTGACTTCCTGCAGCGCTTCGTCTATCAGCGATGCATCAATAAAATGCTCCGCAAGCTGCATCCTCAGCTTTTGTTTGCTGACGGGCTTGGTGTTAAGGCGCGATTCAACAAAGTTATGTGCGTATCTTGCATCATCGATAAGACCGCATTTTTTCAGTTTTTCTACGGTATCCGAAATCTCAGTTTCCGAAAAATTACCCTCATCAAGCCTGTTCTCTATTTCTCTCACCGTGCGATCCTTTGATGTTAAGTAGTCAAGCGCAGTATCGTATGCTGATCTTCCCTGTCTGATTCTTGTCATAGCTTCCTCTCGGTTTTTGATTCATTGATTATAGCATATTTCCTTTCGTATTGCCATGGCTAAACAGCATACTTTTTGAGAATTGCATTCTTAAAATGTGCAGTCCTTTCGCTGCCGTCTATAAAGATAAAATGCAAAGCGAATTCACTTACAGTCAGGTTATTTACAAGCGTGTATACATAATAGCGTTTTTCCGGAAGCCCAAGCGAAGCAAACTGCATCATACGATCAAAGTAGTCATCCACATCCGCTTCGGGTATACAGCAAAGCTGTAAATCCATCTCGGCACTATGCCTGTATCTCAGCGATTGATTGAACCTTACCCACAGCATATCCAGCTCGGACGAATCCGGCAATTCTTCGCAGCAGCTTTCTGCATCAAGATCCGAGAATACAAGATTGCTGAATGCGCTGCCGGTATCAAACGCTTCTTCAACATAGTATCTGTATTCATCCATGATCTTCCCGGCATGCTCAGCCTGATAAGACTTTACTGAAGAACGCAGAGAATTTCCGTTCGCTTTAATAAATTCAGCAACCGTTCTCATAACCTCAGCATCTATCCTGCTTGCGTCAGCTTCAATCCTTACGCCTTTCCGCTCCGCTGCATATACATTACTGCATGATAAATAAGAACGCTCGGGACGCATTTTCACCCTTGATCTTCTAAGCGTCAAAGAGTACAGCAAGTAGTATTCATGCTCCTTATCCGAACGTGAACGGGCGTGAAGAATACCGTTTGCTCTCAGCCACACCCTATTAGTGACGATAGCAGGAAACGAATCGAATGTTCCGCTGCTCAAGCCACGATAACGAGGATTGGAGATGATCGAAGTAATAGATGTCCGTGACAGTTCCATCCCGTAGTTCTTCATGATTTCAGAAGTGATGTCCTTTGGCTGATAGCCTTGCAGATAAAGATCATAGATGCATCGCACGATAGGAGCAGTGGTTTCCGACACTTTAACTTTTAGGCTGTTCACCCTTTCATAACCTATCGGGCAGACCCCTGCCTGTATCGCGTAGCCTTCCCTGCGAGGTATCAATCCGTATTCTCGCTCCCAGGATGACCCGATGCTGTTATACCGCTTGATTCCGGACAGAATTCGATAATAATGGCATATGGTATCTTTCCGAATCAGCTTGTACAATTTTACATTATAGTGCGAAATTGTGATTATGTTATCCCGCCGAATGACTTCATTTGCCCCGAGATCGAATTCTGTTTTGATTAACAGCGCCGAGACATACCCCTTCTTTATTCGTTGAAGAACATAGTAAAGCATTACCGGCATATCCCTTCGGCAGTCGGAATAAGTCCCATTTATGCGTCTGCCGATCCTTTTTGCATAGTCTGTAAGCGCTCTTTCTGTTTCTTCTTTTTCGGCTTGATTCCCATATGTAAAATATATATCAATATTCTTTAGCATAGCTCCTCACATGTTTGGCTTAAATCAAAATGCCGAGACGCAGCGCGGCTCGGCAAAATATCAGAAATCAATATTAAACTTTTCAAACAAAATATTGAACACGCATGGACCGTAACCGAGATACTCAGTGAAGAATGCGAGGTTTTCATCATTATTTGACGGAGCAGCCTGACTGTAAATCATATCTGTGCACATATAGCCGAGTGCATAATCAAAGAAATACAGAGGCATATCAACGGAATACTCGTACAGAATACTGCGATAGCCGGACTGATTTACTCCGAATTCCTCAAGATATTCTCCGACCTCATCCTCAGTCCATCCGTTAAGATTGACGTTAAGGCTGACATAAGCAGGAATAAGAATATTGAACAGGCTGCTTTCAAGCTGCCTTACGGTGCAGCAATCGGCATTGTATCTATCGCAATAGCCGGCAATATGAGTTTCCGTAAAAACTGCCCAACCCTCTGTATAACCGCTAGGTGCGATAAGCTGCTGTGTCAAGCTGAGACCGTCCAGCTGACGGAAATACTGAGTCTGATAGAGATGTCCCGGGAAGCACTCATGCGCAAGGGTAAACAGCAGGGTCGAATCATCGGAGCTTGGGTTGAACATAACAACATTCCGCGTCGGATCATCAAATGCCGAGATGAGATAGGCCGCAGGGCTGAAATCATCGGCAACCGCATCGGGCACAGTCACATACTCTATCTGCTGCTTCGGAAGCTCCGGATAAAGCGAAACAATCAGGCCCTCAAGATAAGCTACATCGCCCTCAGCGCTCCCGCTGGTAACATCGTTGAAGTAGTCGGAGTAAATACCATTAAAATCCGAATATAGAATGGAATACATTAGGTCGTATTTTTCGGTGATGAACTGTTCCAAATGCTGCATTATCACATCAGGCGAATAGTAGCACCCACTCTGGCTGCCTATCGAATCCGAAAACCATTTGATTGCAGCATCGCCCTTCTCGCAAACACCCACCATTTCATTGCACTGATCACGAAGCGACTCAAGCGTATCAGCAAGGTGACCGTACTCCGGAAGAAGTGTGTCTATGATAAAAGACCTGCACCTATTTCCGTATTCCTGCTTTTCGGCATCCGTGAGCCCAAGCGCATCATCCTCCAAAACCTCATTGCAAAACTCAATAAGATAGAAATCCTCACCTGCATTTACATAATCCCTGCAGGTTTTGAGCACCTGGTCAAGAGCATTCTCTGTCATGAACAGACCTTTATCGGCCTTTTCGCGCTCAAACTGCTCAATCTTCATAAGATAATTTGCCGAATCCTCAAGAAGCAGAATGAAATTATCGAGATCGCTGCGATCGCTTATCTCATATAGAGTCAGCATAAGCGGCATCATGCTGTGTTCGCCGTTTAAGGGTTTCAGAGGTTCACTGTAATAATATGTGTCTCCCTCGGCTTCGCCTGCTTCGATCAGCATCATCAGGTTATCATAAGCAAGCTTATTATAGTCCGAAAGGCTATCATAATCCAAAGCAAGCAGCCTTGCCTTGAGTTCGGCATCCTCTTGCGCACCTTCAAGATAGTTCTCATATGAAAGCTCTCCCCAGCCTCTCTCAACATCCACTTCATCAATGCCGAAGGACGCAGGATCCTTAACGAACTGATGGTAAGTCATGCCATCCGACGTTACAACGCTGATAAACAATTCCAAATCTATCTCATTAAACGTAATATCTGCTTCCGAAAGATCAGGAGCATCGGTCGGTGCAACCGTTGGCTGTTCGGTTATTTCGGCTGTGGGCTGAACAGTCGGGTCAGCCGTCGGTTGTTCCGTTGGGGATTCAACGTTCTTTTTGCATGCGGCAAGCGGTATCAGCAGCAATACCGCAAGAATAACAGAAATGATTCTTTTCATAGTGTCCTCCGAATTATTATCTTATTTATTATAGCACATTTTAGCTTTATTTACAACATGCTTAATTGCTTCGCAAAAAAGCGGCCGTCATTAGCAAAATGCAGTATTCAATATCTGTTTTCCACGGCTCTGTATCCGGTAATGCGGTCCACGAGATTCCCTATCGGTCTTCCGTTCATATAGTTTTCGATATTGCAGGCGGCAATTTCAATTATCGTATCCTGCGTATGACGAAGATGATAATAGCCTGAAATATGCGGAGTAATGATTATTCCAGGGCAATGCCAAAGAGGATGTTCCTTGGGCAGCGGTTCCGGATCGGTTACGTCAATGCCGGCCATAATAAGCCCTTCATTCAAAACCTTCACGAGTGCATCTGTATCAACAGCAGAACCTCTGCCGACATTCAGCAGGATTGCTCCTCTTTTCATGCTGCGCAGCCTTGCTTCATTCATGAGATGCCGGCTTGCTTCGCTGTTAGGCAGCGCAAGTGCGACCACATCAGCACTCGGAAGCAGCGAATCAAGCTCGTCGAGCGTGTGCATTTCGTCCATGAATTCAGGGCAGGATCGCATTGTCCTTCTGATGCCTATATTGTATGCTCCGAGGCCCTTACATCTTTTGGCGAATTCACCGCCTATATCGCCGAGACCTACCGTCAGTACTCTTGAACCGAAAATGCTTGTCACATTCCCTTCATCATGCCAGACGGCTCCATTTTGATTATCGCGATACAGATACAGCTTTTTTGTAAGCATGAGCAGCATTCCGAGCATGTGCTCGCTTATCGCAAGACCGTATGCACCGCTCGAATTTGCGAGCAGAACATTCTCAGGAACCTTTCCTGCAAAGGTATCCGAGCCTGCCATGCTGAGCTGAAGAAATTTGAGGTTCCTGCAGTATTGAAGGTCGCCTGATGGAATGTTTCCGATGATAATCTCCGCATTCTCAAGCTGTTCTCTTTCCGGTCTGTTTCCGTGCAAGAATGTAAAAGCAGCCTCCGGGCAGGCTTTTTTCAGTCTTATTTCATGTTCTTCGTATGTAGGCATTGCAACCAATATATTCATGTTGCGTTTCCTTTCTCTGCCTCCGTGTATTTATAGGATATTTTACGCAGAATACTGTATTTGTCAAGGGAGCTATATGCCGTTCCGTCAATTATTCGCATAAGGATTATATTTTTGAAAAGGGGTTGTAATGCCCTGAATGCAATGCTATGATTGCTGTTCGGACAAAATGATTTTACCGTTTATAAAGGAGATTACCTATGAAAAAACCCACTGCTACACAGGTTAAAACTTTCCTTGTCGATATCGTTTACGATATTTTAGGCAGCATTCTGTACGGCATCGGTATGGTCACCTTTGCTTCCGCCTCGAACTTCGCCCCCGGCGGAGTTTCGGGTATTTCCATTCTGCTGAACTTCATCACAAAAGGAGTACTTCCCATCGGTCTTGCAACCGTGTTGATAAATATCCCGATTATTCTTCTGACCTACAAGACCCTCGGCAGGCGTTTTTTCATGCGTTCTGTTAAAACCATTCTAATATCATGGCCGATCACCGACTACTTGGTGCCTCTTGTGCCGAAATACGCCGGAGATCCCATGCTTGCGGCCATCTTCGGCGGCATTCTTGCAGGCGCCGGGCTCGTATTCATCTATATGCGCGATTCCTCAACCGGCGGCTCTGATTTTGTCATTATGGCTATACGGAAGAAACATCCCCATCTCACAATCGGCAATATATCTATGGCTGTTGACGGCATTATCATCGTGCTCGGTGCTTTCGTTTACAAAAATATCAACGCAACGCTCTACGGTTTCATTATGACTATCATCTACAGCATTATTATCGACAAGCTCATGTACGGCTTCAATTCAAGCAAGCTTGTTGTTGTCATTTCCGAAAAAGGAAAGGATATTGCAAAAGCTGTCGGAGATGAGATTGAAAGAGGCGTTACCATAGCTAACGGAGTGGGAGCCTATACCGGCAACGCAAAGAAGATACTGATGTGTGCATGCTCAAAAGCAGAGGTATTCAAGATCAAGCGCATTGCATATAAAGCAGATTCAAAGGCCTTCGTTATCGTTTCCTCTGTGGATACCGCATATGGCGAAGGTTTTAAGGAAATTGACGATTGATTAATTCACGCTTGAATTTGCGCCGATACTATACTATAATAGATCCATCGAATTTATTCAGAACAGGAAGCGATATTATGGAATTCACCATTGAAGATATTAAAAATCAGACCCGAGAAGTGCTTGATGAGCTGCTTCTGAATTGCAGCGAAGGGTACTATAAACTCAACCCGGCAGATATTATTGTGGTCGGCTGCAGCACCAGCAAGGTCATGGGCTATCACATGGGTTCACATTCGACAGAGGATGTTGCAAAAGCGATTATGGAAGCCGTGCTTCCGGTAGTTCGTGAAAGAGGACTGTTCCTTGCATGTCAATGCTGTGAGCATCTTAACCGCGCACTTGTTGTTGAACGCGAATGCATGGAAAAATACGATTTTACTCAGGTTTCCGTGCGTCCCGTCCTGCATGCGGGCGGAGCATGGAGCGTGCAGGCTATGGCACAGTTCACCGACCCCGTTGTCGTTGAAGATATAAAGATGCGTGCTCGTGCAGGCATCGACATAGGCGGTGTATTCATCGGAATGCATATGCGCCCCGTCTGCGTCCCCGTCCACAATGAGCACACCTCCATTGGCTGTGCTAACATCACTATGGCTCGCACCCGTCCGAAGCTCATCGGCGGTGAAAGAGCACAGTACTGAATGCTATGAAAACAGTTCAGAGAAATGATCATAAGGTAAGGCATCGAAAAAAGGGAATGAGCCAGACTCAGATTATTTCCTTGGGCTTTTTTCTTATAATTATTATCGGGGCTCTGCTGCTGTCGCTCCCTATTTCTTCACGAAGCCGGCAGGTAACTCCTTTCCTCGATTGCCTGTTCACAGCAACATCCGCATCCTGCGTCACGGGGCTCGTCACTGTTGACACATATCAGAATTGGTCTTTATTCGGCCAATGCGTCATCCTTGTTATGATACAGATCGGCGGCCTCGGCTTTATGACGATCGCAACCTTCTTCTTTATTCTTATTAAGAAAAAACTGGGGCTTAGGGAGCGTCAGGTGCTTTCTGAGAGCATCAATACTCCGGAGATCGGAGGCATACTTCAGCTGGCGAAGCGCATCATAGCCGTTACCGCTGTCATCGAGGGAACGGGAGCGGCGCTGTTATCCATAAGATTCTGCAAGCTCTTTGGGCCTGCTAAAGGCATATTCTATGGGATTTTCCATTCCGTATCTGCGTTCTGCAATGCAGGCTTTGATCTTTTCGGTTCGTACGGAGCGTTTTCCTCGCTTACGCCTTTCGTCGGCGATGTGCTCGTCAATATCGTTATCATGTGCCTCATCATCATCGGCGGACTTGGCTTCCTCGTTTGGGATGATGTACTGAACTACGGAATTAAGCTTCGGAAATACCGCCTGCACAGCAAGATAGTGCTTTTCATTTCTGCAATCCTTGTATTCGGCGGTGCCGTTATTCTGTTTTTCACCGAAAAGGATTATTCTAATTCGGGTTTTGGCATCGGTGAAAGGATTCTTGCATCATTATTCGGTTCCGTAACCGCAAGGACAGCAGGATTCAATACCGTTGACACTGCCTCGCTCTCCCCTGCCGGAAAGATACTCACTACCGTTCTGATGTTCATCGGAGGCAGTCCCGGTTCAACCGCAGGCGGCATAAAGACCACGACCTTCATTACCCTTTTGCTCTTCGGATTTTCATACATCCGAAAGAACAACAGCTTCGGTATGTTCGGAAGGCGCATCGGTGCCGATATGCTCGAAAAGGCTACCGCTGTATTCGTAACCAATCTCTCATTGCTGCTTGTTTCTTCCGTAATCATATGCGCAGCGGACGCCTTGCCGGTCGCCGACGTCATATTTGAAACCACCTCCGCCGTTGCGACCGTCGGCATGTCCACGGGCATAACAAGGAGCCTGTCAACAGTATCACGCATAACAATCATTTTCCTCATGTACTGCGGCAGAGTCGGAAGTCTGAGCTTTGCCGGTGCGCTCGCCGAGCGCAAAGCTCCACCGCCCGTTATGCCTCCGGTCGAAAAGATCACCATAGGATAAGACTAAAGAAAGGACGATTTTATTCGTAAGGCAATAGGACAATGAAATCATTTTTAGTTATAGGTGCAGGAAAATTCGGTCATTTTCTGTGCAAAGATTTATACTCGATCGGCTGCGATGTCCTTATCGCGGACGAAAGCGAAGAAAAGATGTCCGACCTATTGGAGTATGCCTCCGCTTCCCGTATTGGAGACTGCACCAAGCGGAATGTACTTGCAACCTTCGGTGTCGAAGCCTTCGATGCCGCGATCGTTTGCCTTCCGGAGGATTTTCAGGACAGCTTACAGATAGTTGACCTTTTGAAGGAGCTTAACTGTCCTAAGGTCATTGCCGTTGCTTCAACCGAGGTTCAGGCAAAATTCCTTAGGAAGAACGGAGCTGACCGAATAATTTTCCCCGAGAAGGATCTGTCCAGAAGGCTTGCTATCACCGCAAGCAGCGATTCCATCTTTGATTATTTTAATATCTCCGGCGACTGCTCAATGTATGAAATATCTGCGCCGAGTAAATGGAACGGCAAGAGCATCCTTGAAATTGATGTGCGCAAGCGCTATGGGATCAACGTTGTTGCCGTTAAGTCTCCAGACGGCAAGGTCGTAATGGCAGGCCCCGGATATGTCTTTAACCACAACGATCATATCCTTGTTGTCGCCGAAAGCGGAGCCATCAATAAGATCATTGACGATAAATAACACAAAATGCACCCGGGAAACCGGGTGCTGAATGCATGATAATATTTCCGGGGCGGATGAATTCATCCGTCCCGTATTTGTTTGCGTCAGGGATTGAGTACGCAGCGGAGTGCCAGTACCGCGTCGATATTATCAACGGCGCCGCTGTCATCCATATCTGCAAGGTACTGCTGAGTTTGGTTAAGCGGCACAAGCCCGAGAGTGAAGCGGATAATCAGCACAACGTCGATCGAATCGACTACGCCGTTCATATCCACGTCGCCCTTCTGATACGGCATACCCTCATATCCGGGAACATAAACGTTATCAAGTCCGCCGCAGTCTGAATTGCTGTTTACGCTGCCATCCTTGGAATAAGTCCAAGTAAATGTATAGCTTCGTGTTGTTGCGGCAGTGTATGAAACCGTCGTCCAATCCACCTGACCGGAAATGGACTCCTGCTCGCTGCCGTTCACCTTAAAGATAAGCTTATCATAATTTGACTCACTGCTGACGAACCAGTCAAAGCTCATCGTATCGCCTGCATTCATATTAACAGTGAGCGAAACCACGGAAGTCGAACTGCTTACTTCCTCATTTGTGCTCTTTGCATATGCCCGTTCGCCCGAGATAACAACGTTCCATGGATATGCGCCCGTGGAGGTGAATTCCAGAGTGCCATTCTGAATATTCAGTGCTTCATTCAGAGTCGGCATCGGTTTAACGGTCACAACTGCGGAAGCGTAATAATACAGATCATTCAAGAGATCATGCGCAGTAACGCTGATAGTTGCAGTTCCTGCGCTTACGCCGGTGACGGTTGCAGCCTTTTTGCTTCCGCTGACGGTAGCAACGGAGGTATTGCTGCTCTCCCAAGTGAGCTCGTAATTATTAGCGTTCTCAGGTTCGCGGACAGCACTTATTCTGACGGAACCTCCCGCATATACCTCTGCAATAGCAGGATTCAGGCTTATTCCCGTAAGAGCTACGGGTTCGGGTTCCTCCGCATCAAGGGTAATGCCGTAATACCTGAGCGAAGAAGAAGCACCGGTGGGCGGGTAATAGACTCCGCCTACGGGCTTAACCGTTATTGCGCCGCCGCCTTTTACAGAACAGCTGCTGCCCGTGAATACGACGGGAGAAAGCCAGTTATATATATTCTCAACTCCGTAATACTCTTCGGGATCATATCCCTCCTGAAGCCTGAAGCCATAGATGCCGTCTTCGTAATTCGGGTCATTGGCAGTCAGTGCAATCCTGAAATTCTTAGTAAAATCGGATGCGGATTGGCCCGTTGTCTGTTCGAATGCACTCGTAAAGGAACGTCCGCCTGCCATGCTTTCAAGCAAAGTCCTGAAGGTTGAATTGCCGTATTGAGAATAGATGTACTGTGCATAGAGCGAAACCTGCGCATAGAGTGCAAGCCGGTCCGACATTTCAAGGTAATTGCTCCAATCATACATCGAATACCCATTGTGCAGCGACCATGAGGGCTGGTACTCATACTCCGCCGGAGGATTGAGCCAATCCTGATTTACGCTGAACTTGTAGTTCTGCCACGACTGAATGCGGTACGATACGCTGCTGCCGGGATAGCAAATCTCCTCGGCTGCTGCGCTCATGCACTCATTGAGCCATGTATCAATATTATAGCTGCCTACGGAATAATTGATGAGATGCTGATACTCATGCACCATGGTGCCGTAGGTATCTTCGATATCAATAATGACCTCGTTGCCGGTAGTCACATAATAAACTCCGGGATATGTATCAATATTCAGTATCGGCATGCCGTTGGAATAAATATCCGAGGCGGAGAAGAAACCGGCAACATAGCCGTTTCCGGGAGTCCAGCCGTCATCAATATTATAGTAAAGAATATTCAGCCTGCCGTCGCCCTGACTGCCGTTGGTATGGTTGCCGAAGGACGACTGCATAAGGTCAAACTTCGAATCGAATTCGTCCGCACAGATCTGAGCGAAGCTTTCATCGATCTCATCAAGCGGATATACGTTATCCGCAGTAGAAGTCGGAGTCCAGATATAGCAGTGTTCACCCTTTGCAAGCACCTCAAACTGAACACTTGAGTTGGGCAAGGGACAATAGCTTGAATACAGGCTGAAGGTGTGGGTGTCGCCGACCTCAAAGGAAAGGGTCTCCCCTATGGCATCGGATGCAAGGTCAAGAGCTTTATCCGCTTCGGCAATGATATCGTCAACATCAATGACGTAGCCTCTCGGGTCAGAATCAATTTCCCCTTTTACGGACGAATCCCCGACCTGGGTTTCGATAAGTCCCGTCATATTGCCCGTGCTTGCACCGGACGTAGATGCACCGGGATTATAGATGACAACATAATCTCCGGAATAGCCGTCGCTGCCGTCATCGTCAATTTCAAGTGAGCCCGTGTTGATAAGGTCAACATTAACTTCTGCGCTTATCGGAATAAGCATAACAAGCATTGCGATTGAAACGATAATGCATATCAATCTCTTCATAATTTACCTCCTGTTGAATCAGATGCTCCCGTAGAAGCGAGATCCTTATTATGATACCATAAATTGCTTATTGCATCACGACCGACCTGCAATATATTATTATGAGATTCCTTCCATGTACCGATCGATAGAACACAAGTTCATGCAGTGATAGAAAAAAACTCTATATCAGCATGATTCTCAAAGCTTAATGTCAATGTTAGTAATCTCGATGAGGCGTAAATCCCTCGCCGTTCATTGCCGAGCCTATTTATAACCCCTGCACTCCCCCGAACATATGTACTCCACAAGCCTCCCAACGCGACAATATATCTATATTTTTCCTTGAATAAGATTGAATAACGTATAGTTTAATGTTAGAATAATTTGGTTTTATATGGAAGTGCTTCATTGGATAATAAGCACAAGAATACGAGCTAAAACTGAAAATAATCGGAGGATTACTATGAAGGTTTCTCAGAAGGCACTGGCGTGCAATCTCTCGCCGATGCGTAAATTCTACCCCTATTCTGTTGCAGCGAAGCAGCAGGGAAAGAAGATTTATTCCCTTAATATCGGTCAGCCCGATATTGCAACACCCACCGCGTATTTTGACGCAGTCAAAAATTTTGAGCTTCCCGTTCTGGCATATGCCGCTTCCCCCGGTATCCCCGAGCTGATCAAGGCGATTCAGCATTATTATGATAATCTCGGCATTCATTACGAAGAGAGCGATATCCTCATAACCACCGGCGGTAGCGAAGCGCTGCAGATGCTCATGCTCAGCATTCTCGATCCCGGTGATGAAATCATCATCCCCGAACCCTTCTATCCCAATTACAACACCTTCGTCAAGTCAGCCGGCGGCGTCATTCGTCCCCTTACCACCACGCCTGAGGAAGGCTATCGTTATGCCGTCCGTGAGAAGCTCGAAGCTCTTGTAAACGATAAGACCCGTGCTATAATGTTCACCAATCCCGGCAACCCCACCGGCGTCGTCCTCACTCCCGAAGAGCTCCGCATTATTGCAGATTTTGCAAAGGAGCATGACCTCTACGTTATCGGCGATGAGGTGTACCGTGAGTTTGTTTACGGCGGTGAAAAGCTCGCAACCATCGGCGCATTCGAAGATATCAACGAAAATGCTATCATCATTGATTCCGTTTCCAAGCGCTTCTCCGCCTGCGGCGCGCGTATCGGCACCATCATCACCCGCAACAAGCTTCTCCAGCAACAGCTTTTGAAGTTCTGCCAGGCAAGGCTTTCCGTTGCAACTCTCGATCAGGTCGCATCCACTGCGCTCTATTCCGTCGGTCCCGAGTATTTCGAAGCAGTCCGCGAGGAATATAAGCGCCGCAGGGATACCTGCTATGCAAAGCTCATGCAAATCCCCGGCGTCATCGCTTCCGCTCCCCAGGGTGCATTCTACATGATGGCAGCTCTCCCCGTTGACAATGCCGACACCTTCCAGAAGTGGTTGCTCACCGATTTCGACGATAACGGCGATACGGTAATGTTCGCTCCCGGCGAAGGCTTCTATGCAACTCCCGGCCGCGGTCTTAACGAAGTACGTATTGCTTACGTCCTCAAGCAGGAAGACCTTGAAAGGGCTATGGACGTACTCGCTATCGCAATCAAAAAGTATAACGAAACCCACTGATAATACCATACGCGTAATGGCACCGCAGAAGTGCTGTCTATGCTGTTAAAAAAGCTCACTATAATGTGGGCTTTTTTGACGGCGCGGTTCTTTCCCGAGGCAAGAGACGGGGACACTTGATCATAAGTGTTTAAAATGCGGACGTTTGAGCTGAAACCTGCAATTCAAGCATTAACCGTATTTCATTATTGACTTTAAGTTCACAGTGAATTATAATATTCTTCGCTGCCGGCAAGGGTTAAATATTTTTTATGCGAATGTGGTGGAACGGCATACACAGCGGACTTAAAATCCGCCGGCGAAAGCTTGGGGGTTCAAATCCCCCCATTCGCACCATGGGTGAGTTCTTATAGGGCTCACCCTCTTTTAACATATTGGTTAATATCATAAGAAACCGACTTTTTCGATTTTTTTCTTATTGACATTATAGAATCTCAGTACTACAATTAAAAAGACTCTAATGAAAGGAAAAATGCAGTATGGATACTCGTTTTTGTTTTGTAGTTTCCCCGATTGGAGAACAAGATTCTCCAGAACGCAAGCATGCAGACAACTTTCTTGCCCTGATAAAAGAAATCGGAGAACTTCACAACTTAGACGTTAAGCGAGCAGACGAAATAGTGGGGACAAGCGATATAAATGCTGATGTTATTGATAAGATACAAAATGCTGATTTATGTATAATTGATTTAACTGGATTAAATCCTAATGTTATGTATGAATTTGGAATGAGATATCAAACTGGTCTGCCATACATTGTGTGTGCAAAACATAAGACAGATCTTCCTTTTGATACAATTTCACGTAGGACTATCTTTTATGGTGATTTAAATTATGCTTCTGAATGTCGAGAAGCAAAAAAACAAATCCGCTCTTTTATAACTGTTTTTGAAGGTAATGATTATCAATCTGCAGAAACAATTTCTTCTAAAGACTTATACAGTATGCTACAAACAATTATTGAAAAGTTAGATAGCTTTAACATAACATCAGCATTTACAAGCAATAGCAACAACATGACAGATGGGGTTGATGATTTGTTACGTCAACTTGAACCATCTGAAGCATTTCATTATGCCTATTCGACAAACCAAGTTAAGTTGGCAGAAGAATTGCTTGAGTATTGTAGAAACCAACCATTTGAATATTTTTTCGATAAACTCTGTGCACTAACAACTCTTGGGTCTGAAAAGGGTTCGTTTGAATTGGAATCATATCTAAATGATTCCATAGGTACAGAATCTTTTACAAAAATTCTTGAAGCGATTGGATGTTTAGTAACATGTTATAATCGTCAAGGCTCAGAACAGGCACACATGGAGTCCATGGGAAAAATCATGGATAAAGCGCTTAGCAGAGCGCAAACCAATAAGGAACGTGCCTCAATCCTGAATCAAAAGCAACGTCTCCTTGCTGGCGCAAGGATGTTTGAAGAAGCACAAGGAGTTGCAAAACAAACAACAGAGTTAGATGATGAGGAGCCGGCATATTTATATAATTATGCAACTGTTTTGAGGCATTTAGGGGAAATACCTTTAGCGCTCAGTAAAGCAAAACGGGCTGTTGAACTTTCTACTAACGATGATGCAGATCATTTGGCGTTGGTATGTGAATTGCTCAAAGAATCTACTGATCCCGCTGATTCAGAAGTATTTGAATCATATATGCGCCGATTGGAAAAAGTCAGTCCGTTAAAGGCTCGTCTTATTCGGTTGCAGTAAATCTCAGTGATTATCTGCTAAAGAAATTTAATGCTTTTCAGTGTCCGAACTGAGTTTGGGTTAAAATAATTGGTAATCAAATTGCAAATACTTCTTGCTGACTGCTCGCAAGCCATTGATATGAGCGTTTTTCTTGAAGTCCTATAATTCTACTCGTACCATGGATTAAAAAAAGTCTTGATTTTCAAGGCTCAGGCCGCTGACAAAGTCATGTCAGCGGCCTGTATGCATCATTTCTGATGCATAGGGATTTTATGTAAAAAGCGATTTCAAGCGCTTATAGAAAACCTTGATTTCTCGGTTTACCGGCAGCCTGAATCCAAACATTTCAAAATATATTTATTTATTAGTTAGTCCAAATAGATAGATTATCCGAGTTTGAACTAATGCATATTATTGTCTGATTACAATATGAGAACCGTTTTTACTTTCAAAATAAAGTTTTTTCTATGTCGAAATTCTGAGAATCATTAAACATTAAGGGATGTCGTGAGAATAATTTTCAGATTTGTAAATAATTTTTGTCTGTGTTATGATATTTGCGACGATTAAGCGTCAAGCCATGATTAGGAGGAACAGAATAATGAAATCACAATCAGTATCTGAGCGTTTAATTGAGCTCGGATTAAACCCTTCTCTGCTTGGATTCGGGTATCTTGAATACTGCATCCAATTGTTCATTATGGATCCGCTGCAATACTATAACGGCAAAAGATCTTTATTTATCATGATCGATGAGTGCTTCGGTGTTTCAAGGATGAAATCGTCACGGTGTATGCAATATGCAATTCAATGCGCATGGTTCAGACCCAATAATACAAAGCTTCACGATATTTTCCCGGCATGTCATGAGCAATATCCCCCACTTATTCAGGAATTCATTTGCGGAATCGGTCTCATGATTTACGAAGAAGAACGCGGCAACTTCTTTTCCAACTTGATTAAGCAGTATTTTGAAAAAAAGAACAGTAAAAAGGCTCTTTCACTGAACTGCGATCAATAAAGCCAGTCCTTGCCGATTTTGTCAATGCGGTGTAAATAAGCGTTTGAACTTGACAAGGGTGCATATGGTTGGTATAATTTATATGAATTCGATTTCGGATTTGAAACCCTACACCACGGAGGCGGATTATGGATTTATTTGATAAATGCAAGGTCGAACTTGTCGATAGAGCTCGTGAAGCTAAGATCTACCCTTATTTTCATGAACTCGAATCACGGCAGGCTCCTGAAGTTATCATGGAAGGCAAGCGCAAGATTATGTTGGGATCAAACAACTATCTCGGATTAACTTCAAATCCGCGTGTAATCGAAGCCGGTATCCATGCATTAGAGAAATACGGTTCAGGATGCTCCGGTTCGCGTTTTCTGAACGGAACGCTCGACCTTCATGTTCAATTGGAATCGGAGCTTGCAGATTTTCTCGGCAAAGATTCAGTTATGACCTTTTCCACCGGGTTCCAGACAAATCTCGGTGTTATCAGTGCGATTGCCGGCAGAAGCGACTATATCTTCTGTGATAAGGATAATCACGCAAGCATCTACGATGGTTGCAAGTTAAGCTATGCAAAGACTATCCGTTTCAATCATTCGGATATGGATCATCTTGAATCCGCACTGAAAAGCGTTCCTATTGAAAGCGGTAAACTGATCGTCAGCGATGGCGTGTTCAGCATGGGCGGCGATATCTGTAAGCTGCCCGAGATAGTTGCTCTCGCAGAAAAATATAACGCACGCGTAATGATCGACGATGCGCACGGTCTCGGCGTTATCGGAAACGGAGGGCGTGGCACCGCTGATTATTTCGGGCTCACCGATAAGGTTGACCTGATAACCGGTACTTTCAGTAAGTCCCTTGCTTCTCTCGGAGGATTCGTTGCCGGAAATCACAAGGTCATTGATTTCATCCGTCACACTTCCCGTCCGTTTATCTTTTGTGCATCGCTTCCCCCTGCAAGCTGCGCGACCGCGATAGAGTCACTGCACATTCTCAAGGAGCATCCCGAGATGTCCGCGCATCTCCTGAAGCTGGCGGAATACATGCGCAACGGACTGCGTAAACGCGATATCAAGATCAGAGACAGCATTACTCCGATCATTCCTATCTACACCTATGAGGAAATGCGTACCCTTTGCAAGGCAAAGGAGCTCTTTGATGCCGGTGTATATGTCAATCCCGTGCTTCCTCCTGCTGCGCCGCCTGCCGAATGTCTGCTTAGAACCAGCTATATGGCGACCCTCACCACCGATCTGCTTGATGAAGCTATTGATATAATCGAAAGCGTGCTTAAAAATGACTGATCGCCGTGTAACTGTAATAACCGGCGCATCGAGCGGTATTGGGCTTGCAGCCGCAAAGCTGTTCCTCGATAACGGCGATAAGGTATATTGCCTCAGTCGCCGCAGCTGCCCCATCGAAAATGTAATCAGTATAGCTTGTGATATTACTGATGATTCCGCAGTTCAGTCGAGTATTAAAGAAATCATCAGCCAATCAGGTCGGATTGATGTACTTATCTGTAATGCCGGATTCGGCATATCTGGATCCGTTGAATTTACTGATGTCGATTCCGCAGTAAAGCAATTTGATGTGAATTTCTTCGGCGCTGTGCGCTGCATTCATGCAGTGCTTCCGTATATGCGCACGCAGACGGCAGGAAGGATCATCGTTACAAGCTCCGTAGCCGGTGTTATTGCAATACCCTTCCAGGCCTATTATTCAGCTACAAAAGCCGCTTTGAATTCATTGGTGCTTTCATTAGCGAACGAGGTCAAGCCTTTCGGTATAAAGCTTTCGGCTGTTATGCCCGGAGATATTCAGACCGAATTCACCGCGGCGAGGGATAAGATTACTAACGGCGAGGATTGCTATTCTGCAATGCGGAGGTCTGTTGAAACAATGGAACGCGATGAGCGTACCGGAATGATGCCGATTGCGATTGCAAAAAAAATGTATTCGCTCTCCGTTAAGAAGCATCCAAAACCATTATCCACGGTGGGTATAAAGTATAAAGCATGCTGCTTGCTTATAAGGCTCCTCCCGATAAGGCTTGCAAACCTGATAGTCGGCAGGATTTACGCATGCTGACAAGATAAAAATTAGGCTTCGGGACAGCTTCCGAAGCCTTGTTTATTTGCTCAAAATTCATTTGAGTGTTCCTTAAAAAATTCCTGATATATGCGCACATTACTAAGCTCGGTCCATTTTTTGACCGATACGTTTCGGCCCTCCATATCGTAGATTTTAGCATGTTTTATTGACAATAAAAACGGCGAATGTGTAGCGATTATGAATTGACAGGAAAAGAATCTCGCCGCGTCTTCGATATACTTTTTCAGATCAAGCTGCCTTTCGGGAGAAAGACTGTTTTCCGGTTCATCAAGAAGATACAATCCATTATCTTCGATCTTCTCCGTAAAATATTTCAGCGCGCTTTCTCCGTTGGAATGTTCTCTGACATTCAGCATTAAATTTGACTTAACATATTTTGACTGTGTTCTGCTCTTTGCGCTGTTTGACAGCTTCAAGCTCTCATAATCCTGTATCGAATTCACCTTGAATGACGAATACTTTCTATCAATATAATCCTTAAACAATAGTTCACGCTGCGTCGATATTCCGTCATTTATCATACGCATATTGAGCATATAGTCAAATACATCATCGCTCGTTATAATCCTGCGATTATCCGGAATTTCAAGCGAGGTTTCAAAGCTGCATAAGTCTATATAGTCCTCAAAAAACGAGCCTCTGTTAAACAGAGTATCCCTATCGAGTTTTAGAGCTTCGGCAATTACATTAAGTGCGGTGCTTTTCCCCGAGCCGTTGCCGCCGTACAAAAACGTTATTGGCTCAAATTCAAGGCAGGTCGGATCGTCCTTATCCAGCACGCGGAACGGATAGTATGAAGCATAGCAGGTGCGTTTGACCGATAGTATGAAATCGAATTCGGTATCGGATGACGGAAAAGTAAAACTGCGCAGGTACATATCATCCTCCGGAACTCATTCCTCTCCCGAAAACAGTTCATTTGGATCTCCGAAGGTCTCCAATTTTAACAGCTCCCTCGCAACATCGAATTTGAGCGAAGTGTACTCATCCGTATAAGGAACATCGAACATGACAAGCACCAATCTTTCGTCTTCGACATTTTCCATTCCCATCCTGAAGCCGACAAACCAAGAAATCGCTCTTGTTTTTGCAGCATCGAGCTCGGCAGTACCCGTTTTTCCGGCGATAACGCAATCAGGCACTCTGAGCTTTCTGCCGGTGCCGTTCTTTTCCGGATCCATTACTCCCTCAAGCATAGGAACGATTTGATTGACCGTGCTTTCGCTGATGGCATTCGGAATCCAAACCGATGGCGAAACAGTCTCGACACAGATATGTTTGATTCCTTCAGTCCTATAGATTGAGTCGGTTATGTATGGGGTGGGAATATTGCCCTCATTTCTGAATGCGCAGAACATCGTGGCAAGCTGCAAGGGTGAAATCAGCACTTCCCCCTGACCGTACCCCGAATCCGCAAGGAGCTTATAATTCATTGCGGTGTTCGCACCTATTATCTGAGATTTCGATGTTGTAAGCTCAAACGGTGCTCTTTCACCCATTCCGATTCCGCTCATATAGCTGAGAAAGCGGTCGGCACCCGTTTTCAATGCAAGATCCGCAAAATAGATGTTATCGGAATGAAGCATGGCATTTGTCATGTTTGTAGGCTGAGTTCGGTTGAACACCCTGCTCCTCTTTATTGCGGGCCAGATCCAACGTCCGTATCCCGTCGGAGTCCAATAGTCATTTATAATCTCACCGGTAAACACATAGTCAGCAGAAACAACATTCTGATCCAATGCGGCGGCTGCAACAAAAGCCTTAAAAGTTGATCCCGGCGGATAACTGCCGTTAACGGCTTTATTGACCAAAGGTGTCCTTGAATCCTCAATCAGCGAGGAATAATACCCGGATTCTCCCCGTGTAATGCTGTTGAGATCGTAATCGGGATATGAGGCAATAGCTTCAACTGCGCCGGTCACCGGATTCATAACGACAACTGCTCCGGTAAAGTCTTCCCCGTAAATCACCAGTTCAAGCAGTTTTTCGGTGTATTGCTGAAGCTCAAGATCAATAGTCAGGTTGACATCGAGGCCATCTTCTTTTTCTTTTACGCAGAGGGTTCTGATATTGCGTCCGTCACTGCCCTTAATAAAATACTTATATCCATCCTTGCCGCGCAAAGTGGTTTCGTATTTGCGTTCGATTCCGGATTTGCCTACGATACTATCCAAGGTATACAAGCCGTCAAGCGGATCTCTGTCGGTGTTGAATATCTCGACATCGCTTTCATCAGCATGAGATACATAGCCGATAATGTGAGAAAGGGTCGTACCGTACGGATAGTACCTTGCCGTTCCGTAATTTTTCATTGCAACATGAATTCCTGTGATGCTATCGAGCTTCTCAAGCGTATCCCCGTCTATTTCATCGGGATAGTACTGCGCAAGAGTGCATGAACCATCGCTGCCATAAACATGTTCAAGCTTTTTATCAAAGGTTTCCCTGTCCATACCGACAGCGTCATTTAATGCGGTGAATGTCGTTTCGATTCCATCTGCACATATCTGCTTAAACAGCGAATAATCCTTCATGTATGAAGGCAGCCTATCGGCGGCCAATTCATTAGCGAGGGAAGAAATTTTACCCTGCTTTTCGGATTCGCCGAGTTCATTCCAATCCGAAAAAGCCGAAAGCTGATTCTCCGCTTCCGAATAGAGATCTTCAAGCTCAATTATGCGAGCGTAAAGGGTATCTTTATCCGCAAATTCAGATAACAGTGCATACACCGTTACGAGATCGACAGTTTCAGCCACGATCTCGTTTCCTGCAAGGATATCACCGCGCTTAGCATTGAGCCTTGAATAAGCGACAGTATCATCCCAACCCATCTCGGAAAAAATGAGCGCAGGCGACCAAGATACTTTCCATGCGTTATTCTCGAGAACAAGCGTAGCCGTTCCGCTCGCGTCGAATGAACCGAGGCTCTCGGATTCATAAACCTGAGTGTATTCTATCGTCCGTTTTGACCCGTTTCTTGTATCGCTGATTATTGAATAGCTCATTGAAGTGATGCCGAGAATATCATACACTTCATCATATCTTTCGGCAAATTCTTGGGTAGTCAACGCATTGCTGCTTTTGGAGGAAAATGATAATTCTCCTCTATCCAAAGCAATACTGTCATTGATAAACGAATATGCTTCTATATACTGTCTTTGTCTTATTGCTTCCATAAACAGGTTGAAAACATTTGTATCAGCCTCTCTGGAAGCCTCTTCTTCCCCCGAACATCCGCTGAAGCAGAATAGAAACAGCAGCGCTGACATTGCTAATGCTATCGCGCGTAAGCTATTCATCCTCGTTACGGTTTTATCGGCAATATTTTTATTATCTTTTGTAAATATATGCATGAATTTCCTCTTTTTGTACTGAAATTATCTTGTATTGTATTATACCTTAAATCGCTATTCATGTAAATGACCGAATAGCATTTTCTGCCATTCGGCACCAATGCAGCAAAATAATGTTGACAACAGAAGAAATTAACGATAGAATCCATATCATGTTAGATTCTAAAGCTATAATCGCGAATAATGGGCTCAATCCCAACAAAGCATTGGGGCAAAACTTTCTTATTGACGAAACGGCAATAAAAAAAATTGTCGAGCTGTGCCGATGCGATGATTCACCCGTGCTCGAAATAGGGCCGGGGCTTGGTGCATTAACCGAAGAGCTTTTGAAGCATGCTCAGAAAGTATGCGCTGTAGAGATCGACGCAAATATGGTTCAGCTTATTTCGGCAAATCTGGGAAATAATCCTAAGCTGTCCCTTGTGAATTGTGACTTTTTGAAGTATCCTGTCGAAAGAATAAAAGAGGAATTTTCATGCGGATCATTTATTGTTGCCGCCAATCTCCCCTACTATATCACCGCTCCGATATGTCAGAGATTGTTTGACAGTGAATTGAATATAAGCCGCATGGTGCTCATGATGCAGGAAGAAGCCGCAGATAGGTTTACTGCCGCTCCCGGTGCAAAAAATTATGTGCCGCTATCCGTTATCGCACAGCAGCTGTTTGACATCAGCGTTGGCTTGAAGCTCTCCCCCGCTTCCTACTATCCTGCGCCCGAAGTGAACTCTGTTGTTTTAGTATTTGAACGCAGCAACCGCTTCACTCCTAAAGACTTTTCAAAGGTAGTAAAAGCGGCATTTGCAATGCGTCGTAAAACTTTATTCAACAATCTGCAAAGTATTGCCGACAAAGCCGCAGTACTGCATATTATCGAATCAGCCGGTCTTTCGCCGTCCGTACGGGCGGAAAGCTTGTCCCCATCAGATTTTGTATCCTTATCCAAAGCATACGATGAACTGATAAAATGATAATACGGCGCATGCATATTTTCGTATGTATGCGCCGCATTTCAGAATAATGAAATTATCCAATAAATTATTCCGCAGATTATACTCGAGGTTATTCCGTATACGAGTACCGGACCTGCATAGCTGAACAGCTCTGCACCGACGCCCATTACAAGACCTTCTCGCTTATGTTCCATGGCGGGAGCGACTATCGAATTGGCAAATCCCGTGATAGGAACAACCGATCCTGCGCCTGCAAAGGAGCCGAGCATATCGTACCATCCTATTCCTGTGAACAGTGCTCCCAGAAATATCATGCATATTGATACGAACGCACCTCTCGTTTTTTCATCCAGATTCCAAATCATTGTCCCGAAATCTCCTATCAGCTGACCGATGCAGCATATGGCTCCGCCGACGGCAAAAGCCAGAAGACAATTCAAACCCGTTTTGCTTCTCGGGACTCGGGCATTCACCATGTTCCTGTACTGCTCATGCTTGACCTTTTCCGAATAAGTTAATTTTCTGCCAACCTTACCCATCTTATGCCTTTTCTTCACTGATTCCTATTGCTTTATTGCATGTTTCCGAATCGTTTATACCGCGCTTATCGTAGTCGGATTCTCCGAACAAGAATTTGATTTGCCTATTTGTTTGCCTACTTTCCATCGGACATCACCATGCTTGCTCCGTAATATATTGATTCTGCCTTTTTCCCGTCAGTATTCAGCATGACAGTTCCCAATACCAGCATCATAAAGGCGATGAGTATTATTGCTATGCGTGTTGTTTTCGTCAATTTATCTCACCTCACAATCAGCTTATAAAACAGCTTTCTGTTTTCTCATAATCTATTATGCGAATTGTGAAGTACGAATATTCAGATTGCATCGCGAAGTTTCATCAACGCATTTTTTTCTATCCTTGAAACCCGTGACTGGCTGATATTCATGATTTTGCCTGTTTCTTCCTGGGTAAAGCCTCCAATATATCTAAGCTCAATTATTCTGCGCTCCGTATCATCCAATGCATTCAGCAGCTTTTTGAAATCAATTCTGCGTATTACATCATTTTCAAAAGACGGCTCGGAATATTCTATTTTGCTTTCGCCGATATCCGCATCCTCCGAATCTAATGAAACTGTAAAGGGGAGAGTTTTGCGGCAAGCCACTGCATATTTTGTGACTCTTATATTGCTGTTTTCACGAATGAATCTGCGAATTTCTCCCTCTATGAAGCTAAAAGCAAATGCTGCAAACGGAGTACCTTTTTCGGAATCGTATCTATTCAGCGCCGTCAAAAGGCCTAAATAACCTGCCTGATATAATTCCTCATATTCAGTTCCACGTCCGGTGAACCGTCTTGCAACGGCGGCAACAAGCTTATCATATGCGGCTTCATCAGCATCTGACGGCGGATAATTCACTGACATCGTCAAAAGCCTTTACTCTCTTTTTCATGGTGACCTTCGTACCTTTTCCGATTTCCGACGTAACCTCAAGATTATCCATAAATGCCTGCATGACGGCAAATCCGATGCCGGTGCGCTCTTCCCCCTTTGCAGTCGTATAAAACGGCTGCATGGCAAGCTCAAGATTCTCAATTCCGCATCCCTTATCGGAGACGATTACGGTAAATATATCGCCCATTATGCTGCATTCCATTTCAACCATTCCGCTTGTGCCGCGATAACCATGCACTATCGCATTTGTGACAGCTTCGCTCACAGCCGTCCTGACATCGGCTATCTGTTCTATCGTCGGATTAAGTTCGGAGAAGACCGCTGCAGCTGCGGTCCTTGCCGTTGCCTCGTTCTCCGAAATCCCCATAAAGCTCATTTTAAGATAGTTTTTCATTTTTACCGCCTCCGCTGATTCCGATAATTGTGTAAACGCCTGCCATGCGAAGTATTCTTTCGATTGGTTTCGGTACGTTTTGAAGCTTTAGGGTGCCTCCGGATGAATTCATCTTTTTGTACCGCCCGAAAATCATTCCCAACCCGGAACTATCCATGAAATTGACAGCACCAAAATCAAGGATCAATGCTGTTGCGTTCCCCATATCAAGCTCCTTGTCTATCGCAGTTCTGATTGAAACTGCCGAGTGGTGATCGATTTCGCCTGAGAGAAAGGCTGTCAATCTATTCCCGCTGCGCTTAATCTCCACGTTCATATTATGTCTCCTCGTGTTTTCAAAATTTCAACAATAAACTATTGGACATGCCGAACAATTTACCCTTTATCGAAAAAATACGAGTTTTGTCAGGTTGCAAAATTCGTGCAAATAGGTTATTATATTTATGTCTAATCTCTTACGGAGGCTCATATGTACGGCAATACCGAGCGCGATCATGATATATGCAGCGTGATTTATGAAAAAAATATTGACGGTGTTATTCTGTCCTTGTCTTCTCTTTGCTGCCGCCGCAAGGCTTTCATAGTCACCGATGATACTGTTGCTTCCCTGTATTTGGACAAATTTAAAAATTCGGCACTTGATAGATTCGATATTTGCGGCACGGTGATTCTGAAGCACGGAGAAGGCAGTAAGGATTTGAACAGCCTTCAGTTAATCTGCAGCACGATGATTGAAAGCGAATTAAGCCGCAAAGATATAGTCATTAACCTCGGCGGAGGCATGGTAAGCGACATAGGCGGATTTGCGGCAAGTATTTATATGCGCGGTATTTACTACATAAACATTCCGACAACGCTGCTCGGAATGGTTGACAGCAGCATCGGAGGCAAAACCGCAGTTGATTTCAGTGGAATTAAAAATGTGTTGGGAGCATTTCATTTTCCTATCGCCACGATAATCTGCCCTGATTTTCTGAATACGCTGAAAGCCGATGACATTAAATCCGGAATGGGCGAAATCATCAAATACTATGCTGTTTCGGGGAAATTTGATATTTCAAATTCTGTTCCCGATGATTTTTCACAGCTCATCATGCAGTGCTGCAATATCAAAAAGGAATTTGTTTTAAACGATCGTTATGACAATGGGATGCGGAAGATTCTCAATTTCGGTCATACCTTCGGGCATGCATTTGAATCGGCAAGCAATTTTTCCGTTTCTCACGGAGAAGCGGTTGGGCTCGGTATGCTTGCGGTCTGCCGTTTTGGTGAAGCCTTGGGGATTACCGATGCGGATTGTTTCAATGAGATTAAGCAAAAACTTGATTTATTCGGTATGAAAACGGATTATTCCCATTTGACAGACGGTGCGGTCAGTGAATTAGTCCACGATAAAAAGTACAGCAGCGGAAATATCGACATGGTTTTTATTAGGCATATCGGTGAGCCTGTAATCAAGTCTTGTTCTCTTGAAACGGTCAAAGCGTTTTTATCAAATGAGCGAGCTTAGTTTTTTTTCAACCAAGTTAAACGGTACCATCACTCTTCCGCCCTATAAAAGCGAAGCAATACGCATTCTCCTCATGTCCGCTCTGTCGGGTGTTAGTCCGACTGCTGTCGTTCGTCTGCCCGATAGACTTGGCGATGATCTTATCGCGGCAAAACGCGCGGCAGAATCTCTTCACGCTTTGATTTCCCATGAACGGAATGAGCCGATTTACGTTAATGGATCAGCCTCCCTTCTTCGGCTTTTGATTCCAATTTCCCTTGCATATTCCGATAAATGCGAATTTATCATTAGTATCAGGCTTTGGCAAAGAGGTCTCGATGAGTATGTAAGAGCTCTTAATTGCAGCTTGAGCTTTAATCAGCTCTCAAAAACGCATGGCATTTTGACTGTAACCGGTATTATCAAGCCGATGCGCTATTCGGTTGACGTCTCCAGAAGCTCCCAGTATGCAAGCGGAATGCTTATGATGCTGCCGCTCGTAAAAAGCGCTGCCCTGTCTCTCCCATATGCGAACGGGAATATTCAATTGGTCTCAAAACCGTATTTCAATTTGACGCTTGAATTGATGAAAAGGTTCGGAATTCAATTCGAGGCTGATCATTTGAAAGACTCGGTTGTATTATCCGCTTCTGGGAAATACTCATTCCCCGGGAATATCCGTTTGAGCGGTGATGGATCGTATGCTGCGAATTATATTGTTGCAAACAGCTTCGGCTCCGATGTCAAATTTTCCAACTATCCCGATTTTATGCAGTCCGATACCGTGATTGACAGCATTATTCATAACGACGTCATCGATATATCAGATTGTCCTGACCTCTTCCCGATTTTGTGCATTGCTGCGTGCGGAAGGAACGGTCTTACTGTGATAAAAAATACCGCAAGGTTATCAACGAAGGAGAGCGATCGTGTTTTTTCCATGCAGGCAGGGATAACCTCCCTCGGAGGAAGTATATGCGTCGCTGAGAATTCGGTAAGGATTTTTGGCAATGGACATTTATCCTGCGGTACGGTTAACTCATTCAATGATCATAGGATAGTGATGGCATTTGCCATAGCCTCACTCATCGCAGATGGACCTATCAGGATCATCAACGCGGATGCCGTGGCTAAAAGCGCCCCTTCGTTTTTCGATGATTTTGTTTCACTCGGAGGCGTAATCATCGAGGATTAGCTTTTTTGAAAGGATGAATCATGAATACTTACGGTAAGAACTTCAGATTTTCTATATTCGGTGAATCCCACGGATACTGTATCGGCTGCACTATCGACGGCCTTCCCGCAGGGTTTGCTCCCGACTTTGATTTTGTTAGCAGGGAGCTCAAAAGGCGGTCTCCCGGGGCATATATCGGCAGCACCTCTCGCAGAGAAAGGGATGAATATAAAGTGATTTCCGGTATGTATAACGGAAGAACTACCGGTATGCCTCTTACCGTTATTTTCCCGAATAACGATGTTGATTCATCACCGTATATAAATAATATCGCAAGGCCGGGGCATGCCGATTTTGCGGCATACCGAAAATATCATGGGTACAACGATCCGCGAGGCGGCGGTGCTTTTTCCGGAAGGCTCACGGCAGCTCTCGTTTTTGCAGGAGCAATCGCAAAGCAGCTTCTATCAAAATGCGGCATTGAAGTGATCTCCCATGTCGCTTCTATCGGTAATATAACCGACTCAAAATTCGACCCTGTGATGAAAGAAATCCCTGACTTGGATCCTGCGTTTCCGCTTGTTGACAATAGTCTTCGCAGTGAATTTGATGCGATGCTCACATCAGTGCGTGAAGCCAGGGACAGCATAGGAGGAACGGTTGAAGCGGCTGCCGTTAACATTCCCGTTGGAGTCGGGGAGCCGTACTTCAGAGGTTTTGAAAGCTGCCTTGCAAGCATACTCTATTCAATACCGGGAGTACACGGCGTCGAGTTCGGCGCAGGCTTCGCTTTCTCAGGTATGCGCGGCAGTGAAGCAAATGACCAATATCTGTATGGCGGGAATACATCAACGAATAATTCCGGTGGGATAAACGGAGGCATCTCCAACGGCATGCCGATTATTTTCAGAGTGGCCTTCAGGCCCGTACCGACTGTTTTTACCGAACAAAGCATGCTTGATCTCGAAACCTCCGAACCGATACTTGCTGCGGCAAAAGGAAGGCACGATGCATGTATCCTGCCGCGCGGATGCGTAATTGTTGAATGCGCTACGGCAATATGTATCTACGATCTTCTTTTGCAGACTAAGTTAAATTGAGGTGTTTTATGGAAGACGATGAATTGCAGCTTTACAGAAAAGATATTGATGAAATAGATTCTGACATTATAGAGCTTCTTATCGAGAGATTTGAACTTGCGGAACGTATTGCACAGTATAAAAGGCTCAATAACATCCCTGTTTTCGACAGAGAACGCGAAAGGGCGCATCTGAATGATATTGCGCAGAAAAGCAAGCCTTATCAGGACTATATTTCCGAAGTATTCTCGCTGATTATATCAATTTCCAAACGAATACAGCACAGAACCATGAATCTCTACCTGATAGGGATGTCCGGCTGCGGCAAAACCAAATGCGGAAAAATCCTCAGCAAAGTACTGAATATGCCGTTTGCGGATACCGATAAGCTTGTCATGCAGGAAAGCGGCATGAGCATTGATGAAATTTTCGACAAATACGGTGAAGGCGAATTCCGTAAAGCGGAGAACAAGGCATTAGCGCTTCTTGCAGCACGCGGAGGCTATATCGTTGCAACCGGCGGAGGTATAATCACAAATCCCGATAATCTTTCAATTCTTCACGGGAGCGGATACATTGTTTTTCTTAATCGCGATCCGGAAAAGCTCCTTCAGCAGAGGGTACATAATCGCCCGTTAATAAGAAACGGTGCAGATTCCATTCTGAAGCTCTATAGAGACAGGCTATCCACATATATTTCGAATGCCGACTACATAATCGATCCCGATAACTGTGGCGCGATCAGCAGGATTGCAGATAGGTATAGGAGATACTGCGAAAAGAAAACCGATTAAATCTGTTGGAAAGCGAAAGCTATATTTTCAGTTTTTCAATTCTTTTATTCAAAAGCCCGGCCGTCAGCCCAATTACGATTCCGGAGATTGTACCTGTAATCAGCAGAACCGGCAGGTAAAGCAGGAGCTGTTTGGTTTCTGTGATTAAGCATGCAGCAACGATCTGCCCAACATTATGCAGAACGCCGCCCGCTACGCTAACCGTAATTGATGAAAACCTATCCGTTTTCTTTATAAGGATCATTCCCGATAAGCTTAAAACTGCACCGGCAAGGCTGTAAAGGAGGCTCACGGCTTGTCCGAAAAGGACAGAAGACAGCATCACGCGAATTATCGAAACTAATACCGCTTGCTTCCAGCCCATTTTGTACAGAATAAAAACGACAGCAATATTTGCCATGCCTATCTTGATTCCGGGTATAGCGATAAAGGGAGGAAATTGACTTTCTATGAAGGAAAGAACCATGGAGAATGCAATGCATAATCCTATCATTACCAATGAGCTGACAGACATTTTCTTCAAGAGTATACCTCCTCTCGGTATTTTCGTGCCAAGCGCATCTGAATAACACTTGTCAGATGTGTTCGGTATTTTACTGATACCGGCATAATTCAGCTTACGAAGTCGATTTCGTTATTGTCGCTGCCGATTACCGTAACGGTGATTTTATTCGGCAGACAGGTAATAACTTCACCAACCTTACATATGGTTCCTGACGCACACAAAGCTTATCAGGACAAGTCGCATCCTTGAGATAAGCTTTTCCGCCTTCAATGACGAGAATATTTTTTCCGCCGTTCAGCTCATAAACAGCGTCTACCGACAGCGAATATCTTGCCACCTCTTCCCCGTCCGCCTTGACCGAAACATACAAGCCTTTTTTCCTGAAACATAGGATGATTAACATGCTCGCCAATGATGCAATAAGGATGGAGCCGATTAAGATAATATCCCTTTTCTTCATCAGAATGCCAGGATTGCCAAAGCCATGAAGCATGCAATGAGAATGTTTATGGGTAGACCTCTGAATGCTCGCGGCACCGCATCCTCATCTATTCTCTGACGAAGCTCGCCGAAGACAGTTAGAGTGATTGCAAAGCCGATACCGACTGCGGCGGAATTGATAACAGCAGTCAGATAATCATTTGCAGTATTGTGGATGCATAGGCCGAGTATAGCCCCGTTTATTGCAAACTTCGCAAAATTCGTATTGCAGAAATCCCCGGCTTTGCCTTTCACAGCAGATTTGAGCACTTCAGCAATTATTAGTATAACAATAACGAATACTATCGGCTGAAGATAAGCGGCGTTATCAAGGATGTATGCGTCTATAGGCCAGGTTATCAGGTTTGCAATCACCATAACGCATGTCACACCGAGTCCAAGAAGCATAGACTGTTTGCAGTTATGGTCTTGATTTTCGAGCACAGCTCCTGTACCGAGAAAATGCAGCAGTGCATAGTTATTCGAAAGGGTTCCTGCAAGAAGGATTCCCCAAACGGCTTTAAGCGTAATATTTGTCATACTCTTCCTCCATAATTTGCCGCTCTCCTTCTTTTGGTTCGCTTGTTGAATACAGAAGCAATAATCGCTGAAACTATGGCAAGGACAATGTAGCCCCCGAAAGCACCGTTGAGTGCGGATACCTTATACGGCTCAAGGAAATCAATCTTGTATCCGAAAAAGCTGGCATTTCCGAATACCTCACGGATAGCGGCGCAAACGAACATGACGGCCGTAAACAGCAGACCCGTGAGCGCCGCAAACATAATTCTATTCAGTTTTCCGATATTTCTGTTGTCCGCAATTTCTTCAGCGTCTCGGACAATGACAGCACTGACCGCCAGTGCGGCAACATGTACCCCCAGCATATCAAGAACATCCGGGAACCATGCGTCCATCAGCATCCGTATCAAGGTGACAAAGCCGGCAATTATCATAACGTATGCCGGAAGCTTGATCCTATCCGGGATTATCTCGCAGATAAGCGAAATAACGAGCGAAGAAAGCACAAGTGCCAGGAATACTGCAGCGCCCATGCCAAGCGCTGCTCTGACATCTTCGCTTGACGCCATGGTAAAGCCTGCTCCGAGCATTATGAGAAGCATGGGATTTTCCTTGAAAATGACATGCAGATTATTGAGGAATTCTGCTTTTTAGTGTATAATTGCTTATCAACCATTCGGAGGTGCTCATGCTGAAGCATAAACTTAACCCAATAATTAAGATTTTGATTTCTCTTTTTATTTTTGTCATGATTGTTTTGATCGCGGTGAGATGTTATTTCAGGCTTCCCGTTTCCGATTATTACCGTGCCTCGGAAAAGTCATTTGTTATTCCCGGTACGAATGATGGTTTTGTCGCCCAGGGCATCGAATATGACAGCGAACATCAATTTTTTATTGTTACAGGATATATGAAGGACGGATCGGCATCGCCTGTTTACCTTGTAAAGCCTGACGGACGTTCGGCCGAAAAGACCGTTCTGTTGGCCAAAACCGATGGTCTCCCCTATTCCGGTCATGCCGGAGGAATCGCACTGTATAACGGTCGAATTTATGTTGCTGACGGAGCTGATATCGGGCTCTATGTTTACGACTATCAGAGTATTCTCGGCGCAGATGACAATGAATCGGTAAGCGCACTCGGTTTTCTTCCGACTTCTGCATCCGATGGCAGTTTTATTAAGCCATCGTTTGTCTCAGTCTATAATGACAAACTCTTTGTCGGTGAATTCTATCGCGATATCGACTATCCCACTCCCGAACAGCATAAGATTACCACCTCTGCCGGTGACTATCAGCAGGCTCTCGGCGCACTCTATGTTTTCGATGAGAATTGCGATTTGGGTCTTAATATGGCTCCTGAATGCATCTATACTCTGCCCGATCAGGCGCAGGGGATATGCTTTGATAATGGAAGGATCTATGTTTCAACCTCTTGGGGTATAAGCAAATCGCATATACTTGTTTATGATGAAAGCAGCATACAACGGCAGGATAATATTGATTTGCTCGGTTCAACCCTTCCGCTATACTCATTGGACAGCGCTGCCTTGATCTGTGATAAAGAGATTGCTCCGATGTCAGAAGAGATCGTGATTATTGACGGAAAGATGTACGTCATGTGCGAGTCTGCATCAAATAAATACATTTTCGGCAAATTTACTTCCGCAAAATGGTGCTATGCAACGGATATTTCGTTCTTTGAATAACTGAAACGCTGAATATACCTCATGGTTTTTGCGTCTATGATCCGTTCCTCATTGAGGAATAAACCAAGCTCCGTTAAGAGCGTTGACATAAGAAAACAAGCAAGAATCCAGTAAAATCAACGCTCTTAAGGGCAGCGGGCAAACAGGTTAGCTCAAAAATTGAATAACCAAGCGACAAAAGGGATGTTACCGCAAGGCAGCATCCCTTTTCGCATACCCCAACGCCGCAGATTTTGAAAGAAGTCTGCGGCATTTTTTTCTGCCCAAATCCAGAAAGGAGGCGCAGCCGGAATGTACTTTATGAGCGGTAAAAGCCGCGCATTTGAAATGCTCATGCAGGGCAAGCCCGGA
>SFIR01000053.1 GCA_004556165.1 Clostridiales bacterium | reverse complement strand
CGCATCCGATATGCCCTGCACCACTTCCTTGGAGCTGAGGTCAGCGAGTATAGCTATGAAGCCTTGAAGCTGTTTATGCTGGGGGCGATTACGAGGGCATTCAAGCCCGGCAGCAAGTTTGAAATCATGCTTTGTCTGGTAGGCGGTCAGGGAGCGGGTAAGTCTACCTTCTTCCGGCTGCTGGCTCTCCGGGACGAGTGGTTTTCGGATGACCTTCGCAAGCTGGACGATGACAATGTGTATCGCAAGCTGCAAGGTCACTGGATTATCGAAATGTCCGAGATGATGGCAACCGCCAACGCCAAGAGCATTGAGGAAATCAAGTCCTTCCTGAGCCGCCAGAAGGAGGTTTACAAAATCCCCTACGAAACCCACCCGGCAGACAGACCGAGACAGTGTGTATTCGGCGGCACCTCCAACGCTCTCGACTTCCTGCCCCTTGACCGTTCCGGCAATCGCCGCTTTATTCCGGTCATGGTGTACCCGGAGCGGTCGTTACCGCAGCGGAAACTTCAAGCTGAAATTCAGCCCGGAAATGGCAAAGTACCTGAAAGAGCATCAGCGGGACTTCATGCCGGAGGACACGAAAGCCGGACAGATTCAGGCCTATCTGGACAAGTACACCGGGGACACGGTCTGCTCCAAGCAGCTCTACAAGGAAGCCCTGAACCACACTTTTGACGAGCCGAAACAATGGGAAATCCGGGAGGTCAATGAGATTATGAACCAGTGCATTACTGGCTGGCGTTATTTCTCCAATCCGAGGATGTTCGTAGGATTCGGCAGACAAAAGGGCTGGGAGCGTGAAAAGACAGCAACGGACAATGGCAACCCGTCCGACAAAATCCCTGACGGGTTTGTGGAGATAACGGAGCAGATTGAGCTACCATTCTGAAAATGACAGCCCGTTGCCCTCTTTGTTGCAATCCCGTTGCCGACCCGGTTGCCGGGAAAAGCCTTGATTTCCAACGCTTTTTTCCTTCTGACAACCAAAACAACAGAAAAATAAAAGAAAAGTAAATAGATAACCAAAAGCCAGATGGAGAATGTATTTGAGGTCTTTTGAAGTCCGTTGCCGGACTTCGTTGCTGACCGTTCTCTGCCTGGCACATTTCATTTATGGAGGATAAATGCCTATGACGAAAAATATGGAGATTCCTGTTTGGCGCAGATATACGCTGACCATTGAAGAAGCTGCCGGATATTACCACATCGGAGAAGGAAAGCTGCGGATGCTCATTGACGGGCATCCCAACGAGGATTTCTATGTGATGAACGGAAACCGTGCCCTCATTAAGCGTGAGAAATTCGAGCGGTATCTGGATCAGGCAACGGCAGTATAAAAAAGTGCTTGGCAGAATTGCCGATTTCCTATGATAGACCTATACGGAGAGCCAAACTTGTGCTATTATAACGGTGCAAGTCTGGCTCTCCTTTTACAGTAAAGGAGAGATTTCAATGAGTGAAAAAAGACGAGATAACCGCAATCGGATTTTGCATGAAGGCGAGTACCAGCGTGCAGACGGGAGGTATCGGTTCCGTTACATTGACGAGGACGGAAAAGAGAAAAATGTGTACAGTTGGCGTTTGGACAAAAACGACCCCATGCCCAAAGGCAAGAAACGGGAGCTTTCGCTGCGAGAGAAAGAAAAGCAGATTGAAGCGGATTTGTTTGACCACATCGTAACCAACGGAGGCAATTACACGGTGCTGGAACTGGTGGAGAAGTATGTGTCCCTGAAAACGGGTGTCCGGCACAATACCGTTGCCGGGTACAAGACGGTAATCAATGTTCTGAAAAAAGAAGCATTCGGGAAACAGCGCATTGACAAGGTGCATTTATCGGATGCAAAGGCGTGGCTCATCAAGCTTCAGCAGGTGGACGGCAGGGGCTACAGCTCCATTCATTCCATCCGGGGCGTTCTCAGACCGGCTTTTCAGATGGCGGTGGACGATGACCTGATTCGCAAAAATCCCTTTGGATTTGAGCTGGCATCGGTGATTGTCAACGATTCCGTAACCAGAGAAGCCATCACCCGGAAGCAGGAGCGGGAGCTGCTGAAATTCATCAAGGAAGATGCACATTTCAGCAGATACTACGATGCAATCTATATTCTTTTTCATACCGGGCTTCGTATTTCCGAGTTCTGCGGACTGACGGTTTCTGAGATTGAGTTTGATGAAATGCGTATCAAGGTAGACCATCAGTTGCAGCGCACCTCCCAGATGAAATATGTGATTGAGGAGCCTAAGACAGAGAGCGGTACCCGCTATGTGCCGATGACCGAAGAAGTTGCAGCCTGTTTCCGCAGAATCATTGCCAGTCGTGAAGCACCGAAGGTCGAGCCAATGGTGGATGGGTATATCCGCTTCCTGTGTCTGGATAAAAACGATATGCCAAAGGTAGCCCTGCACTGGGAGAAGTATTTGGAACACATCGTTGAAAAGTACAACAAGATTTACCGCATCCAGATGCCGAAAGTAACCCCTCATGTATGCCGACACACATTTTGCTCCAACATGGCAAAATCCGGAATGAACCCGAAGACATTGCAGTATATCATGGGTCACTCAGACATCAGCGTAACCCTGAATGTCTACGCCCATGTAAACTTCGATGATGCCAAAGCCGAGGTGCTTCGGGTAGCGAATGGCTGAAAAAGCCCGTTGGTAAAGCCGCTGACTATACCAATGAATTTACCAATATTGCAGGGAAAAACATGAGAAGATACGGGACGATTTGAGAAGATACCCCGGAAACAGCAGGGGTATCAAAACCCGAAAAACCCTGTGATACCAAGCATTTGAGAAGAAATACAAGACTTATATGGAGTTATAAAAAGATGATAAAAGTACTATTTATATGCCACGGCAA
>SFIR01000031.1 GCA_004556165.1 Clostridiales bacterium | reverse complement strand
TTCGATTTCAACCTGCAAGCCGTCCTTTTCCTTGACATGGATAACATATTCGTCGTATTCAAACAGCGGCGTTGGGTTTTCCACATCTGTCGGTGTGATATCCTTTATGTTTTCATGCAGTCGAATTTCTGCATATCCCGGCATCGGCCAGTAGCTTTCTACCGTTACAGCTGCCGGAAACCCATTTCCTTGTACTCTCATTGTGCTACCTCCTTATTGCGGTACATAGAGTAGGCGTGAGCCATATTTATGCGCACCTGCCTGGGAGCTACCGTATTGGTCTGCTGAGCCTATACTTAGCGCAAATAAACCCGCTTTGTCTCCACTTATAGCTGAGCCTCCATACGCTATGCTGGTAGTATGTGAGTTACTCACATAATCTCCGTCTGCATAATCGCATGTATAAGTACTTGAGCTACCTGTTTCCGTGGCAGACTCTGCTAACATAATATACGGGTATCTCTCGTCTAGCCCCAAACTTACAATATATTCATTAAAGGTCGGGAGTGTTTCAAGAGTAGTTGTAGTAGTTCCAGATCCATTTAGGGCGTAGAGTATTTCTGAAGAGACTTCTGTTCGTGTCAGGTTACTTAGAAACTCAAACACTTGACCCCACAAGCCCTCAATGCCACGCCAAACCACATCAACTTTATTGGATGTTCCTGAAGGTCTGCCTGTAAGACCCGGTATAGCATCGCATGATCCAGTCTGTATAGGATTGTTAGTAGCAGTAGGTGCCTGGCCGGTGTATCCAGCACCTATAGCACTTTGGACGTCGTAGGTAGCATACTCAACCAGTATTAGCATCTGAATAGCAGATAGAGCCTCAATAGACATTATAGACCAGCCTGAGCCCTTGTTCCCAGCGTTGGTAATATGCCAGCCTCTAGTTTTTGCCTTAGTAACAGAAGCACCAGATGCAGATGTTACTGTAGAGCTTCCTGATGTAATGTATGCTCCTACATATATAAAATCACTGGTAGTAAATGCTGGATGGAGATCGAACCCAGACTCACTCTTATCAGAAATTTGTATATACTCTACGCCATCCAAAATGTAGCGGCGATACCAAAATTTTGGGATCTTAACCATCACATCACCCGTGGATAAAGTTGTCCGGGTAATTTCACTCCATGGATAGATAGTATCAAAGTCACTATGTCCAGGTTGAGCTCCTAGAGCCGCACTGGCAGAAAGTCCCTCCGCATCGTCTGTTCTAGCCCATTCTGGTGTGGAGACTGATCTACTTCGGCTAATACCGTAAACACGAAAGGTGAACACTTCTACTGAGTAGAGAGCTCCATCCGACACTACTTCTACAGATTTAGTTTCGGATGCACCGCCCTTAGTTACTGCTACGACCCATGTTCCCTTACTTGTGACTTTAAACGTAGCGCTCCCGGATGTATCCGGCGCAGTTAGTGTTTTGCTGCCGTTTGAACAGGTGCAGGTTGCTCCGGCGTTATAGGTTACTTGAATTATCGCGGCAAAGGATGAACCGCCGTTGCAGTGATTTATAAGCGGCATTACAAATCCCTCCTTATGATAATGGTTACCGGGATATCTATTGTCGGCTTATCGCCCAGCGCGACGAGCTGGATGCTCCCTGCCGCCTGTGTGCCGCCGACGATCATAGCGCCCGACAGCGCCTCCATCTGCGCCTGTGTTATCCCGTTGTTTTCTCGCGGCAGAAGCTCGACCGCCGATGTCGCCGTAATGTTTGCGTTGCTGACGGTGTATTTCTTTTCCGTACTCCAGCTCGACGCATACAGCGTTAAATTCACTTTCGACGACCGCCCCGCGGAATACACCTCCCACGTATACCCCGTAGCCTCCGCCCCTGTGCAGTGATAAACAAGCTTTGCCGCCGTGTCGATGTACTCCTGGCCGACAACACCGACGGTCGAGGTTGTGGGTGGGGTGGTGCCGATGATGGGAACGGGCGCTTTTTTGCCGAGTTCGATGCGAATATCGTTATGCGCGTTTGTGCTTGTGTTGTGTGCGCTTACCGCCGTATTCGCTACGCCTTTTTTTTCGTAGGTTTCAGATAAATCCGGCAGCAGGCTGTTTGATAGTTTGCCGTCTTCACCGACAACAGGCCGTTTTTTCAATTCCTCGTCGATAATATCGGCGTTGCCGTTTAAATCGGCAATATTGATGAAATCACTGTCAGCCGGTTTTTTCAGATTGTAATTGGTGGTATATGTAGCCATCAGGCAAATACCTCCTCTTTAAGATTTTGCCATGTCTTGGTTTTAACGCTGCCCCAGGTCTTTGTTTTTGCGATGCCCCATGTGTTATAAAGCAGGCTTACGGAAAAGGTCATATTGTACGGCAGCATGCGCTCAAGCGTCTCGCGGATCACGTTTTCCTGCTTCTTTACGCCCAGCGCGACTTTCACATCAACATTGAAATTTGAAGTTGTGATAGTAAGCACATAGCCGCCCTTGCCGCACAGCGTTTCAAGCCAGTTTTTCAGACTGCGCCGCGTGTAGGGCACGTTTTCAGTGTACAGGCTTTGCAGCCTGAAGCGCCTGTCATCGAGCGTATCAGACGCATACGGCGATATGCCAAGCATGCTTTCTCGCCGCGCTATGCCGTCTTCGGTAGCCGTTTGTATAAACTGATCGTTCATACACGCTTCGGCGGCATCCCACAGGGCTTGTATCTCCGGCGTTTCCGTATCCATAACAGCGCGGATTTCCGCAACGTCCTTCAAAACACCGGGCAAATATTCTTTCAGGTCGATAGTGCGTAGATTATTAAAGTTGCGCATTGCTGAAAAGCCCCCTGACTGCTACAGCGTCCTTGTCCAGCGTTAAGTTACTGGTTTGATTGTTTATCTTCGTGCCGGTGATATCCACGATACCGGGAACGGCAAGCAGCCGCGCTTCTATCTGCGATATGCGGACTATCAGGTTGCTTTCCCGCGCCCATGTAGCATTAAGCTCTGAATAGTATTTATCCAGCGTCGCCTCTATGTAAGGTTCACATTCGGATAAATTCCATCCGCTTTGGAATGTCAGCGTGGTAAAGATGTTTATCGTCGTCCCCGTCGCACCGACAACGGTGACTTCATGATCGATGGGCGCAAGCCCCATGCCGTCGCCGCTGTTCTGCGTGGGATCTATAGTCGTTTGCACGGTGCTTACAAGCGCAGAAGACGGCGGCTGATAGTTGCTGTCGGTGATAACAAGCTTCACTGTTCCTGCGCCGTTCCACGCCCTGTAGGGCTTACAGCCGCCCACGCCGGGCAACGCTTCGGTAACGTCGATGTACTGGCTTCGGTTAAAGCCGTATGCCTGATTGCTGAAGCTATTCAGATATCGTGTGCGCAGTGCGTCGGTGCTTTCCTCATCCTCGCCGTTTATGCTGATGCTTGTCAGCGCCGCCGCCGTCAGGCCGTCGATGTAGTCAATGGGTATCAGCTGGCCTAAATAGTTGCCGGGGTCTGCGCCTGCCGTTTCGCAAGTAAGATAGAATTTGTTATCTTCAATCTTTTCGGTAACAGCCCAGTTGTATTTATCGCAGCTGAAACGCGCTCCGATTGGCACGTTCATATTGAACACGCCCACGCCGACCGCGTATGTTGCAGGAAGCGGCGTTATTCCGCGTTCCGCACAGCGCTTTATAAGGTATTCGCGGCTTGCGGTATCGGCAAACGTTTCGTTTAGAACGCTGTCTAACGCGATATACAGCATTGCGCTTTCAAGCGAATTCGGCGCAAGAGCATCGTAGATTATAGACCCCTCGCGCTTATCTAAATACGATGCGACGCGTGCAAGCTTTTCCTGCAATATCGCTTCATAGGTTTTATCTTCGTACATCCGTAGTCACCTCCGTTTCGCCAAAAACGCTATGCACGGTAAATATCACATGCACAGCGTTCTTTTTTGTTTCAAATTTGAAATTATCAACCGCCGTTATGCGGTCGTCCTGTAACAGCGCGTCGCTTATGCGGCGCTTGATTTCCGATAAAACGTATTCCTTCGGCTGGCCTATAAAGCCGTCAAGCTCCGCGCCGTAGTTCCATGAATAAATCAGGTGCGCGAAACGTTCTGTGCTCAGTACCAGATACACGGCCTGTTTTACCGCTTCAAGGCCGTCCACCTTGCCGCGTATTCTCCCGTTCTCGGCATCAAGCGCATAGGTCAATGACGGCTGTGTTTCGTCTTCCAGTGTCAACAGTTCATCATCAACAACAGGTATCATGCCGGTGTCACCACCCTATCTAAAATAATGAATTTCTGTCCGCCGTCGGCACGCAGCAGTATAACGCGTTCGCCCGTTTTCAGGCCATAGTGCAGCTTGTATTTTTTCTTTTCGCCACCCTCCGGCGTGATATACACCGAATGATCGCGCACGGCGTTTGTAAGCATCAATTGCGCCGCCGTCAGCTCAAGCTTCTGATCTATCTGCACCTTAAGCGGCGATACGCTGTTTACAGTGCCCAGCACGAGCGCAAACGGCTTTGATGCTCTAACCGCCTCCACCGCTGCGCGTTTTACGTCGTTCAGAAACGGTGCAAAATCAGCTGACAAATTGTCCACCTCTCAATTTCAAGTCCATTAGGTGCTGGCCGTTCGTGAAATTGTGCGTCACACTCTCAACCATAAGATAGCTTTGCACGTTGATATCGCCAAGCCCCAGCTTTACAATGACGCTTGAGCCGCCGCGCACACGGATATCACCAAGCGCGTTTGATACGGATAATGTGCGCGTCAGCGAATTATACAGTTTCAAGAGCGCTTCGGCCTTTGCTGCGCCCGATGTGGATAATTCAACGCTGTCGGTGTATTGCAGCAAGCCCCAGCGGTTTATATTCGCACTATCCTTTGCGATGAATACTTCGCGCTTGCCGCTGTCCTGATTTTCAAACGTTATCTTGATTTGATTGTACGTCTGATCGTCGATTGATGTGGTATACGAATAATCGCCGATAGTATCAGCGTCTATCAGCAAATCAAGCTTCATGCTCTCGATGTTCTTAAGCGTCAGCTTGCCAACATCGTCGTACAGTACATACAGCTTTGTTTTTGCCTGTAGCGTTTCATCAAGCGCGTTTTGCACGATATCGAACAGCGTACTATTGTCTTCGGTGCGTGAGCCGATAACATATCCCGTATCTTCAAGCGTTCCGACTTTTAAATTAAAGTCATCGGCTATCATGCGGATTACTTCGTTTGCCTTTTTATTGGAATAAACGTAGGTATCTTTATTCTTGAAGTATCGCAGCTGATCATATGCGGTAACTTCGATCACATTCGGCGACGTACCCGAACGGTTTTTTTTAAATACAAAGCCATAGAACAGATCAACGCCGTCAATTGTCAGCTTTACCGGATTACCTTCGGCGAAAGATATCACATCGTCCTTTACAACGGAAAATGTCAGCTTGCCGGGTGTTCCCTTGCGTTCCCACGTAAGCTTTACGTCTTCGGCAACAATGGGATAATAGATGGTGCTGTCACGCTGTATCAAAATGTCAACTTTCATTTTTTAAAAGCCTCCACTCGCGCCGCCGTGTTTAACGCCACTTTTGGATGTGTGCGTGGTTGATTTCCTTGTTGCACTGCTTTTTGCTGCTGACAAATTAGCACTTTCTATATCGGGTATTGTCAACACCTGCCCCGGATGTATCAAGTTTGGATTACTTAATTTATCTTTATTGGCATTGTATATAGCCATGTAAAGCGCACCGTTGCCGTAATACTTCTTTGCGATAGTCCACAGGCAATCACCGCTCTTTACGGTGTAGGTCTTTGCGGTCGGCTTACCGGAAGTTTCACGCGGAGTTTCGGTTTTCAGCGTTGATTTGCTGCTGTTATCGGGCTTCGTAACCGTTACTTTCTTCGTCGCATAGTCAATATACTGTTTCAGATTTATGCTTACAGTTACGTCAAAGCCGTCTGTAGCGTCCTCTGACACCGTGTAATCTTCAAGGCTTACTTTTATGTTCGTATCGTAAAGCTTGTCACCTGACGGCGATACGCGGCTTACGATGAAGCGAAACGGCTTCTTTTCCGTCACGTAGCTTTCAAGGATGCCTAAGTAATAATCCGGCTGGTGATATTCCGATGCGAAAGAATACTGCTCAAGCATCGGCAGCAGCATTTCAAAGCTGATTTCCGTTAAGCCGGGCGAACGAAGAAAATTAATATCTCCCTCGTTCACCAGCGTTAGCGTTTTATTGTTGCCCTTGATTTTAACGGACAGCTTCGACGGGGTAACAGGCAGCTGCATATCATCGAAAAAGAAACTATACATTATGCGTGTACCCCCTCTGCCGCGACGGTAAGGGCTTCGGCAAAGCCGTCAGTCAGAACGCGCAGAACACCGTCTAAATCCATGTCCGAAGATATTCTGTTCGTCATACCCGTCATGTCGATTTTAACCTCTGCCGTTGTGAAACGGTTGATTGCTTCCTGCTCGGCGAGATCGCGCAGATACTTCAAATCTTCGCTTGTGTTTTTCAGCGAAGATGCTGCACTACCTGTATTCTCGGCGGTGGTTTCTGTGTTGGCTGCTGCCTGCCCTAATAAGCCTCCTATTCTATCGCCCAAGCCGGTTATTTTGTTTGAAATACCTTTGCCAAAATTATAGCCGGATTTATATGCATCGCTTGCCCAGCCTGAGCCAAAAGCGTCGAATGTGTTAAAGCCCGTTTTAAACGCATCTGCAACACTTTTGTATTCTTTCATGCTGCCTTTCGCTTCTGCTGCTTTTTTTGCGTAAGTACTTGCTTTGCTTGTTAGTCCATCAACATCTATACTTACAAACGGCAATTTGTTTAGTGCGCCAGCTATTTTGCTGATAACATCCATAACAGTAGATAGCAAATCCCAAAATAGCACTTTTACACCGGCAATAGTATTGTTAAATGCCGCGCCAATGTTATACACACACGCAAGAAATGCACTTGCAATTCCCAGCGCAACATTAGCGGCCATTAAGCCAGCATTCTTTACAGCAGCTACAGCGACGTTTATTCCACCGCATATAACGCCAATAGCTGAAGTGGACGTACCATTAACGCGATTGATTATCCCGATTACAGCCGCTATCAGTGCAATCAACGCTATAATGCTGATGATAATAAGCGCTACCGGATTAAGCGCCAGCACAGCATTTAATACAGCCTGCGCAGCTGCCCATGCTTTTGTTGCCGTGGTAACTATAGCTGTCCACATCGCCGCACCCTTTGTCGCTATCAGCCATACGCCGACCGCAGCCGCGATGCCAAATATAATCGGCGCAATGATCGGCCAGTTATTAGCTACAAACTGCGCTATTGAGCTGATAAGTTTGAATATCGGCGTTAAAACGCGCAATATAACATTCGATGCAACCGTCCATATCTGCGACCATGTATACGGCATTTTACTGAATTTTTTATCTATTTCGTTCGCGCTTGCAAGCATCGCGTTTTTGACAATTTCGGCGGTTATCTGCCCATCTGCTGCCATATCACGGATTTTGCCTAACGGAACATCAAGATAATCGGCTACAGTCTGAATTATCTGCGGTGCTTGTTCAAATACGCTGTTCAGTTCTTCACCACGTAAAACACCGGATGACATAGCCTGTGTTAACTGCACAGTCGCTGCCTTTTGCCCCTCTGCTGATGTGTTGCTGATAACAAATAGTTTGTTAATGCTTTCCGAAAAACGCAGCAATTCTTCAGCATTGGCAAATGCGCCCTTTGCACCTACACCGGCGTTTGTGCCCATGTTGGTAACGAAATTGGCAGTATCCAAATATCCGGCGCGTGAACGGTTAGCAAGTGAATAAATCGCGTCATTCATCTGGCTTGCCGCCGCGTCGCTGCCGGTAAGCATCTTCATTCGGCCTTGTGCCTGTGTAAGATTATCGGATAGTTCAACAGCTTTTTTTATAGCTGCGCCACCGCCGACAGCTGCCATGATTTTTCTGAATTTTGATGCTGTTTTATCGGCAGTATTACCAGCTCTTTCGGTTTTGTCTTCAATATCATCGATAGCAGCGCCCATTTTAGCCAGTTCGTCACGTGCAGCTTTCAGCGCCTTTGTATCAACGGGCTTGCGCGTTGCTTTCTGCATCTGCTCCATGCTGCTGATAACAAGGTTCATCGCCCTGTTTATGCTGCGTAGGGGCTTTGTCATCGCATCCTGTATCGATAATACTGTTTTGATAGTGGCCATAATCGACCCCCTTTTTAACGGAAGCGCCGGAGCAGACCCCGTTTACTTCGGCGCTTATTTCTTCTTTATTTTGGCCGCTTCTTTTCTTTCCTGTTCAACCTTGCGGTCTATCGCCGCGATAACAAATGCCTGCTCCTGCGGCGACAGTTCAAGAAAAACATGCGGCGCCCAGCGGAATTTGTGAAGGCAATAATAAGCATAGTTTGCTTCGGGGTCGCCCTCATCAATCAGTTTTTTGCTTCTTCAACAAGCTCGTCGCCGGTTTTAAAACCGCACTGCTCTATTATCTTAACAGTGTAATCGTCAAACTCGGCAGGTGTAAGCATGGCGACGATAAGGTTATCAGCGCCGTTGACGTGGTACGACTGCTGCAATTCACTGTCGTTCAGATTCGGGAACACTGTGCAGCGTGCGGCCAGCTTTGCAGTATATGCCGCCTCGTCAAATTCCTGTGTGGTCTGTCCCTTGCGGCCACCACGAACGGGAACGGTGCGCATGCACGTTTTACGCAGTTCCGCGTTTTCCGCTGCCGTGATGCACTTTACTTCCCATTCAATAGCATCGCCGTTTTCGTCCACAAATCGGTCGGAAACGGCGTACTTTATGTTATCAATTTTCTTTGCGTTTTCAGCAAGAAACGCGGAAAGCGAATTAGCCATGTAATATCCTTTCTTTACTGCATGCCGTTAAGCAGGTTGAATTTTTCGGGCATCTCCCAATCGTCAAACGTGCCCTCGATATCCTCATCAAGCGTCTCGGCATCGGCATCAAATTTGGTAAGCGTACCGCCCTTGAAATAGCAGTTTTTCAAGATGATCGTCTGTCTGCCGTTAGACGCTGTGGGATCTTCGTTAGTTACCTGGATATCAAAGCGCGGCAGTTTGCCGGTGCGCTTGTATTCCAGCATCATTTCCCTGAAAACAGACTGGTTATACTGCGCGTTGCCCGACCATGTACCCGTCCAGCCGGTGGGCTTGTTGCCCTTGCCGGACTTGCCGAGAATGGGAACCTCAACAAGATTTATCTCCGCGCTTGCTTCAAAGGATACGAAGTTTATCATTCGGTATCTGTTGCCGTCAGCAAGCGTAATAAATGCCTCGGCCTGTGCACCGGCTATCGCATCGAGCGCGTCCATATGAATACGATCCATAATTTATCCCCCTTCTTACATAATCACGATGGACATATAAAGCTGCTCCATCGCGTTGATAATGTTCAGGTCTTTGATCGTGCACAGAACGGAGCGCTTTGTCTCGCCCTGTTCCACAGTCACGCTATCAGGTTCAAAGTTTTCGATGGCGCGAATATTCTCAAGCGCCTGATGCAGCTTGCAGATATCATTCCACAGCGAGATCCGGCCGGCCGCGTCGTTTGCGACAACACCGAGATAGCGCGTGTTGAACAGCACCGCCGCATCGTTGGCTATCTGATCGCATACTCTGATAGTCTGATTGCTCTTGAAGATATCGCCCTTTGTGTCCGATGTGGTAGTGAGAGAGTTTATATCCTCCAGTACGCGAACATCGCCGTTTACATTGTGCATAACAAAACGCCCGGCTTCGATATCCGCCGCAAGATCGGCCTGTGTTTTGTCAACGTCAATCGACAACTCACCGTCGTATTTTTTGTTGGTATTGGATTTGTTCACAGCGCATCCGGCAGACGCACCTGTGACCCAGTAAACAAGTGCATACTGGCCGATGCCTGCAACGTTCGACGGGTAATCAGTCGCCTTGCTTGCAACTTCGATGACTCCCTCATAGTCGGCGATTTTCGCGTTGGAAGACAGGTTGAAAATAACCGTCTGAAACTTTGCGCCGATTTCATCGCGCATACGCTTTGTGTAATTCATGTACAGTTTTGCAGTGGTATTGTCATCGGTAGGACAGCCGAGCGTGTTAAAGCTGTAGCTTTCAAACTTATCAAGCGCCGCCTGATGTGCCGCTGCATTGGCAGTACCGTTAGTGCCACCAGTGAGTGCGGCTTTAGTCGTTACTTCAAGCGATGCATTAGTTTTCCATGTAACAAAGTCGTTATCTTTCAGCGCCGTTGCCGTCGCTACGGTCTGCGCATCGAGCAGCGTAGTATCGTAATACAGGCTTACATCGAACAAACTTGCGCTATCGGCGTTTGTAGCAATAACTACATACAGCTTGTTACCTGCAGTGCCCGTGTATTTGGCCGTACAGAACGTGTTAGAAGCCTTTGCGCCGCCGCCGTTAAGACGGTACGCATACAGCGTCTGTGCATTCATGAACAGTTCGCGCAGCGGCAGCATTTCATCATCGTTGTAGTTGTGGCCGAACAGCTTCAGGCAGTTTTTCTGAAAGTCAGCGCTTGTAACAGTAAAAACCTTATCATCAATGCCCCAGTCCAGCATCAGCGGCATAGCCACATAGCCCCTGTCGGACAGTGCAGCCGACGCTTTCGCGGTGCTGGCGAAATTGATGTATGTACCCGGCAGTACCTTATTTTGAACAGTCCACAGACCGCCACCAAGTGCCATATTAATTTACCTTGCCTTTCATATAGTTTTTAATAGCAGCATCGACGGCATCAATTGTATATTCGCCGTCGTCATCCAGCAGCGCACCGACAAGATCGCGCCGCTTTGCGTAGCGTTTGGATGATAGCAATTGCTGCTTTGTATAGGTTATCGGTGCGGCTTTTGCCGCCTTTTTATCCTTCATTTGCTTCACCCTGTTTGATTTTTAATTCATACATTGTGGTATCGTAGTAAGGCGCATACACGAAGTGATTGTAAGATATGAAGAAATGCAACGCATCGTCCGTTATCTCCGACGACATATCCACGCCGCGCACCTTATCGCCGGACGGCAGCGCTATGACTTCAAGCAACTTGCACAGCTTATCTGAAACGCTGTAGCATTCCTCGCGCTCCGCTTTGGGAAAATAGATAATATCAAAGCGCGGCAGGTTTTTATGCCTCTGCATCGGGTGCGCCTGCGTTTGAAACGACACCATACGCACGATAAAAGCAGGAACATTAAGTCCCTGCTTCACTTCGTTTGATGTTATCATGCTATCCGGGAACGCCTTGCGCAGGGCAAGCGTTATGCCATCAAGTATAATGTTTGTGTTGATTTCAGCCACGTTCTATCACCTCGCGTAGTTTCTTGTTAATCATCCGCTGCAACACAGCCGGTGAAATCTGCTTTAGCCGTTCTTCGGAAATAGTCAGCATATACTTTCCATTGACCCAGCCGCCGCTTCTTGTGCGGTGTCCAAATTCAACATAGGATGCATATTCGACTGGATTAATGATTTGAATTATGTAATAGCCGCCAACTTTACGCACCGGCAAGCTTGCGGCATATTCTTTGATCGGTTTCCCGTTCTTGCCCTTGCCGCTTGCTGCTTCAGCATGTGTTTTTGAAGTCCAACCGCGCCGCAATGTACCGCCTACTTTGCCGGATTTGGATTTTACACGCACGGTATACTGTTCGCCTTTTTTGCGGTATTTGGTATCCTTTCGCGCTGTGCGAACTTTCAATACACTGTAATCGCCTACAACCGTTCGCGGGATGACCAATGCCAAAAGTCGCGCCGCTAATTCCTTGCTGCACTTAACGCATAAATCGTTAATATCGGCATCCGTCAGTTTTTCGAGCTTATCGGCGTATTTCCGTAATTCGCTGAAATCGCAATTTCCCCACTTCGCCATTATGCGTAATCCTCGAACGGTATCAGCATGATTTCCTGATGGTATTTGTATATCGCCGGTTCGCCCGAACGCGCATATGCGTTGGTAACGCCGTTTTGCGTAACGACGATCTTAGCGCCTGCCGGTATATTCAGCGCACTATCAATGAACAGCTTCACCGACTGCTGAATTATCGGCGCGCCGTTTGCGTCGCCCGTGCTTTTTATGCTTTCAAACGACAGGCGACAAGGCTGCTTTTCAAGCTTCAGAACCTCTTTCGCTTCGTCCCTGCCTGTTTTGCTGTTTACGGTATATTCCTGCATATACACGTTGCAAACGCCGCGCCACAGACTTTGTAGCGCTGTTTTACGCGTAGCCATTTACCACACCAGCTTTCTATACGCGGCTATCACTTCCGCGCTGGGATTTATCATTTTACTGATAACCGCGTTAAACTGGTCTTCGGCTGATCCTGCATCAGATATTGCAAACGTGACCGATGTATCGCCTTCCGATACGCTTTTCACAGGCGCATCAAACGTATATGTATCGCCTAACGCGCCTGTAGCTTTCTTGTCGGCAAGGAACATACCAACGGCCATATCGACCCATACATATTCAAGGCCATCAGGCACTTGCTTCTGATTTGTCTGCGCTATCAGATACGCTTCGGCGCGGCGTATGTTATACTCAAGCGCCGAATTATCATTATCCGTCACTTTATATCCAAACGCCGCTAAACGTTCCTTTGCGGTCGAAAGTATGTCCATGTCGCGCCTCCTTATGCGATGGTATACCAGCCCTTAGTCTTCGGGTTATCACCGCTCTTGGGCGTAACCTTTACGTAGCCGAGACCGACTTTGGCATAATAGGTAGTACCGCTGGTAACGGTGGTTTCCTGCGCTGCGGTTGCAGTACCCTTGAAAATCTTAACTGCCTTAGTCTCATCGGTAAGTGCTGCAATGTAGTACTTACGAGAGTAGATGCTGTTTTCACGGGTATTGGGATCGCGTTCAGTCTCGGTCTCGGTGCCCTTCTTATTGAACAGGGTAACGGCTTCCTTAGTTGCCATGTAGATAGAACCGGCGGTTGCGTCCTTTTTGGTGTAGATGTTAACACCGGCCACAGTACCGACATAGCCGTTTTTAGCGAATGCCTCAACATACTGCAAAGTATCCTTAAGCTCCTTACGCAGTTCGGCTACGTCAGCAGGGCAGACAAACGCGAAAATAGTAACGTCTTCAAGGTTCTCAAGCGCAAGGATAGACTGTGCATCCGCAAAAGCGCCAAAGTCAAACCTGCTGACGACAGCGACCTGCGTAGCCTTTGCAAACTCGCCATAAATATCCTTGTTGACGGTGTTAAACATGTCAGTGCCCATGTGCTTTGCGCCAACGGGTACAAGCTGCGGATCGGTCATAGTCTGCTCGTCGTAGTACTTGAAACGGTTCTGTGCAAGCTGGATACGGTATTCATGCGGAGTATAACTTACTTCGATGCTTTTGCTGTTGCCATTGCCCATAGTCAGCTTTTCAGTACCGTCGGTTGCTTTGTAAACGTTGATTTTACGCAGCATGCCGGCAGAACCTTCAAGTGTGTTATCTACAGTGCAGAACGACTGTAGATCAAGGTGCGAATTGTACTGATCTTCGATTTCGTTCGACAGATAAAAATTGTCATAAATCTGATTTGCCATTAATTAGTTCCTCCATATAGTTTTTTGTATTCTTCGGGGTTTTTCTGCGAAAAGTTGAAGCGTTCGACCGGTGACAGCTTTCTAAAGCTTTCAAGCGTCATGCCGCCGTTAGGTTCGCCGCCCTTTTCGCCCGGCTTAAAGCCG
>SFIR01000030.1 GCA_004556165.1 Clostridiales bacterium | reverse complement strand
GCCTCCTTTCTTGTTTTTTTGCCAATTTACATTGTAGCAGGCTTTTCGCTATGGAGCTATCCTTTTTTTATTTTGGACACTTAATTATACAACTTACCATCACGAGTCGGGACGGACATACAAAGGGTTCTGCGCAAAAACACTCGAAAATATCCGATTATCATATTGAAAATCTGTTCCGTTTGGGGTAAACTATATGGGAATGTACAGCATTCAAAATCGATCGTTTCCGGAGAAGGGTATGGACGAAACCAAAAAAACCGTTATTAGGGAAGGGAGCTTTATTGCTGTCGTCGTTGCGTTTTTGAGCGCGATTATGGAGCTTATCTTTTTGCTGATCGGCGAGTGGGATTATACTGTGCTTTTAGGCAACCTCGTGGGTGCCGCAGTCGCAATTACCAATTTCTTTCTCATGGAAATAACCATATGCAAATCCGTGGGGATGGACCCTGCATATGTAAAAAAGAAATTTACAAGATCATACATGCTCAGGCTCATTCTTATGGCAGCCTGTGCGATTCTTGTGGTGCTTCTGCCCTGCTTCAATTCGATAGCCGGGCTCATTCCCCTGCTTTTCCCGAGCATCGGCGCCGTTATCCGCCCGTTCCTGAGGCGGATTATGGGGGATGAAACTCAGATAGAACCGGAGCAGAAACAGAACGACGCCGAGGAATGATTTTATTATAATACGCTAAAGAGATATAAAACGGAGAGCCGGCCTCATGGAGGTTAAGAAGAAAAAAGATCTCAAATTCATATTGACGGATATTCTCTTGCTGATCGGCATGCTGCTTCCGATCGCAGCGGGACTTGTGCTTAAAGTGCTTACCGAACCTGCGAGCGAGGGCATCAGCATCACCGGTGCAAATGTCTATTTCACTATCAAGATGCCGATTCAGGATCTGCCGATATCCGAAGCGCAGGTCAATTCCGTTATCGTAGTATTGTCGGTATTCTTCCTGTGTCTGTTCCTGACTCACGGCATCAAGGAAAGGCCTGACAGCATTCGCCAGCATATAGCCGAATACATCGTCGAGCAGGTCAGCTCCCTTGTTTCAGGGAATATGGGCGAGCGGTTCAGCATGTTTGCTCCCTTCGTTGCGGCTATCATGGGCATATCCGTATTCTCAAGCCTGCTTACGCTCGTCGGGCTGTTTCCTCCGACCTCGGATATCAATATCACCGCAGGCTGGGCAATACTCGTATTCATTCTGATAACCCATTATAAGCTGAAATGCGGCCCTATCTACTACCTAAAGGGCTTTGCAGAACCCATTCCCCTCTTTGCGCCTCTCAACGTTATCGGCGAGATTGCAACGCCCGTATCCATGGCATTCCGTCATTACGGCAATGTTCTCTCGGGTTCGGTCATTTCCGTGCTGGTCGCAGCGGCGCTTCAGGGCTTATCCGCAAAGCTGCTTTCGTGGCTGCCCGGTGCGCTTGCAGGCTTCCCCCTGTTCCAGATCGGGCTCCCTGCGGTGCTCAGCATCTATTTTGATGTATTCAGCGGATGCCTTCAGGCATTCATCTTTGCTATGCTGACCATGCTGTATATCAGCAACGGATTCCCCGAAGAGGATTACATCGCACGCCAAAGGCGTAAGGACGAAAAGAAACGCAGAGCTATGGCTATTCAGGCAAAGCTCGATGCTAAAAATTGAAAAGCCATTCATTCTACGTAATAAATTAAGGAGGAAACTTCAAAAATGGAACTTGCTATTGGTATTATTCTCGGCTGCTGTGCTCTCGGCGCAGGCATTGCAATGATCGCAGGTATCGGCCCCGGTATCGGCGAAGGCAGCGCCGTTGCCAAGGCTTGCGAAGCAATAGGCCGTCAGCCGGAAAGCAAGAGTGCCGTCACGAGTACCCTTATCATGGGCTGCGCAATCGCGGAGACCACGGGTATCTACGCGCTCGTTATCGCTATCCTGCTTATCTTCGTTGCCCCCAATATCTTTATCAAAGCACTGGTCAACGCTAAAAATTCCGGCCTTTTCTGATAACAGAGCGTGATTACTATGCTTCTTACTGAGGTACAATCCTTAGACATAATATCCGTAAACATCTGGCAGATACTGATTTCACTCATCAATCTTCTGCTTCTGTTTCTCATTATCAAAAAATTCCTTTTTAAGCCGGTACAGAATATGCTTGCCAAGCGCAAAGCCTCGATAGATGCCGATTATGAGGAAGCCGCTGAAATGAAAAAGGCGGCTGCCGAATCGGAAAAAGCTTGGAATATGAAGCTGGAAGGCGCACAGGCGGCTTCCGATGCCATCATAGATGAAGCAAAGCGCAGCGCAAAGCACCGTTCGGACGAGATCATCGCCGCTGCCAACGATAAGGCAGCAGGCATTATACGCCGTGCCGAAAATGATGCGGAGCTTGAAAAGAAAAAGGCGCAGGCGACTATCAGGGACGAGATCATTGATGTTTCCACCATGCTCACCGAAAAGATGCTCTCCCGTGAGATCAACGAGGAAGATCACAGAGAGCTTATCTCTTCATTCATCGACGGTATAGGAGAAGACGATGGGCACGATAGCTAAGGAGTATGCCGAGGCTTTGTTCACCCTCGCACTCGAAGAGAATAATATCGACGAAATTGCCGACGGACTTTCGCTCGTTTCCGATATGTTCTCCGAAAACCCTGAGTACTTGGCTTTTTTGTCCACCCCGTCCATTCCCAAGAATGAGAGAAGTGAGCGTTTTGAGGAGTGTTTTTCGGGCAGAATCCCCGATACCGTGCTCCGATATGCGCTCGTCATGCTCTCCCGAGGTGACATAAGGCATTTTACCGAAAGCATGCATGAATATAAAAGCCTCTGCTTTGCCGCAAAATCCGTATCCGATGCCGTGGTGCATTCCGCAGTGCCGCTTACCGAGGCTGAGCTCAGGAAGCTCACCGAAAAGCTTGAAAAGCTCACCGGAAACACCGTCAGGCTCACGAGCAGGATCGACCCGAGTCTTTTGGGCGGTGCGGTCGTCGAAGTTGACGGCATTGTCATTGACGGCAGCATCAAACAGCGCATGCGCGAACTGAAAGGTATTATCAGCAATGAACACTAATCGTGAAGAACTGAGCAGTATCATCAAAGAACAGATACGAAATTACAAATCACGCATTGAGATGTCCGAAGTCGGTACCGTCATCTTAGTCGGTGACGGCATTGCCCGTGCGCACGGACTGCGCAACTGCATGGCAAGCGAGCTTTTGGAATTCGATGACGGAAGCTACGGCATGGCGCAGAATCTTGAGGATGAAACGGTCTCCATAGCCGTACTCTCCGATACCAACTCCATCCGCGAGGGTACGCAGGTTCGCCGTACCGGCAAGGTTCTCTCCGTACCCGTGGGTGAAGCCCTGCTCGGCAGGGTCGTGAATGCGCTCGGCAATCCCATAGACGGCAAAGGCCCAATCGACACAAAGGCCTTCCGTCCCGTTGAATCCGAAGCACCGGGCATCATCGAAAGAAAAAGCGTTTCCGTACCTCTCCAGACGGGCATTAAGGCTATTGACGGCATGATCCCCATCGGACGCGGACAGCGTGAGCTCATCATCGGAGACCGTCAGACCGGTAAGACCGAGATAGCCATAGATACGATAATCAATCAGCGCAACAGCAATGTATTCTGCATTTATGTTGCGATAGGGCAGAAGAATTCATCGGTAGCCCAGATAGCAAACGAGCTTGAAGCAGAGGGAGCAATGGATTACACCATCATCGTTTCCGCTTCGGCTGCCGAAAGCGCGCCGCTTCAATACATTGCGCCCTATGCAGGCTGCGCAATGGCGGAATATTTCCGTGAACAGGGGAAGGATGTGCTCATCGTCTACGATGACCTAAGCAAGCATGCCGTTGCATACCGTGCTCTTTCCTTGCTGCTCCGCCGTCCCCCGGGACGCGAAGCCTTCCCGGGCGATGTATTCTACCTGCATTCCCGTCTATTGGAGCGCGCCGCATGCGTTGCGCCCGAATACGGCGGAGGCTCCATCACTGCGCTGCCTCTCATCGAAACGCAGGCAGGCGATGTTTCCGCATACATCCCCACCAATGTCATATCAATCACCGACGGTCAGATTTTCCTTGAGACCGAGCTTTTCCACGCCGGTATCATGCCTGCTATCAACCCCGGCATCTCCGTCAGCCGTGTCGGCGGCGCCGCTCAGCTGAAAGGCATGAAAAAGGTCTCCGGCGAGCTGAAGCTTCTATACTCCCAATACAGGGAGCTTCAGTCGTTCGCACAGTTCGGAAGCGATCTCGATGCCGATACCAAGGCAAGGCTTGCGCTCGGCGAACGCATCGTTGAGGTGCTCAAGCAAAAGCGCAATTCCCCCGTTTCGCCTGGAGGTCAGGTTGCTATTATCTATGCCGTCATAAACGGTTATCTCAATTCCATACCTGTCAGCAAGATACCCGAGTACGAGGAAAGGCTCTATGACAAGCTTGACCGCGAAGCGAAGGACTGGCAGAAGCGCATTGAGGATAATCACTTTGAAGAAGAGGATATCGAGAGACTTAAACAGATTCTCGATGAAATTAAATAAGGCGAGGCAGAGCCATGGGTGCCGACATCAAGCAGCTTAGAAACCGAATAAAGAGCGTTGATTCCACGCTGCATCTGACGAATGCGATGGGGCTTGTTGCCTCATCCAAAATTCGCCGGGCGACTGCCGCAATGCTGCGGGGGCGTGAATACGCCGAGGCGGTTTCCGATATTATCCGCTGTCTTGCCGCAAGCCCCGACTGTCAGTCAAGCCCCTATATGAAGGAATGTGAACACGGCGGCAAGGTGCGTCTCATCGTCATTGCCGGCGACAGGGGGCTTGCCGGAGGCTATAATGCAAATATCTTCCGCACGGTTCGCGACTACTATTCCGATGTCGATATCATCCCCATCGGCAAGCGCAGCTGCGAGCGCTACGGTGACGAGCGGATTTCGGCGGAGGCCTTTACCCATGCGGACTCAATGGAGCTTGCCTCCAAGCTCTGCCGAGATTTTGTGAACGGAGAATACGACAGGCTCGGCATTCTCTGGACCAAATACGTTTCAATGATGACTCAGCTGCCCATTGTCACATGGCTTCTTCCCATAGAAAGAGCCAATGAGCAGAGTGCTCAGGGTGTAATATTCGAGCCCGATGACGTAACGGTGCTTAATGCCGCAGTCCCCGAATACATTGCTGGAACGATCACCGCTAAGGTGCGTGAGAGCTTTGCATGCGAGGTCGCTGCAAGGCGCATGGCCATGGATTCGGCCGGAAAGAATGCGCAGAAGATGATAAATGACCTGACTCTTCAATACAATCGTGCTCGTCAGAGTGCGATCACTCAGGAAATCACCGAAATCGTTGCCGGAAGCGGGCAATAGAAAGGAACGGTCGAGGTTTGAAAGATACAATTAACAAAAAGACAAATGCTTCCGAAGCCAATATCGGCGTTGTAGCGCAGGTCATGGGACCCGTTGTTGACGCGAGATTTGAAAACGGTCATCTCCCCGATATCAATAATGCTCTGACCATACCGAATTCAGGCAGGACGCTGACCGTTGAGGTCGCACAGCATATCGGAGATAATACCGTCCGCTGCATAGCTATGGCATCGACCGACGGACTAAAGCGCGGTGCTCCCGTAACCGATACGGGCGCGCCTATCAGCGTACCCGTCGGTGAATGTACGCTCGGAAGGATATTCAATGTTCTTGGAGAAGCTGTCGATAATCAGCCTGATCCCGTCAACTGTGAAAGGTGGAATATTCACCGTTCAGCGCCCGATTATGCCGAGCTTTCCACGAGCACGGAAATGCTTGAGACCGGCATCAAGGTCGTTGACCTCATCTGCCCCTACGCTAAGGGCGGAAAGATAGGTCTATTCGGCGGCGCAGGCGTCGGCAAGACCGTTCTCATCATGGAGCTCATAAACAATATCGCCAAGGAGCACGGCGGACGCTCCGTCTTTACCGGCGTCGGCGAGCGTACCCGTGAGGGCAACGATCTCTATAACGAGATGAAGCAGTCCGGCGTCATTGCAAAGACCTCACTCGTCTACGGTCAGATGAACGAACCTCCGGGAGCGAGGATGCGCGTTGCGCTTTCCGGGCTTACAATGGCAGAGTATTTCCGTGACGCGCTCGGTCAGGACGTTCTGCTGTTCATCGACAATATTTTCAGATTTACCCAGGCAGGCAGCGAGGTTTCCGCTCTGCTCGGACGTATGCCCTCCGCAGTCGGCTACCAGCCCACCCTTGCTAACGAGATGGGCGCACTCCAGGAGCGCATTACCTCCACCCACCGCGGCTCGATCACAAGCGTACAGGCAGTCTATGTTCCTGCCGACGACCTCACCGACCCGGCACCTGCGACGACCTTTGCCCACCTCGACGCAACGACCGTACTTTCAAGGGCTATATCGTCAAAGGGCATCTACCCTGCCGTCGATCCGCTCGAATCCACAAGCCGTATCCTCAGCCCCGAGATAGTCGGCGAAGAGCATTACCGCGTTGCAAGAAGCGTACAGCGCATTCTGCAAAGGTATAATGAGCTGATGGATATTATCGCAATCATGGGTATGGATGAGCTTTCGGACGAGGATAAGCTGCTTGTACAGCGTGCAAGGAAGATACAGAATTTCCTCTCCCAGCCCTTCCATGTTGCCGAGAATTTCAACGGCTTCAAGGGCATATACGTCCCCGTATCGGAAACAATCCGCAGTTTCGCCGAGATCATCGACGGCAAGCATGATGATTTGCCCGAGAGCGCTTTCCTCTACTGCGGTACGATCGAGGATGTTATCGAAAAGGCAAATAAGCAGCGTCAGGAAAAGCATGACTGATCCATATGAAGGAATTTAGGCTTAAAATCTCAACACCCGACGGAGACGTATTCAGCGGTGATGCTGTATTCTTCAGCGTGCGCGGAACCGAGGGCGACCTTGCCGTTATGGCAGGGCATGTCCCGTTCGTGACGACTGTCAAGGAAGGCCGCTGCAAGGTCGAAGCTCCGGATGAAGCCGATTCATTCTCGGGAACCGTTCCCGGAGGGCTTTTGACCGTATCGCATGAAGGCGTTACGCTTATCTGTCCCGAGTTTATTATGAGCTGAGGGTTTATAATAGGACTAATCAATATGACAAAAACCACCCCGAGAGGTGGTTTTTTTGTCAGCATTTATGATGTTTTAATTACTTTCTGATGCTCTCAGCACCCATCTCGATGGCCTGACGGTTCAGGGGAATGAGATGAGCTTTCTTCTCGCCGAGGGAATGAAGCAGAGCCTGAAGAACGCTCTCAACGCCTACGACCTTGGTCGCCTCAAGGTATGCGCCGAGCATAGCCATGTTGAGGACCTTGGGATTGCCGAGCTGATCCGCGATATCGTTGCAGGGTACATAGTAGACATCTATATCGGTACGGGTAGCCTTCTTATCAATGATGGAGCTGTTGATGAAGAGCTTGCCGCCGGGGAGAACATTCGCCTCGAACTTATCAAGGGAGGGAGTATTCATTGCGATTACGCAATCCGCCATGCTGAGAACGGGAGAAGCGATGGGGTCATCCGAGACGACGACGGAGCAGTTTGCGGTACCGCCGCGCATTTCGGGACCATAGGAGGGAAGCCAACTGACATTCCTGCCCTCATCCATACCTGCGTATGCGACGAGCTTACCGATGAGCAGAACGCCCTGACCGCCGAAACCGGCAAAGATATTAGTCAAAACCATAGTTATACCTCCTTGGTGGTATCCTTCTTAACGCCGAGAGGATAATAGGGGATCATGTTCTCCTCAAGCCACTTCATGGACTCAACAGGGCTGAGACCCCAGTTGGTCGGGCAGTTGGAGAGAACCTCGATGAGGCTGAAGCCCTTGCCGTCCAGCTGACACTGGAAAGCCTTCTTGATAGCAGCCTTTGCCCTGCGGATATTTGCCGGGCTGTTGACTGCAACACGCTCGATGTATGCGCTGCCCTCGATGGTAGCGAGCATCTCGGCAATGCGGATGGGGCTGCCGCAATGATCCTTATCACGGCCGTAGGGGCTGGTGGTGGTCTTCTGGCCAACAAGGGTGGTGGGAGCCATCTGGCCGCCGGTCATGCCGTAAATAGCGTTGTTGATAAAGATGGTGGTGATCTTTTCACCGCGGTGCGCGGCATGTACGATTTCTGCTGCACCGATGGAAGCAAGGTCGCCATCGCCCTGATAGGTGAATACGACATTGTTGGGATTGGTGCGCTTTACGCCGGTGCCGACTGCGGGAGCACGGCCGTGAGCAGCTTCGATGCTGTCAACAGCGAAATACTTATATCCGAATACGGCGCAGCCTACGGGAACGATGGCAATGGTGCGATCCTGAATGCCAAGTTCGTCGATAACTTCCGCTACGAGCCTATGTACGATACCATGGCCGCAGCCGGGGCAATAATGCAGCACGGTGTCGGTCAGGATAGGGGTTTTCTTAAATACGGTCTGCATAATTAAGCCTCCCTTGCTGATTTGATGATATACTCGGCGATCTCTTCAGCGGTGGGCGTATAGCTGCCGGGCTTGCCGAAGAATTCGACGGGCTTGGTGCCGTTGACTGCCAGCTTTACATCCTCGACCATCTGGCCTGCGCTGATCTCAACGGTGACTGCCTTCTTGACACTATCCTGTGCCATGACGGCTGCGAGTTCCTTCTCGGGGAAGGGCCATACGGTGATGGGTCTGAACAGACCGACCTTGCAGCCCTGCTTCTCAAGAAGATTGATTGCGGACTTGCAGATACGGGCAACGGTGCCGTATGCGCAGATGATGATCTCCGCACCCTCGGTATGGTAGAGCTCGGCTCTGGTCTCATTCTCGCGAATGATCTTATACCTTGCCTGGAGCCTGTCATTGAGCTCCTGAAGCTCATCAACCTCAATATAGAGGGAATTTACGATAGCACGGGGACGATCGCTTGCAGGAGTCCAGCCTGTTGCTGCCCAATCCTTCTTGGGGAGAACACGGGTGGACTTCCTCTCGGTGAACTCAACGGGCTCCATCATCTGGCCGATGATGCCGTCCGCAAGAATCATAACGGGAGTGCGATACTGGTCAGCAAGATCGAATGCATCCTGCATAAGATCGACTGCTTCCTGTACGGAGGAAGGAGCGAGAACGATGGGATGATAGTCACCGTGTCCGCCGCCGCGGGTTGCCTGGAAATAGTCACCCTGGGAGGGCTGAATGGAGCCGAGGCCGGGGCCGCCGCGAACCATATTAACAACGACACAGGGAAGCTCAGCGCCTGCAATATAGGTCATACCTTCCTGCTTAAGGCTGATTCCGGGGCTGGATGAACTGGTCATGACCCTTGCGCCTGCTGCGGATGCACCGTAAACCATATTGATAGCGGCAACTTCGCTCTCGGACTGGAGGAAGCATCCTCCGACCTGAGGCATACGACGTGCCATGTACTCAGGAATATCATTCTGAGGAGTGATGGGATAGCCGAAGAAATAACGGCAGCCTGCCATAATAGCAGCTTCCGCAACAGCTTCGCAGCCCTTCATTAATTGCTTTGCCATATTACTACTAACCTCCAACTTAATCTTTCTCGATCGTAATGACTGCATCGGGGCAGGTCACTGCACAGCTTGCGCATGCAACACAGGAATTGATGTCGGTCATCTCGGCAGGATGATAGCCCTTTTCGTTGAGCTTATGCTTTGCAAGCTCAAGGATGTGTTTCGGGCATGCGCGCACGCAAAGGCCGCAGCCCTTGCAGCGACTCTCATCAATGGTAAAATGAACCATAGGTTAACCTCCTTGATTTCTGGGATTACCCGATACTGCTCGGGTTTCCTATTTATCCATATCCTATTATAGCACCATAAAAGCAAATAACAAACACTTTTTTGCAATATATAGTTACTTTTTTTGTTTTTGCGGAATAATAATAGGTTCATATTCTGCAATAGAATAAAAATGGGCATTCCGCAAAAACAACAAAAATCGGAATGCCCTTGGAGTAAGGCAGAAAACGTGAGTAGCTGTCCGTTTTCCGCGTAGCGATGGTTCGCTCTACCTAATCAAACCATCGGAAAGAGGATTGCAGTATTTAATTGTATGCGTACGCAGCTGCCGCGCTTGTGCCTGCGTAATTCCTGATGCGGATGCCGTCATCGAGGATCCCTGCGGAGATGCTCTTCATGCACTGCGCAAATGACTGCGCTGACATCCGATTCTTTTCTCCAAGCCAATAAGTCATTGCGGAGGAGAGCATTACGGCATAATACTTGGCTAAAACCTTTGCATCACTGTCTCTGAAATCATGCCTTATCAGATGCCTCTCGATCACGGGAGCAAGTGAATCGCAAAAGCTGTCCTTAAACGCATTTTGTCCCTCAACATTAAATGCATTGCGGTAGAATTTTTTATTCTCCGCCAAATAAGTGCAGAGTGCTTCGATAAATCCCATAATATCATTACGATACTCTTTAACTGCGGTATCGTAGAATTCCAAATGATAGATATCGTTGACGAGATCGAATTTATCACGGTAGTGGTAGTAAAAGCTTTTCCTGTTTATTCCGCAGCTTTCGCAGACGCTCTTTACGCTGATGGTATTGAAGCTCTTTTCGCACATAAGCTGCTTCATCGTTTCGCACAGTGCTTTTCTTGTAGCTATGCTTGATCCAGACATAGGCTCTCTCCTTTCATCAGATTGGATGATTTCCATTTATCATCCAATTCAAATTATACAGTTTTTTCCCTTTATTACATCAATTGCAATTTATACTGCGCGGCAATTAAAAAATATATTTTTAAGGACTGCCCGAATATCGGCAGTCCTTTGTCGAGCAGGTGTCATTCTTACAGCGAAATCACTCTTTTTCGGAAGTAGGTTCTTCGGTCTGCGCCTTCTTATCAGGCTCATCGGTATTCTCCGAAATAACGGGTTCCGCCCTGTCTTCTGCTGCTTCTTCGATAACGGTTTCTGCCTGCTCGGTTTCTGCCGGCACTGCGCTCTGCCCTTCCGAAGCCGACACATCTATGACCTCGTCCGGTATATCGAGCATGTCGTCCTCATCCTGCGGAGGCAGCTTCTTTTCCTTTATCCTTGTCAGTATGAACCCGACGATGCCAATAGCGAACAGACCGAAGCTTATCCACTGTGAGGTGGAGAAGCCGAGGAAGATGCCGCGAATCTCATCGGCACGGAACAGCTCGGTGGTGAACCTGATGATGGCATAGCTGAACAGATACAGGAAAACAACGCTGAAGCTCTTGAGCCGTTTTCTCGTATATAGAATCAGAATTACAAACAGGATGATGTTTAGGAATGCTTCAAAGAGCTGCACGGGAAATACGGGTACCCCTGTCGGAACATCGCTTACGGGTACGCCCGCTTTGTAGGTTACTGCGAAGAACATTTCGAATGGAGTTTCGCAGACCTTGCCGTAGCAGCAGCCGGCGAGGAAGCAGCCCACCCTTCCGATTGCATGCGCAAGGGGTATCGTGGGCATTATTACCGCAGCATACTGAGGAATATTCATCTTTTTCTTCCACATATACAGCAGGCAGCATAATGCAGCCAGGATGAAGCCGCCGTAGAATACAAGTCCGCCGCTCATAAATACCGAGAAGCTGCCGTTGGCTATCGACGCGATGATCTCCTTGAACGAATAGGTAACAAAGATGTACAGAAGATACGAGCCTGCAATGCCCGTAACAATCGCAATGATTGCGACATTCATGAGCTTATCGGGATCAAGCTTCGCCTTCTTGGTCCTGAAATACGCTATGAGTATTGCAGCGATAAAAGCAATAGCCATCATAAGGCCGTAGCTTGGTATCTTTAATCCGAAGATATTTATAAATGGATGCATAATTCCTCCCAAAGATGCTGTTTTTATATCGGATACGGCAGAATAAATCTCACCGATAAGAATATTATACCAAATTCCCGTTCATGTCAACCCGTTTTTGCGTATCTCCGCTGCCGAAAAGCGGAGCGATCACATGACCGCTCCGCCTTCCGCTTTCTTCTCTCTTTACAGACCGTTTACAACATTTCCTGCGGTGACGGTATCCCTGCCGTCCTCAATAATGAGCTTGTCCGCAACGAGCGCGATGAATTCACCGTTGGTGGGCTTATCGTTCTTGCCGTAGACATTGAAACCGAAGAGTTTATTGATATTTTCTATCTTTCCTCTCGTCCAGCTGACCTCAATAGCGTGGCGTATCGCGCGTTCGACCTTGCTTGCCGTGGTATTAAAGCGCTTTGCGATGCCTGGATAGAGTTCCTTGGTTATCTTGCTGATGAGCTCGGGATTGAAGTAAACCATCCGTATCGCCTCGCGCAGGTAATGATAGCCCTTGATATGGGCAGGAATGCCGACCGAAAGGAAGATAGCGGTTATCTTCTCATCAAGGCTCTTGCCCTGGCCGCCCGTAATGACGCTGAGCTCGCGTTCACCGCTGCATGCTTCGAGCAGATCCTTCATACGCTTATACAGGAATTCCGGCTCTACGGGTTTGAGCATGACATAGCTTGCGCCCTTTGCGAATGCGCGCTGAAGCAGGCTGTCGCTGCGCATATACGTCGTCACGATGATGACCGAGGGTCTGTTCACGCTTTCGACTCTTAGCTGTTCCAAGAGCTCGAGCCCGTCCAGCTTCGGCATAACCAATTCCGTCACTAAAACATCGAAGTGTTCCTGCCTGAGCTTGTCAAGAGCAGCTTGTCCGTCCGACGCCTCTTCAACTCTGATAAGCTCCTTATCTGTGCGGAAAAACTCCGCAGTGCTGTGACGAAACTGGGTGTTGCCGTCCGCAACAAGTACTCGATATTCTGACATAATTGTCTCCTCCTTGGTTTTTTATCTTATTTTTCATAAGAAAATTGTAACAGCAATTTCCTCGCATCTCCAGAGAGAATAATAGGAGCTTTTGTCTTCATATGACGCAAAACTTGCAAGGATTGACAAAAAAGCCAAGATACGACAGAAAGATGCAATATGCCATTTGAGAATAAAATCGGAAAAGCACAATACATAGGCATCAAATAAGAGAAGGTTCCCACTCTGCAGCATGATAGAATTGCGCGGACAGCCAAAGAAGAACCTGCCCCCTGCAAAGGGATAACGCCGCAGAAGCTTGGAATCGTCAGCGTATGCTCCGGTGCGGAATGGAATACGGTGTTTATTTACCCATCATTATTGACAATTCAACATAAGTTTCATCATTTTTGTGATTTACTATTGAAAGTCAGCCGTGCAATATGGTACAATATCTAAAATGTTAGTGACTTAGATGAGGCAATGCCCCATCTCCACTCCGTTTTGAAAGGAAGCATCCGTTTTGTTAAAGACCGATAGCCGTTATCAATCCTATATAGATGTTCTGAAATCCGAGCTTGTACCTGCTGCCGGCTGTACCGAACCGATAGCGATTGCCTTCGCAGCCGCAAGAGCAAGGCGTATTCTCGGGCATCTCCCCACAAAGGTGGATATCTTCGTCAGCGGTAATATTATCAAGAATGTCAAGAGCGTTATCGTACCCAACACGGGCGGAATGAAGGGCATCGCTTCCGCTGCCGCTGCCGGCATTGCCGCAGGCGATGATGAAAGAATCCTCGAAGTCATTGCGCTCGTTGATGACGACGGCAGGAAAAAGATACGCGAATTTCTCGACGTATGCCCCATGAACATACGGCCTGCGGATAACGACCTCATCTTTGATATTGATATCCGCGAATACTATGAAAACGACTGCGTGCGTCTCCGCATAACGGATTACCATACCAATATCGTTCTCATAGAAAAGAACGGTGAAATTCTCTATGCAAACGAAGCCACGAGCTTTGAAAGCAGCGATGGAAGCGTTACCGAAAAGGATGCTATGACCATCAAGGATATCATTGATTTTGCCGATACCGTTGAGATCTCCGATATTGGAGATACTATTTCGCAGGAAGGGCTTACCAATTCCTACGGTGCAAATGTCGGCAGGGTTATTCTGAACACCTACGGGAACGACATCAAATTCCGTGCAATGGCTGCTCCTGCCGCCGGCAGTGATGCGAGGATGAGCGGCTGCGAGCTGCCCGTTATCATCGTATCAGGCAGCGGAAATCAGGGCATGACCGCTTCCCTGCCCGTAATCGAATATGCGAAGGAATACGGCAAGACCGAAGAAGAGCTCATCCGTGCCGTCATTGTTTCCGACCTCATCACAATCCACCAGAAATCGTGGATTGGCAGGCTCTCCGCATTCTGCGGCGCAATAAGCGCAGGCTGCGGTTCCGCCGCAGGCATTGCCTACCTCATGGGCGGCGGCTATGACGTTATCGCCCATACCCTTGTCAATTCCCTTGCGATAGTATCCGGCATCGTCTGCGACGGCGCAAAGGCTTCCTGCGCAGGCAAGATCGCCGCGGCAGTCAATGCAGGCATACTCGGTTACAATATGTACCTTAACGGTTCGCAGTTCTATGCAGGCGACGGTATCGTATCAAAGGGTGTCGAGAACACCATCCGCAATGTCGGAAGGCTCGGCCGTGACGGCATGCGAGAGACCGATAAGGAAATACTCCGCATAATGACGGAGGATTAAAAATCCAATCAGCATATTATAAAACCCGAGCCTCGCGGTTCGGGTTTTCTTGCGCTTTTCGGGATTATTCATACTCGGCAGGCCGGTATGCTTTCTCAAACAATTCTATTTGAGTTTTGCATAAAGTCCGCCGATACTATGCTGTCTTTAGATTCCATTCCTTTTTATTCTCCTGACGGCTTATTTTGGCTTTTTCCTTTTTCACAGTAAACGGGCCTTTGACGAGCCGACTCGGAATGATGCTTCCTGCATTCATCGCATTTGCCATGACGAGCACACTTTTTCTTTTTGCACGGGCAATTCTCATTTATCATCGCTCTTTACCTCGTTATCTTCCGATTCTCCCGCCTCGGAAGCCGGATTTATCGTCTTGCTTTCAAGGTGTATGTTGCGCCCCAATTATTCAGCACTTCAACAGATGCGAACCCCGCTTCAAGAAGAGCTTCTGTTTCATGCTCTACGGTAAGCGGCGTATCATAATGATATAGGCCATCGGTAATACCTTGCTCCGCTTTCAAAGCTTCCAGATTACGGCGATGCCGCAGCTCCTCATCCTCGGACATTGAAAAATAATCCGTCAAAATAAAATATCCGTTTTCCCTTAATGCACTGAAGAGCTTGACGTACAGCGGTATTTTTTCTTCTTTGGTAAAGTGATGCAGGCTTTCAACCGATACGGCAGCATCGAATACATTTTCACCGAAGGGTACATCAAAATACGACCCTAAAATGAGTGTGATATTTTTATTCGCGAATTTCTTTTTAAGAGCCGACAGCATTCCCTGCGACAGATCTATTCCCGTCACTGCCGCGGACGGATTCAGCGAAAGGTATTCTTCCAATTCCAAGCCTGTTCCGCAGCCCAAATCAAGCAAACGGCAGTTTTTTTCGGTTGGCAGGCACTTCGCTGTAAACGGGTAAAACTCATCGGACGATTCGATATTTGTCAGCATATGCTCATCATATCCATCCAATCTGTTCTCGAAGAAATCGCTCATCCTTTCAAGCATCTATTCAACCTCAATAAGCTCATACTCCATGCTTCCGACGCCTAACGCAGCGGCCGCATATACGGTATGGATTCCGTTGCGGCTCTCCATTCGTTTGATGAGGTCGGCTTTACCGGGGTCCTGCGAAGCATAGACGAGATCGACGCAGGCCTTGTCGATGGCTACGGGGTCGAGGGAAGCAAGTATGCCTATATCCCCTATCTTCGGGTCTTCGGCGACGGAGCAGCAATCGCAGTCAACCGACATATTCTTCATAACATTTATGAATGCGATCCTTCCGGGCAGAGCGTCCATGATGGATTTTGCGGCATCCGCCATGCTTTCAAGGAAAGCATCATGATCGGCAGTCCATATTTTTTCGGGGTCGCCTGCGCCATGGATATGGGCTTTACCGTGCGAGGATGCTATGCCTATTGAAATATTCTTGAGCGCACCGCCGAATCCGCCCATCGGATGACCTTTGAAATGCGAAAGGACGAGCATGCTGTCATAGTTTTTGAAATGCTCGCCGACATAGTTTTCCGTTATACGCTTGCCCCCGGCAATCGGCAAAACCATCTCATCGTTATCATCCATTATATCGACCTTAAAGAGCTTCGACCAGCCATGCGCTTCCATAGTCTTATAATGTGCTTCGGTGGTGTTGCGCGTACCGTCATAGGCGGTATTGCATTCCACGACCGTACCGCCTACGCTGTCGATAATCGGCTTAAAAAACTCCGGCCGCAGGAAATTCTGATTGCCCGTTTCGCCCGAATGGAGCTTGACTGCGATATTGCCGGGAAGCTCGATATCAAGAAGCTTATACAGCTTTACGACATTTTCGGGAGTGATATTCGCGGTAAAATAGACTTTTGGTTTTTGCATAGATTTCTCTTTTCGGTCAGGCAAGGTCAAAATACCCCTGTGAGCAGTTATAATCAACAAGATGGAGAGCTTCACCCTCTCTTACGAACAGTTTTTCCGAATGCATGGGCTTTATTACATAATCCCTCGCATGGAATACGCCGTCACGGATTGAGCCGCAGGCGGCATACGCGCAGCCCTCTTCACCGCCTTTATGGATATTTACGGCAAAACCGCCCTCGACCGGCTCCATGTCTATAAGCTTTTCGGCATTCTCCGCTGTAAGCGCCGAGGGAGCCGAAGCATAATTCACCGTAAAGGGCTTTGCATCGGACAGCACATCGTCATTCGGGTGCAGGGTCAATATCCTTCTGCGCGAAGCGAGCATGGAAGCCATACTGCAATCCGCAATAACGAAGCGTCTATCCAGCTTGACTGCGGCGGCTGCGGTCGTGCCGCTTCCTGCGAACAGATCCATGACGAGATCGCCCGGTTTCGTAGAAACTGAAATTATCCGTTTCAGCAGTGCCTCCGGCTTCTGCGTTGCGTAGCCGGTACGCTCGGGGTCACGCTGATGAAGATGCTCGATATCATCCCAAACATCGGAAGGATAGATGAGGTCATCCTCATAGTAGCGGTATTCCTTGCCGTTTGAGCGAATGGCATAATAAATGCGCCCATCCTCATCCGCACGGCGTTTCATGTGGTTGCGCCTATCGCTTCCGCGCATGACGCCTGCTGCCTTGATGTTGAAATAGACGCTTTTACTTTTTCTGTAGAATAGGATTGTATCGTGTTTTCTCGAAAAGTGCTTTATGGCACGTCCGCCTGATTTATATGACCAGATGATCTCATTCATAAGGTTTGCTTCCCCGAATATCTCATCCATGGTGCGGCGCATCACGCCGCTGAGCCTGTAATCTATATGGAGATAGATGGAGCCATCCTCGGAGAGAAGCTCACGGCAGCAAATCAGCACCTTCCTCATAAGGGAAGTGCATTCCTCACGGTCGAGAATATCGGAATACGCTTTAGCCGCGGTTTTGTCCTTGAATTCAAAGGTTGCGCCCGTGCCGAAAGGGGGGTCGAGATAGATCAATTTGACCTTTCCACCGTACTTTTCTATAAGAGTATCGGTTATATCCTCCGAATGAGCATAGATAAACTCACCATCACCGCCAAACGCGTGAAATTCGCCGCCGCACTCCGATAAAGTCAACATGCCGCTTGCCCCCAGTATTTTGTTTATTTATTCAGCTATTGCAGAGCTTCCTCTTTCTTTTCGTTAACTTCGAGCTTCCTCATGCCTCTATCCATAATATAAGAGCATGCTGCTCCGACGGCAATAAGCACGGCAAAGATGATATAGCGATAGAACGCAAGACCGCCGATACTTATGATGCTCCGGGTCTGCTGTATGACGCAGCCGACGAGCATCGCAATCAGTATTCCGAACAGCGTAAAATACGACTGGCAATGGAATTTTTCGAGAAGCTTTTTAACTATCAGCAGCGTCGGTACCGCCACAATCACAATTCCCGCGAGGGTACTGAGCCCGAGCAGAATATTATGCCAGAAATACCCGCTGTTTGTAAATATTGCGGAGAATGAGCTAAAGTCAAGGCCTTTGAGCTTCACAAGATCGACAAAGACCTGCATAAAATTATCGTAAACGCCCATGTTTATGAGAATAAACGAGGTGCTGATGCCGGGGAGGGTTACGCCGAGCATGACAATTCCTCCGCATACAGCCGCGATAAGCGGCGTGACAGCTCTGCTCATGACTGCTCCGTCACCCGTCTGCATTGAGAGAAGGAGCAGAGCGAGAGCAACGGCGAATCCGCCGACCGCAAACAGCCAATTACGTTTTTTGAAGGGCTTTTCATCCCCCTTAGCTTCCTTGAGAAAGCTTGAGACACTTCCGATGACGAGACCTACGAACAGGCAGATTATCTCCGTTTCATAATCGGCAAAGAACCTATTGATTATCAGCATGAAAATGAGAAAACCGATGATGCCGCCGATGGCAAGAGGGAGCAAAAATTTCAAATTCTTTTTAGGGTTCTTGAAAAAACCGGTAACAGCTTCGATGGCGGGCTGATAGAGGCCCATGGATACTGCCAGGATGCCTCCGCTTAGGCCGGGAAGAATCGCACCTGCGCCGATAACGAAGCCGGCAAGTATCTTATTCCAAAATTGTTTCATTGATGAATGAAGTACCTTTCCTTTTGTAAGAGGGAATGCTGTAATTATTCCACAATGGGATTATAACATACTAAATCCGTAAAGTAAAATAAAAAATGGCTTTTTGCGGAGAATCTATGCACAAAAGCAAAGAAATCTGTTATAATAATCCTATGAGCCGAAAACCGCTCGGTATTTTTCGTAAGGAGAAAGGGATTATGAAATACATCATCAAAGCTTCCGGCATGAGCTGCGGCCACTGCATAAATAGGGTCAAGTCCGCCATGCTTGCGCTCGGCGCAGAGATTGAAAAGCTTGAGCTAAATGATATTGTAATCGAGGCGGATACGGATGAGGATACCGTCCGCAATGCCGTTGAAGACCTGGGATTTGATGTGCTCAGCATCGAAAAGGCAAAATGATTGCAGAAGGCAGGATAGTATTGGGGCTTTCGGGCGGAGTGGATTCATCCGCCGCAGCCCTGCTTCTCAAGAGGCAGGGTTATGATGTTGTGGGCGTTTTCATGAAGAATTGGGATGAAACGGATGATGACGGCGTATGCACTGCGACCGAGGATTATCAGGACGCAAAGCGTGTCGCCGAGCAGGTAGGCATCCCCTTCTATTCCGTCAATTTCACCAAGGAGTATTATGACAGGGTCTTCAGCTACTTCCTTGACGAATACAAAAAAGGGCGCACCCCGAACCCGGATATTCTTTGCAACACGGAGATTAAGTTCAAAGCCTTCCTTGACCTTGCCTTAAATATGGACGCTGCCGCGCTCGCAACGGGGCATTATGCACGTATCAATAAGGAAAACGGCATAAAGCTTCTGAGAGCTAAGGATCTCAACAAGGGGCTTACGACCGCTGCAAAAAAGGATTCTACCGGCGTATGCTTCATCGGTGAAAGGAATTTCAAAAGATTCCTCATGCAGTTTCTGCCTGCGCAGCGCGGCGATATAGTTGATCTCAACGGTAAAATCATCGGAAAGCATGATGGGCTTATGTACTACACACTCGGTCAGCGCCGCGGACTCGGTATCGGCGGAATAAATACAGGTACGGGTGAAAGCTGGTTCGTGGTGGGAAAGGACCTGAAGCGCAACCTATTGATCGTATGTCAGGGTGAAAGGGACGAACTGTTTTCTACCTCGCTTACAACGGGGAGATTCAATTTCATTTCAGGCGAAGCCCCTGCAATGGATTTCCGCTGCACCGCCAAATTCCGTTACCGTCAGAGCGACCAAGCCGTAAGGGTTCATATAAAAAATAACGGTTCGGGCGAGGCTGCCGCAGAGATCGTATTCGATGAACCGCAGCGAGCGGTTACCCCCGGGCAATGGGCAGTGCTGTATGACGGGGACTGCTGTTTGGGCGGAGGCCCCATTGCTGAAGCCGTACCGCTGAAAGAGATAAAATTACCGTAAAAGGAGTAACAAATAAATGAAAATCGAAAAGCTTATCGACCATACCTTATTAAAAAGCGATGCAAGCGCGGAGCAGATAAAAAAGATCTGCGCAGAAGCAAGGCAATACGGCTTTATGAGCGTATGCGTGAACCCTGCGAGGGTTGAGCTGGTTCATAAGGAGCTCGAAGGCAGCGGAGTTAAGACCTGCTGCGTCATCGGCTTCCCTCTCGGCGCAACGCTTTCCTCCGTAAAAGCCTTTGAAGCTCAGGAAGCAATAAAGCTTGGTGCTGAAGAAGTTGATATGGTCATCAATATAGGTGCGGTTAAGGATGGCAACTGGGAGCTCGTTGAGAGCGATATATGCGCCGTTGTTGAAGCGGCAAGCGGAAAAGCGCTCGTCAAGGTCATAATCGAGACCTGTCTGCTGACCGATGAAGAGAAGATCAAGGCCTGCGAATGTGCAATGCGTGCTAAAGCCGATTTTGTCAAGACCTCAACGGGTTTCTCCACCGCAGGAGCAACAGAGCATGATGTTAAGCTCATGCGCAGCGTTGTCGGCGACAGCATGGGTGTCAAGGCTTCAGGAGGAGTGCGTACCCCCGAGGATGCCGAAAAATTCATTGCTGCCGGAGCTTCCCGGCTCGGCACCAGCAACGGCGTAAAGCTGCTCGGATAAAGTAATTTTCTGTAAATGAGCTTGGCAGGCGGCACTTCATAAGGAAGCTGCCGCCATAGCTTTATTTACGGTTCGCTCTGAATTTGCATATCAATAGCAAAGCTCTTTAACAAGGGTTAAGGGCATCGGATTCATAAGGCTGCATATAAATCGGTTATTTCAGAGCATGAACTGCGCAGTTTACGGGCAATGCCGCTGACCCCAAGGGTATATACCCTACCCTATGCATACCCTTTTTAATGTGCGGAGCAAACAGCGGAAATAATACGGCTTATAAGGTTTGAGTGAGTGGGCAGCACCCCCCTTGATAAGCCATTTTCTCTCCTCTTCTCGGCAAACGAGAGAGGGCAATGCCCCTACCGGCATTGCCCTAAAATAACTCAATATCAAATTCTTCGCTGCGGCGCAGACTGCGCTATCAGAACTTCTTCGTTCTGGGAATGCAGGCGGAGACGATGGAATTGATACCCTCCAGCAGGAACACAAGCCCGATGGTCACGCCGATTGCCGCAAAGCTGAGCCACGGGTCCATCATGCAGACGAAGCCTGCTATCATCAGAATAATGCCGAGTGCCAGAACCCAGCCCCATGCGCGAACGCCGAGGGCGCGAAGATCAAACGAACTGACGAACCGGGAAATACCCGAGAACAGCAGCCAAAGCGCAAACAGGAACGGCAGTGACAGCTTCGTGAACCACTGGTTAAAGAGCAGGAACAGAGACATAATCACTGTCAGCACACCTTCAAGCAGCAGCCAGCCGGAGCCTATCCAAATTCGATTTGTTCCGGCGAATACCACGATCTCCGCAATACCCGCTGCCAGCGTAAACAGGCCGAGCAACAGCGCCGCCGACATCACTGCGATTTCATTATTACACAAGCAGTAGATACCTACCGCAATGAGCAGCACACCTGCCACAATATCCAAAACTCGCATCCATTTTGAACGCATTTTTTAGTTCTCCTTTCAAATATCGGTCCTTTTATCTTTTATATTATAGCACAAAAAACGGACAAGTCAATCTCATTCTGTTTGCGGCAATGGGCTTGTGAATTGCAACTTTAAATGTCCACTCTTCAAAAAGAATGCTGCCCGGCAATCGCCAGTTCTTGCCCGAGGGCAAGAACTGCCATTTTTGCAGAAAA
>SFIR01000052.1 GCA_004556165.1 Clostridiales bacterium | reverse complement strand
AGCGTATGGCAATCATCGTTTCCGATATGGCAAGGCAGGAAGATGTGACCGAAGCGCTCAAAGCCGCCGACCAAATGGAATGGGTGCGCCGCATGAACAGCATCCGCAGCCGTGCTGAGGAAATTGTTCTGACTGAACTTGTATATAACTGATGAACGCCCGTTATTGGCTGCATGGCCGATAACGGGCGTTCTCTTATTCTTTGGGCAATACGAACCTATATTTGCCCTTGCCTTGACCGGCAACAGGTTCTATTAGTCCTGCGCTTTTGAGCTTATCTATCAATGCACCTGCCGGTGAGGAGGTTACACCCGCGAGCTTCATAATATCCGCTCGTGCAAATGCAGCGTCAAAACCAAATTTATGATACAGCTTTAGCATTGTTTCCTTGGTGCTTGCTTTCGCTTTCAGCCCTAAAAGGAGTGTTTCAAACAGCTGGTTTTTCTCAGAAACAACTGCTTTCTGCTCATCAATCAACTGGTTTTCATCCGAAATACTCGTTTTATCAATGGATTGCCCATAATTCAGGTTGTACAGCGTCACTTGGAATGAGGTAACATCCGAATAGAATTTAGGCTCCAGCTCATCGCGGTAATTGTGAGCAGCGCGGTAGGTTTCCGTGATTTTCTTAAAGCCGCTGCCTTGCCGTTCCATATAGCCCAGCCGTCCGAAAATATCTGCAAGGACGGGGTTGCGGCGCGTGGAGGAAATGCTGGACAGATCACGCTCCTGTATCCGTGTGCCGTCTGCCATACCACCGGGAGAATAAATGGTAAGGCGGTCATCGTAAATGTCGATGTGAACCTCGCTGCCCAATATCAGATAGTCACGATGGATCAGTGCATTGACAAGCGCCTCAAAAACGCTTCGTTCGCAGTAATCCGGCATTTCAATGCGGGAGTCAGCGGTTTTCTTCCAGCGCGTTTTCATATTCCGCTTGACAAAGCCGACACCCTCATTGAGTAGGATAATCAAACTGCCGGAATACTCCGCGCTGTCAAGCGCATCCACCATGCCGCCGCTTTTATCAAGGCCGTTCCAGCGTGTGCAGAACAGGCGGGAATGCCGGATGGGCGAATCGTCCGCAAGCAGAGCGCCTGCATTGGTCAGCTTGCCGTGTTCGTCCCGCATATCAAAGGAATCGAACAGCTTTTCTTCCATGCTGTTGCCTGTCCACGCCTTATACCGCTCCCGCAGCTTGTAAAAAGCGTAATCCTTAAAATCATACTCGGAAACCAGTTCGTCATAGGTGCGGTGCATCCCTTTGAGAATCAGCTGATTCAGCGCATAGGACGGGGCGATCACGCTTTCGTTGCCGATACGGATATACGCCTCCATAATGCCGTCTGCTCTGTAGTAATACGGTGTGGAGCGCCCTGCGGACACAGCCAGCACAAGAATATCCTTGCCATTCTCCCGTTCAGGAGCAAGGATAAAACTCGGATAAGGCGTGATCCGCTCTTTGATCAACCGGCTGATTGTCTCCGCATCAGTCTGTGCGTCAGCTAAGCCGACAACATTTCTGTCATTATCAATCCCGAAAAACAGCGTGCCGCCAATTCCGTTTGCAAAGGCACTGACGCTTTTGAGCCAGCTTTTCGGCTTCTTTACCTCCAGCGCGACCTTGAAATCACATTCGGTCGCTTCTGCGATCCAGCGGTCAATCATCATTCTCACCGTCCTGTCCCTTATTTTTTCCTCTGCTCTTATAGACATTATACTGATTCTTGCACCGGGCGCTGCAAAATGCGGAATTCGCCCGGCTGCCGAGGAATACCTTCTGGCAGTGCTTGCACAGCCGCAGGGGCTTTGCATCGTCCACCAGCATAAAGCTGAACATCATCTGGATGCCCAGCAGCAACGAATGGAAGTCCCAATAGATGGTCGGTTTCTCCAGCAGTTCGATATGATAGGTAGGCGCAATGCCGCCGAAGGCAGCCATGGCCTTGCGGTAAAGATTTCTTGTGTCCTCATCAATGCTGTCGTAGTCATTGTAGTACAAAATAGAGGTAGTCAGCGTGAACGCCCAATCCTTGAACTGCTGCGCTACCCAGTCATAAGGTTCGGCATACTCCCGCTGGAAGCTCATGTTCTTCGCCATCGGCTCATTCATAAAGGTCATCGTCAGAGCAATCATCATATTATCCCCGGAAACATTCCAACTGGATTCCACGCCCTTTTTCACCACATCCAGCTTGTCAAAAGGATAGAACAGCGCAAGGTAATCCTCTGTCGCCATGCTTTCTTCCTTGATGAAGTGGTTTTTCGGCAGATAAACCGCTTCATAATCCATAAAGGACGGCGTGGTAGGCAAAGCCGTCATCAGGCCCAACAGACCGTAATGGGTCACAAAGGCCAGAATTGCCTTTTCCACCTCGTCCTCCGGCCTGCGGTTCATCATCAGCATCCCCACATTCAGCGCCTCTAGCACCATCTCGGAGGATTCCTTCAGCGGGTTATAGACGTCGGGCTTTGCCGTCTTTTCCGGTGTGATATAGCGTTTTCCGTCCTTGCCGGTCTTGATCTCATAGCGGTCATACCGCACCCAATGGGAACGGGACTG
>SFIR01000051.1 GCA_004556165.1 Clostridiales bacterium | reverse complement strand
CTGCGGAACTGCCTTCACAATTTCAACTATGATCGTCGGCAAATTCTGAATGAGCGCCACGAAAAGCTGAACGCCCGCCATAATGATTTGGTCGATGTTGCCCCACAGCGCGTTTACAATACTGCTGATTATCTGCGGTATCGCTTCTTCGATTGCGGCTATAATCTCCGGAAGTGCGGCAACAAGCGCCGTCAGAAGGTCGATACCCGCTTGAATGATCTGCGGGATCGCGGAAAGCAAGCCGTCGATCAAGCTGGTTATTACCTGTGGAAGCGCCGCTACTATAACGGGGATCGCGTTTATAATCCCTTGCGCCAGCCCCGTGATAAGCTGTAACGCCGCGTCAATCAGCAACGGGATATTGTCGATCAGCGTTTGAACGATCTTCAATACAACGTCAACGATCGTCGGAACAAGTTTCGGAAGCGATTTCGCTAATCCGGTCGCAAGCCCCGCGATCAACTGCGCCGCGCCCTCAATAAGAAGCGGCAAAAGCTCCGCAATGCCTTCAACCAGCGTTTCAACAATCTGCACCGCCGCCGAAGCAATCGTCGGCGCGTTCGATACAATGCCGGAAATCAAAGACGTTACCATTTGAACTCCCATGTCGATAAACTCCGGCAATTTCTCAACAATCAGATTGAGAACGTCGGAAATCCCTTCGCCCAGCGCGTCCGCCATCTTCGTTACGTCGCCTTCCGCGTCCATGACGGCTTTTGAAAACTTCGTCATAATCGGGATACCTTCGCCCGCCAGCGTGTCAAGGAAAGGAAGAGCGATCAAAGAAGCTGCGTTTTTCAGCCCTTCCGCTCCGGCTTGAAGCACTTGTAATTTATCGTTGAAAGCCCCCAGCCTGTTTACTGCGTCCTCCGATAGAATGAAGCCCATTTGTTCCGCTTCGTCGCCTAATTCCTTGAACGCTTCCGAACCCGCTTCAATAACGCTGTTCAATTCCTGTGCGGATTTGCCGAACAACTGCATTGCAAGCGCGTCCCGCTCCGTTTCGTTCTGAATAGAACCCAGCGCGTCGATACAATCCCAATAAACGTCGTTGCTGTTTCGAAGCTCTCCGTTCGCGTCCGTCACGGAAACGCCCAGCTTCTTGTATGCGTCAGCATACGCCGCCGAACCCTTGCGGGCGCTGTCCATTGACTTTATGTTTTTTGCCATCGACTTTGTAAGCGTGTTTACTTCTACGTCGATAAAGCGGGCGGCGTAGGCGTACTTTTGAAGATCGTCCGTCGTCTGCCGCGTGAATGTCGCTTGCGTTATAAGGTCGTCGGCATAGTTAGAAGCGGATACCGTCAGCCCTGCAAGAGCGGAAGCCGCGCCCACAGCCGCCGCACCTAACGCGGCAAGCGCCGCGCCGAATGCTTTTCCGACTTTCCCGACGGTTTCCCCGACGGCTTCCCAATTCACTTTGGAACTTTTCAATTCTTCCGAAGTGCTTTTGATCTGCTTTTCGGTTTTCGCCATCTCCGCCTTTGTGTTGTTAAGGTTCGTTTGCATTTTCTGATAGGCGGGATCGGTCGGATCAATGCCCGCTTCCCGCATTTTCTTCAATGCTTCTTCCGCCGCTTCCGCTTTCTTTGCCTGTTCCGCAAGCTGTTTTTGCAAAATCTCCTGTTTTTTCGTCAGCGCTTCCGCGCCGGAAGCGTTGTCCGCAAACTCCGCCGTCGCCAACTTCATTTCGGAATTGATTTCGCGAAGGGAAGAATTTATGCTATTGCAAGCGGCGCGATACTCTTTTTCGCCTGTAAGGTCGATTGATGTTTTGATCTGCTCTTCTTTCGCCATTTATATCCCCCCTAACACGTCGTCAATATCAACTTCTTTCGGAACTGGCTTGAAGCGATCCGGATTGAATTCACGATGAATTTTGAAAAGCGTCAAAATTTTATACGGTGTCATGCGCCATACTTCGGCTTCGCTCCACCGAAGAAGCGTTACGCCGATATAAAGAAGGCGGGCAAGGTCGATTATTCCTTGCCCGCCGTCATGTTTTTTTCGATGTCCTCTTCGTCGTCCTCGCCGTCCTGTTCGGGCGGTTCTGGTGTTCCGTTGTTGCCCATAGAAAACGCCTTGAAGATAGCCGTTTTCACTTCGGCAAAATTGCCCGTATGAATGAGCTTGCCCACCTGTTTTTCGGTAAGCGGTTCTTCGTCGTCCTCTGCACCCTCGTTCAAAAGCACGGTCAAAAGCCAGCGAAGATTTTTAATGCTGTCCTTTCCGGAAAGCACGGTATCAAGGCGATCAAAGCCGCCGAATTTATCCTGCATTTCGTCGATCGCGTTCAAACTGAAAAGAAGGTGTCTTTCCTTGTCCAGTACGATCGGGAAGCGTCCGTCTTTAATTGCACTCATAACAGAATAAGGCGGGAAGCCTTTTCAAGCTCCCCGCCGTTCCTCCTTTCAATTTCGATCAGCCGTCCGCGTTATTCGGTTCGCGAACGGTAGTAAACCAAGCCGCCGCCACGCTGTTCGTAGGCTCTGCGACGTGTTCAGCCTTCCACAAGCCGTCGGAACGCTTGATGAACTGCCCAACGATCTCCGGCGTGGTAAATTCGATACTGTCGCCCTTCGTGGTATAGTTTTCGTCCGGAACGGCAAACTTGACTTTGTAAAGCCAAATGTACTTGTAC
>SFIR01000050.1 GCA_004556165.1 Clostridiales bacterium | reverse complement strand
TGTGTTTTTGCTAAACAGTCGCCTGGGCCTATTCTCTGCGGCTCACTTTCGTGAGCACCCCTTATCCCTAAGTTACGGGGTCAACTTGCCGAGTTCCTTAACTACCCTTCTCCCGTTGGCCTTAGAATTCTCTTCCTATCTACCTGTGTCGGTTTGCGGTACGGGCTCCTTAGATATACACAAAGCTTTTCTTGTCTTCGTCTACGATTGCTTCCCTACTAAATTTCGGTCCCTTACGACCGGGTCAACCATCGCCCGGCTCAATCGCTTTCAAAGCGTCCCTTTGCTTAAATCTTTCGGAGGCTACGGAATTTCAACCGTATGTGCATCGGCTACGCGTTTCCGCCTCACCTTAGCTCCCGGCTTACTAGGAGCGGACGAACCTTCCTCCTAAAACCTTAGATTTTCGGCCATTATGATTCTCACATAATTCTCGCTACTCATTCCGGCATTCTCACTCGTGTAAAATCCACCACCGCTTCCGCTATGACTTCACCTCTTACACGACGCTCTCCTACCACTCACATTGCTGTGAATCCTAAGCTTCGGTATACATTTTAGCCCCGTTGAATTTTCGGCGCAGGGTCACTCGACCAGTGAGCTATTACGCACTCTTTTAATGTATGGCTGCTTCTAAGCCAACATCCTGGTTGTCTGTGCAACCCCACATCCTTTTCCACTTAAATGTATTTAGGGACCTTAGCTGTGGGTCTGGGCTGTTTCCCTTTTGACAATGAAACTTATCTCACACTGTCTGACTGCTGCACATCAATTCTCCGGCATTCTGAGTTTGATAAGGTTCAGTAAGCTCTCGCCCCCTAGCCTATTCAGTGCTTTACCTCCGGGAATCTAATGCAACGCTAGCCCTAAAGCTATTTCGGAGAGAACCAGCTATATCCGGGTTCGATTGGAATTTCTCCGCTAGCCACACCTCATCCGCCGCCTTTTCAACGGAGGTCGGTTCGGCCCTCCATGGAGTTTTACCTCCACTTCAGCCTGGACATGGCTAGGTCACCCGGTTTCGGGTCTATGGCATACAACTTATTCGCCCTATTCAGACTCGCTCTCGCTGCGGCTCCGTACCTGAAGTACTTAACCTCGCTGCATACCATAACTCGCCGGACCATTCTACAATAGGTACCATATCACCCGTTGACGGGCTCTATGTGCTTGTAAGCACAGGGTTTCAGGTTCTTTTTCACTCCCCTCCCGGGGTTCTTTTCACCTTTCCTTCACAGTACTATTCGCTATCGGTCATTAGGTAGTATTTAGGCTTGGAGGGTGGTCCCCCCGTCTTCCCACGGAATTCCTCGTGTTCCGCGGTACTCCGGATACAGCTCGCTGAACTTAACTTTCGAATACACGACTATCACGTTCTTCGGTGCGCTTTCCCACACGCTTCTTCTAGCCTCGTTCAATGCTAAATGCTGTCCAAAACCCCGAAATCATTGCTGATCTCGGTTTAGCCTCTTCCGCTTTCGCTCGCCACTACTCACAGAATCTCGGTTGATTTCTCTTCCTCGCCCTACTTAGATGTTTCAGTTCAGGCGGTTCCCCTCATATACCTATGGATTCAGTATATGATACTTGATCTTCAATCAAGTGGATTGCTCCATTCGGAAATCTGCGGATCAAAACTTGCTTGCAATTCCCCGCAGCTTATCGCAGCTTACCACGTCCTTCTTCGGCTCCTAATGCCAAGGCATTCACCCTGCGCTCTTATTAGCTTGACCACTTTGCTTGGTTCTTCAGAATTATGCTCTTCATTTGAGAAGTTATATTTGAAATTGTATCCACAACATTTATTGTCGTTGAATATTTTCAATGTTTTCCTCATTTGCATTACTTCTTAATTTCTTTATTCAATTTTCAAGGTACTTCGCTTTGAAGAAAGTTACTTTCGCTTCTCTCTTCGTGGTGGGCACAAGTGGACTCGAACCACCGACCTCACGCTTATCAGGCGTGCGCTCTAACCACCTGAGCTATGCGCCCATTTGCTAAAGCTTTTCGGCTTATCGTTCAATCCTTATCTCTTACCTTTGGTGGAGATGAGGAGGATCGAACTCCTGACCCCCTGCGTGCAAGGCAGGTGCTCTCCCAGCTGAGCTACACCCCCATTTGGTAAGGGATAGGATCGCCATTTGCTTCCATCTTTGGTTTTAAAGGTTCTTCTCAGAGCCTTCAAAATTGAACAACTACTCTCTGCTTACCCTTCTAAACTTCTTTTCCCTTGTGACCGGAGAATATTTTGATGATTTTTATCTCATCGGTTTCTCCATAGAAAGGAGGTGATCCAGCCGCACCTTCCGATACGGCTACCTTGTTACGACTTCACCCCAGTCATCAATCCCACCTTCGACGACGTCCTCCTTGCGGTTAGACTATCGGCTTCGGGTGTTACCAACTCCCATGGTGTGACGGGCGGTGTGTACAAGGCCCGGGAACGTATTCACCGCAGCATGCTGATCTGCGATTACTAGCAATTCCGACTTCATGTAGGCGGGTTGCAGCCTACAATCCGAACTGGGACAATTTTTGGGGATTTGCTCCATATCACTATTTTGCTTCCCTTTGTTAATTGCCATTGTAGTACGTGTGTAGCCCAGGTCATAAGGGGCATGATGATTTGACGTCATCCCCACCTTCCTCCGTTTTGTCAACGGCAGTCCCATTAGA
>SFIR01000010.1 GCA_004556165.1 Clostridiales bacterium | reverse complement strand
TTTTCTGCGAAAATGGCAGTTCTTGCCCTCGGGCAAGAACTGGCGATTGCCGGGCAGCATTCTTTTTGAAGAGTGGACATTTAAAGTTGCAATTCACATCTTAATGCCGGGCAATGGATTTTTATTCCATTTTTCGGCAGATATGGTATAATTAAGCAGATATAGTGTTTTAATGCGTGAAATAAAGGAGGATGTACGGGCTTGAGTTTTCTTACCTTGTTCACCATTGTGATTTTCCTGGTAACTGTTATCAGTCTGCTGAACGAACGCTTTTTCAGAATACCAAATGATATTGCGCTGCTGCTCTTTTCCTTTACGGTCTGTGCGGTACTGAAAATCATCGGAATTGTGTTCCCATCCGACGGTTTGCTCCAAGCGATAGACAGCCTGAGCGATTTCAGCTTTGAATCCTATCTTCTGGACGGCGTACTCTGCTTTATGCTGTTTGCCGGAGCCGGCAAGGTCCATTTCAACAAGTTTACCTCAAATCTGAAAAGCATTACTTTGCTTTCCTTTTTGACTACCGCACTTTCCGCAGCTTTGTTCGGAGCGCTTTTCTATCTTGCGTCCTCTGCTTTTGGCTGGAATATGGACATTTGGGTTTGTATACTACTTGGCTGTATCGTGTCCCCAACCGACCCCATTGCCGCCACCGGTATCATGAACAAATTGGGGCTTTCCAAGAATGTCACAACCGTCATCGAAAGCGAATCCCTGTTTAACGACGGGATGGGCGTTGCGCTGTTTGTTTTCATCAAAAGCATCGTAACCAATATGGGGCGGGAAAACTTCGCGCTCCTAATGCTGAGAGAAGTGCTCGGTGCCGCCGCAGTCGCATTTGCGGTATCGGGCTTACTGCTGTTCTTGATGAAGCGCTCACATAAACCGTTTAATCATATTCTGATCAGTATTCTGGCGGTTTCCTCCATCTATGTTATCTGTGAGATCTGCGGATTTTCAGGCGTGATCGCCTCCGTCATCTGCGGCATGACCTTTTCCTACGGCATGGAAAAAATGGAGCGCTTCCTGAAGGTTGTGGATAAAGACGATATGTACTCGCGTTTTTGGGATGTTATCGACGGACTGCTCAACAGCATTCTGTTCGTGCTGATCGGACTGACCGTGCTTAGGATTACGCCGTCCGCTGCTATGCTGCAGACTGGAATTGCGGCGATTATTGCCGTTCTGATTTCCCGTGCGGTCGGTGTGGCGCTTCCTACTGCCGTCAGCCGCACCAAGAAGATTCCCGGCGGTTACAGTCTGACAGAATATACAGTACTTATGACCTGGAGCGCACTCAAGGGCGGACTTTCGCTGGCGCTGGTGCTCAGCACGCAGTCCGCACTGCCTTCTGCGACATATACGCTTTTACTGAATGCGACTTATATCATCATTCTCTTCACAGTCATTGTTCAGGGGCTGACAACCAAAAAAGTATACCGAAAAATCGAACAGCATAAAGCCAAACGCATACGAAAGGAGAGCGATCTTAATTGCGCATAATAATTGTGGGCGGAGGAAAAACTGCCGAAATACTGATACAGCATCTTGAAAAAAGCAACCATGACATCATCATCATTGATAAACTGAAAGAAGTGGTTGAATCCATTACGAATCGTTACAGTGTGAACGGCGTCTGCGGCAGCGGCGCCTCGCGCGCAGTTTTGGCTTCCGCCGAAGCGGACACAGCCGATGCGCTAATCAGCCTGACACCGATAGACGAGATCAACCTGCTGGCTTGCTCCATGGCAAAAAACTTCGGGACACGGTATACGGTTGCCGAAGTGGAACGAGAGGAACTGATCTCTGACAAAGCCTATCTGAAGGAAAAATTCGGCGTTGACTACATACTGACGCCGAAAGACCTTGCAGCTTCGGCCGTTGCCGATCAGATATATTTCAATTCCGCCAACCGCGTGGAGCCGTTTTTTGATTCCAGCGTTCTGCTGGCTGAAATTATCGTGGAAAAGGACAGTATCCTTGCCAATGCAAAGCTTGGCAGCATCAAGCCGCTGCTGAAATCGGATTTTCTTGTATTCGGTGTGCTTCGCGGCGATAAGCTGATGGTTCCGAAGGGTGAATTCGAACTCCATACCGGGGATGTCATAGGAATCATTGCAGATAAAAATGAGATGACGAATCTCTTTTCCCGTGTTGATCTGGTACGGGAGCCTGTCCGCTCGGTAATGCTCATCGGCGGCGGTGATCTTGGTGAGACATTGGCAAACCGATTGATAAAACACAAAATCAGTGTGAAGCTCATTGAAATCAATAGGGATCGCTGCGAAGAACTGATGAGTGCGGTGCCCAAAGCAAATATCATTTTCGGCAACGGTACGGATGCGGATCTGCTTGAAAAAGAAGGTATCGGCAAATGTGATGCATGTGTTTGCGCAACAGGCAGCGATGAGAACAATCTGCTTGCCACGCTGATAGCCATGACAAACGGCGTGAACAACATTATTACAATGATTCACTCCATTCCGTATGAACGGGTCTTACGCAAGATCACGCGCAATATAACCATGTCTCCCGAGCGTGTGATTGCAAAAAAGCTGTTGGATTATATTCTATCGTTGGAAACGAATAACCTAGGGGAGATGACCAGGTTCTATTCCCTTGGACCTGAAATGCTCAAGATCAGCGAATTTCATATTCCTGTCGGATTCGCGAAAGCGGATATGCCATTGAAAAGCAATGATATGAAGCTGAAAAAGGGCGTAATCATCGGTGCCATTGCAACAGATGACAGAATTATTATTCCAAAAGGCACTGATGTCATTCATTACGGCGACAATATCTTCATATTATCCGAGAGCCACCTTACCATACGCTCTCCGATGGATATTTTTGCATAGTCAGCAGTAAAAGCACATGTACCCACCCCATACGGAACAGCCTGAAAAGCTGCAATGAATAAAAGCTGTAAAGGTTAGAAAGCAAAGAGCAACAGCGGAAATCGCCGCCGTTGCTCTTTTATATTTACTTTTTGTGTATTTTTCATCTTAATGTAATCTTAATATCCATTGCGCTATCTTAACACACATTTAACTGCAATCAAGATAAAATAAAAAAATACAACTGTAAACTGTATGCACTTAGAGGTGCCGTAATGAGAATAGGACATAGCAAAAGACATATTTCGTCCTTCCAAATCATCATATTGAGCTTTGTTTCCGTCATCATGATAGGGACTCTGCTTCTGATGCTTCCGATTTCAAAAAAAGGATCGGGGCATGCTTCTTTTACCGATGCATTTTTCACTTCAACATCTGCCGTGTGCGTTACGGGACTGGTACTGCATGACACGGCAACCTACTGGTCATACTTCGGGCAGTTTGTAATCTTGCTTCTGATACAGGTGGGCGGCATGGGCGTTGTGACAACGGCCGCGGCGGTCACCATTTTCTCCGGACGGAAAATCAGCCTGATGCAGCGCAGTACGATGCAGGAAGCAATATCTGCTCCGCATGTCGGAGGAATCGTGCGAATGACAGGCTTTATTCTGAAAGTTACCGTCATTACGGAGCTGATCGGAGCGGCGCTGCTTGCCGCGGTATTCTGCCCGGAGTACGGGCCCATAAAGGGCGCATGGTATGCACTTTTTCATTCGGTCTCGGCTTTTTGCAATGCAGGCTTTGATTTGATGGGCGTCAAAGAGCCGTTCTCATCGTTGACTTCGTATTCGGGAAGCTTTGCTGTGAACGCCGTTATTATGCTTCTGATCGTGTTCGGCGGCATAGGCTTCTTCACATGGGATGACATCAGAAGAAAAAAACGGCATTTCAAGCAGTACCGTATGCAAAGCAAGGTTATCCTCACGGTGACCGGAATTCTGATCCTTCTGCCTGCGCTTTTCTTTTTCTTTTTTGAGCTTTCGGGCTATCCGCTGCCGGAACGCATCCTTGCCTCTCTGTTTCAATCCATCACACCGAGAACGGCAGGCTTTAATACGGTAAACCTGGCTGCTTTCAGCGAAGCCGGCCGGGTATTCACCATTATCCTTATGTTGATCGGAGGCTCGCCCGGGTCTACTGCCGGCGGCATGAAAACCACGACAATTGCCGTGCTGTTCTCCTCTGCATTTTCTGTTTTCAGGAAGAAGGAAGATACCCACTTCTTCGGCAGAAGAATCGGCACGGAAACCGTTCGCAGTGCCGCAACTATTGCGCTGATGTACATAACATTGTTCCTGACAAGCGGAATGATTATCAGCAGGGTAGAAAATGTGCCTGTTCTTTCAGCCCTGTTTGAAACAGCTTCGGCAATCGGCACAGTCGGGCTCTCACTCGGTATCACACCGAGCTTGAGCATTATTTCGCAAATGATTCTGATTCTGCTGATGTTCTTTGGCAGAGTAGGCGGACTGACCCTGATATTTGCGGCATTTTCAAAATCAAATTCAGGATATTCCAAATATCCGCAGGAAAAGCTTACAGTAGGTTAAAGGAGAAAAGACAATGAAATCAATTTTACTGATCGGACTTGGCAGATTCGGCCGGCATATAGCCATCAAGCTCCACGAATTAAACCATCAGGTCATGGCGGTGGACAAGCAGGAGGATCGAGTGGAAGCAGTGCTGCCTTATGTTACGAACGGACAGATCGGCGACGGTACAAACGAGGAATTTCTCCGTTCCCTCGGTGTCCGTAACTTTGATGTCTGTATTGTGGCAATCGGCGACGATTTTCAGAGCTCTCTGGAGATAACCTCATTCTTAAGGGAGCTCGGCGCAAAAAAGGTGGTATCAAGAGCGGCTCGGGATGTACATGCGAAATTTCTTCTGAGAAACGGCGCGGACGAAATCGTGTATCCCGAAAAGCAATTGGCAGACTGGACGGCCATACGGTACAGCTCCGACCACATATTTGATTACATAGAATTGGACAACGATCATGCAATCTTTGAAATTGCCGTTCCCCAAAGCTGGATCGGAAAAACAATCGGGCAGATTGATATTCGGAAAAAATACAATATCAATATTATGGCGCTGAAAAAAGGAGGCAAGCTGGATATGAACATTTCATCGGACACCCGTCTGAATGAAATGCACACCATGCTCGTACTCGGAGATATGAAGAGCATCCACAAATGCTTTCATATCTGACAGGAGGACGGCGCTATGAAACCGGGTTATGTTGTTCTGATTATTGTACTTGCATCTGCGGCTGCGGCAATCGGGTTTTATTTGATGAAACGGTTGGACAGCTTCCTTGCGGAGAATCAAAAGAAAATATCAGCAGAGAATGAAGGGAATCCGCACGACGGATTGCGGATTGCTTTTGAGAATCCGGTTATTGTATCATCTGTTTCCGGATACCTGGCGGTGTTGTCCAAAGCATATTCGGACTGTAGATTCTATTTCTTTATAGGTACCGCCGAGCAGATACATTGCGCCCTGGATGCGAACCGCATTGACTTGGGGTTTGTTCTTTCGGCAACAGAGGATGATACTTCGATACCGCTCGGAACAAATGAATACTATACGGATACCTTGGGGTGCTCTGTTGAGCTGCTCGAGGCCGAGCGGCAATACATATGTCCTGTTAAAGCAGATCGTGCAATCGAGCCGAAAAAGCAAAAAATGCTGGCAGAACTGATGCGATCAATGGAATGCACCAAGGATTAACGCTGCATCTGCATGAAAGTTAATGGTGATTGTGCTATAATCTTAATGGAATCATTATCCGATAATCCACTTATTTTCACCAAATCCGTTTGTAACCGGATAAAATGTCGGCATCACTGAAAGATCGGAGGCGATAGAGGTGGCAGAAGAAAGACAGGACCCGGACGCATTGCTCAGAGCTATTCGGAGCGAGGATACGAACGGCAGCAGGGGGCACTTGAAGATCTTTTTCGGATATGCCGCTGGCGTCGGTAAAACCTATGCGATGTTGAAAGCGGCACACATGGCAAGGCGTCGCGGGATTGATGTTGTCGCCGGGTATATTGAGCCGCATGCGCGCCCACAGACAGCTGCTTTGCTCAACGGTCTTGAGTGTCTTCCGACCGCAGCGATCGAGCATAACTCCATCGTACTGCATGAATTTGATATAGATTCAGCCATTGCAAGGCATCCGCAGCTGATACTTGTGGATGAATTGGCGCATACCAATGCGGAAGGGTGCCGTCATGCCAAGCGGTATCAGGATATAGAGGAACTGCTGAATGCCGGAATTGATGTGTATACCACGGTCAATGTTCAGCATATCGAAAGCCTGAATGACCGGGTTGCCGCCATTACCGGAATTATGGTCAGAGAGCGAATTCCCGACTCGGTGTTTGATAACGCCGATCAGGTCGAGCTTGTGGATATTGAACCGCAGGATCTGATTGAGCGCTTGCAGACCGGAAATGTGTATCCGGAAGCGCAGGACAATCCGGCGGTTACAAACCTTTTCACCATAGATAATCTGACCGCCTTGAGAGAGATTGCCCTGCGCCGCTGTGCCGACCGGGTTAATCTCATAACCGAGCAGGCCCGCATCAAAAAAAACGGCGGGTATCATACCGATGAGCATATTTTGGTCTGCCTGTCGTCAGCACCGTCCAACGCGAAAATTATTCGGACAGCTGCAAGAATGGCTAATGCCTTCCACAGTGCGTTTACGGCTCTGTTTGTGGAAACCCCGGCTTTTCCTGCGATGAGCGAGGAAAATAAGAAACGTCTGCGTGCAAATATTAGGCTTGCGGAACAGCTCGGAGCAAAGATAGAAACGGTATACGGTGACGATGTGCCGTATCAGATTGCGGAATTTGCAAGAATATCAGGCGTATCAAAGATCGTCATAGGCAGAAGCGCCGTCACGAGAAAGCACCTGTTCAGCAAGCCGACTCTTACGGAGAAGCTGATCACCGCTGCACCTGATCTGGATATTCATGTTATACCTGATGCGTCCTCTGCAATATCGACCTATCACACCTCCAAAAAGGCGCAAAGAAGCCGTGTGGTATTCTCGGCTTCGGACATATTGAAGAGTATTGGGATTCTGATTGCGGCAAGCCTTATAGGCTTCGTCTTTGACCGCTTGGGCCTTTCCGAAGCGAATATAATTACAGTCTATATTCTCGGCGTACTTGTGAATGCAGTTGTAACCGGCAACACGATATACAGCATACTTTCATCCGTTGTCAGCGTCTTTGTTTTCAATTTCCTGTTTACCGAGCCGAGATACACATTGCTTGCCTATGACAGCGGATATCCGATCACCTTTCTTGTCATGCTTTTGGCGGCACTGATTACAAGCTCTCTGTCAATCAGGCTCAAGAACCATGCCAGGCAGGCGGCACAGGCTGCTTTCCGTACAAAGATTCTGTTCGATACAAACCAACTGCTCCAGCGCGCAGTGGGCAGGGACGAAATCATCTCCGTTACTGCCAATCAGTTGGTTAAGCTGCTGGACAGGAATATTATCATGTATCCGGTGCAAGGCAATGGTTTGGGTGCTCCTCGAATATTCTATGCCTCCGATGAACCGATGAGTGAAGGATTTACTTCCGACAACGAAAGGGCGGCTGCAAGCTGGGTACTAAAAAACAATAAACACGCGGGAGCGACGACGGATACATTATCCGGCGCTAAATGCTTATATCTTTCCATTCGTGTCAACGATCATGTTTACGGAGTTGTAGGCATTGTTATCACCGATAATCCTTTGGATGCCTTTGAAAACAGCATTATGCTTTCCATTCTCGGCGAAAGCGCGCTCGCTATGGAGAGCGAAAAAAACGCAAAGGAAAAAGAAGAGGAAGCAATTCACGCCCGCAACGAGCAGCTTCGCGCCAATTTGCTCCGCGCGATTTCCCATGACCTTCGCACACCGTTGACCTCCATATCCGGAAATGCAAGCAATCTGCTGGCTAACGGAAGGGCACTTGACGAGGATACCAAGCACCGTCTCTATTCTGATATTTATGATGATTCGATGTGGCTTATCAATCTGGTTGAAAACCTGCTTTCCGTTACCCGTCTTGATGACGGCAGAATGAATCTTCATATCTCCGCTGAGCTCGTCGAGGATGTGGTAACGGAAGCGCTGCGCCATGTGAACCGAAAGAGCGTGGAGCACCATATTACAGCGGAACACAAGGATGAATTCCTTCTTGCGAGAATGGATGCAAAGCTGATAGTCCAGGTTTTGATAAATATTGTTGATAACGCGATTAAATACACACCGGCCGGTTCCAATATCAAGATATTGACAGAGCGCCTGGGGGATAATGCTGTCATTCATATTTCGGATGACGGACCGGGAATTCCGGACGATGTTAAGCCGCATATTTTCGATAGGTTTTACAGCGGAGCCAATACTGTCGCGGACAGCCGACGAAGTTTGGGGCTCGGCCTGTCTCTATGCAAGTCCATTGTAACGGTTCACGGCGGTACGATTACATTTAAAGACAATAAGCCGCAGGGAACGATATTTACCTTTACTCTCCCTGCACAGGAGGCACATTTGAATGAATAAATACTTGATTTTAGTTGTGGAAGATGATCCTTCCGTCAAAAGCCTGATTACGACAACCTTGCAAATGCATGAATATCGTTATATAACCGCAGCAAACGGCACTTCCGCCATCATGCAGACATCATCACACAGGCCTGATATCATTCTTTTGGATCTGGGGCTTCCGGATATGGACGGAGTCGATGTGATAAAAAGGATAAGAACATGGTCCAATGTTCCTATCATCGTTATCAGCGCACGCAGTGAAGACACCGATAAAATTGATGCACTGGACGCCGGAGCCGATGACTATCTGACAAAGCCTTTTTCCGTGGAGGAATTGCTGGCAAGGCTTCGTGTAACGCAAAGGCGGATCGCTATCATGCAAAATGAGAACAAAACCGATGAGTCCGTTTTCACGAACGGTATGCTTCGCATCGACTATGCCGCCGGCTGCGCGTATATGAACGGCGAGGCGCTTCATCTGACTCCGATTGAGTACAAGCTGCTATGCCTGCTTGCTCATAATATCGGCAAGGTTCTGACTCATACCTATATTACACAGAAAATATGGGGAAACAGCTTGGAAAGCGACATTGCCTCGCTCCGCGTTTTCATGGCAACGCTTCGCAAAAAATTAGAGGCAAATCCGAATTCGCCGCAATATATTCAAACCCATATCGGCGTTGGCTACCGTATGCTGAAGGTTGAAGAGCCCTTGCAGGAATTTTGATATTCACGCTTCCCGATTCATTGCCTTATTGCCTTAAAACAAATTGGAATATTATCAGTATACTTTTAATATTTCAGCATATCTTTCTTTACAAACGGAATATCTGCGGCAAAAATGGGAATATGAATCTTTACCGCCGGAAAAAAATGTGTTATACTTATAATGCAATAAGCTTTGGAGGTGTAAATTTGATAAGCAAAAAGATAGCAGAGGCCGTTCTTGAAGAAGCATTGAGGACGGGCGGAGATTTTTCGGAGCTGTACATGCAGGATACCGAAACGAACTCCGTAAATATGGTTAACGGCGCCGTTGAGGATGCGCGTTACCAGCGCAAGGTGGGCGCAGGCGTCCGAGTGCTCAAGGGTACTCGCAGCGCTTATGCATACACCGCCGATACGAGCGAAGAAGCTCTGATTGCAACTGCAAGGGCCGCAGCATCCGCTCTTGACGGCGTTAAAGAATTCGAAAGCAGGAAGCTCGAAGTTATCCGCGATGGAAGAACCGCTCCCCGAATCCCGTTCACCGAGGTCAACAACGCGAAGCGCATTGCGCTTCTCCGCGAGGGAACCAAAGCCGCAAAAGCATACTCCGATGAGATCACCCAGGTCGTAGCTTCCTATATGGATTGTGACCACAAGATCATGGTCTGCAACAGCAACGGCATTTGGGCGGAGGATCGCCGTCCCCGTACCCGTGTATTTGTTCAGACCGTTGCAATGGCAAACGGCGAAGCACAGACCGGAAACGTATCTCCCGGACTCGGCATGGGCTTTGAAGCATATGAACGCATCAATATGGAAGATGTCGGTCGTGAAGCTGCTAAGATCGCCGTGACGATGCTCCACGCTCCCGAATGCCCCGCAGGCACCGTTCCCGTTGTTATCGACGGCGGTTTCGGAGGGGTCATCCTCCACGAAGCATGTGTGCACGGCCTTGAAGCTACAAGCGTCAGCAAGGGAAATTCCGTATTCTGCAACAAGCTCGGTCAGCAGATTGCAAGCCCCATCGTCACCGCAGTTGATGACGGTACAATGGAGGGCGAATGGGGAAGCATGCATTTCGATGACGAGGGCAACCCCGCACAGCGCAATGTGCTCATCGAAAACGGTATCCTCAAATCCTATCTCGTTGACATACTCGGCGCGCGCAGAATGAACCACCCCGTGACCGGCAGCGGCAGAAGGCAGGATTACACCTACGCACCCACCTCTCGTATGACCAACACCTTCTTCGTAAACGGCAATGACGATGAAGAAGAGATGATTGCGACCATGGGCGACGGGCTTTTTGCAAAGAATATGGGCGGCGGCTCCGTCAATCCGCTCACCGGCGAATTTAACTTCTCCGTTCTTGAAGGCTATTGGGTCAAGAACGGTAAAATCCTCTGCCCTGTCAGAGGTGCTACTCTCATCGGCAAGGGTGCCGACGTACTCATGAAGATCGACCGCATCGGCAGGAATATGTGGATGGGTCAGGGCATGTGCGGTTCACAGTCCGGCAGCATCCCCACCAATGTCGGTCAGCCCCGTATCCGTGTCAGTGAGATCGTTGTAGGCGGCAAGGGAGGTGCTCTGTAATGACTTTTGAACAGTTTAAGGATGCCTGTTTCAGGCTTGCTCTTGAAAAGGGCTGCGATAATGCCGAGATTTATTCCGTATCCGGCGATTCCTTCTCCGTAAACGTGCTCTCCGAGGAGCTTGACCGTTACAGCGTCGCAAGGGAAAACGGCCTGAACCTCCGCGTTCTCTTCGACGGCAAGAACGGTTATGCCTATACCGAGCTCTTTGAAGACCCCGAATTTCTCGTTGATCGCGCGATCGATAACGCAAAGGCTATTGAGACCACCGACGTCAACCCCATGCAGGGCGTATGTGAATACCCCGAGATCACTCCTCCCGAGAATCCTATAATGGAGCTTTCCGAGAGCGAAAAGATCGGCCTTGCAATGCGTCTTGAACGCGATACTCTCGCCTTCGACGGAAGGGTCAACCGTATGGGATATTGCTCGGTTTCGACAGGCACTACCCATACCCATATCTGCAACACCCTCGGGCTTAACGCAGAAAGCAGCGATAAATTCTCCTACGCGGTAATCGGGCCAATACTCCGTCAGGGTGAGGACGAAAATGAAGCCTATGCTTTCCGTTTCGGCAAGGATCTGCTCGACTGCAGTTCCATGATAAAGGAAAGCGTTGACAATGCTCTCATGCGCTTCAATGCAAGGACCGTGGATTCCGGAGAATACCGCGTTCTCATCAGATATGATGCGGCGGCGGATCTTCTCCAGGCATTCTCCGGTATGTTCAGCGCGGATTCCGTTCAGAAGGGTCTTTCCCTGCTTGCAGGCAAGCTCGGCGAACAGATCGCAGCTGAGAATATCACCATCTTTGATGACCCGTTTGAAAAGGATAACCCCCGCGCATTCGATGATGAGGGCGTACCTTCCGTAATGACGACCGTTGTTGAAAACGGTGTGCTGAAGAGCTATCTTCATAACCTCAAGACCGCGCTCAAGGACGGAGTTGCTTCCACTTCCAACGCAGGCCGTCCCGGAGTGGCTGCTCCCATCGGCATTGCCGCCACCAATTTCTACATCGCTCCCGGTATCAAGACCTATGACCAGATGATCGGCCTTCTTGACAACGGTCTTATCATCACAGAGCTTGGCGGTCTGCATGCCGGTCTTAACCCCGTAAGCGGCGATTTCTCGCTTATCGCAAGCGGTCTTCTCGTGCAGAATGGCAGTATTCTCCGCTCGGTCGAGCAGATAACCTGCGCAGGCAATTTCCTTGAGCTTATGAAGAATATCGAGACTGTCGGAAGCGATCTGCATATGGGTCTCCCCGGAAACGGACGCTTCGGCTCTCCCAGCCTTCTTATAAGCAAGCTTATCATTTCCGGTAAGTAATTCCAATGAATAATCAGCAGGGCGGCCGCGCAGCGGCCGCCCATGTTGTTGCAAAATTCTACTGACATTTAGTCATTTGTTCTCAGTAAAGCAAAATAGATAAACAGACATAAGACAAAGCCCGCGATTTTACGGGCTTTGTCGGCAGGCATTTGATTCTGTTTTATTTCTCATCAAGCCCCATAAAGAAATCATCATAGGAGCAATTATAGATCTTCTTCAGCTCTATAAGTACGCTGACCCTTATATTCAGCTCGCCTATCTCGTATTTCGCATAGCAGGTTCTGCCTATATCTATGCCGCTGAGCTGCAGCTTGGCACAAAGCTTCTCCTGTGAAAAGCCATGCTCAATGCGCAGCCTTCTGAGGTTATCGCCCATATTCCTATCACAGCGTATCTTCTGTTCCATGTATCCGGCTCCGTTTCGACCAATATCGGTTACAGTTCAAACGGATTTTACTTCCCATTTTCTAAAAAGTCAAGTATCCTCTAAAGCATCTGCTATTCCACCCGGAATGTCCATTTTGACCTTGACGTTGGATTTCTTCATGGTTTCAATGAGTTCATGCATATTCTCATTGACGTTCTCCACCTCATGCTCCAGTTCCGAAGCGGTCATACGCAATACGCCCGAGCGGAAGGACGAAAGCTGGACGAGTCCGTCGGATGAAGCAACGCGCACCGCATAGTTTTTGCCTATCTCCGAAGTCAGCTTTTCAATAAAAGTATCTGCCGTCTCGTTTTCTTTAGTGTATGCGACGCGTATCCCGTGGTAATTAAAGCGTTCGCCTGCATTGCCCTTCACTCTGTAACCGTCGAAAACGAGGACGACCGAATTCTGCTTATATCCACAGTAATTTGCAAGGATATCCATAAGACGTTTTCTCGCAAGCGCAATATCGCTGTCCGCAAGGCTTCTGAGGCTCTCCCAGCCGAAGATGATATTATAGCCATCGACTATGAGGAAGTCGGAAAGCTCGGGTTTCTTTGCCGCAGACCGGAGTCCTCTTTCCTGCGCCGGTTCGGGTTTTCCGTATTCGGGACGCTTTATCGGCCCGAACTCCCGAAGCATAATGCTCTCAAGCTCTTTTTCATCTATATTCAGGTTGCGCTCGACTATATGCGGTTCGCTCGAAATGCGTCTGCGCTTGGGATCAATTCCCAACTCGGTATCAATATGCATATAGCTCTCCACTCTGTCCCAGCGGACAAAAACGCCTGCGCCATGGGAACAGAATATGGAATCGGGAGTATTTTCGGTATCGGCTTCAGGGTCATACCCTATCTCCTCGATTATCCTTTTCTCATCTCTGCACCTTGCATAATGCGAAACGAGGCAGGATATTCTTCCCCTGCCCTTGGTATAGGACGCAAAAACCTGAGGGTATTCCCTCATCTCGGATACGGGTGCGCTGCCGGAGATGAATGCCGTCCCCGGTCCGCCCGATGAGGTTTCAAACTGCCCACCCATCAGCCTTATATCATTTATCGCCCTGCCGAGCTGATTCTCGGGAAGCTCCATTTCAAAGCTGTAATACGGCTCAAGAAGTACGCTTTCCGCTTTCATGAGTCCCTGACGGACTGCACGATAGGTGGCTTGGCGGAAGTCGCCGCCCTCGGTATGCGCCTTGCTCGCAAGACCTGCAATAAGCGTAATCCTCATATCCGCAATGGGTGAGCCCGTAAGTACGCCGAGATGCGTTTTTTCGTAAAGATGGGTGAGTATCAGCCTCTGCCAGTTGATATCAAGATCGTTCTGGCTGACGCTGCTCATAAATACGAGTCCGCTTCCTGCCGGGAGGGGTTCCATCAGGAGGTGAACCTCGGCATAATGCCTGAGCGGTTCATAATGACCTATGCCCTCAACCGGGGACAGAATGGTTTCACGGTACATTATTCTGCCGCTGTCCACGCCGATATCGAGATCGAATCTCTCCTTAACCATGCTTTTCAGGACTTCTATCTGTATTTCGCCCATGAGCGAAGCATGTATCTCGCGGTGGCGCTCATTCCATGTGATGCGGAGCATGGGATCCTCCTCCTCAAGCCGGCGGAAGAGAGGGAGTGCCGAACGTGCATCACAGCCCTCGGGAAGCACAATTCGGTAATCGAGCACCGGTTCGAGAAGAGGCGCATTCATATCCTTTTCAAAGCCAAAACCCTGCCCGGGAAAGGTTGCGGTGAGACCGCAGACGGCGGCAACTTCGCCGGCGGATGCGGAATTCACCTTTTCAAATTTGCTGCCCGAATACAGGCGTATGGCGGTTATCTTTTCTTTATAACTATTTCCCTTGACGGAATAGGCTAACTCGTCACGGGAGCTGAGCGCTCCGCCGGTCAGCTTGAGATGGGTCAGCCTGTTCCCCTGAGCGTCACGGGATATTTTGAAGACCTTCGCGCCAAACTCTTTGGGGCGCTCAATATCAAGGGTGTAACCCTCAAGGCAAGCAATCAGTTCATCAATGCCCTGCATATGCAGCGCCGAGCCGAACAGGCATGGATACAGCTTACGGCGGAATACCGCTTTTGCTATGCTATCCTTCGTGATTATGCCTTTCTCAAGAAATTCCGCAAGCAGTTCATCATCAGAAAGGGCAATGCTCTCATAAAAGCCATTTCCCTCCGCAGCGGAAAAATCCACGCAATTCTCATCAAGCCTTGATGTGAGCGCAGCCATTATCCCCTCCTTATCCGCGGAGGGAAGGTCCATCTTGTTTACGAAAATAAAGGTCGGTATCTTATACGTCTTTATCAGCTTCCAAAGCGTTTCCGTATGCGCCTGAACGCCCTCGGAACCACTGATAACGAGGAGGGCATAATCAAGCACCGAGAAGATACGCTCCGTTTCGGTCGAAAAATCCACATGTCCGGGAGAATCAAGAAGGTTAACCTCGATCTTTTCGGTCGAAAATCTCGCCTGTTTGGAGAATATAGTGATGCCGCGCTGCTTTTCAAGAGAATACGTATCCAAATAGGCATCTCCGTGGTCAACGCGCCCCCTTTTGCGTATCGCGCCGGACTCAAACAAAAGCCCCTCGCAAAGCGTGGTCTTTCCTGCATCAACATGCGCGATAACTCCGATTGTCAATCTGTGCTTAGCCAATTTCTTCTCCATGTTTGATGAAAACAGTATAGCAGATTCGCCGTCAATAATAAAGCCCCGAAGATTTCATTTCCGCAGAGCAAGTTCATCAATATATTTTTTGCAATTTACTGCTGCGAAAGCTATAATAAATTTACCTTTTGGAGGAATTTTTCTTCAGCTGCTTTCAGTAAATGATTTGTGGAAAGGAACGGATACCCGGATGGAAGTGCTCTCCGTACTGTACTTACTCGTATACGCGCTCAGCGGTATATCGATCGCTCGCTATGTTTTTATCAAGGAACACCCCATTAAGCGTGTGTTTTTCGGGCTTGTTTTCGGGCTTGCCATGCTGCTTTGGCTGCCGACAATATTCTCATTCATCCTTTCAAAATTCAATCTGCTATCCCAGCTTCTCGGGCTTGCGGCCGCAATAGGGCTTGGAGGGTTCTTCTTCTTTCTGCACGAGAGGAATAAGAAGCTCCTGCCCCCCGCACCTGTAACGAAGGAGGAATTCAGTCTTCGGCCCTTCCTTTTAACGGTCATCCCCCTTCTTATCGTGGGCTGGGCACTGCTTATCAATCATACCATAACCACCGCTTCTGATGGTTCGCTGCATGTCGGTCAGTGTACTTACGGCGACCTCTGCATGCATCTCGGGTTCATTTCGAGCATAAGCACCCAGCAGACCTTTCCTCCCGATTATTCGATACTTCCCGGCACTGCGCTCGGCTATCCCTTCCTCTGCGACAGCGTGAGCTCGACCTTCTATACCCTCGGTTCGTCACTGCGCTTTGCCGCCATACTCCCTGCGCTCTATGCGTACCTCGTAGTTGTGCTCGGCGTATACTTTTTCTTTGACGAATGGTTCAAGAATTCTGCCGTTACCGTGCTTGCGACCTATATGTTCTTCGTGGGCGGCGGTCTCGGTTTTGCCTATATCTTCAATAACAAAAAGCTCCTTGCCGATGCAGGCATCGACAGATGGAGCGAAATGCTTAACGGCTTCTACAAGACCCCGACTAATTTACCCGACGAGGGCCTTCGCTGGGTCAATACTATTGCTGATATGCTCGTACCCCAGCGCGCGACGCTGTTCGGCTGGGCGCTTTTGTTCCCCTGCCTACAGCTTCTCTACCGCGCTGCAATTGAAAAGCAGAATAAGCTTTTCATCCCCCTCGGCATTTTGGCAGGCTGTCTGCCCCTTGTGCATACGCACAGCTTTCTTGCGCTTGCGCTCGTATCAATCGTGCTGTTCGTAAGCGCCGTTAAATCCGAGCTTCTCCGCATTCCTTCGGACGCCGGCGGCAGGCTCTGTATCGAAGCATGTATGCTTTCGCTTCTGCTGCTTGTGACCGCAGTGCTCGGCAAGTACATAGGTAAAACGGGGTATCCTGCGGCAGGCGTCCTCGCATATGCGCTCGCCGCAGTGCTTGCAGTAGTCATTCTTATCGTCCGCGCGCTCAAGGAAAGAAAAAATCCGGGCGGCAAGGCTGCAGTTGATACCGCCATCATAGCCGGCGTGCTTTTCATAATAAGCGGACTCGTTATGGTTTTTGTCGAAAACGGAAGCGAGATCTCCCTTATCGGCACTGCTGTCTCCGCAGCTATTTTCCTGTTCTTCCTGTTCTACTGCATTTTCGGGCATTACGGCAGGAACAAGCCGGCCTATGGAGGCATAAAGGGGTATTTTATGAATGATGAAGGCGGAAGCAATCTCCTTTTCTTCATCATTTTCGGAGCCATAGCGGTGCTGCTTTCCATGCCCCAGGTATTCGGCTTTACGCTCAAGCAAGCCTCTAACGACAGCTTCCTCCGCTGGAACTTCAACTGGGATAACAACAGCGACAGCTACCTTTGGTTCTACATCAAAAACCTCGGCCTTATCTTCATCTTCATGCTGCCTGCATTCCTGACCTCCGATAAAAAGACCCGTCTTTTCTACGGCGGCGGATTGCTTATATGGCTGATCTGCGAGATAATGTGCTTCCAGCCCAACCGTTACGACAACAATAAGCTGCTTTTCATCTGGTTTGCCATGACCTGCGGCATCGTTTCAAGCTATCTTATCGGGCTCTATAAAAAGCTGAACCGACCCGAAGACGGAGAAAAGAAGCTCTCCATCGGCAAACGTACCGCAAATAAAATCATTGCTTTCGTGGTGCTCATCGCCATCTTCCTATCCGGCACGCTCACGCTGTACCGCGAATACATCTCCGCCGACCATATCGGTTTCAGTAAGGACTCCGACAGTAAGCTGAGCTTTGGCATGGTCGAAAGCGGCTATACCGTCAATACCGCAGAAGAAGTGAAGCTCTGCGAATGGATCAAGGCCAATACCGAGCCCGATGCCGTTATCCTTTCCTATAACAACCACAACAACGCCATAGCCATGCTGACCGGCCGCAATATCTTTGTCGGTTCCGGAACCTTCCTGTATTTCCACGGGGTTGACTATCGTGGCAGGGAGAGTATGCTGAAATCGCTATATGAAGAGCCTGAATCGACCTTCTTTGCCGCCGCAGATGAATACGGCATAACCTATGTACATATAGGGCATCGCGAGAATTCGTATTCAGCATACAATATAGATACCGCATGGTTCGAGCGTAACCTTGAATGCGTCTACTCCTCCGGCTCAGGCGCATATGCTGAAAAGCTCTATAAAGTTGTGCAGCCTCAGAATACAGATAAATAAATAACGGCAGCTTGTTTGCTGCCGCCTCCCGGATTCTCGGCGCGGTGCGGCGTTTAGCCGCACCGTGCTTTTTCCTATTCGTTTGTTACGGGATAAGCATCGCCAGTCAATCTTCCATTGCGGGAATGATAACCGTTCCGTCATTAAACACATAGAGAGTACGCGCAAGCTCACCCTCTCCCTGCAGCGTTACATGATATGCCTGTCTGCCGTTATAGCGATCATAGGTAATGGACTGAATTCTCATGCCTTCAAACAGGTTCCCGATTGCTTCCTTTACAATGGGCGCATCGTTCTCCTTAACCACCTCGCCTTCAACAAAGCCTTCGATCTCGTCATTTTGATCATTGGGGCCTGCGCTTCCTGTGGGGTTGGGGCTCCCTGCGGGTTCGGGACTTCCTGTGACAGCGGGACTTGCACTGGGGTTCTCACTGTTGTCGGGCCTTACGGTATTTACCGGTGATGCCGAGGGCTTTGCGTTATCCGTGGGTGCAGTTGTTGGCTTGTTATTCGGGTCGGGTGTATTGGTTACTCCCGTATTCCCATTGCACGAACACGCGCTGACGGCAATAAGCATGCACAGCGTAAGCAGTATTGCTGCTGCTGTTTTAAGGTTTTTTCTCATTATAGCCTCCGTATTTTTCAGGCTTTGAAGCCTTTGTTATACGGCTATTGTTTGCAGTTATTTTAATACTTATACATAAATACAAATTTTGTTTTTCCGCCAAAAAGGATGCGAACGAAGAAGCTCGCTTCTCCGTCCTTCGGCCTTGTCTTATTCCGTTTTCATGCTGTCCTTTTCGGTTCCGGTTCGGGTATGAGGAGATATTTCACGTAAGGGATTGACACCGAAGCTGAACTTCAAAGGATACGTCCATGATCCATAGGGCTCATATCCGTACTCGCAGCGGAGGTTCAAAGGTCATCTGCATCCTGTTCCGGAGCCGTCCCATCGGATGAGATTCCGGTATAACTTCCGAGCACATCCGACTCGATGCCGTCCTGATCACTGCGCAGATCACGGGCCATTTCACCCTCAAGCTGTGAAAATGATCTTTTTGCACCGCGCTCCTGTTTTCTTTTTCCGTTCTTTATCCTCATGTCAGTAGTTTATGCCCGTGCTTCACCGAATATGCAGGAATTCAAATGAAACAGCTCAAGGAATTATTTTCCGATTCAAATCATCGCCGATAATATTCGATTTATGTTCATTCCATACTAAAAAAAGCGTTGCGAACAAAAGCGAATTATGCTATATTATTGTGCGAAAGGAATCCCGCTGTACGGGTCTTTGGAATTGTATGCAGACACAGCTGTTTTGTGCAAAAACACAGAAGGAAAACGGAACGAGTCTCGGCGGTCGTATCATACGAAACGGAGGGCTTGTTGCTTTTCCCACCGAAACTGTTTACGGACTCGGCGCCAACGGTCTTGACGGAGAAGCGGTAAACAAGATTTTTGAAGCAAAGGGTCGTCCTAATGACAACCCTCTTATATTGCATATCGCCAAAAAGAGCGATGTGAAGCAGCTTTGGAAGCATATCCCCGATGAAGCAAGGCGGCTCATGGATGCTTTCTGGCCCGGACCGCTCACCATCATCTATCTGAAAAGCGATATTGTACCCGATGAAGTCACAGCAGGGCTCGATACCGTTGCGGTACGCATGCCGGATAATAAAACCGCGCTCGCGCTCATCCGCGCCGCAGGAGTACCCATTGCTGCCCCGAGCGCCAATCTTTCCGGAAAGCCCAGCCCCACCACGGCGGAGCATGTGTTGGAGGATATGGACGGGCGCATTGATATGGTGCTCGACGGAGGTCCATGCAGAGTCGGCGTCGAATCGACCGTCATTTCGCTCGTCGGCAAGCCCCGCATACTTCGTCCCGGCGGTATTACAAAGGAAATGCTCGAACAGGTCATAGGCACTGTCGAGGTCAGCGCAGCAGTGCTTAATCCCCTTCCCGAGGGTGCAAAAGCCGAATCCCCCGGGATGAAGCATAAGCATTACTCTCCGGACTGCGATGTGCTCGTCGCACTCGGAGAGCCTAAAACTGCGGCAAATATCATCATAAGAGAATACGGCATCGCCGAAAACGACGGTAAGAGCTGCATTATATTTGCAACCGAGCAGACAAAAGGCTATTACAGGGGCAAAAAATATGTTATAATCGGGGATAGGGATCAGCCCGAGACGCTATGCGCGAATCTTTTTGACGCATTGCGTGAGGAATCCCACGGCGTCGATATCATCTTTGCCGAGGGTATCCCCACGGACCACGAGGGGCTTGCGTACATGAACCGTCTGCTACGCGCGGCAGGTTTCACGGTACTGGATAAATAGAAGGAGTAAGTATAATGAAAATAGCCATTGCGAGCGATCACGGAGGATTTGCGCTCAAGCAGCAGATCATGGAATACCTTACATCTCTCGGTTACGAATATAAAGACTTCGGCTGCTATACCGCCGACAGTATGGATTATCCCGATATCGCATTCCCCACTGCTCAAGCCGTTGCAAGCGGCGAATTTGAGCGCGGCATCCTCATCTGCGGCACGGGTATAGGCGTATCTATCTGCGCAAACAAGGTGAAAGGCATACGCTGCGCGCTTTGCTCCGATGTCGTATCGGCGGAGCTTACCCGTCAGCATAACGATTCGAACATGCTTGCCATGGGCGGCAGGATCATAGGTGTCGAGGTCGCAAAGGCAATCGTAAAGACCTGGCTCGGAACCGAATTCACCGGAGGCCGCCATCAGCGCAGGATAGATAAGATCTCTGCCTGCGAAGGGTGAATAAGTCAATAAAAAACGAATGTTTTTAATAAAAAATTAAGTAAACCGGAGGCAAATATGGAAGAGTACATGAAAAATGTTACCGTTATCGACCATCCTCTCGTTCAGCACAAGCTTACGCTCATGAGGGACAAGAACACAGGAACCAAGGATTTCCGTATGCTTTTGAATGAGCTTTCCACGCTCATGGCATATGAGGTGACCCGCGATCTGCCCATGGAGGAGATCGATATCGAGACCCCCGTTGCGCCGATGAAGGCACGCGTGCTTGCCGGCAGGAAGCTCGGCATCGTTCCCATACTTCGCGCAGGACTCGGCATGGCAGAAGGCGTCATGGAGCTCATCCCTGCCGCCAAGGTCGGGCATATCGGTCTGTATCGTGATCCCGTTACCCACAAGCCCGTCAGCTATTATCATAAGCTCCCCAGCGATACCTGCGAGCGCGATATGATCGTTGTGGACCCCATGCTTGCAACCGGCGGTTCCGCAGCGGAGGGCATCCGCATGGTCAAGGAAGCAGGCTGCAAAACCGTTCGCCTCATGTGCCTCGTAGCCGCACCCGAGGGAATCAAAGCGCTTTATGAGCAGCATCCGGACGTACATATCTATACCGCAGCTATCGACAGCCACCTGAACGAGCATTGCTACATCGTTCCCGGGCTCGGCGACGCAGGCGACAGAATCTTCGGTACAAAATAAAAAACAGCCCGAAGGCTGTAAAATGAATGAACTCAGCGGGAGAGGTCCTTTAGGGCTGCTCCCGTTTTATATCCTCTTTCAGCTTAGCTGCCAAGCGGCAGATAATCCCGTCAGCCCTGTTAATTATCCAGGTCTGTAACCTTTCCAAATAGACGACACCCTCTGTCTCATACCCCAAATTCGCCACGTCATCGGCGAACCTTTTTACTTCCTCCAGCGCATAGATTATTTTTTCCGCTTCAACGAACCTGCAAACATAATTTCCTTCTTCAAAATCCACAGACTCCTCCGTGGGCAGCGCCATTTTGAAGAGGTACTTAGGCTTTGCCTCGTTAAGGTCGATAGCAACATCGAGATAATAGCCTGCCTTCGAGTAGCTGACCCTTCTCATGCTGCGGAAATCGGGGTTCTCAGCAGCGAGCTTTCTTGCCGGAAGCCTCTCAGTGAAAATATCCTCACCCACATGCCTCATATAGCATGCTCTGAGGTTCATGCGGTTTTCAAGAAATATCTTGGCATCCGAGAGTTTATCTATCTCCTCTTCAAGGCGCTTAATGCTGTCGTTTATCAGAATGCCGTTATCCTCTTCCAACTCGTTATTGAGTAAAGCTCTGACCTCGCTCAGGCTCATGCCCGTCGATTGCAGCAGCTTTATTGTCTCCATCGTGCAAAGCTGCGCCCGGGAATACTCGCGATAGCCGTTATCGAGCACCTTCTGCGGCTTCAGAAGCCCTATTTCATCATAATAGAACAGCGTCCTCTTATCCACCTTGCAAAGTTCGGCAAATTCCTTCGTTTTCATACGCGCTTTCCTTAAAATATATTTTATTTACCTATTGACTGTAACGTTACGTTATACTTTATGCTAATGATAACAGAAATGCCGTGGGAATTCAAGTGCTTTCGATAAAGAAAATTCTTTTTTCGAGCATCGTATCCCGAAGCTTCGATACCGCAGGTATCACCGAAAAAGCAATGTCCCTCCTACATGTTCGTTTAGGCTTAGTGGTGAGGAAGTGGTGCTGCATTCTGTGATTGTGCAGCACCGCCGCTTCATCACCCCATCCGAGCCATCGGGAGCAATGCCGCCGCAAGGCGGTTTTATTTTTTATCGTATATTTTCTTTTTGTCCTTCATTCCCGCAATACCGTCTTGCAATCCGAGTAAGAAAGTACTATACTGTATATGGACTGTATACCATGCAATCCCCATACTAAACCCTACGGAGGTATCTCGTGAGAAACATTTATGCAATCAGCTGCTGCCGCACCGCTATCGGTTCGTTCGGCGGCTCACTCAAAGACGTCCCCGCCGTTAAGCTTGGCAGTATCGTAGCTAAAGAAGCACTGAAGCGCGGCAACATTTCCCCCGACATCGTTGACGAAGTCATGTTCGGCTGTATCCTCACAGCAGGTCTCGGTCAGAACGTCGCCCGTCAGGTCAGCCTCGGCGCAGGTCTCCCTGTTGAGGTGCCTGCTTATACCGTCGGCATGGTCTGCGGCAGCGGCATGAAATCCGTCATCGAAGCTGCACGCGCTATCGCCTGCGGCGACGCTGAGATCATACTCGCAGGCGGCACCGAGAACATGTCCGCAGCCCCCTATTCCATCCCCTCTGCAAGGTGGGGCGCAAGGATGAATAATCAGACCCTTGTGGACACCATGATCACCGATGGCCTTTGGGATGTTTATAATAACTACCATATGGGCACCACCGCTGAGAACGTATGCGATCAGTGGGGCATCACCCGTGAGCAGCTCGATGAATTTGCCCTTAACTCCCAGCTCAAGACCGAAAAGGCCCAGAATGCCGGCCGTTTCGATGACGAGATCGTACCCGTTATGATCAAGGTCAAGAAGCAGGAAGTCGAATTCAAGCGTGACGAATTCCCCCGTCCCGGCAGCACCATTGAAGGTCTCCAGAAGCTTCGCGGCGCATTTGCGACTGCTGACGGCGGCAAGGGTCAACGCGTCACCGCAGGCAACGCTTCCGGTATCAATGACGGCGCAGCAGCAATCGTTCTCGCAAGCGAAGAAGCAGTCCAAAAGTACGGCCTCAAGCCCATGGCCAAGCTCGTCAGCTGGGGTCAGGGCGGCGTAGATCCTTCTATCATGGGTCTCGGTCCCGTTCCTGCCTCCCGTCAGGCTCTCAAGAAGGCTGATCTCACCGTTGATGATATTGATCTCGTTGAAGCAAACGAGGCATTCGCAGCTCAGAGCTGTGCTGTCGTCCATGATCTCGGTCTTGATCCCGAAAAGGTCAATGTAAACGGCGGCGCTATTTCTCTCGGTCATCCCGTCGGCGCATCCGGCGCAAGGATCATCGTTACGCTGCTCCACGAAATGCAGAAGCGTGAAGACGCTAAGCTGGGTCTTGCCACCCTCTGCATCGGCGGCGGCATGGGTGTTGCAACCATTTGGGAAAAGTGCTGATCTGATCAGTAATATTCCTTAATATAGGCAATTCAGCGATTCCTCCATTAACCCTACACAATTCAATACGGACTGAGCCCTTTGCTTTTTCCCGAGGGCTTCAGTCCTTTTATGCCAGATTATAGGAGAACTACTCTATGCCCAAGTTTATTACCATTGAAGAAGCAGTCAAGCTCATCCCGAACGGCGCGACCGTTATGTTCGGCGGATTCATGGGCTGCGGCACTGCGCATAAATTTCTCGATGCTCTTTCCAAGAGCGATGTTAAGGATCTTACCATGATCGCAAATGACGCAGCAATGCCCGGCGGCCCCATGGGCGAGGATCATTACGGCTGCGCAAAGCTCATTCACAACCATCAGGTCAAAAAGCTCATAGCTTCGCATGTCGGTCTCAATCCCGAGGTTGCGCAGCAGAGCATGGTTGACTGCACCCTTGAAGTCGACCTTCTCCCCCAGGGTTCCATGGCAGAGATGATCCGCGCCGGCGGCGCAGGTCTCGGCGGCGTGCTCACCCCGACCGGAGTCGGCACCATCATTGAAGACAGCCCCTACTGCCTCGGCACTCAGAATATCGACGGTAAACACTACCTGCTCATGAAGCCCCTGCATGCCGATATCGCCGTCATCGGCGGCACCAAGATCGATAAAAGCGGCAACGTCTGGTACAAGGGCAGCACCCAGAATTTCAATGTCGTTATGGCAACTGCGGCTGATATAGTTATCGCCGAAGCCGAAGAGATCGTTGAAAACGGTGAAATCCCTCCCGAAGATGTCCGTACCCTCGGCGTATTCGTCGATTATGTTGTTCAAGGAGGAAACTATTGATGGATAAGAATGAGATCAAAGCCTTTATCGCAAAGCGCGTAGCCAAGGAGCTCAAGGACGGCGATGTCGTCAACCTCGGTATCGGCATTCCCTCCCTCGTCCCCAATTATCTTCCCGAAGGCGTGCATGTCATTCTCCAGAGCGAGAACGGCATTCTCGGCACCGCACCCGTGACCGATGAAACCCGTGATGCCATCCATGTCGTCGATGCAGGCGGCAACCCCGCAGGCGCAGCGCCCGGCGCATGCTATATCGACAGCGCAACGAGCTTCGCCCTCATCCGCGGAGGCCACGTCGATGCAACCATTCTCGGCGGTCTCGAGGTTGATGAAGAGATGTCGCTTTCCAACTGGCTCATCCCCGGCAAGCGTATGCCCGGTATGGGCGGTGCGATGGATCTGCTCGTCGGCGCGAAAACCGTCATAGTAGCGATGGAGCATACCGCAAAGGGCAAGCCCAAAATCCTCAAAAAGTGCAACCTTCCCTATACCGCAGTCCGCTGCGTGCATAAGATAATCACCGAAATGGGCGTCATGGTCGCTTCCCCCGATGGGCTCGTGCTCACCGAATACAACCCCGAATTCACCATTGAGGAGATTCAGGCGGCAACCGATGCGAATCTCATCATTGCTCCCAATATAATCCCAATGGTTGACTGAAGCTTTTATAAGCTAAAGCGGAGAGTACGCTCGATACTCTCCGCTTTTATTCATTCTTTTCTCGGAATTATTCGCTGAATCTGGCGATTACATGCACGGTTGTGCTTCCTACGAGGTCAACAAGGTTGGGGTAATTGCCGTAGCAATCTTGAATAATTATCTCCGCATCGGTCGAAACGAGATTGCCGTCAAGGTCATACCAGCCTAAAAACTCATGCCCCTCCTCAGGAACAGCCTTCGCTGAAAATAATTCTAAATAATGTTCCGAATCCTCCTTATCATGCCTCGTGACAATGTCGATATATCCGCCGCCATCGGCTTCAAAAGTGACATCCGCATCTATGAAGTTCTGAACATTTCCGACGTAGGTATCATGCGCCTGCTGCAAAATATCTCGGGTATCCATCATGACCCAGGTTATGACTTTAAGATTAGGACAACCCGAAATATAAACATATCTTGAGGGCATGCCGCCGGTTATGATTCTTTCCAGCTTCGGACAGTTGTGAGCTGATATGATTGGCACATCGCAGTCACTTATATCGATCTCGGTTACATCTGCATCACCTATAGCTAAACGGTAAAGCCTTCCGCACTCACTGAGGTCAAGCTTTCCGACAAGCGGTTCCGAGCTGCTGAATCCGGCATAGCATAGCTTGCCGTTCTCATCCCAATAAAAGTTATTGCTTTGAAAGCGGATATCATCATAATCATCACCAAGCGCATAGCAACTAACCTCAACATATTCCGACCATGTTCCGGGATCGTCGGGATTATAGACAAGGCCGTACTTCGCGCTGAGCTTTTCGCCGTTTTTCACCCCGTTTTCATCCGCAATCTCAAGGAAGCTTCTCACAGCGTTATAATCATGCTCATCAAGGTCAGCCCTTGTGGGTGCATAGGGATTTGCGGGCTCCTGCATGGAAGGGTCCTCAGTGGGGTCTTCCGTAGGCTCATCGGTTGGTTGCTCAGGCTCCTCCGTCGGCTGCTCCGCCTGTTCGGTGGGCTGCTCGGTCGCAGGCTCCGGGGTTACCTCCCCGTCCTTAGGTGTGCATGCCGCAAAAATCATACATAGTGACATCAGCACGCACAGGAAACTAACGATTCTCTTCATAATTTATTTACCTCCAAATTTTTTACTATCTGATAGCTCATAGGAATCTTCTTTGCTGATTATGATTGCCGGCGAATCAATCACAGCATTTTGATTGATCCAATGGGCATATAGTGTAACATCAGCATTTACGACATAGGAGCTGTCAACCTTGGTTCCACCGCTCGCAGCAGTCCAGAATAGTGGTCACGCTCTTATCGGACGGGCTTGCACAGCTTAGCTTGCCATCGGAGAACGCATAGGTCACTCCGTCAACTGTTGCAGTCGGAAAACCATGAAGCATATCATTCGCAGAGCAGGACAGAGCGAAATCTTCATACTTCGGTGGTATATCACGACCGAGAATCTTTTTTGCATCTCGCTGGTCAGCGGGATAATCGATGCCGGCTGCACAAAGTGCGCTGATGGGAACCGAAACCGCTGACAGACATAGCAACGCGATTAGCAAAACACCAACGATTTTTTCATACATGCTTTCCTTTCATTTAGGTATTGAAACAAAGTGTTCTTTGTTCCTGTCAATATTATACACCTTTGCTTAAAACTTGTAAACCGTATCCGATAATTAAATGTGATATATGATTAGCTAATTGTATTCAATTTTCTTTTTATGAATAATCAGAGTGTAACCATAAACGTGAGATGAATGGTTTTCACATTTTCAAGCAACAGCTTTTATTTTTTTGATGAAACACATTTATCAAATAATCAAACCATGGTAAAATATTAAATATTTACTTATAGCATGTGATAACTTAAAAGAGGTGATTTGAATCAAATTGCCGAATAAAAAAGACTGCTTCGGCAATCCGATTGCCAAAGCAGCCTCTGAATAGGCTTGATTATTTCTTTGCAGCCTGCTTTGCCTTATGCATTGCAATGATGCGCTGCATTTCGTTATAGACTATCATGTAGCCCTCATCAACGCCCATGCCGGGCTTTGCGAGTATCTGAACGGGCCGGGTTGCCATTGCACAATGCACGCAGACCTGCGCGCTGCGGTCGGTCTCATTGCAGGTACCGCCCTGGTATGCGCCGATGCCCTTTGCTTTGCAGTACAGAACCGCTTCAACGATATTATTGATGCCGCCGAGGTCGGGAGTCTTTATCTGAACCATATGGCCTGCACGGTTATCAGCAAAGTACTTGATATCCTCAAGGGTATTGCACCACTCATCGGCAACTATCTCGACATTGATATGACGGTCATCAAGGAGCTTGGTAATGGTCTTGAGAGCAATCATCTGCTTTTCGCGGTCCTCAACATCCATTGGGCCTTCGATGCGGAGATGGAAGGGCTTTGCCGCTTCTTCAAGCTCTGCAAGGTAATCTGCCATTGCTTCGTAATTATCGTTGCCGAAGGCGGCGCCGATAGTGCCGTAAACGTCGATATGGAATATGGGATTATAGCTCTCATCCTTGCGCAGCGCAATAACACGGTCGCGGAGCCATTCGACATACTGCTTGAGCAGCTCGCCATGCTCGCCGAGCTTGGTCTTGACGTTGTTTATGAGCGCATGCGGCAGAACCTGTGCGCCCTTGATAATCATCTTATCGGCATTGGTATAGCGATCATCACCGGACTGGGTGAAGATATCGAGGGGTTCATCAGTGATGGTGCAGCCGTATTCGTCCGCAACGACCTCGCACATCATGCGCTTGGTGGATTTTGCGACTGCATCGAGGATCGCTTGGGTAACGCCGTAGCGGATAGCGGTATGAAGACGCTTGCCGTCAACGGTGATGGCTTCAACCATTTCGGAAAGGCCCTTGAAGCTGTCAGCCTCTTTGCCGACGAGCTCGGGCTTTATATACTTTTCGATAACGGGTATGAAGTCCTCAGCGAGGAAAAGGGGATCGCGTCCGCCGGCACCGCTGTACTGAACGGCTGCGCAGTCGCCGTATGCGACCTGACCGTCCTCCAGCACGAGCATGACGGAAATGGATTCGCCTGCCTGGCGAACGGAATGGAAGCCCTCGGTCACTGTCTCGCCGATATAGGTGAAGCCGTCCGACCTTGCTCCGCCCTTAATAGCACGCTGATCATCGAAATAGAAGCCGGTGCGGCCCGGTGAACAGATCAAATCAACAATCTTCATAATGAATATCCTTTCTTATATAACACCAAAGAATTAACTTGATTCATCAGGAATTGCGAAGTCCCTTGGGACGGCCTACAAGCCTGCCCTTGCTGATGGCATAGACATCATCAATGACCATCTGGAAGGATGCGTTGCGCTTCTCGGCTTTCGCTCTCTCATCTATCTTTGCCCTGTTAAAATCCTTCATATCGGCATCGAAGGGCAGGTTGCCGAAATTCAGGATACGGACTGCGCCGTCATTATCGCGCGCAGGAAGCAGCTTGCCGGCATTGAACCTTGAGGGTGCAAAGGGAATATCGAGCGCGCCTGCCATGACGGCACGGACGGTTCCGACTGCGATATCGCCTCCGCCGAGCTCGAAGCACTTATCGACGATGCAGCGGGTCTCACGGCGAATAACTTCCTTTTCAAGCTCCAGGTTTGCAGCGGTGCAGACCTGATCGGCAAGCATATTGATGACCTGCTTGGTACACCTGAGTCCCTGAGCATTGGCTTCCATTGTGGGAACGCCGACCGCCTCATGGGGAGTCTTTACGATGACCTTAGTCGCTTTGGAGAGTGCTGCGGTTGCGCTGCCCCAGCTTATAACGCCGAATGCCTTTGCTTCATCCTGTGGGAAACCGCCCATCCACTGGTGGAATACGGTAGTGATGACAGCATCGCCGTAGCCGTACTTCTGCATGTACTCGTTGGTAAGCTCATCAAGAGTACGGATAGCCGCGACATCCTGAACGAGATTTCCGCACTGACCGTAGCCGACGGTGATATTGCGAACGCCCTGCTCCGCGGCAAGAAGCGCCTCGATAATGGCGACTGCATTGGAGATGCAGGGAGGAACAAGAGTCCCGGTGAGGGGGCCGTAGGGTTCGCGGTTGATGGAAACGCCTGCTTCCTCATAGATGCCGGTCAGCCTATCGACATACTGCCAATCGCTGATAGTCTTCTCCATGGGGACGTTCTTGGCGTAGGGAAGGTTATAGGAGATACCGCCGCCCTCGTAGCTGGTGAAACCGCCGGCATAGCAAATCTCAGTAAGGAGCCTTGCATCGGGAGTGCCGTGGCGGACCTGGAGCGGAGTATCGAGTGCGTTTACGACCTGGCGGCAGCCCGAAACGCCGTGGTTGACTGCCGGAAAGCCGTTGAGCATCGAGCGGCGTTCCTTCATGGATTCGCGGATGCCGTTCTCCGCCTCCTCGTAGCGGTTCTGACGGGTATAGCTGTCGATGGTGGTCGGCAGCAGATCCGCTTCGCCCTTATCCTGCAAATAGGTCAGAAGCTCAATATGCTCGTGGATAAGAGCAACGCCTGCGCGGGGCTGAATGAGCGTTGTGCCGCTGTTTTTTGCGTTGATGAGCTTCTTGGAGAATATCTTGTGCTCCGGCAAGCTCTTATGAAATGCCACTGCCTCATCAAAATCAACATCCTTGCCCGTGGGCCACTGCTGCAGGACTTCTTTTTGAGTCTTATAAAATTCATCGTTGCTGATGCGCTTATTCTGCAAAGCCATTGTTAATTAACTCCTCTTTCATTATGGTGAGTGCTGCTTCGGGGTAATGCTCACTGAGCAGGCCCATTGCCGCGATGATATATTTTCTGTCAACGAGCACATTTGCTCTCATTGGTTTCAGTGATGTCGGGTTATTTTTATCGTAGAGCGCATACGAGGCTATCTCCCTTGTATGCTCGGTATGGATGAGCGAACCGCCCGTAATGACTATCTGACGGATATTCTTTAGATTCTTTCCCGTCTGCACATAGGTCGTACCGAGCATGGAGTAGGTTTCTTCAATGCTTCCGGCATGCCTTGTGACGGCAATACGCACCGCCATCGAAGCGAGCGCTTCATCGAGCGCAAGCGTTTCCTCGCTGTCCGGTATCATATCGGTATGCTTTGAAAGCATATCAACAAGCTCCGCCGTGCGTTCCCTGCTGAGCCCTGCCATACCGGCTATCTTGTCGATGCCTGCGCTGTCCACTATGCCGTGGATGCTGTAGCGCATACCGATGTCCCCTTCGACGGTACGCTTGATATGCGGTTCGGGAATGCCCTTGAGCAATGTCCTCGGGTCATCCGGCATACCGTCCGATACGGAATAGATATCCGTCGTCGCGCCGCCGACATCAACGGCGATGAGCTCACCTATGCCGCTCTGCTTCTCCGTACCTTCGCTTAGGAGCTTAATCGCCGCCATGACCGCCGAAGGTGTCGGCATCATGATTCCCGAAATGAGCTCGGAGGCCTTGGTAATCCCCTTTGCTCTTATGATGTTTTTAAGGAATACCTCGCGGATAACCTTCTGAACGGGGCCTATATTCAGCACTCCGAATTTCGGCATGACGTTCTCGCAGACATGGACCTCTTTTTCCGCAAGAATCTTCCTGCATTTATAGACGGCATTTCTGTTGCCTGCGATAATAATGGGGAAATCGCGGTCAATGCTCGCAAGCACCTCGGCATTGTGAATGATGCATGCGGAGTTTCCGCCGTCGGTACCGCCGACGAGCAGAAAAATATCGGGATTTATCCTCTTTATCTCCTCCGCGTCATCCTCATTTAGCTCAAACGCATAGGTTTTAAGTACCTTTGCGCCTGCGCCGAGGCTCGCACACTTGGCAGCCTCCGAGGTAAGCTCGGGAACCAGGCCGCTCGAAAGCATACGAAGACCGCCCGCAGCACTTGATGCGGCGTAGCGTTCTTTGAATTCGAGCTTCCCCGTCACCTTTTCAAGTTTCTTGAGTGCGTCGTTTAAGCCGTTGTTGATATCGGTCTGAACGGTGGTATAGGATGCGGCAGTACCGATAAGCTTACCCTCGTCTGCATCGACGGCGGTGACCTTGGTATATGTGCTGCCGAAATCTATCAGCAATACGGGTCTCATACGCAATACTCCTACTCATTTGCCGCAGTCCGGCTGTTAGTCCTCAATATGCAGATCTTTCTTCAAGCAGTCGATATCGACCTCGGGAGGGGTTCCCGGGGGGAATGAACGGTCAAAGCCCATTGCCTTGAACCGCTTCTCCACCTCGTCGAAGGGCTGCTTGCCGATAACGATATTGCCTCCGACATAGAGAAGGATATTGGTAAGGCCTGCTTCATCGCATTTTTCGCGAAGTCCGCGGCAATCAAGCTCGCCCTGCCCATAGAGGGAGGAAACGAGGATGGCATCGGCATTGGTCTCAATAGCTGCGTTGATGAATTCTTCCTGCGAAACCATTACACCGAGATTTACGACGTTGAAGCCGGCATCGGTGAATGCGTGATAGAGTATCTGGTTGCCGACAGCGTGCACATCGGCGCCGATAACGCCGATAACAAGAGTCTTCTTCTCCATGATATACCTCCTTGATAATCTCAAAACAAGGTTGCAAATCCTTTTCAGGGTACGCAAAAAATATGCCTATTAGCGGTAAAATCATATTCTTTTATTATTCAAATGTCAATGCCGGCAGGTCATGATATTGAATATATTTATTAAAAAAAATACCGGTGTTCCCAACCGGTATTTTTCTGATTTAATCGTATGGTTTTTCTCCGCTTATCAATGCGCGAATTGGCTCTCGTACAGTTCTTTATAAAAGCCTCCGAGCTTCAGCAGCTCCCCGTGAGTTCCTTTTTCGACGATCCTTCCATCGCGCATAACGAGGATCATATCCGCCTCGCGTATCGTCGAAAGCCTGTGGGCAACGATGAAGGTCGTCCTACCCTTCATCAGCTTGCTGAAAGCATCCTGAACCTGTATTTCGGTACGGGTATCAATCGATGATGTCGCTTCATCGAGTATCAGCATCGGAGGACGGGTCAGCATGACACGCGCAATGCACAGAAGCTGTTTCTGCCCCTGGGACAGGCTTCCGCCGGACTCGCCTATCACGGTGTCGTAAGCCTTTGGCAAACGCTTGATGAATTCGTGGGCATGAGAGGCTTTAGCGGCGGCGATGATCTCCTCTTCGCTTGCATCGGGTCTACCCATTGAGATATTTTCCCTGATAGTACCGGCCTTGAGCCATGTATCCTGAAGCACCATGCCGAAATTCTTGCGCAGCTCCGAGCGCGCGACCTTTGTTGTATCCGTGCCGCCGACGAGTATCCTGCCGTCATCGGGATCATAAAAGCGCATGAGAAGGTTTATGAGCGTAGTCTTGCCGCAGCCGGTCGGGCCGACGATCGCAATCAGCTTTCCGCTCTTTACGTTCATATTAAAGTCCTTGATAAGCTCCTGCTCGGGATTATATGAGAAGCTGACATTTTCGAAGCATACATCATTCGAGCCCTGCCCGATATGCTCAGTACATTCTTCATCCGGGGACTGCTCGGGTTCTTCAATGAGTTCAAAAAGCCTTGCCGCGCAGGCGAGCGCATTTTGCAGCTCGGCAAGCACATCGGTAATCTCGTTAAAGGGCTTTGTGTACTGGTTTGCATAGCTTAGCAGTGCCGTAAGTCCGCCGACCGTGATGCCACCTGCTATCGCGGTGAGCGCGCCGACGACGCCAATGCCCGCATAAGCAATTGCATTTACAAACCGTGTGCTGGGATTGGTGAGCGCGGAATAAAAGAGCGCACGGACGGAACAAACCCTAAGCCTTTCGCTGATCTCGTCAAAACGCTCCTGAGTGCTTTCCTCACATTCGAATGCCTGCACGACCTTCTGCCCGTTCATCAGCTCCTCTATGAATGCAGTCTGCTCTCCCCTTGTCGAGCTCTGCACCTTGAACATCGAATAGGTATGCTTGGTAATGAGGTTCGCGGCGATGAGCGAAAGCGGAGTAACCGCGATTATGACGAGAGCAACGAGCGGATTAACGCTCAGCATAAACCCGAGCGCGCCGAGTATCGTCAGTATACCCGTAAAGAAATGGGTGAAGCCGAGGAGCAGACCGTCCGCAACGTGTTCGACATCCGAAATCATACGGCTGACCGTATCTCCCGTAGCGTGCGAATCGAGGTACGAAAGCGGCAGCTTCTGAATATGCCTGAAAGCTTCGTCACGAATATCACGGGTTATCCCATAGGTCATGCGGTTGCTGCAAAGGCCCATCAGATACTGCGCAAGCGCCGATACTCCGACGCTCAGGCCTATGAACAGAAGGTATTTTGATATAGTTGCAAAATCGACATTTCCGGTAGTCTTAATGCAGTCCACAGCGTCGCCGATTAGCAGCGGTATCATCAGATTCGCAGCAACGGATACCACTGCCGATATCAGCGAAATTATGAAGTAATGCAGGTATCTTTTTCCCTTGGCGATTATCTTTTTAAGGGTCGCGCGCCTGTTGAGATCGTTCTTTTTCATGCTGCACCTCCCTCGCTGCTGAACTGGGAATCGAAGATCTCGCGATAGACGGAGCAGGAATTCAGAAGCTCCTCGTGCCTGCCGGTCGCAATCAGATGTCCGTCGTTCATGACGAGTATTTTATCGGCATAGAGCATTGATGCGGCTCTCTGCGACACGATGAATGTCGTCGGAGGATTCTCCGTATTCATTATCGCCATGCGCAGCTTTGCATCGGTGGCATAATCGAGCGCTGATGCGCTGTCATCAAGAATGAGTATCTCGGGGTTTTTGAGAAGCGCCCTTGCAATGGTAAGCCTCTGCTTCTGACCGCCCGAAAGATTTCTTCCGCCCTGCTCGACCTCTGCGTCAAGGCCTTCGGGACGGGAATCCACGATATCGAGTGCCTGCGCTTTTTTAAGGGCTTCGCGCATCATGCTTTCATCGGCATCGGGGTTGCCCATGAGGAGATTGGAACGTATGCTGCCCTTGAACAGCTCGGCCTTCTGAGGAACAATGCCGATTCTTTTCATGAGCGCGTGGGGTTCAAAGCTGTTCACTTCGACATCATCCACCTTGATGCTGCCCGAATCCGCGGTATAAAAGCCGGGAATGAGGTTCACTATCGAGGATTTGCCCGAGCCCGTACCTCCGATTATGCCGATGGTCTCTCCGGGGGCTGCGGTAAAGCTGATATTCTCAACGGCAGGCGCGCCGCCGAGCTTATAGGTAAAGGTAACATTACTGAATTCCACGCTGCCCTTGGGTGCATTCGCTTTGGGGAGAGCCGTACCCGAGAGCTTGGTCGATTCGGTATTCAGCAGCTTTGCAACACGTTTTCCGCTTGCGGCCGCCTTAGCTACGATGATTATCAGCCTTGCCATCTTGACGAGCTCAACGAGGATCTGGCTCATGAGGTTATAGAGCGCCACGACCTGACCCTGGGTAAGGCTGCCGATATTTACTTTAATCGCGCCTGTCCAAATAAGTATCATTATAGCGGCATTGACGGCGATGAGAGTCAGAGGGTTCAGAAGCTCGGATACCCTGCCGACTTTGAGCTCAAGCGCTGTGAGCTTTTTATTTCTGCGTTCAAACTCGGCTTCCTCCTCATCCTCGGCGGTGAACGCGCGAAGCACGCGCACGCCGGCAAGGTTCTCACGAGTCTTTTCCGTCACCTTATCAAGGCCCTGACGTACCTTTGTGTGCATGGGGATTGTGGATACCATTATGCCGAGCACTATGATGCAGAGAAGCGCAATGACGCCGAGGAAGATGAGGGCGCATTCCGTATCTATCGTAAATGCAACGACCATTGCGCCGAACACAACAAAGGGCGAACGCAGCAGAAGGCGCAGTATCTTATTGACTCCGAGCTCCGCCTGGTTGATGTCGCTCGTCATCCTCGTCATGAGCGTGGAGGTGCCTGCGGCATCGAAATCCGAGAAGGAAAGGCTATGAATCTTCCTCAGCACCGCGCTCCTCAGCTCGGTTGAAAAGCCTATCGCAGCCTTTGCGGCAAAATACTGTGCAATGCTTGCGGCAATGAAGCCGGCAACGGCAATAGCTGCAAGCAAAAGCCCCATCTTAAGGATATAGGGCTTATCCCCCATGCCGATGCCGCGATCTATGATAGCCGCCATCACGAGCGGAACTATCAATTCGAGTATCGCTTCAAACTGCTTGAAAAGGGGCGCAAGGATGCATTCCTTGATGTAGTTTTTCAGGTAGACTGCAAGTGTTTTCATCGTTTTTTCTTTCTTTTCGCGTAAAATCCGCACCGAAAGCCTTCCGGTGCGGTGATATTTAGCAGTGTTCTTTTATCTCAGCCAGGCAATGCTGATATCCGAATTGATGCTGTCCGTTCCGTAGATGACTACGAATTCATCTATGCCGTATTGTTCGGCAAGCTCCGAAGGAGTATCCTTTATGCCGGCATAGTACCTCGTATCGACCATAACGATACGGCTGTAATGCCTTGCAAGGAAGGGAACGATTGCATTGCCGTAGCTGTCCTTCAATACAAGCAGAGTTCTATCCTGCTCCGCATTGGGATTCTCTATTACGGTGAGCCCGTGATTGCTGTACAGATAGCAGGCGTAGCGATCGACATAGCTTTCCTCGAGGCAGCTTTCATCGAGCATTCCCATGTAATTGCTCTCGTTCGTTCCGTCAAAGACAGAAACGGTTATTTCGCTGTCCCCATCCTTCTCCCAGATCTCCATGGTATCGGGAGAGGTGAGCATAAGTCCGCTCGTACCGTAGACGGTGCCGTAAAAATCAAAGCTGCGCTTTGTAAATTCATCCTCGGCAAAGGGCGTAAGTCCCAGCCTTTCGCATAGTGCTCGGTACACGGTATAGCTGCCCTTCATGGTCAGGTGGTGATCGGTGCGGTAATACATCGAGCCGACATCTCCCGTACCGGCGAAAAGCTCCTCAATATCAACGCCGTCCGCCGTGCAGGTATCGAAGAATATCGAGAGCATCTCATTATCGTGATATTCAAGGCGCAGTTTCGGAAGGGAATCCGTCATTACAGAACCGGCTGACGGAATTATAACAAGCTCCGCATCAAGACCGCTTTTCCCGATAAACTCCTCAATCTTCGAGGCATTTTTATTGATGCTGCTCTCATCGACCTGTGTCGGAGCATTGAAAAGCCTGTCTTCATCGCCCATTATCACGCTTTCAACGGCATTCTTGCCGAAGTAATGGTTCATATACGCATAGCTTGCGACGAAGAAATTGCGCAGGGGAAAGTGATCCTCAAGCCAGGTATCGACTTCCTTGCCGAAATTGCCGGAAGCAATATTCTCAAGGGTTATAGTGGGGGCCTTTGCGAGCAAGCGGCGCTCATTTGGGCTCAGCTCCCCCTCGTGCTTCGGGAGGAAGCAGAGCAACAGGAAAAATGCCGCTATTGTGCCTACAAAAGCGATTATGAGCGCGAGGTGCGATGCCCTGACCTTTTTTTCTTTTTTACTTAGTGAGTTCATTCAGTAAATTCAGTGCAGCGGCATTATCGGCGGAGATGATGAGGAAAACATACTCGCCATCGACCCTGTTGATGCAGTCATTGAGCTTTGCAACCTGCTCGGGGCCGTAATTGGCATAGTCATGGATATAGGCTTCAACGCGCTTTGCGAGATATTCATCCCTTATCTTTTCGGCGCTTGCATTATCGACAGCCTTTATGACTATAACGGTCTCGGGAGTGGATGAACAGATCGCCGCGGTTCCCATGTAATTGCCGTTTTCATCCTTTGCGATGAGGTTTCCGTCGATCTCGAAGAGCTGGGTCAGGCCAAACTCAGAATCAATGATCTCGGGTTTCTCTTCGAAAGTGCAGCCATCAATAAGCGCCTGCGCTGTTTCGGCATGGTTGATAGCCTTGGGGGCAGGTGAATTCTCTTCCGTTCCGCCGCAGGCAATGGCGGCAAAGGCAAGGATGAGTGCGAAAAGCAGTATTGCAAGTCTTTTTGCGATTTTCATTGGTATTCCTCCGAATAAGTATTTGTTTTTTTACTGCTGATTACCCCTGACGGCCTGCATAACGGTCAGGCAGATGAAATCCGCCCAGGCCTTGGAGTATTTCATGTTGAGATGCATCCCGTCGCTCGATGCTTCATCCGGCAGATCGCCGTCAGCGGTCAGCATCACGTCGGGAACGCGGATATAATAGCAGTTCTTTGTAAGAGCAAGCTGCTCTATCTGCTCATTATACATGCGGATACGGTCGTTATTGGCTCCCGTCTCACCGCCCTTGTCGCTCTGAGCCTTCGAAAACGGCGGGAGCCCGGTCAGGAAAACAACGGCATTGGGCTGTTTCGCCCTGACATCATCTATGAACTGGGAATAATGGCTGATGAACGAGGTGAGCGAGGGCCACCCTAATTCATTCTGCCCGAACATGAGAATTGCTATCTCATAATCACCCGAATCCAGCTCACAGGGCTCCGACATATTTATTATAGGAAGAGTCCCGTTTGTCGCAGGCTGTGAATAAACCGAAAGGATATTGAGCCCGACCTTGGTGAAGAAAGTGCCGTGGGTGATGACTCCGTAGCGGTAGAGCCCCTCAAAAATCGAATTACCGACGAATACGCTGTTGTCAAAGACCGAATAATCGGGCTCGGGCTCGGGCGTATATCCCGGTATCACAGTATCACCGGGCGTCGCTGTCGGCGTCGGATCGGGCGTCGGTGCAACGGTGTTTATAGGAGGATCTGTTGAGGTCACTCCCGTGGGCACCGGTGCGGTTGTCCCGGGAGTTCCGTTAGGATCCGAGGCCGTACCCGTGGGGAGCTCCGGAGAAGGCGAATTGTGAATATCTATATCCACATTCTGCCTGCCTTCATTCACCTTTGCATAGATAACGAGCGCAGTGACAACAACGAGCGCGATGCCGACTATCACCCATGAAGCCTTTGCAACGATGCCGAGGCCGTCCCCCCTTCTCCTTCTTCTGCGTGTATCAAAATTGTGCATTTTTATGTTTCCTTATTTCTGAAATAGCGGCTTATGCTTGTATTCCGCATAATTCCATGATTATTATAACAACAAATGGGATATATTACAAGTCCCGAAGCGAGGCCCAGATATTTTACCTTTCGGATGCAGCCTTTGCGAAAAACAGCGTAACCACCGATATTTTTTCGTCCCTTCGCTATCTTTCCGGCGAGTTTTTCCCCTATTGCTTCCTGTGACAAATTTGTTAAATTTCGTTCTTTGTCGATAATTGTATTATTTGCGCGCCGAGGTCAAATAATAATCAAAAACCGCGCGGCGGATTTTTACTATTTATTCGGAGGCAAACCGATTTCTATCGGGAATATCTATGCTGACTTTATTTATTCGTTCAATAATAATCTATATTTTCATGTTCGCTGTCATACGCCTTATGGGCAAGCGGCAGCTTAGCGATATGCAGCCGTTCGATCTCGTGGTGACCCTTCTTATCGCGAACCTCGCATCAGTCCCCACGTCCGACCCATCAGTACCGCTCGTATACGGCGTCGTGACAATTCTCGGGCTCTTCATCATGCAGCGGCTTGTTGCCTTTATTTCGCTCAAAAGCGAAAAGATGCGCAAGCTCATCTGCGGTGATCCCCTTGTTGTCATATCAAAGGGGCTTGTTCGCGAGGACGTGATGAAGGCAGCCAATTACACCCTTAATGATCTTGCCGAGCAGCTGCGTGATAAGGATGTTTTCTCGTTTTCAAATGTCGAATACGCTATCCTCGAAACCAACGGCAGTCTCAGCGTTCTGCTCAAATCTCAGTACCAGACGCCCACTATGGAAAGCCTGAACCTTCCTTTGGAGAAGGCAAGGCCCGCCCTTCTCATCGTGACGGACGGCAAGCTGCATCGAGACGCGCTTCAGCGGTCCGGGCTCGATGAGATAGGTTTCAACCGCATAATCGCCGGCATGGGCTTCCCGAACATAAAGGAAATACTCTTTGCTTCACTGGACGGCAGCGGCTTGCTGCATGTTCAGGCGAAGCTCAAACGCAATAAAAAGACCGAATTTGCATTTTACAAGGTGGAGGGTTATTGATGAAACAGGATCTTATGAAACAAAAGAATGACAAAAAACTTCGTTCACAGTCGATCTGGACCGTTGTGAGCCTTGTGGTTGCTTTCCTGCTGCTGGCATTTCTTTTTCTGATGTCAAGGATGTATCTGCATAAGCTCGAACGGCAGATAGATCCCCTGCTGTCAGATATGGAGGAGGCCGCGCTCGCAAGCGATTATACTAAGCTGAGCGTGCATGCCGGCGAGGTGCTCGGCATACTTGAAGATGCCGAGAATACGCTGCAGCTCTTTGCGAGCCACTATGATATCGAAAATATGATGAATTCAGCAAAGCTGCTCGTGCTCGTCGGCGATGCCGGCGGTGACTGCGACACCTTTGAATACCTTGATAAAATAACAAATATTCGAAGCTGGATATGCTTTTTCCGCGAAAACAACCGCCTGACCCCTGGCATAGTCTTTTAGGAGCGAACAATCGGATAATTCCGCCTTTTTTCCGTACAGGAAACAACCTATCGCGATTTTTTTGTTCTTCATGCAGGAAAAACGGAATTTTCATCGAATAGTATAATTACTTAAAAGTATGCACATGAAGGAGGGCGCAATATGGCATATCCCGAGCGGTGGCTCAGTGAGCTTATGGCGAGGAATGATATTGTTTCCGTCATATCGGAATACACGCGCCTTTCGAGCAGAGGCGGCAGAATGTGGGGGCTCTGTCCCTTTCATCCCGAGCGCGATCCCTCCTTCAGCGTTTCGCCGGATAAGCAGCTTTTCCACTGCTTCAGCTGTAAAGCAGGCGGAAGCGTGATCCAGTTCATCGAGCAGGCGGAGAATCTATCCTACCACGATGCTATACGGTTTCTTGCCCAGCGCGTGGGGATGGACATGCCCAACGAGGTGGATGATGAAAAGCTCCGCGCGGAAAAGGCAAGGCGCGACAGGCTGTATAATGCTAACCGCGAGGCAGCCCTTTTCTATCATAAGGCTCTGCTTTCCGATATTGGTGCGGATGCGAGGAAGTACCTTATCGGAAGGGGCATCGACGGCAGCACCGCAGTTAAATTCGGGCTCGGCTACTCTCCGAATGACTGGGACGCACTGTATAAGCATCTGTCCTCGCTCGGTTTCAGCCGTGATGACCTCATCGACGCAGGGCTTTGCGTCAAGGGCCGCAAGGATCCCGAATCCACCTTTGATTTCTTCCACGACAGGCTGATGTTTCCCGTCATCAATTCCTACGGCATGGTGGTCGCGTTCGGCGGAAGGATACTTTCCGGCGGTGACGGAGCAAAATACATGAATACGGGGGATACTCCTATTTATAATAAGAAGCATAATATCTACGGTATCAATCTCATGAAGGGCAGAAAGCTCTCCGACCTCATCATGGTAGAAGGATACATGGATGTTATAAGCCTGCATCAGGCAGGCATCGACAATGCGGTCGCTTCCCTCGGCACTGCGCTTACGAGCCAGCAGGCAAAGCTGCTCGGGCGTTTCGCCCCCGGCGTCTACTACGCCTATGACGGCGACAGTGCGGGTCAGAAGGCAATGCTTCGCGGTATTGATGTGCTCGAGGCGAGCGGAATTGAGCCGAAGGTCATAAAAATCCCCGAGGGCCGTGACCCGGATGAATATGTAAGGGCATACGGTGCGGAAGCATTCATGCTTCTAAAGGATTCCGCAATGACCTCATCTATGTTCAAGCTCGAATACATGGCAGCGAAATACGATTTTTCTACGCCCGATGGCAGGGAGAAGTATGCGCGCGAAGCCTGTTCGTTCATTGCGGGCCTCGAGCCCATAGAGCGCGAACGCTATATCAAGCTTGTTTCCGAGCGCAGCGGCATGGCGCCGGACACCCTCCGCGCTCAGTGCGGAGCGGAAAAGCCGATGAGCGATGCGGAAAAGCATACCGTCATTCAGGGCGCGTACCGGCGCAGGCAGGCACAGAGAGAGCGGGTGAAGGCCGAGCAGCTTTTGCTTGCGAGCCTCATGGTATCGAGGGCGGATGCAAACCTGATCGTTCAAAGCAAGGATTTTTCGTATTCGCTGTTCTCTTCGGATAGCCTGAGAGAGTTTTCCGAGATGCTCATGAATGCATACAAGAGCACGGAAAAGCCCGATATTGCAAAGCTGCTCGCCGTTTGCGAGAGCGCGGATATCGAGCAGGCAGGAGCCGCCGCGGATATGATTGATAATATCGTCTCCCCCGTGGAGACCGCTTCCGACTGTATAAGGTCGATACTGAAGACGGAATATGACGAACGCATCAGGGAGCTTTCCCGCCTTGCCGAGGAGGAAACCGACCCCGGAAAACGGCAGCAGCTCATGAGCGAGCAGCTTGCGCTCGTCATGAAAAGCCGTGAAATTCGCTGAAATTATCATTAAGTTTTAAATATTGGGAAAGACTATTCTGGGAGGAAATATGGAGAATCAGGAAAAACTTACCACGATGCAGAAAGTGGACGAGCTCATCGACCGCAGCAAGGAAAAGGGCGAGCTGACATATCGTGAGGTCATCGACACTCTCGGAAACGACGCTCTCGATATCGAGCAGATGGAAGCCGTATTCGATCGCTTTGAAAATGCCGATATAGATGTCGTCGAGGATGTGGACATGAATGAGATCGCGAGCGAGGATATCTCGGAGATCGACCCTAAGCTGGCAGCAGCCGAGGGTATTGCTATTGACGACCCTGTGCGAATGTACCTCAAGGAGATAGGCAGAGTTCCCCTGCTCTCCGGCGAAGAGGAGCAGGACATCGCGCAGCGTATGGCTGACGGTGACGAGGAAGCGAAGAAGCAGCTTGCCGAAGCCAACCTTCGCCTTGTAGTCAGCGTTGCAAAGAGGTATGTCGGGCGCGGCATGCAGTTCCTCGACCTTATCCAGGAGGGAAATCTCGGCCTTATCAAGGCAGTCGATAAATTCGATTACCGCAAGGGCTTCAAGTTCTCAACCTATGCGACATGGTGGATTCGCCAGGCCATCACCCGTGCTATCGCGGATCAGGCGCGCACCATCCGTATCCCCGTACACATGGTCGAGACCATCAATAAGCTCGTCAGGGTCAACCGTCAGCTTCTCCAGGAGCTCGGGCGCGAACCCCGAAACGACGAGATTGCCAAAGCCATGGGCATCAGCGAGGAGAAGGTACGCGAGATAATAAAGATTGCGCAGGAGCCCGTATCCCTCGAGACCCCCATCGGTGAGGAGGAGGATTCCCATCTCGGTGACTTTATTCCCGATGACGATGCGCCTGCGCCCGACAGCATGGCGACCTATGCAATGCTTAAAAAACAGCTCAACGAGGTGCTTTCAACCCTCACTCCCCGTGAAGAGAAGGTGCTCCGCCTGCGCTTCGGGCTCGATGACGGCAAGACCCGTACCCTTGAGGATGTCGGCAAGGAATTCAACGTCACCAGGGAGCGTATCCGCCAGATCGAAGCAAAAGCCCTCCGCAAGCTCCGTCACCCAAGCCGCAGCAAGAGGCTCAAGGATTACCTCGACTGACCGCCGGCATACCGGTTATTTCCCGGGAAATGCTTCCAAGAAATTTAATTATCTGTAAGGAATTTTGAAAATGGAAAAGAAAACCTTTTATATAACGACCCCCATCTATTACCCGAGCGCAAACCTGCATATCGGGCACACCTACTGCACCGTCAATACCGATGCAATGGCAAGATACAAGCGCCTGACCGGTTATGATACCTATTTCCTCACCGGCGCGGACGAGCACGGTCAGAAGATCGAGCGCAAAGCTGCGGAAAAGGGCGTAACGCCGCAGGAATACGTCGATGATATCGTCAGCGGTTTCCATAAGCTCTGGGAGCTCATGGATATTTCCAACGACGGCTTTGTCCGCACCACCGATGATTACCACATTGCATGCGTTCAGAAGGCATTCAAAAAGCTCTACGACAAGGGCGATATCTATAAGAGCAGCTATAAGGGCATGTACTGCACGCCCTGCGAAGCATTCTGGACCGAAACACAGCTCAAGGAGAGCGGCGGAGTCTGCCCCGACTGCGGCCGTCCCGTTGAGGAGGTTGAGGAGGAGAGCTATTTCCTCCGCGTCAGCAAGTATGCTCCGAGGCTCATCGACTATATAAACGAGCACCCCGATTTCATTCAGCCCGCATCCCGCGCAAAGGAGATGCTCAATAATTTCCTGCTCCCCGGGCTTGAGGATCTCTGCGTCAGCCGCAGCACCTTCAAATGGGGCGTGCCGGTCGATTTTGATGATAAGCATATTATTTACGTCTGGTTCGATGCGGTTCTCAATTACCTTTCAAAGCTCGGCTATCTCTCCGATAACGATGAGCTGTACAGGAAGTACTGGCCTGCCGATGTGCATTTCGTCGGCAAGGAGATAATGCGTTTCCATACCATCATATGGCCCATCATCCTCATGGCGCTTGATGTTCCGCTTCCCAAGCATGTATACGGTCACGGCTGGCTTGTGCTCAACGGCAGCAAGATGTCCAAATCCGTCGGCAATGTCGTTGACCCCGTAAAGCTCGTTGAGCGCTACGGTGTGGATGCCGTCCGCTACTTCCTACTCAGCGAATTTTCATTCGGCAGCGACGGCAATTTTGACAACGCCACCCTCATTACCCGTATAAACAGCGACCTTGCCAATGACCTCGGCAACCTTCTCTCCCGTACCGTTGCGATGATAGAGAAGTATTTTGACGGCGTCATTCCCCCTCACGATACCCCCGTACCCGAGCAGGACGATACCATCATACCTGCTGCGAGCGCGCTTGCGGATAGGATTGAGGAGAGCATGAATGCTTTCCATATCAATGAAGCCATCGGCGATATCTTTAAGCTTGTCAGGCTCTGCAACAAGTATATCGACCTCACCGCACCATGGCTGCTTGCAAAGGATGAAGCAAATAAAGCCCGTCTCGGCACGGTTCTTTACAACCTTGCCGAATGCCTGCGCATTATCGGCGTCGCCCTTCAACCCTTCCTTACGAGGACTTCACCGAAAATCTTTGCTCAGCTCGGCATCACAGATGAAGCGCTCATGAGTTTTGATTCGATTCACACCTTCGGTCTTCTCCCCGTCGGTCAAAAGGTCGTCAAAGGCGAAGCGCTCTTCCCCCGCATTGATATGAAGAAGGAGCTTGAATACCTCAACAGCCTTATGCCTGCCAAGGAGGAAGCGCCCAAAGCGGAAGTAAAGGAAGAAGCACCCAAGGCAGAGGAAGCTCCCGAGCTGCCCGAGATGCTGCCCGAAATCGGCTACGATGATTTTTCAAAGCTCGATCTTCGCCTTGCCAAGGTTGTCGCATGCGAAGAGGTGCCGAAATCCAAGAAGCTTTTGAAATTCACCCTTGATCTCGGTACCGAGCAGCGCACAGTGCTTTCCGGCATAAAAAAATGGTTCTCCCCCGATCAGCTCGTAGGGAAAACCGTTGTAGTTGTCGCAAACCTTGCGCCCAAGATGATGTGCGGTATTGAAAGCCACGGCATGATCCTCTGCGCAAGCGATGCCGGTGATGTCAACCTCTCGCCGCTAACCGTCATGAGCGAGATGGCAGCAGGGCTTAAAGTCCGATAAAGCCTAATTCTTATCTTTCTGCCTTTTCCTGTCGCGAATCAGCAGGATACCGATGAATGCCATTGATATCAATGCGAGTATCGCGGTGTGGAGAAGGCAGTTTTTTGATATGAGACTCGGGAGGAAACAGCGCGAAAGCACTTCGCCGAGCGTCATGCCGAAGCCTATATATGTAAATTTGATTCTGATAAATACCCATAAAAGCTTTGAAAGGCAGCATACCGGGTATTGTATCATAAGGCTCAGCGCGAAGGTGATAAGATAGGTTTTCGGTTCCTTGCGAAAGCCGAGCCCGATGCCGAGATAGACGCCCCAGAATACCGAGAATGCCAGCAGCCATGCCTGCCGAAATATCATGCATAAAAGCAGAACGAGAATGCCGAGAACTATGCCGAATACGGCTCCTATCGCTAAGCCTGCCGGCTTTCCGGTCACTTTACCTCTCTTCATTTCTTTCCGCTCCTCTCGTTCTTTCATTATTTTTTCTTCTTCCCTTTAATAATATCATAAACCGCTGCCCATCTCAACAAAGCAAATCCATATCGCTTCCAATCGCTACTTATTGTGGCAAAATCTTGATTATATATAGGTCGAAATATAGATTATAATGTGGGATAAGGCATTGAAAATGCAAAATCGGATGCTATAATGTTACTGTCGTAAGAATTTGCGATTAAAAAACAGAGAGGAAAATAACAGTAATGAAGAAGTTCATCGCACTCGCACTCGCGCTCGTTATGGCAGCCTGCTGCTTCAGCGCATGCGGCACCAAGAATGACGATTTCAAAGTCGGCGTCATTCTCGTCGGAGACGAAAACGAAGGCTATACCGCTGCTCATATGGAAGGCATCGAGGCAGCAAGGAAGGCACACGGTCTTAGGGAAGACCAGATCATCTATAAGTACAATGTTCCCGAAGATGAGAAATGCTATCAGACCGCAGTCGATCTCGCAGAGCAGGGCTGCAATATCATCTTTGCAAATTCCTTCAACCATGAGAGCTATCTCATCCAGGCTGCAAAGGAATATCCCGACATTCTCTTCTGCCATGCAACCGGCCAGACCGCTGCCAAGCAGACTGATCTCAACAATATCTTCAATTATTTCACCAACATCTATGAAGCTCGCTATGTTTCCGGCATCGTTGCAGGTCTCAAGCTCAAGGAGCTCATGGATAACGGCCTCGTTGACGATCCCCATGTCGGTTATGTAGGCGCATATCCCTATGCAGAGGTTGTTTCCGGTTATACCGCATTCTTCCTCGGCGTCCGCTCCATCGTTCCCGAAGCATATATGGACGTTAAGTACACCAACAAGTGGTTTGACCTCACCCTCGAAGCAGAGGCTGCAAACGCTCTGATGGCTCTCGGCTGCGTCATCATCGCCCAGCATGCTGACTCCACCGGTGCTCCCTCCGCTGTACAGGCTGCACACAATGCCGATTATCCCAATGTTTACGTTGTCGGTTACAATGTGGACATGCTGAACGTCGCTCCCGATGTTGCTCTCACCTCCTCCCAGAATAACTGGGGTGCATACTACACCTATGCTATCGGCGCAGCTCTGAACGGCGAAGAAATGCAGCAGGATTGGTGCCATGGCTATTCCGACAATGCAGTTCTTATCAGCACCCTCGGCTCCGCTTGCGCAGAAGGCACTCAGGAAGCAGTCGATGCTGCCATCGCAGCTATTAAGGACGGCACCCTCCATGTATTCGATTGCAACACCTTCACCGTAAACGGCGAGCATCTCACCAGCTACAAAGTCGGAGAAGACGAGCTCATCTGGGACGGTTACTTCCATGAATCCGAGATCATCTCCGCTCCTCTGTTCGATATCCGCATTGACGGCATTACCGAGCTGAACAACGACTGATCATTACGAAAATAAAACCACGGGGCGGCCGCAAAGCGATTGTGCTTTTGCAGCCGCCCTTTGTCTTTGTCATCATCAGCACGGAAACAAACATGAAGCGCTTCAGCTATTACTGTCATAAATGATAAACAGCCACGAAGAGGAAGTGATATGATCGGTAATCTGACGCACCCATCATAAACGTTTCCACTTGTGGCTGTTATATTGTTAGCTTACCGAATCACTTCTTTCTCTTACTCAGGATAAAGAGTATCGATCCGGTTACTATTCCTATGGCAATAATGAGAATAAGGTTGAGCCACCAAGGAAAACCGTAGGACGGCTCTGTGCCGGAAGGTTGATTTCCGCCGAATGCTTCGCTTCCTCCGGTAGGAATCGGGCTTTCGATGCTTCCCGTTGCTTCCGCACCTTCGGTAGGCTCGCTGTCGTTATTATCGGCTTTGATGACTTCCTTCTTCGTTTCTTTACATACCGTGCAGGAAAAGGTCTTTTCGCCGTCGGAATCCTCTGTCGGTTCTTTCGTTATTTTGCCTTCATCCCACTGATGTCCCGTTGGCGGAATTTCTTCTCGTTCCGTGTAACCGCAGTCACACTCACGCGCCTTGATACCGCTTTCCGTACATGTCGGCTCTGCCGTTACCATCCACTCACCAAACCGGTGCCGGTGAAATGCTTCATTCACGGTCACGATAAAAATATCCATGGCATCCCCGTAGCCGACCCTGATCTTCTGCTCACCTAATGTGACTAAAGGGTTCTTTGTGATTTCAAGTCCTTCACCGTTCATGGATATAAAAGAGCCTTCCGGCGTTGTAACACGCACCATCAGCCCTGTCAAATCCAGACATTCGCCGGAGGTATACACCACCTTATCAGGAGTCCTAAGAATCTCGACACAGGTTTCCGCTTGTTCTGTAACTGTTACCGGAATCACGCTGCTGTATCCCATACCGCCGTTTGAAGTGGTTACCATACAGACGAAATACCTTGTACCCGGCGTGCTCGTATCACAATTCAGGGTTTCGTTTGTTTCCGTACCCCGATTGATAGCAACAACGTCCTTCAGCTCGCCGGTCGTGGTTTCCATCCAGATATATTCTACTGTGCCGCCCTGGGGATCGGAGGCAGTACACATGATGGACGCAGGCCGGTTCATTTCGACAATGATGCCCGGCACGACTTTTATATTCGGAGGGAGAGCGGAACCGCCAACGCTGATTGTTGCCGCACGGGACCGTACGCTTCCTGCTCCATTGGTAACTTCACAGAATATTTGGGCACCGTTTGCTTCATTCACAATGCCATTGATATAGAATGTCTTTCCATCCGCGCTTGCACCGCATCCGGACATTCCGAATCCTATCCACGGCAATCCTTCTTCAAATATGGTTGTGTCATATGTTACTCCATCACAAATGATATACCATTTATAGCTCAGGTCATCGCCGTATGCCTCCACGGAATAGCTTGCCACGCTGTTTTCCGGCCAGACAAGATTTTGCGGTTCATTCAATATCTCCGGTGCCGAGGCAGCAAATACCGAAACAGGTTGCAGACACAATAACAACATAATCAATAAGACAATCGCTTTTCTCATTAGGGGTCTCCTTGTGTCTTCTTTTCTTTCATTTTCAATAAAATTGCACATGTCCCGATAGCAACACATTTTGACTTTATACTCTCTCTAACACCAAAACGTCCATACTATAGAGTAGGCATCCATCCGGCAATACCTTTATCTCCATAAACGGAACAACTGCCTCGCCGAGAACCTCGCCCTCTATCTTGCTGTCATAGAAGAACTTGCCGTCCTTCTCCTTCCACATAGTGGACCCGATAACAGCAAAGCCATCGCGTATCTCCATCCCCTCTTTTTTCGCTTCTTCATACATTTCTTCCGGAATCGGCATTAGGGTATCAAGTTTGCCATCCGGCGTGAACTCAAAGAATGTCCGTGCCATCTTTGCAAAATCCTCGTATTCTTCCTCGTCCGGCAATGTTTCCGGCGTATAGGCACGGATAGCCTCGGACGGATCTTCGGAGGTATAGTCGCGCTCGTCTATAGGGGTGGGAAGATGAAATTCTTTAATTTTCCATTTTCCAATGATATTCATTACTTTCTCCTACTTATCTTATGCCCACGGATCGGCGGCCTTCGGTGTGCGCACACCGGTCAGCAGATACTGCTCCCACAGGAACCATTTGCCGTCGCTGCCGCGCTGACGGAGCTTTATCGGTCTCGGGGAGTCCGCTCCGCCGCAAGGGATAAACAGCTTCATATAGCCGGCTTCTTCACCGGACACATGATTGCTTTCGACCGTGATTGTATACGGCTCGGACGGGGTATAGTTGTTGTCCGGAGTCGAGCCTGCAAAATAGGTGAACGGCAAATAGGTCTTGCCATCGCGGAAGCGATCGTTGAGGAAAGAAATCTCCTGTCCGTTCAAGGGACGCGGACCTCGCAGAAAGTTCAGCATTTCAGTGCCGATATTCTTATCTGCGGCATAGGCACAGAGTGCAAGCACGGTCAACGCTGCTGTTTTGAACGGGGTGTCAAGGCTCGCTTCGGGAAGTGCCTGCAACTCGGCAAGGCTTTCCGGCAGGCTGGCAAAGGTGAAGGTTTCACGCTTGCTGCCAACCGATTTGATGGCGGTATTTACCGCCTGCTGTGCTGTGTTTTTCAGCTTATCAAAAATACTCATACTGTTTCATCCTTTCAGAATAGTTTTTTTGTGTTATTGTTTAATCAGAACTTTCCGCCGCCGCCGCCGTGGGACGAACCGGAGGAAGATGTGTGGGTGCTTGATCCGCCATCGGAGTCGTTATCCTTCGACTTTACTCTGCGGTCAACGTGACTGTACAGGAAGAGATCGCTCGACTCGGTAACAAGCATGCTTCCATTCCTGACATACTCTTCTGCTGCCGGTTGCATGCGTACCGTCTTTAATTTGCCTTTCATTTTGCCGGTAACGATAAGCGATACCAAAATTCCGACAACTAAGGAAATCAAAAGGCTGGTAAACACGTCAAACGACTCCTTAGGCAAGTTATTTGTGTCATAGGGTTCGCCGGTCTTTGCCTGTGTAATAAACTCATCACAAAGCTTCGCATACTTTGTGAAAGCTTCTGAATAATCATCGTTGCTTAGATCGGACAGGAATTTTTCGGAAATATACTCTATTCCCGCATCTGTAAAAGCGAAAATGCCGTAGCCGGAAGTAGAAATCCACCAATCACGATCCTCCATGCTCACAAGCAGAAGTACACCGTCACGGTTTTCTCCAAAGCCGTATCCGTTATAGTCATAAAAGTCATCGGCATAGTCCATGGGAGTCTTTCCGTCAAGCGTGTTGACAGTCACCACGACAACATCGAGCTCCTGACGATTACTTATTTCGTCAAGCATGGAGAGCAGATCAGCTTCCTCGGAATTATCAAGAAGATCAGCCATATCGACGACCCTGGTCAACTCATGCGGGATAATCGTGGAATGTTCGCTGAAACTTTCTACCACTCCGGTTCCTCCAGCGAGTTTTGCCGCTGCATACATATAGTCGGCGATACTGCTATAGTAGGTGCTTCCAGCGACATAAACATCCCTCAAGGAGGAAATGTCGTCATCGGTAATCATATCAATCGCCGTTCCGAAAAGGTACACATCCCAGACTTTCTCGTTCTCAATCATCAGAATCTGATTCTGACTTCTGCCAAGAGAAAGCTGTTCTGCATATTCGCCCAAAGCATTCTCATCGGCGGTCGTATATACAAAGAGGATATCAATGCCGATCGACTCCGACAGATACTCTCCATACCTATCAAGATTGCTTATTTGCGCCTCAGTTAGGTATCCAATCTCATCAATGATGTACGAGGTCTCTTCTCCGGCTGCAAATGCCGCCGTGCTGAAGGAGATACACATTATAAATGCGAGTAAAAAAGCAAGAAATTTTTTCTTCATCACTCAACCCTCCTTACAGCATCCACACAAGATAGCTGATTCCGAATACGACAGCGGCTGCTGCGCCCCATATACCGAAAAGCCATTTCCAATACGCGCCTTTATCGAGAGGCAGGTCACCTACGAGCTTGCCGGTTTGACCGTTCATTGCGAAGGTATACTTTTTGCCATTCCATGTGGTATTCAGGAGCCACACGGGATACAGCACGTATTTTGCGGTACCGTTTTGCAGGCGTATGCTTGATGACTCCGCAGTCACGGTAGTATAGCCCTCCACCGTGGAGGCAAAGGCATTTTCAGTGCTCCTCTTGACCCTCTCATTAGCGCGATCGACGCTTTGCTCCGCATCAACATCGTATTTATCCGCCAGATATCCGGCGAGATACGCTGTTTGAAAATCCACCGCTTGGGAAAAATCAAAGGGTTCGATGGATTCCATCAGGTCATCTGCCATTTTAGTTGAACCATCCACAGGGACGTGTTCAAAGCTTATTGAGCCGCCTCGCCTGACGGCATAAAAGCTGGTCTCCGTATAATCATACGAGCTATCGCTCCAAGTGCGCACACGCGTTGCTTTGTAACGGACATTCGCATCGGCATCGGCATCAAACAGCCAGAAGGGAACATAGACACCCTTGACCTCTTCGATATGGTTCTGCTCCTTGAATACCTTTGGCAGCAGCTTCTTGCCGCTGTAATGCTTGTTGAGAGCTTCCTTTGCCGCATTTTTGTCAAGCTTGAAGGGGATTATGTAATCAGGCTTCAGTGTGCCGGAGAACTGCCCCGTCATCACCACCGGGTTGCCGCAGTACGGGCATGACGTTGCTGCCATGTTTTCATCGCCGACTATCTCACCGCCGCAGGATTTGCAGACGTACGAACGAAGCTTGGATTCCTCATCATATGTCCATTCTGAACCCGCATTTGTATCCCAGTTCAGATCGTCTTTGCCCTCGTTATTCAGAGCATCATCCAATTCCTCAAGCACGGACATCTCAAATTCCGTATCACAGTAGGGGCATTTCATCTTCTGAATGCCGCTGTTGAATTCAAGTGCGCCGCCGCATGCAGGGCATTTGTATTCCTG